>NZ_JBFHGK010000052.1:0-24894 GCF_041583155.1 Mariniflexile sp.
ATTATAGAAGCCAATTCTTTACTGGCATTGGCAGGTTGCTTGTACCATAATTTTAAGTGCGTTGCATGATTTTCTCTGGGAAAATCAAATGATATTAAAAAAATAACAACCATTGTAAGCACCCCAAAAACCTTTAAAACTGATATTAACTTATTCATTATTATTTTTTAATTTTTGATAGTTTTTCTACATCTATGGAATTTTTACCAAACGTAAAAACCCCATTTTCTAAATCCCCAGCACATGCCTTTAGCATTTCATTTTTTAAAACTTTTACTTTCTCTGGATATTTTTGGGATAAATCGTTTTCTTCGCGATAATCGTCTGGCAAATAGTACAATTCAAATGCTTTTTTAGGCATATGGGTTCTTAATTTCCATCCATCATTGGTAATGATAGTTGGCCCTATAAAAGAAGCATATATCACATAATCATGCGATTTCGTATTTCCTTTTCCTATCAATTCGTTGTAAAAAGACACTCCATCGGTTTTAATTTCACCGTTATACCCCGTAACATCGGCAAGAGTGGCTACAAAATCATAATTAGCTACTAACAAATTACTATTCTGACCTTTAGCAATTTTTTTAGGCCATCTGGCAATTAATGGTGTTACAATACCGCCTTGTAAATTGCTTCGCTTTAAGCCTGCTCTACCACCATTCCCATCAAAAACATCACCTCCTAAATCGCTGTAAAACTTATTTTTTAAATCATCAAAGCGTTCTCCCGTCTTTACGTTTTTATAAGGTTTGTAAATACGTCCTTCTTGAGCATAATAAATTTCATGTCCGTTATCGGAAGTAAAAATTACCAACGTGTTTTCATCAATCCCCAAGTTTTTTAAATGCGCCATGATTTGCCCCACATTATCGTCCAACATTTTTACCATAGAAGCGTATTCTTTCTCTATTTGGGTTAATTGCTTGTTATTGGCAAAATCGGGATGCACAGCAGGAACCGAAACCGGGCCATGGGGCAATTGGGTGGGAAAGTAAAGAAAGAACGGTTTCTCCTTATTTTTACTGATGAAATTTAAAACATTAGTCATAAACAAGTGCTGGGAATAAACAGTTTTACCTTCCATATTCCAACGTTCTTTAAACTTCTCGGGCGTTTCATTTTCTTTGGTTTTTCCACAATCGGCATGCGTATTGCCTTCAATATATTCTACTTCGCCATTTCTAAATAAAAAAGGCGGGTAAAAACCATGAGCTCTTACGTGGTCTAAATAGCCGTAGTATTCATCCCAACCATGACGTACCATTTGTTGGTGCGAGGTTGCAAATCCCCATTCCAATTTACCAAACTGACCTGTTACATAGCCTTGTTTTTGAGCCACTTCTCCTAAAAAAATAGCGTCTTTATTAGGAGGTGTTAAGGCCGAATCAATCATCCCTTGGATTTCTTGATTGGTATTGGTACCGCTGTTTAATTTTGAATAGATACCTGCTTTTGTAACTTGAAAATTATTTGGATCGCAATCTCTTAACCCTGAAATTAATGATGCTCTAGAAGGAGCACATACCATCCCTGAATAAGCATTTTCAAAAGTAATGCCCTCTTGAGCTAATTGGTCGATATGCGGTGTACTGATAATTTTTTGTCCGTAGTGACTCAACAATCCTTTACCCAAATCATCGGCATATATTAATATAATATTAGGCTGTTCATTTTGCTGTGCATTTATTATAAACCCAAACATTAACACTGTTAAAACAAACAACTTATTTATAATATAATTCATCCTTCTTTTAATATTTATATTTTATTCTGGCCTAATCCACATACAATGGCCACTACCTTCCACTATTTTAGCCTTTACCACATCACCTTTTTTAACTGAAGACACTCTTACTTGATAAGCTTCGGGGTTTGTTTTACTGTTGGTGTCTTCGGTATCTTCATAATACGTAATGATGTAATTTTGATTTTCGTTTAGGAAATCCAAAGAAATATCTAAAGTGCCGCCTTCTGCATGAACAGAGCCAATAAACCAATCATCGCCATGCCTTCTAGCTGTAGAAATGTAGGCATCCATTTTAGCATGTAATACTTTGCTTTCGTCCCATTTTCCAACTGGCATTTCTTGGATAAATTCAAATAAATCTTGTTTTTCAGCATAAGCTTCAGGAGCATCTGGAATGCATACCAAGCCACTAAAAATAATTAAAGTTCTTGCTGCTTCTGCAACAGATGTAGTTTGCAAAGAGTTTAATTTTCTAGGTCCTTTTTCTCTTTCTCCTGCATTTACACTTGAGATATCAAATACACCATTATTCATATCCAAAGGACCTTGAATGGCATTAATAAGCGCCATTCTTATGAATGTTTTTGGGGTAAAAGCGCGTCTGGAATCTTGTTGTGCATGACAATATTCTCTAGTAATCGCATTGGGATAGGTTCTACTAACCCCAGTAAAAGGAACTGGACCATCATGAAAATCTATCAATAAATTACTTTCAGCACTCATACGTATGGCATCTCTAGTAAATGGCACGTTTGAGCCCATAAAACCATACTTTATGCCTTTCATATTTAAGGATTTATAATAAGGGAATAATTCCTTATCACCATAATCGCCTTGCCTTCTATCATAATACAAAAGCAGCGAAACGCCTTTATCTTTGGCGTATTCGATTACTTTTTCTAAATCTAGTTTTTCAGACAAGGTCATTTTTCCTGGCTCTACATGAGTATACCAAGCATCATCAATCATAAAATATTCAATATTATTTTCGGCCGCAAAATCTATAAAACGGTAATAACTTTCATTGTCTATGCCATAGGTAAATCCGTCTTCTGTTGTAAACCCATGCACTCGCCAATCCCAAAGGGTTTTTCCGGGTTTTATCCAAGAAGGATCTTCAATTTGGTTGGGTGACGCAACATTTAATGGTACTGTATTGGTAAGCAAATCGCCAATATTATTTTCTAAAAGAATCACGCGCCATGGTGTAATTAATTCATTGTCTTCTGAACTAAATATATTATTTGAAATAATGTTTCCGCTTGATTTATCAAAACTTAAATTCATTACATCGAATCCTGGTACACTGACTAAATCGGACTCCATTAATGTCATGAATTTATTTTCTTTAGTTTCAATAAGCAATGGCATTTTAAATCGATAGTTTATAGAATCCATTGAACGCAAAGTGCCAATTTCAACGGGGCCAACAGGTTCTCCTTCACCAGCCGGCGAATACAAACTACTTGTTTCACCTAAACCATATTCCATATAAAAAGAAGGCTTTATACGTTCTGTAATGCCTGAAATCTTAAAACGAAAGGCTACACCGTCGTCATAAGTTCGAACGAAGAGTTTTACCGGTGTACCTTCATAACTTAAAGATACTTGCAACTCATTATACTCATTCTTAATTTCACTGAATTGCCCCCAAACAGGTTTCCATGTTTCATTTACTTGGTTTGTTTTAGTCTCCAGAACTTCTACCTCCAAATCTTTTAGAATTGAAACCTCCGAATTTGAAATCGCATCTATATTTTTATCAATAAGACTATAATATAAATGCCCTTCCTTATGATCTAAAACAATTTTAACTTGTCCATTAGGCGATGTGATTTCAAATTGTTTTTTATTCGAACAATTATATAAGCCTAAAATAAAACTTATTGCTAATAATATTTTTTTCATTTTGATAACGCTTTTGGATTATTTACAAATGCTGCCGGTCGGCTATTCTTATCAAGTTTATCTTCAAATTCGGGTATATATTTACTTAATCTTGATACTATTTCTGGATGTTCTTGTAAAACATTGGTGCTTTCGCTTATATCGTTTTCCAGATTATACAGAGCGGGTGAGGTATTCCCTGCTACTCGTAATTTCCAATAACCAGATCGCACTGCTTCTAAAACATCTTTACTGTAATAAAAAAATACGTCATGCGGCGATTTACTTTTGCCTTGCAATACAGAGAAAATATCTTTTCCATCAATTACACGGTCTTTAGGTATTTCTGTTCCAGCAAGTTTAGCAAAAGTTGGAAAGAGATCCATGGCTGTTAGAAGCTCATTATTTACAGAACCTTTAGGTATTTTATTGGGATATCGTACTACGGTTGGCATGCGCATACCACCTTCAAACGTACTGCCTTTTTTTCCTTTTAAGGGCGCAGCACTTCCTATAACGGGACCATTATCGGATGTGAAAATCACAAAGGTATTTTCTTCTAAACCATTTATTTTCAAAGCGTCTAAAATTTGACCAACCGACCAATCAATTTCACTAATGGTTTGTGGATAGATTCTATCTCGGTTTTTGTAATCGATACTGCCATTCTCTTTTGCTAAAGCCTCTTTAACATCTTCTGAAGCATCTTTCATAAATTCTGGAGAAGCCAATAAAGGACGGTGTGGACTTGTATGTGGCAGATACAGAAAAAAAGGTGTTTCTTTGTTTTGTTCTATAAAATTAACTGCTCGTTCTGTAATGCGTTTGTTTAAATAATCGGCCTCGGGATCCGTCTCAATAACGGTTTCTCCTTCAAGTAAAGGCAATGGTGGAAAATTGAATTTTTTTTGATTTCCATGGAAGGGATGAATATCATGGCTGTAGGGAATGCCAAAAAATTCATCGAAACCTTGTCTTGTAGGTAAAAATTCTGGTTGGTCACCCAGATGCCATTTTCCAAACATTCCTGTTTTATAACCTGCTTTTTTTAGCACTTCGGCAATGGTAATTTCATCTGGATTGAGCCCTTTTGAATCGGCTGCCAGTAGCACTGGAAAATTATTCCCAACAGCCATATTAATCCGAATTGGGTAACTCCCCGTCATTAATGCAGCCCTTGAAGGTGAACAAAGTGGTGCAGCCACATAAAAGCTAGTTAACTTTGCTCCTTCTGCAGCCATTTTATCAATATTTGGAGTGCTAAGATGTGTACCACCAAAACAGCTTAAGTCGGCATAACCTTGGTCGTCTGTGAATATAATAATGAAATTAGGTTGTCGGTTTACGCCTTTAACTTTTTCTTTTTCTGTTGAAAACATGTATGCCGCAGGTAGCATCATAACAATGCAAATTAGCCTATTCAAATACTTCATAATGATTTGATTGATTTCTATCCTTATTGATTTAACTATATTCTTTATTTACACATAACTATGTCATTAAAATCTCCTTAATTAACCGAAAGTTATTTTGGTCTATCCTCATGTTATTCTAGCTCCACAATTTTCTACTTGCTATATTTACATATACCTCTACGAGTTTATCCACCTTAAGACGTCCGTTTAATACATTTATGTTATTCCCTATATTTGTTTCTGAATCATTCAATAGCAGTTTTTCAAGGTCATTAATAACTTTAAGTTCTTCTTCCACTTGCCAATTTAGGTTCTCCAAACAAGGCTAGATAAATTTTATTGCCACCATATTGCAATTGCTTTGGATTTGGTTGGTATTGAATTATTTTCCACACCACATTGGTAACTATACATATTCTGCAACCTAATGACTTTATAAATTCAGGAATTGGTAACTTTAATTTTTGAAGTCTAAAATTGTCTTCGTAATTCTCACTAAATACATTATTCTCTTTTAGGTAAAAGTTTAAACCAGAACGCTTAGGATATCGTATTGTTGAAAAAGCCGCTAGTGAAGTTAACCAAATTTTAATAGTTGAAATCCAATTATTACGTTTCATATCCTTTATAAAAATCCCATCTATAATTGATGTTTTAATCGCTGTATCTTTAACTCTTAAACACCGAAAATCATCACACCCAACAACATCAATAGAAACAACCAAAATATTAGGTTTATGGGTTTTACTTCCCGCAAAAACAACGGATGTAAAAAAGTATATTAATCGAAGTAAACTAAATGTATTAATTATGATTTTCATGTATTTAGTTTAATTTCATTTTATGATTTTTTTTTATTCGCTTTAGCATTTAATACTCACAAACCAAATGTTCTATCTTATATTAGTTGTTTAAATGGTTAAAAATTATTGATTTTTTTACTGATTTTACAAGGGTTAACTTAAAAAAATTAATAACAACTGAATATAGATGCTCAAAAATAAGTTAAAAACTTAATTTAAAATTATCAAATGATGGGCACAAATGTTGCAAATTAATACTGGATGTATCATTATTGTACTTACAACAAAAAGATAGACTATATTATATGGACTTAGTTCTATAAAGATAAAATACAATCAAACACAGCAAAAAATATAATTATGTAAGCTTCCTGAAAAACCGAACTGATTAAAATTATAATATTTTACTAACTAACAATTCAAATTAAGGGAACCTTAAGTTTCAATATAAAAAAAGAGCATATAAGAGCAACATAGGTTAAAAACAATTGCTATTTTGTGCTTAATTAAAGGTAATTATGTACTTGTTAAGTTAACTATTAATCGCCGTAATTAGCCTTACATAATACTAAATAACTTAATTTTACAAAACATTAAATTTACTTCGTTTGAAAGAATTTAGTGGAATACCAGCTAAATAATTCGATATTAAAAAAAATATCCTAACAATAAATTATGAAAAAATTAAAGGAACAAACTGATGCTAAAATTGCAGAGGGACGAAAAGCCAATCCTGACTTTATGAAAGGTGTAGATGCTATTATAAGTAAAGCAAAGTCTTTCCAACAAGGTGAAGATGCGATTAAAATTGGAGAAAAAGCACCTGAAATTGAACTACCCAACCCTAAAGGAGAACTTGTATCACTATCAAGTTTATTACAAAAGGGCCCTGCTGTTATAACCTTTTACCGTGGTAGCTGGTGTCCTTATTGCAACTTACAGCTTCGAGCACTACAAGCTAAACTACCCGAAATTAAGGCTTTAGGAGCTAATTTAATCGCTATAAGCCCAGAAGTTCCAGATGGATCCTTAACAGAAAATGAAATTAGTAAAATGGAGTTTATTGTTTTGTCTGATCAAGATGCAAAAGTGGCATCTCAATATGGTGTTGCCTGGGAAGTACCAGAGTTTTTGTTGGAACATATGCGCGCAGATCGCAAACTTGATTTAGAAAAAATTAATAATGGTAATAAAAACATTCTACCAATTCCGGCAACGTTTTTTTTAGGACCTGACGGAATAGTAAAATGGACCTATGTTAACGTTGATTACCGTGCTCGCTCCGAACCTGATGATGTTATTAACGCACTAAAGAATCTGTCGTAATAACTCAATTTTAAGCTTACACACACAAGATTGTAGGTTTATATTTGAGGATTTTCCTAAAGAAAATCACACTATATAAACCTACATTTAGTTTTTTTAATGAGACATTACTCCCACAAAAAAATAATTTACGACTTACCCTTAGGCTTGTACATTACGATAACCTGAATTACAATCGCCAAGAAAACCAATAAATAAATCTCTATTTGCGTAAATAATTCAACTGTATCAAGAGCGCGTTTACTAATGGACATTTGCCTACTCCCTTCATTTATCTGAATTTTGGATAAATCATTAAGATTCGTTTTTAAACTTTCAATATAACTAACAACCTGTGAGTTATCGGTGTTATTCGATTTTAAAAGTTGACTTTCGGAATCTATTAACAACTGAATATTCCTTTTTAAATCTTTAAAAACCCTTGCCTCTTCTGCTGTTAATTTTGTCTCCTCAAATCTTGCAACTAAAGATTGTAAATTATCGTTGACTTTTAAATTTTGATTTTCAAAAAACATGGAATCTGACAATGATACTGCTAATTCTTTTTGCTGCACAGACTTAAGCATTTGAAAAATTAAATCTTTTGCTATTAATCTATCTTCATAGATGGTAACAACTGAATCGCGAACACGTACAAAATTGTTCCTATCAATTAAATTTGTAGCAATGATTAAGACAAAAATCATTGAAATTCCGAGTATCCATTTTAATTTATTGTAGAAAGTCATATTTACGGCATATTAAAGATTTAAATAGAAATACAAAGATATAAAACGTAGTACAAATTACAGATGTGCTAGAAAAACATGTTTATTAACTAATTTTACAACAAAATAATTATGATATGGCAATGAGAAATTAATAATTGCAGTAGCTAATTTTTAACAAGGTATTACTCTATAAAAAAATAACAAAGAATATAAATAATTTGCTTAATTAAGTAAGATCTTACATATATTTAATTTTTTTTGCATTAAAAATAAATGTTATGGATATGGATTATATTTTTTCGTTAACCTTTACTTTATCTATAACCTTTACTTTATCTATAATTTTAAGCCTAATACTTATTTTACTTGGGTTAATCCATTTTAATTGGGTAATCGGTGGAAAATTTGGTCTTACGAAATCCTTACCAACTAAGGAAAGTGGAGAAAGAGTGTTAAATCCGAAAAAAACTGACAGTGCCATAGTTGGTATTGGCTTAACTGCATTCGGAATGTTTTACGTTATTAAATCTGGACTTTTAACATACAATTTACCTTTATGGATACTGAGATATGCAGGTTGGGTAATACCAATAATATTTCTACTGAGAGCTTTTGGTGAATTTAAATATGTCGGATTCTTTAAAAGTGTAAAGAATACAGATTTTGGAAAATTTGACACCAAGTTTTATTCACCTTTGTGTCTTATAATTGGAATATTTGGGATTGTAATTCAGCTATTTAAATAGATGAAACTAAAATAGTATTTAATAAATTACCCTATGATACCAAGGCAAGGCCTGAATTTTTATTAACACCTTTAGAATGATAATAGGTTAGATTTTAAAATTGAATTTGGCGATTTTTTGAATAAAAAACACCTTGCTAGTTCCAAACTCTTTATTGTAATTTAATATAAAACTACTAATTTAAAGAAAACATTTTTCCTGTGTACTCGATTTATTATGCTCCTTTAATAAATGAATCTATTGAATACAAATATCTTAATAAAAAAAGTTGTTCAAAAAAATGTATTAATTTATTAATTAAGATAAACACATTTCTTGAACAACTTTTAAAGTTCAATTAAATTAAACTGAGACTATCTGTTTTCCCAACCTGAATTTTGCACCCAAACAACATCCTTATTACGATCTATAACCGTTTGAGGAATTGGGAAGGCGTTAAAATCAAAGGTTAAGCTACTTGATTGATAGTCGTATTTAGCATACTTTCTAATACGATCGGATGCCACAGTACCTCCCATACGTAATAGCGTATTCCATCTACTTTCTTCACCAAATAGCTCTCTGGCTCTTTCATCTAAAATGAAGTCAATATCCATCATTGCTGCTGTTGCTCGCACTTTACATTGCGCTCTATCTCTTATAAGATTAACATCATCGGCAGCTCCATCAGCATCGCCTCTTCTCAACTTTGCTTCTGCTCTTAATAAAATGGTTTCTGGTAATCTTATAACATAATCGTCTCTCCAAATATTTTGTCTTCTTTCTCCATCTGCAAGACCTTCAAATTGGTCTGTAGTAAATTTTTCAAAAATCGGATAATAAGCTCCGTCTGCCAAACCTATATTAGCAGCATCTAATTCAGATTGTGGTACAACCTGTCCAACTAACGCTCCTCCGTTATATGAAGGATCATTATAATATACAGTTCGTCTAATATTACTTTCGTCACCTCTTATATCTCCATCAGAAATACTAGAATCCCAGATTATGGTTTCGGTTAACTCAGTTGGTCTTATATAGGCTACACCTCTACCACCAGTGTATTCATCTTCTCCTATTACGCCTGGTATTGCTCTCCAAACGGGCATTAAATAATAAGGCAAGGCTAATCTAGCGCCTTCATCTCCAGCCTTATAAGCCTCATAATCAAATTGATACACCCAAATACTTTCTGTATTTCCATCTGCATAATTTTGATTGTTTAATCGGAATAAATCCCAATAAACATTTTTACCTGGTTCCGATGCTCTAGATCCAAATCTATCGGTCATTAAGGAATAAATGCCTCCATCAATAACATCTGAAGCATATTTAATTGCCTGATTATAAGCTTCATCACTTGAAGTTTCAACACCTAATCCTAAATAAAATTCACTTAAGAAATGTTGTGCTGCACCTTTTACAATTCTTCCAGGTTCATTTGTTGTTTCAGGTAAATCGTCCAATATCGATTCTAGATCGTTTATAGCAAATTGGTAAATTTCTGATCTTTCCGATTGTTCATAATCAAACCTAACTGTAGTTGTTCGTTCATCTACTATGGCAACTCTACCAAAAAGTTCTGCTGCCTGCCCATGGGCCTTCGCTCTAAAAAATTTAGCTTGAGCAAGAATGTATTTGCGAGAGGCTTCAGATTCAAAAGTTAGTTCTCCGCTTTCTGCTAACGAAATCGCAAGATTAGCTCTTGAAATCATCTGGTACAAATCTGTATAAATATTGTACAATCGACCAGCATTCGGAGTGATTGTGGAATTATAATCGCTAAAATTAGTGTTTTTACGAAACGTAGGAACTGTAAAAACATCGGTACCCTGGCCATACATAACACGACCTTGATTATTGTCAATATAACCATGCAGTGCACGATCTTGTTGATACATGGTTAGCACCAATTGCTCGACTTGAGCTCCTGAAGTAAATACGTTATCTACGGTTAGGAAGGTTTCAGGTTTCAAATCTAGAAATGCCTCATCATCGCAGTTAAAAATCATTAAAGTTAATGATAGTACGGCTAATTTATATATAAAACTTATTTTCATGATATTTTTTTAAAATTAAAAACTAATGTTTACTCCAAAAGTATAAGCAGTCATTACTGGTAAAGTTCCACTTTGGGCTGATATACCTCTTTCTGGATCGCCTCCACCAAACCAATTGGTGAAAATAAGCGGGTTGTCTGCACTGGTATACATCTCTAAAGAATTAATTCCGAGGTCTAATTTTTCTAATAATTCTGGTCGAAATTTATAAGTTAAGTTTACGTTCTGCAATCGTACAAAACCTCTAGATTGTAATCCTAAATAACGACTATCATTGTAATCTGGTCGTAAGTTTGTTGTACTTTGGTTTTCTGGAGTCCACCATTCACCATTGTCTACATCATTATAATCAAATCTACTTTGTAAAGAATTACTTCTAGGATTGGATCCTAAGAAAAAGTTATCACCTCCGAAAGTACCAGTAAACAAGGCGTACAATGTAAAATCTTTATAAGTAAACGTGTTAGAGAATCCCATTCTAAAATTAGGTGTACTAAATCCTAAAATTTTACGATCGCCTGCGGCAGTAATTCCAGGCAATCCATCCAAATCTCTAAACATAGGATCTCCTGCCTGAGCGCCATTATCGGCTATATATTGCGTATCACTTTCTTGTACAACTCCTATGTATTCGTACCCATAAATAGCTCCTAAAGATTCTCCTATAAATAAGCTATTAGATAAGTCGTCGTCCTCTATGCCATCACCATCAATATCATCTCCATATAATTTTGCTATTTTATTGCGATTTCTCCAATAAGTTAAGGTAGATGACCACGAGAAATTTTTAGTCTCAATGTTTTTTGAACCAAGAGAAAGTTCAACACCTTGATTATCTATTTGTCCTAAACTGGCTAAAATAGAAGTGAATCCACTAGTACTTGGAATATTACGATTAAAAATTTGATCCTTTGTTTCTGAGAAATAGATATCGGCATCTAAAGTAATTTTATTGTTCAACCAAGCCGAGTGAATACCAAAGTTTAGTGAAGTTGTAGACTCCCAACCTAATTCAGAGTTTCCTAAACTTGTTTGCTCTATACCATATTGGCTAACAGAAGGGTTGTCTCCAAATGCATATTCAATATCTCCTGGTTGCCCTGTAATTACGCCAGAAAGTGTTTGGTATGGACTTAAACCTTGATTTCCGTTTGTTCCATAAGAAGCATTGATTTTTAAATAGTTTAGAATATCACTATTACTTAAGAAGTCTTCTTTAGTAAGTGTCCAAGCACCTCCAAGAGACCAGAAAGTACCAAATCTTCTATCGGCTCCAAATACGGATGCTCCATCTCTACGTACAGCTGCTGTTACATTGTATTTATCATCAAACCCATAAGATAATCGACCTAAGTAACCAACATTTGATCTTTCTGTAATATCATAAGAGTTATTTTGAGTTGTAGCAAACGTTATACCGTTTACTCCTAAACTTGTGTTTCCTAAAGCCGCAAAATCGTTTCCGGATAGCGTAGAAACATCATATTTTCTATAATCTCTTGTTGCAACTAAAGTAAGATCCACTTTATGTTTACCAAAAGTGTTACTATAACTAATAATATTATCCATAACATAGTTATAATCTTTATAGTTAGAATTAGATCCGTTGGCTTGTGATAAATTGGCTTCTATAGCCGCTTGTGAGTATCTGCTATAGTAAGACTGCCCTTCTGTAGGTAAACCAACATAATAGCTTTCATAATAAAAACTATCTAATCGTCTGTACTGAGAACTTAGGGAATAATTAAATGTGTATTTAAGCCCTTCTATCCAAGGAATTTTTACCGTAGCATTAGCTGCCAATCTAAAATAATTTCTTTTATCAAATAAATCTCTAGTACCATCTGTTCCCCATAACGGGCTTTCAACATTATTAGCAGTAGGATATCTTTCTAATGCAGTTGATGTATTTGAAACTGTATTGAAGGGCTGACCCTCATAACGATATGGATATCCAATAGGAGCCATAAGCATGGCCTGACCTAGATTAGCAGTAACTCCTGAAAAGTCGCTATTTGTGTAGGAACCATCAATACCGACTTCTAACCAGTCGGTTACATCTGCTTGTACCCTAGAGCGCAAAGAAACTCTATTAAAATTATCTCCTATAATAACACCTTCTTGGTCTTCAAAACCTCCTGAGAAAAAATAGTTTACACCATCGGATCTTCCAGATACCGAAACATTATGTTTTTGAATCTCACCATTACGTGAAACTAAGTCAATCCAATCAGTATCAACACCTTCATCTTGTAATACATTTCGGTATTCTTCTTCCCAAACAATGGCATCAACCGATGCTGCACCAGTTTGTGTTGCATATTTTTCTAAATATTTATCGCGAGATAATAAATTTGGTTTGTTTTGCCATGTATTGAAACCAGTAGACGATGATATTTTAATAACTGGTTTAGAAGTCTTTCCTTTTTTGGTATTAACCAAAATAACACCATTACTTGCACGAGAACCGTAAACAACCGCTGCTGATGCATCTTTTAAGATATCAATAGACGCTATATCGTTAGGGTTAACATCGTTTATGCTTCCCAGAAATACAACTCCATCAAGTACTATTAAAGGATCATTATCTCCATTTATAGAGTTTTGTCCTCTAATTATAATACTAGGTGTTTGTCCAACTTGATTTTGAGTACCGATATTAATACCTGGAGTAGCGCCTCTAATGGATTGTAACACACTTGTATTTGATGAAAGTGCTATGGGTGAATCTTCTAAGTTTACACGTTCTACAGAACCTGTAATATCTTTTCGCTTTGCCGTACCATAACCTACAACAATAACCTCATCCAAACTTTGTGCATCTGTTTCTAATACAAGATCAATGTTTTTTTGATTAGCTACTGCAACTTCTTTAGTTACAAACCCTACATAAGAAATTACTAATATAGCATTGGTGTTTTTTACATTTAATGAAAAGTTACCATCAAAATCTGAATACGTTCCGTTTGTAGTTCCTTTTTCAAGTATACTTGCTCCTAAAAGTGGAATACCTTGGCTATCTTTAATGTTTCCTGAAATTGTAGTGCTTTGAAGTACCTCTTCAGTATCATTAAATTTACCATCGTTTTTACCAGTAGATGCCGAACTTAGGCCATATGTGAAAAGCATCAAGGCTAGTCCTAATAGTTTTAAACGCATTCTAACCTTCAAATGACTTGAAAGAAATTTAAACGTTTTTTTAATTGCAGTTTTTTTCATAAATTCTAGTTTAGTTGAGTGAATATTTAATTAAAATAGGATGTGTTTAGTTCCTAATTTTTCCCTAAACTATTTTAATTAAGGTATGATATAGTACTTTAATCACCATCCTACTCTGTGCCGATTAACGATGTTGTAATAGATTTCAGGTTTCATGAACCTTTTTATTTGAAATCATTTTTTAAACTTACGGGCAATTATTAACAAAAAATTAAGCTTTTCGACGAACAACTATTGTACATAGATGAATAAAACAATTTTTAAAAAATTCAATAAAATTCCTACTTTAATTTTAGAATATGATAATTTTTTGTTTTAAAACTAACAATACATCAATAAAACGTCTTTGTTTCTTCTAAATAACTGAACTATTGAATGTTACAATAAAAGATTTTAAGCCTATAACATTTAATTATAAGTACTAGAGTTTAATAACAGGGGTAGACTAATTTTTGTGGTGGGAAAGACGGATTATATAAATAGAAGTTTCAAACTAATTAATTTCAAGTTCTTATTATTCAATACAACTTAATTTATCTATAAAAAACTCTTTATAATTTATATTGGTCTCTTCTTGAGATTTTTTTGATCCGCGAAGGACTATTGATTTAATAGGTGATTTTTGCAACAAAGCGAAGTGTGTTTTTAACAAGGGGCCTTTAAAAGCAAAATCCCCACAATTCATTTCCCAGGTATGATAGAACGTAATTGATTGGTTATTTTCAAGCTTTACAGTTACACTAGATCTATTAGATGGTAGGTAACTAGAACAACCTAAATCTGCTTTTAAATAAAAAAAGATATTAATGCTATTTCCTCTTTTAAATAGTTCTATGGATACATTATCATTAATTTTATAAGGTTCAGTTCTTACAATTTTAACTCTATCAATTACATCATACTCATTCATTGTATAATGACACGTATTTCTAAACTTTATTAGCTCCAAACTTTCTTTTGAAACACTATCATTTGAAATTTCTTTAACTATTAAAGTTTTCTTCGCAGTTGTTGTTCCTAGATTTTGAGTTTTGGAAACTGACTTTTGTTTCGTCTTTTCAATGTGTTCCAACTGTTGTTTTTTAGCAAGACTTGACTCAGCTTCCAATTGTAAATTTTCAGATTCTCTAAATTTTATTATGGTATCTTGTACCTCCGTTTCATTAAATTGCTCGCTGTTTTTGTTTACAATTTCTTGTATTCTTTTCTGTCTTTCAGCATTATGTTGCAGTAATTTCAAGCGTTCTTTTTCTTGAAAATCATAAAACAAATTAGACATTTCTTCATTAAAAACTAAATGCTCAGAATCCACATATCCTAGCCAATCCTTATACTTAATTTTAAAAACATCTTTACCTAAATATTCAATAACCGTACAGGGCTCTTCGCTTTTAAATTCGGTTATTTTCCCAGTAAAAGTTCGAGTGGCTTTATCATAGGTTTTATAAAAAACACCTTCATAAGAAAACTCCGTTGGGATATTGACTTCTTGCGAAAATGAATTTAAAATTACGCTCAAATAAAATAATATGGAATAAAAATATTTTGACATTTATAAGTTAACAATAGGTTTAGATGGGGTTACTATAAATTATCGCATCTCTGTTGGATTTTTGAAAGTATTAATTTACAAAAAACTTTCTATTCAACTACCTTTTCAACCAATTAAAGATTCGATAAAAAACGTGTGTTACAGAACTACTAATTATTAGTAATGCACTTTAATACAAAAAAAAAAAAATTGATTTATAGATATGGTAGCTATTTGAACTATTTCCTAGTTTTAAATGCTCGTATCAAAAAGAGACAGAATCGTTCCAAAACTCAACGTAACTTTAAAATAATCTTCAAGTATTTTAATTATGTTTTCTTAATTTACCAATAAA
Organism: Mariniflexile sp.; assembly: GCF_041583155.1. Classification (GTDB taxonomy): domain Bacteria; phylum Bacteroidota; class Bacteroidia; order Flavobacteriales; family Flavobacteriaceae; genus Mariniflexile. The sequence goes on from NZ_JBFHGK010000052.1 coordinate 15,782, forward strand.
ATCTATAACAGCTTTTCGTCATCAAAAAGCATCAAAACATTTGATAATTTCAGCTATTATAGCTTGGAAAAAATATCAGATGGTATTTTGTCTTTTACAACTACATTTTTTGGTCCGCCTGCATTTTCACTTCTATTAAATGATAATAAAATGGTACCTGCCTTTTGATAATTATCCCAAGCTTTTACAAATCGAGGTTTTTCATCTTTATAATTTCCGAAGAAGGCCCATTGTTTAACCAAATGATCTTTTTGATCTATATAAATATGATATTTGTTTTCAGGAGTAACACCTACATTTTTAAAGGTCATTTCTAGTACATCTGCTAAATTTCCGTTTGAAAGTTGCTCAGTTTGTAGGTATTTAATTTGAACACCCTCATCTTTCAATTTCCAAGGCATGGTTAACCAATACGAATCATTAATCCACCATTTTTTTCCCTTGTCAAGTACCTTACTAAGCGCTTCTGAATCTGTAATTAATGTGCCGTCTTGTGAAGCTTTTCCTTGTCCTGAATTAATATTAACTACAAGAACTAATTTTTCATCAGGATTTTCAATTCTAACATCGCCAGTCCATTTATCCCAATAAAGTGTTCTTTTTCCAAAATCCCATTGTACGAAATGGGTATTATTCCAATTTTCAATGCCTCCCATGGCTTCGAAAGTTTGTTGGATTATGTTATCGATTTTCTTAGTATCTTCTTGAGCTTGAATAGTTACTGCCCCCAAAAGAAATAGGGTAATTATTTTAAATTGTTTCATGAATGTCATTGTTTTTTTTGTGAATATAATTAATGAATAGGTATTAAAAAATAAAATTAAAATGTGTTTTTCTACTTGCTTTCAACTAAGCATCATTAAGGAAAATGTTTAACTTAGAATTAAAGACAGCCTCTTATCGCCTTCAAACGATAAAAAATATTCATTCTAATAAAGTCAATTCATCCATCCTCCTCCAAGAGCACGGTACAATTGAATGACTGCTTGTAGCTCTTGCTGCTTATCACTCACCCCTTGCAATTGTGCGGATAATAAACTGTTTTTGGAGGTAAGCACATCTGTATAATTGGTAGAAGAAGAATATTCCAAAAGCGCTTGTGTAAATTCAACCGACTTTTCCAGAGCTGAAATTTGATGTGCCCTTGATTCCTGCTTTTCTTTCGCCTTTTTGTAAAGAAAAAGTGCATTAGAAATTTCTCCTCCAGCACCTAACCAAGCTGCCTTATAATTATAAAAAGCCTGTTGTTGTACTGATTTATTAATTTTTAACCGAGCCTTGTTTTCGCCGTTGGCAAAAATGGGTTGGGTAAGACCTCCAACTAAATTATAGAACAAGGAATTATCAAAAAAATCGGTTAAAGACAACGATGAAAGTCCGCCATTAGCTGTAATAGTAAGCGATGGATAGAAATAAGTATTTGCCAAATTTACGTCTTCAAAGGCAGCTCTAAAGGCCATTTCTGCTTCCTGTATGTCTGGGCGGTTTTTTAACAGTGATGCTGGAAGTCCAATTTTTAAATCAGAAAAGGCTGTTTGTTCTTCCAATGAAGACCGTTCGATGTGACCAGGAGTCCTTCCCAATAAAATAGAAAGTACATTCTCTTCTTCTAAAATACTCATTTCAATATCGGGGATGCTTGTTTCTATCTCATATCTACTTGCTTCACTCTGCACAACGGCCGCTCCATCTACCACGGCAGATTCTTTCAGGTATTTCATGGTTTCTTGATCGCCAATACGATTTTGTAGCGTTTTTTTGGTAATCGCCAATTGTTCATCAAGAGCCAATAAATTATAATAGCTTGTTGCAATGTCTGAAATCAATTGTGTTTGTACTGCTTTAGTAGCAGCTTCCGTCTTTAAAAATGATGCTAAAACAGACCGTTTGTTACTTCGCAATTTACCCCATACATCAATCTCCCAACTACTACTTAATTGACCTAAGTACGTAGTCGTATTTAAATTGATACCATCTACGCTTCCTAAATTAAGCGATGCTTGTGACGATTTTGATTTACTTACTTGAGCATTGCCTTCCAAACTAGGTAAAAATGATAAGTTGGCCTGTACCAAACTTGCTTTAGCCTGATTAATATTTTCTATGGCAACTTTTAGATCCAGATTGTTTTGCAGTCCTTCTTCGATTAAGCCTTGTAAAATGCTGTCTGAAATCATCTCTTTCCAAGAAAGCGTTGCTATAGATGCACTGTCCTGTACCAAAGTATCTCTATAATGCTCTGAAAACGCTGCATCTGGTGTTACATACTTCTTGTTAACCACGCCGCAAGAACTCAACAGTAAGAGCGTCATTGCAACGGGAATGATATATTTAAAGGTTTTATATTTCATGTCTAATTTTTTATTGATTCAATGGTAATTCTTCATCTTCGCCCCAATCATCATTTGGTATACCTACTAGCTTCTCTTGAAGGGTTTGGAAAATAACATAAAGAACTGGAATAATTAATACACCTAAAATGGTTCCTATTAACATACCACCAATGGCTCCTGTACCAATCGCTCTGTTTCCTATAGCGCCTGCCCCTGTTGCAATCATTAACGGTATCAACCCAAAAATAAAAGCAAAGGATGTCATTAAAATAGGTCTGAATCTGGCAATGGCACCATCTACTGCCGACTGTACAATGGTTTCGCCTTCACGCCTTCTTTGTATAGCAAACTCTACAATTAAAATTGCGTTTTTAGCGAGTAAGCCGATGAGCATTACCAGTGTAATTTGTATGTAAATATTGTTACTAATACCAAATAGATTTGCAAAAATCAAGACTCCAGAAAGTCCTGCAGGAACTGCTATTAATACCGCCAATGGTAGAATGTAGCTTTCATATTGCGCGCTCAATAAAAAATAAATGAAAATAAAACACAGCGTAAAAATATAAACGGTCTGGCTACCTGCCGATATTTCTTCCCGGGTTAAGCCTGAGTATTCATAGCCATAACCTGTTGGTAGTGTTTCTGCAGCAACTTCTTCAATAGCGTTAATAGCATCTCCAGAACTATAACCATCATTAGGCGCTCCATTGATACTAGCGGATGTGAATAGGTTAAAGCGGGTAATACTCTGTGGTCCATAAACTCTTTTTAATGTGACGAACTCCGTTAGAGGCGCCATAACGCCATTGCTATTTTTAACTTTAATGGTATTTAAACTTTCAAGATTCGCTCTAAAATTAGGTTCAGCTTGATAGATAACACGGTACTGCTTACCAAATTTGTTAAAATTGGAAGCATATACACCACTTAAATAGCCTTGCATTACACTTAAAACATCTTCAACATCTATACCAGCCAATTTAGTTTTGGCAACGTCTACCACTACTTCATATTGAGGGAACGTTGGATCTAAAGTTGTGGATGCATATTGAATTTCGGGTCTTTTGCTTAGGGCTGAAATAAAATCTTGACTTACTGCATAAAGTTCATCTACTGTTCCTCCTGTTTTATCTTGTAATTGCAATTGAAATCCATTGCTAAGACCGAAACCCGATATGGTTGGAGGAGCAAAAAAGATGATATTGGCATCCTTAATATGCGCCGTTTTACCAAACAAACTTTTGACTAGAGATTGCGCATCTTGCCCATCGCCTGACCGTTCTCCCCAATCTTTCAATCTCATTATGACTGTTGCATAATTAGATCCGGAGCCACTTATCAATCCACTACCTGTATTTGTGAATACTGCGCTTACTTCGGGAATATCCTCAACTATTTCCTTTACTTGATTAACAACTTCAGCAGTTCGTTCCAATGAAGCGGCTGCCGGTAAGCTAATATTAGCCATAACAACACCTTGGTCCTCGTCTGGAACAAAACCGGTTGCGGTTGTATTCATAAGGTAAACAAACATTCCAATAAAAATAACAAGTACACCTATGGCAATTGCTTTTTTACGGATAAGGAAGGAAATCGATTTTTTATATTTTAAAGTTGTCTTCTCAAAACCTGTATTAAATGCCACATAAAAACGTTGGATAAATCCTTTTCTGGAATGGGCTTCATCATGAGGCTTTAATAAGAGTGCACACAATGCAGGACTCAATGTTAAAGCGTTAATAGCCGATAAAATAATGGCAATGGCAAGTGTTATCCCGAATTGTTGATAAAATACACCCGAAGATCCACTAATAAAGGTTACAGGTACAAATACTGCCGACATTACCAAGGTGATGGAGATAATGGCTCCAGATATTTCGTTCATGGCATCTAAACTGGCCTTTCGTGCCGATTTGTATCCAGAATCGAGTTTTGCATGAACCGCTTCTACTACTACTATGGCATCATCTACCACAATCCCGATAGCGAGCATTAAAGCGAAAAGGGTTAACAAATTGATGGTAAAACCAAATAAGCTTAGAAAAAAGAAGGTTCCTACAATAGCTACCGGTACCGATATGGCTGGAATTAAAGTGGAACGCCAATCTTGAAGAAAAATAAAAACCACGAGAAATACCAACAGAAACGCTTCTATAAGTGTTTGCACCACTTTAGAAATAGAGGCATCTAAGAAGTCGTTAGCATTTAGCATTTTAACATATTTAATGCCTTCTGGGAAATTAACAGCGGCTGCATCTAACGTCGCTATGGCATTTTCAACAACTTCTTGAGCATTAGAACCTGCTGTTTGCGCTATAGCAATCCCAACTCCTGGGTGTCCATTCACCAATGTAGTCGTGCTATAAGACTGTGAACCAAGTTCTACTCTTGCCACATCTTTTAATCGTAAAATACGACCGCTTTCTGTTGTTTTTATGATAATATCTTCAAACTCTGAAGCATTTTGTAATTTTCCTTTATATTTTAAAGTGTATTGGTATGCCTGATCGCCTTGCAGTCCTAATTCTCCCGGAGCAGCTTCAAGGTTTTGATCTGCAAGTGCAAGACTTATATCTGAAGGCACCAAACCATAATTGGCCATAATATTGGCTTTTAACCAAATACGCATACTATAATCCCTAGCTCCGAAAGAATTTGCACTTCCTACACCATTAATTCTTTTAAGAACTGGAATGATGTTGATGTTGGCATAATTCTGCATAAATTCTTCATCATAATCGCTATTCTCGCTGTAAAGACCAATAATAAGCACATTACTACTTTGTTGTTTTTTAGTCGTTACCCCAGATTGAGTTACTTCAGAAGGCAACAAATTTGATGCGCTCGAAACACTATTTTGAACATTTACTGCAGCAATATCAGGATCGGTTCCTAATTCAAAATAAACAGTAATACTGGCAGATCCGCTACTTGCAGTCGATGTCATATACGTCATCCCTTCAACACCGTTAATGGCTTCTTCAAGCGGAACAATAACGCTGTTCAATACAGCTTCCGCATTGGCTCCATCATAAGAGGCAGAAACCTGTACAGTGGGTGGCGCAATATCCGGATATTGAGATATTGGTAAGGTTGTGATTCCTATAATTCCTAAAATCAAAATAATGATTGAAATTACAGAGGAAAGCACTGGTTTTTTTATGAATTTTTTAAACATAATAGTACTTTTTCTAATTATTAGTGCTTTTTGTGTTTTTAGTAGATCCTTGTAAAGCTTCTACATCGGCAACCTTCACCAGAACTGGTTTTATTTTTTTTCCAGTGGATAATGTATTGACACCTTCTATAATGACTTCATCATTGGCTTTTAGTCCTTCGGTTACAATGTATGCTTGTCCCGAAACGGAAGGTGTTACCTTTATTTTAGTAGATTTGGCTTGTGATAGGCTATCTACAACATAAGCATACACATTCCCTTGAATTTCATAGGTCGCAGATTGTGGTATCTGTAACGCATTTTCTATCGTTCTGGGAACTCGTATGGTAGCACTATTACCTGTTCTAAGTATATTATCCGGGTTGTTAAAAACAGCACGAACATTAAACGAACCTGTCTCTTCATCAACCTGACCACTTATAGTTTGAATGCTGCCTTTTTGATCGAACATTGTATAATCTGGTAGTAAAAGTGAAACTTCAGGCTGATTGTTCTTACGTTCATCTGAAGTAGTACCCTGATTCTGTCGAACAAATTCAAGGTGTGTTTTTTCATTCATAGAAAAATACGCATACACTTTTTTGATATTGGATATTGTTGTTAACGGCTCTACAGTACTACTGCTTACCAAACTACCTAATTTATAAGGTAAGGTTCCTATAAAACCAGATACTGGAGCGGTAATTCGGGTATAATTATAATTTGTTTTAGCATTTGCCAAACTAGCTTGTGCTTGCTCTAATGCTGCCTTTTTAGCTGTTACTGTATGCTCCGCGGATGTAAGCTCGAAACTGCTTATAATTTCTCTTTTTACCAAAGGTTTTGCTTTTTCAACATCTAACTGAGCTGAACTTACTTCTGCTTTGGCACTGCTAATAGCAGCTTGGGCATTGCGAACTTCCTGCTCGTACTGTGGTGCATTTAATACAAAGAGAAGTGTCCCTTTTTCTACATACTCGCCTTCATCAACCAAGACTTTTTCTATAAAACCTTCAATTTTAGGTCTAATTTCAATATTTTCAACGCCCTCAATAGTTGCTGGAATTTCATTATAGAGTTCTATTGTTTCTGGTGCTAGTTTTATTACCTTATATTCGGCAATAGCTTCTTTTCTTGCATCTTTGTTGCCATTACATGAGATGGACAATAAACTAATGAAGAGTCCCGCACATAAGATGCCTATGGTAGTTGTTCTAATTTTCATATATATACACTTTTTTATTGCTGTTAATTGTTTTATCTGTTATTAATTTCAAGATTGAATATTTTTTAACGAATAGAAATGAGATGAGAGCCGATAAACTATCGCTAACCACAAAGGCGATCCACACCCCATTTAAACCATATAAACTATTTAGAATATAAGAAATGGGAACAAATAGAATAATGGGGCGCAGTATGGCCAAAAATGTAGCAATCGTATTTTTTTGTATGGCTTGAAAATACCGGGTTATCACAATTTGTACCATAAAAAAAGGCACTGCGAAGACAAATATTTTCAAGGCATTTTTTGTTAAACTTAAAATACCCTCATTATTATCAATAAATCCTCTTATGATAGGAGTAGGAAATATTTCTAAAATTATGATACCAAGGACAGCTACAATAATTTCTAATTTTAGAACATATTTTAATGTCTGCAATGCACGATCGTAACGCTTGGCGCCATAATTATAACTAATGATGGGTTGCATACCATCTCCAATTCCAAGGGCCGACATCATAAAAAAGACATTGATACCAAAAATGATTCCCATAACGGCAACAGCTTCGGTTCCACCAGAAACAAGCAGTAAATGATTGGCAAATACGTTTTGTAAGCTTACGGCTGTATCCATAATAAACGGTGCAGCACCAACAGAAAGGATGGATAGAATGATTTCTTTTTTAAATCGGATTTGTTTCCATACAAGTTTTACTAAACTTTTTCCGCTTATATAATAATTAAGAAGCAGCACAGCATTTGTTCCTTGAGCTATAATTGTAGCTATAGCTGCGCCTTGTATACCCATGCCAAATAGTTTCATAAAAACATAATCCAAACTAATATTAATAAGAGATGATATTAGAACAAGTTTTGCCGGTAAACGCGGATTTCCTTCGCCTCGAATTGTAAATTCTAAGGCGATAAAAAAGCTTAGTGGAAAGCCCAAAAGAATAACAAACAAATAATCTGCAGACAGATTAAGTAAGGTTCCTTGCGCCCCAAAAAGAACCAATAAATCTTCATAAAAAACCAGACCTAAACCTGTAAAAATTACAATAACAACAAGAAGTCCCGCTATCATATTTCCAAAAACTTCTTCGGCTTTATCAGGCTTATTTTCACCCAAATATTTAGCAATTAAAACCCCTGCTCCACTTCCGAAAAGCAAAATAAAAGCAAACTGCAAAAGGTTAATGGGGAATACCATGGTAACTGCCGATATGCCTTCGGCACCAACAAATTGTCCAACAAAAATCCTATCAACAACATTATAAAATACATTAATTAAAAGCCCCAATATTGCAGGGCCAACAAAAACCAAGAGCAACTTTAAAATGGAATCATTTTTAAGGGAGTGCCCTCCGTCATTAGCGCCTGCAAGATCTTTATTGGATTTCTTATCCTTCCAAGAAAAAAAACCGCTATATAATTTTTTGATAAGACTATTCATCTGTTTGTCATACTATTTATGATTGCAAATGTATGCCCATTAAAAACTGTAATACGAATTAGTATTTACGTTAAATAGATTACTATTTAAGTTTTGCATATCTTTAACACTTAAAAAAGAAGATAGTAAGCCATGAAAGTGTATAGTGATATAAATACCTATTTTTTAAATAGTATTGAACCAGCCAATGATTACTCTAACAGTTTCTATATTAGAGAAATAAATAAGGATAAAGTTTTTGTAAAGCCTTCTGAAGAATTTTTTGGTCCACACAAACGTGATTTTTTTGAAATTGCTGTTTTGCGACGAAATACCATAAATATTCAAATTGGAAACCAAACGCTTCAGAATATGAACAATAGTTTGGCTATTGTTTCACCTTTTCAAGTGATTAATTATAGTGACGCCCCTACTGATAATGATGATGAAGGTTTTATTATATACTTTAACCCTTCAATTTTTAACAACTTAAACCAGTCTTATGGTCTTCAAAATGAGTTTCCTTTTTTCAAAATTCATACGATGCCTCTTTATCAGCTATCCGAAAATGATTTTAAAGATATACTAAGCATCGCTCAAGAACTTTATAAAGAATCAAGAAGTACAGCGTTACATAATTTTGAAATAGTTCGGTCTTTACTACTTATTTTACTATACAAAGTAAAGCGTTCTACTCAAAATAATAAAGGTATGGTTACCAGCAATAGGTTTGATACTATTATGTCGAAATTTGAACAATGTATTCTTTCAAGCAACCATCATTTTTTATCTGTAAATGAATACGCTTCGCAAATGAATATTAGCCCTATATATCTCACGGAATGTGTAAAAAAAGCAACGGGCAAGAGTGCCCAAAAAATAATTATAGATTATAAAATATTGTACGCAAAAACACTTTTACACCAAATGGATAAATCGGTTGCCGAAATTGCTTATGCACTA
>NZ_JBFHGK010000053.1:0-23361 GCF_041583155.1 Mariniflexile sp.
GATGCTGAAAACCCGCTAAAAGATAAACCCAATGCTAAAGTCATTACAGAATTTAAGCATGCTATAAAGTTTAATAATGTGTCATTTAAATATAAAGATGATTACGTTTTAAAAAACTTTAATCTTACTATTCCTAAAGGGAAAATAGTGGCATTAGTAGGCGAATCTGGAAGTGGTAAATCTACAATTGCAAACCTAATAACACGTTTTTATGATGTTACCGAGGGTAGTATTACAATTGATGGTATAGATATTAAAGACGTAACCACGAAATCTTTAAGAGAACAAATGGGTATAGTAGCCCAAGATTCCATTTTGTTCAACGATACAATTGCAAATAATATTTCCTTGGGTATAGAAGATACTAATGAGGAAAAAATTATAGAAGCTGCTAAAATAGCCAATGCACATAATTTTATTTCTGAATTTCCCCAAAAGTATCAAAACAATGTAGGTGATGGCGGTAGTTTACTTTCTGGTGGTCAGCGTCAACGCATTGCCATTGCCAGAGCGGTAATGAAAAACCCACCAATTATGATTCTTGATGAAGCAACATCAGCTTTAGATACAGAATCTGAAAAACTTGTACAAAATGCTCTTGAAAATATGATGGAAAACCGCACGTCAATAGCTATTGCTCATAGACTTTCAACCATTCAAAATGCAGATTTTATTGTGGTTATGAAAAATGGCTCAATCATCGAACAAGGAACACACGAAACACTATTAAATATGAAGGGTACTTACCACAATTTAGTAGCTCTTCAATCATTAGAACTATATCAACTTTCATAAATTAAAACAAATGGAACCCGTAATACAAGGACTTAATATCATTGGTTATACCGAAGGTATGTTTGGTTTAGGAGAGGCTATAAGATTAAACATTAAAGCGGCAAAAAAACTAGATATACCTCTTAATTTGATTAATTATGAAAAGGTAAAGGATAACACTAATTATGAATATGCGTTTAACTATGCAGTTAATTTGGTTCAAATATCCCTAAGGGATGTAGAATCATTTATAGCAACTATTAACCCAGAGCTATTTAAAAAAAGATACAATATCCTGTTCTTAGTTTGGGAATCCGAATATATTGCACCAGACCTGGTTGAGAATTTAAACCTATTTAATGAAATTTGGACACCTTCGGAGTATTGCAAAAGAGTATTTCAAAAACACTATAGCAACCCCATATTAGTAGTTCCGCATCCTGTTGAAGTTCATCTTAATCCGCTTTCAAAGTCTAGCAAAATCGATTTTTTTGATAATAACAAATTTAGTTTTCTATTCATATTTAGCTATCACAGCTCTATTGAAAGAAAAAATCCTTTTTTCCTAATTGAGGCTTTCAAAACTGCTTTTGGAACTAATAATTTGGTTGAATTAGTTATTAAAACTTCGGGAGGAAAACAACATAAGAAACATAAACAACGTTTAGAACAATACGCCTCAAAAAACATAAAAATATTTGATATAGAACTCGATAAAAATGATGTAAACCATTTAATTGCTACTTGTGATTCGTATGTTTCAATGCATCATTCAGAAGGATTTGGCTTAACGCTGGCAGAAGCAATGTATTTAGGCAAACCAACTGTAGCAACCAATTATTCGGGTAATACCGAATTTATGAAGAGTGACAATAGTTTTCTCATAGATTATAAACTAAGTTTTATTGAAAATCCAGACGGGAACTTTTGTTCTAAAACTTTATGGGCCAACCCATTATGTAACGACGCAGCAGAACAATTAAAAAATGTTTTTGAGAATTCTGTTTTAAGAAACTCAAAAGCAAATAGCGCAAGTCTTTATGTAAAGGATAGATTGTCTTTTTATGCGGTAGGAACAATTATGAAAAATCGATTAGATTATATATATGCTAACTTTGATGAAATAATTACAAATCATAATCAGAATGTATATATCATAAATCAATTACAATCAGTTAAAATTGAAAATGCAAAACTTCGAAGTGAAGTTAGAAGAATGAAGAAAAATATTGTAATCCGATACACTTTAGCGGTTAAAAACACGATTAGAAAGGTTAAGAAAAAACATAGATTAGTTTAGAAAAATCAACAAAGCCGGATTTATTTAATTGGTTTATTATGCATTTTTAATTGAAAAAGTGTCATAATCTTGCTAAATCGATAAATAAAAATACTTCAAAAGCCTGTTAGTTATTATGTTAACGGGCTTTTTTATGTTTTCGATTATTCTATCCGAATGGAATACAACTCATATCAAAACAGTTGATAATTTTCTATTAAAAATGCAAGTATCGAAGCAGAACTAGGGTTTTAATATTAATGAAATAAATTGAAAATTCAGATAAAAAGCTAATATGTTAGATAAAATGATTATATTTGTGAGAATTAACATTGATTTTGTTTCCCTCAAGTCACTGTATAGAACTAAATTTAGTGTGCGCTAATTAAAATTTAGCACCTAGTAAAACAGATATAGTATTATGGTTTTTTGTTTTGCCTTCTTTTACGCTTGTTCTCTCTGTGTTTTCTAAAATCTAAAATTTACAAATTAGGAATTATGATAAAAATCATAATGCAATTATAAGAAAAGTATTAACTTTCTTGTTTATTGATTTTCTAAATTAAAATCGTGCTATACTAAATGGTTACTTTAAAATTACTCACAAATACATTCTATTTAGTTAGGAGGCCGGTTTTTATTTTCTTTTTTTTATGTTGGTGCAATTCCCTCTATTCTCAAAATATAACGGTGCCTGAAAGAATTCAGGCAGCACTTCTATCTAAAGTGATAAAATATAACCCACAAATTTCACAAAACAGAAAAATTAAAATTTTGGTTGTGTATAATACATATACGCAAAATAGTAAAGATGAGTTTGTAGCTGGTCTCGGCAATTCTATGGATGTTAAGGCTGTATATCCAAATGAAATAGAACAGAACATTTCGGGTGCAAACCTAGTGTATTTTATGTCTGGCGTACAGAATTCAAATGCAATTTGTAAAAAGTATAAGGTTTTATCAGTCTCTGGTATTTTAAAACATGTAGAACACGGTGAAATTTCACTAGGGTTTGTAATACAAAATAGTAAACCAGTAATAGTAGTTAATTTAACATCCTTAGAAAAAGAAGGTCAAACTTTTTCCTCCGATATTTTAAGGATTTCAAAAATATATAAATAGGATTGTTATGAATTTAGAAAGAAGACTATTTGTTTTGGTTTATGCGATAACTTCCTTAGTGTCTGTAAACGTTTTGGGTCAGGATAAAGTTTATAATGAAATGACTTTAGAAGAACTTTTAAATATAGATGTTGTTGTAACCGCCTCAAAACAACCGGAAGATTTATTTGAAACCCCGTTATCTACTACAATTATTAGTAAAAACGAAATTGCAAGGTCTGGTGTTACCAGTATACCTGAGGCCTTACGTTTATCACAAGGTGTAATTGTAAGAGAAATAACCCCGGGAAACTACGATATTCATATTAGAGGTTATGATGATATTACAAAAAATGCCTATTTGTCTTTACCATACAATACCACAACTTTGGTGATGATTGATAACAGAATTGTGTATAGCTATTTTATTGGAGGAACCTTTTGGGAAACCTTGCCTATTGACATTAATGATGTGGAAAGGATTGAAGTAGTGAGAGGTCCTGCATCTGCACTTTATGGACCTAATGCAGTTACTGGAGTTATTAATATTATAACATCCCATTCCGATAAAAAAGGCGAAAATATTACAGTAAATACAGCCTTAGGAAGCAACAATGCTAAAAACGCTAGTGTAAATATTGGGTATAATTGGGATGACAGAACCAAGCTAACATTTTCTGGGAATTTTACCGAGCGTTATCGTTTTGATAATGAATATTACGATTTTATTGATAAAGATTATTCAAAAATAGAAGATTTGAACATGTTTGTGTCGCCCTTAAAAAGTGGGAGTTCTAATGATGTTTGGACCTTTAGTGAATATCAAGAAGAATTGGGTGCCTATTATCATGAAGACCTTAGTTTAAGAAGGTTAGGTGGCAACATCTTTTTATCTCATAATATATCTGAAAACACCAATTTTGATGTTGCTTTTGGCGCTCAAAAATCGCAAAGTCAGAAAACAGGATTTTTAAATTTTTCTACTCCCTTATCCCAATCCGAATCTCAAAGCTTTTATTTAAATACAAGAATAAAACACAATAATCTAAACGCACAATTTAATATTAATACGGGAGAGGATGAAAATATTTATAAATTTAACTCTTACAAGTTCACTAATGTAGAGGCTAATCTTGAATATTATAAAGAGTTTAAAACGCTTAGTTTTCGCCCAGGAATTAATTATAAATTTTTATCCTATAACAGCCCGTTTACATATAATGAGGCCATCAGTTTTAATGATCTTAATTATCAGTTTAAAGATGAACCAAGAGAAACATCGTCTTATTCAGCTTTCATGTTATCAGAATGGAGACCATCCTCTAAACTTCGTATAATTGGGGCTTTTCGCGTAGATAAATTTGCTTTTAATAAGAATTATTATTCAAATTACGAGATTGCATCAACTTACCGCATTAACAAGAATAATTTAATTAGAGGTGCTTATTCCAAGGCTAATAAATCACCATTCTTTTTTGATTCCTATATTAATACCAGCCTTTTATTAAAATATATTTCAACAGAAGATGACGCTACAGGAGCCTTAAATATTCCTGTAAATTTAAATATTAAAGGTCAGGCAGATTTGAAATATACAAGTATTACAAATTTTGAGTTAGGTTGGCGTACAAATTTTAGTTCCAAATTACATCTGGATTTAGAGCTGTTTTATTCAAAACTTGGTGATTTTGTAAATGCAAACGTATATAGGCAATTTCAGGTGGTGCAACAGTTAAATGATGCTGGTGAAATAGAATCTACAATTTCTGCAAAAGCAGATGGTACGGCAATATTTGAAGATTACGATTTAAATGCTAATCAGTTAGGGGTTGGATTCACTATTAATTATGATATCTCAGATAAATTTAAGGCGAAAATGTTTGGTACAATTCAACATACTAATATATCAGGGCGAAAGGATATAGATGTTCAAACTACGGGTATAGTAATTGAATCACCAACTTCAGATAACACGGTTACAACCACAGTAAGTACACTAATGAATCCGACACAGTGGAGTGAAAAGGCAACCCCAACATTTTTTGGAGGCTTTATACTTAATTATAACCCAAATGAAAAATGGAATTTTAGTACCGATGGTTATGTATATTCCAACCATACATTTGCCAATTATAATTATTATAAAATAGCAGATTTAGAAAGTATTGATGATGCCAAAGTTGAAATGCCAATTAAAACAAACCTTATTTTAAATGCTAAAGTGGGTTACCATTTTAATAAACATTTAATGACAAATTTTACCATAAAAAACATGTTGGGTAAACATAGAGAATATGGTTTTGTGGATAGTATAAATAGCTCTTTTTTAATTGGTTTACATTGGGAACTATAAAAAATAAATAAATTTAAAATCTTATTAATTATGAAAAAAAAATACTTTTTAATTACTATTATTTGCGTACTTTTTAGTTTAACTTCTTGTAGTACGGAAGAAGGTGTAGAAACATCTGTAGTAGACATATTATCAGCTAAATCGTGGGTAATTCAAAGTAAATTGATTTCGCCTACAATAACCATGAGTGGCATTGAAATTACTGATATTGCTATGCTGGAATCAGAAGCGGTTAGAAATTATACTTTTAATTTCAATTCAGATGGTTCTCTACTGGTTCAAGATGCTTCAAATGCTACAATATTGGAAACAACTTGGTCTTTAAGTTCCGATGAAACCCAATTAATTTTTACAAATCCTTTAATTTATACTTATCCAGTTGTTGGAGATATGGAATTATCAAGCATGGTAATTCAATCCATTTCAGGAACAAAAATGGTGTGTACAATTACTACAGTGTATTATGATACAAATTATGTAGTAACGGTTACTTTCATATAGCCATTTAAAGTAAAAACAAAATTCAAATAAGAAACTTATAAGCCATGTTATTTAGAAACCTATCCATAAAAGTGAAAATGGTGCTGATTATTCAAATCGTATCATTGTTTTCGCTATTAATAGGTTTTACGTTTGTAATATTCAGCAATATTAGCAGCTTAAAGGAGGATATGAAAAATAATACCATTATTAATGCAACGCTTATTGGTGATTATTGTGCAGTGCCTCTGGCTTTTGATATGTCTGAAAATGCGTCTGAAACACTAAATAAATTAGAAAATATACCATCCATAGAAGTAGGTATTGTTTATAATGCAAAAAATGAAATTTTTGCAGAATTTTATAAAAATGGAAAAAAAGTTTTAGTTACTAATCATGAAAGGGGAGATTCTTGGAATAAATTCGAGGAGGATTTCTTGGTAGTATCAAAACCAATTTTTTATGAAAACGAATTGGCTGGTACTATTTATTTAAGAGTATCAACTTTAGAACTTACTAATAAAATTAGGGAGTACATAATCACCATGGGTGTTTTGCTTTTTTTTCTTTTTACAATTAACTATGTATTAGCATCCTATTTACAACGCATACTTTCTGGCCCCATTTTAAAACTTACAAGAGCCACAAGAGAAATTTCAAATGTAGGAAACTATAAACTGAGAGTTCAAAAGCAAGGAAATGATGAAATAGGATTGCTTGTTGAAGAATATAATAAAATGTTAGCTCAAATTTTTGAGCGTGAAGAGGCATTAAAAAGAAAAACAAAAGAATTAACCAAAACTTTAGGCGATTTAAAACAAATGCAGCAAAAGTTGGTGAATTCTGAGAAATTGGTGGCCTTGGGCCAATTAATTGCTGGGGTTGCACATGAGATTAATACACCTTTGGGAGCCATCCGTTCATCAATCGGAAATATAAAAAGTGCCTTACTCTATGTGTTAAATGAGTATCCTAGGTTTGTAACTCACTTACCTGCCAACCAAAAACGTGTTTTTTATATCCTTGTAAAAGATTCACTTTCTAAGAAACAATTATTAACATCAAAGGAAGAAAGAGCTTATAAAAATAGTATCATGGCTTCTTTGGAAAAACATGCAATAAAAAATGCATACTTCTTTGCAGATGCTTTTGTTGATATGATGATTTTTGAAAATATCGAGAAGTATTTAGATATTTTGAAAGCTGAAAACGCAGAGGCTATTTTTGATATTGCTTATAAAATTACAGGCTTACAAAGAAGTATTGATAATATAGATTTTGCAGCCGATAGAGCATCTAAAGTAGTGTTTGCACTTAAAAATTCATCTAGAATAAATAGTTACGATGAACAGGTCTTAACAGACGTTTCTGAAGGCATTGAAAACGTTCTAATTCTATACAATAATCAAATAAAACATGGCATAGAGGTGGTAAGAAACTATAAACCTATTCCAGAAATTTTATGTTATTCAGATGAATTAAACCAAGTTTGGACCAATATTCTTCACAATGCTATTTATGCCATGGATTTAAAAGGAAAACTTGTAATAAATGTGCATTCAGATAAAGAATATGTGATAGTTTCTATAACAGATAACGGAAAAGGAATACCACCAGATGAAATTGATAAAATTTTCAACCCATTTTATACAACCAAACCAACAGGAGAAGGCACTGGCATTGGTTTATATATTTCAAAAGGAATTATTGAGAAACATAAAGGAAAAATAGAGGTAGAAAGTAAGCCTGGTAAAACAACATTTAGTGTTTATTTACCAATACATGGGAGTGCGGAAGGATAATAATGTTAAACCTGTTTTAGCTATTTGAAGGCGATACCCAACAATAAAAAAAGAAAATTATTAAGAGAACTTAAAACCAAGAATGATTTATAACTATTCTGTTTTACAATTATAAAAAAAACCAATATGAAAAAGGGTGTAATATTTTGTGTTGATGACGAAAAGATAGTTTTAAACAGTTTAAAAGCTGAGTTAAAAAATGCTTTTGGTAGTAATTATATTATTGAAACCGCAGAGTCTGGAACAGAAGCTTTGGAAGCAATAAATGATTTGATTGAGTTGAATTATGAAATTCTCGTGGTTATTGCAGATTATGTAATGCCAGTAATGAAAGGAGACGAGTTTTTAACGAAACTTCATGAAAAATCACCACGTACATTAAATCTGTTGTTAACAGGTCAAGCTACGGTTGAAGGGGTAACAAATACAATCAATTATGCCGGTTTGTACCGTTATATATCCAAGCCATGGGATACAAACGATTTAATTTTAACCGTAGAGCAGGCCATAAAAAGTTATCGGCAGGAGAACGAATTAATAATAAAAAATGAAGAACTGCTTAAATTAAGTGCTTCACTAGAGGAAAAAGTAGCTCTTCGCACTCAGGAACTAAAAGGAAAAAACAATTTACTTTTAGAAAAGCAGGAAGAAATAACCGCCCAAAACAAAGAATTAGAAAATTATAGAAATCACCTTGAAAACCTTGTAAAAGAACGCACTTTTGAATTAACCATTGCTAAGGAAAAAGCGGAGGAGAGTGATCGATTAAAATCTGAGTTTTTGGCCACTGTTTCTCATGAATTAAGAACTCCTTTAAATTCTATCATAGGGCTTTCCGGTTTGATAGATAGAAATTCTTCCATCGACGAAATAATGGAGTATGTGCAATTAATTTACACTAGTGGAGAACATTTGCTTAAATTAATTGAAGACCTTATTAAAATCTCCTTAATTGAATCTGGAAAAGAAAAAATGGTTTTAAAGGATGTCAATTTAAATGATTTTCTTAGAGAAATTCATGATTCAATGAAAATTCATCAAGAAAATTTAAAAAAGAATCATATAAATTTTAATTTAGTTACTCCGGAGAACAGCGAAAATTTAATCATTTATACAGATAAATTGAAACTTACTCACATTTTAATTAATCTTTTAAAAAACGCACTTAAATTTTCAGAAAATGGTAACATTGATTATGGATTCAATCTTAATGAGAAGGATGGTAAAACGCATATTACGTTTTTTGTATCTGATACAGGTATCGGAATCGACCAAAAATATCAGGAGTTAATTTTTAAAGGTTTTACCCAGGTTAACGGTTCGTATAGCAGAAAACATGAAGGTGTTGGAATCGGGTTAACCATTGCAAAAAAACTAGTTAATTTATTGGATGGTGATATTTGGGTAGACTCTACTTTGGGTAAAGGGAGTTCTTTCTTTTTTTCCTTACCTCTTGAAAATTTTAAATTTAATAATAGTATAGATAGTCCTAATAATAATGTTAAGAATTTAAGCGAAAATTCATAATAATTGTTACAAAAAAAGTGGTATCAAACTTCCTTTCTTAAATTTATAAAATGCTGAAATCTCAAAAAAAATAAAGGTTTTTATATATTCAAAATCCAAATTTTGAAGTCTTTTAAATTATTTTTTTTAGTCTTTTTTTAATTAGTTGCTTTTTTTTACTAACTTAGTAAACAGTACAATACCTCCCTTTTTGTTCTAAGTAATTGCTTATTTATTATTCTGAAATAAAAGCAATGAAAGATTTAAGCTGTTTCGTAATTATCGGATTTGGAAAAAAAACCAGTTATGCCAATGGTAAGCATCGTGTTTTAGATCTAGATGAAACTTATTCTCTCTTAATAAAGCCTGTATTTGATGATCTAAACATTGATTGTTATCGCGCCATCGATAAAAACCTGTCGGGAAGTATCGATACGCTCATGTTACAAGAAATAAAAAATGCCGACATTGCTTTAGTGGATATATCTACCCTAAATGCTAATGTAATGTGGGAACTTGGAGTTCGACACGCATTAAAACCACATCATACCATCATGATTTGCGAAACGGAGCAAATGGGTAGTATTCCGTTTGATGTTAGTAGTTTTGTTATTCACCAATATGCACATTCTGAACAAGGTATTCCGTATAAAGAAGTGGAGCGATTCAGAAACCATTTGAAGCACATTGTGGATGGCGTTTTAAAGCAGAATCCGAAAGCAAATGATAGTCCAGTTTTCACTTTCTTAGAAAAGGAACTTCAAAATTCCAATATAAAATTAAGTAATGCGCCTTTGGTAGAAGAAGCTAATGAAGAATCTTTCGCTAGTTTATTAGAAAGGGGAGAACAAGCAAAAAAACAAAAGGATTTTTCCGAAGCTATTCAATTATTTGGTATTGCCAAAACACATGCCGAAAGTAGTATGGCCTTAAAGGATAACTTGGTTTTTATAATATGCCGTCTTGCACTTTGCACTTATAAATTAAAACAACCTAATGAGTTTGAAGCCTTATTGAAAGCCAAACATATTTTGGAAGCGTTGCACCCTGAACAAAGTAATGAAATTGAGGTTTTAGGTTTAAAAGGAGCTATTAACAAGCGCCTTTTTGAACTTACAAAGGATGGTATTTATCTAAATATTGCCATTGCTTCTTATGAAAAAGGGTTTCAACTGAAACAAGATTATTACAATGGTATCAATGCAGCATTTATGCTTTATATCAAAACAGATATGTTGAAGACCAACAATGAAGACTGGGAAGATGAGAAGTTAAATGCAGATTATATTAGGAATAACGTATTAAAAATAGCCATTAATCTTGAGAAACAAACAGATTTTCAAGATAAAGAAGATGCTATTTGGATTTTATTAACTATTGCAGAAGCTTTCCACTATAAAGGAGACAAAAATTCAATGACCGATTATGAAAATAAAGCAAAAAAAATGGCAGCGGCTAAGGACGACACTTATGCCATGAGTTCATATGAGGAACAGAAATCTAAAATAGAGAAATTAAACCTTGATTTTTAATCTATGAATCGGGCTTTTATTCCAGATTAGGTTCAACCAAAAGGTAAATGCACTTGGAATATTCAAATTATAACCAACTAAATTATGAAAAAAACATTCGAACAACATTTAGATCCAAATTATGGTCCTAAAAACATTCTTTCCTTGGATGGCGGAGGAATAAGAGGCGCGCTAACCCTTGGTTATTTAAAAAAAATTGAAACCATCTTAAAGGAAAAGCATGGAAATGATTATTTACTTTGCGATCATTTCGATTTAATAGGAGGGACGTCCACGGGTTCTATAATTGCTGCCGCACTGGCCATAGGTAAATCTGTTGATGAAATTGTAGACCTTTATATGGATTTGGGAGGTAAAATATTTGGAAAGAAAAGAAGCTTTTGGAACCCCTTGGAAACCTGGAAGTTTTTAAAAGCAGCATATGATTATGTTGAATTAGAAAATAGTCTTAAAGCAGCCTTTGGTAACATAACTCTGGAAAGCGACCAAATAAAAACAGGATTGTGTATTGTTGCAAAACGCGCAGATACTAATAGTGTTTGGCCAATAATTAATCATCCTAAAGGCAAGTTTTTCGATTCTCAAATTGGTAAAAATAAAAACATTCAGCTTTGGCAGGCAGTAAGAGCAAGTAGTGCAGCCCCTACCTATTTTGCTCCGCAAATGATTGATGTAGGTGATGGCCAGCGAGCAGCCTTTGTAGATGGCGGCGTAAGTATGGCGAATAATCCAGCGTTAACCTTATTGATGGTTGCCACTTTAAAAGGATTTCCATTTAAATGGGCTATGGGCGAAGATAAACTAACTATCGTTTCAGTAGGAACAGGCTATAGCGTATTTAGTAAGCAAATTGGTGAGATTGAAGAAGCTTGGATGAAAACATGGGCACAAAATGTTCCTGATATGTTGATGCAAGATGCAAGTTGGCAAAACCAGATTGTGTTACAATGGCTTTCCAACTCCCCAACAGCTACTTATGTAGATATGGAGATTGAAACACTTAAAGATGATTATTTAGGAAACAAATCATTATTAAAATATTTAAGATACAATTTTGCTATAACAGAAAACGATTTAAACGGGCTTGGTCTAGGGCAAACATTTACCCAAAAAGATGTAGAAAGCATTGTGGAAATGAGTAATGCCCAAAACAGACATCTGCTTTATAAAATTGGAGTTGCTGCTTCAGAAAGTGTAAAAAAATCTCATTTCGATTAACTTCAGTTGTTTTTTTCTTATAATTTATAATATGTTTAAATTAAAATTTATCATTTATAATTGATTGATAATTAAATTATTAAAGGTTATTCTGTCAAAAATGTAATTATTTTTTATATCTTTAAAAAATCATAATACTTCCTCATTTTTCCTGTAAAGAAAGGTGGTTTTGTTTTTTAGAAATTCTCCTAATAGCTAAAAGATTTCAATGTTTAATACTAACATTTTAAAACAAAGCATATGATATCAACTGACCAAATGAAGACAATCATTCCCAGAATGAATTGGGAAAAAGCACAATCTTATGTGCCTCACATTACTACCGTATTACCTAGTTTTGGAATCGATACACCACTTCGTAAGGCACACTTTCTGTCGCAAGTTTCACACGAAAGTGGCGGACTTAAGTATTCTGTGGAAAATTTAAATTATTCTGCACAAGCACTAAGAAGTGTTTTTGGAAAATATTTCAAAACAAAAGAAATTGCAGAACAATATGCCCGTAAACCAGAGAAAATTGCAAACCGAGTTTACGCAAATCGAATGGGAAATGGAGATGAACAAAGTGGTGATGGCTGGAAATTCCGGGGTCGTGGTTTAATACAACTTACAGGAAAAGATAATTATCGAAGTTTTGCAAACGACCATGGTATAGATTGCGTTAATAATCCTGATTTACTTCTCGACCCAGAAATAGCACTTAAATCTGCGTGTTGGTTTTGGAAAAAACGTAATATAAATGCATACGCCGATGCCGATGATATACACATGGTAACAAAAAGAATTAATGGAGGCACCAACGGTCTTCAGGATCGGCAACAGTATTTGGATTCTTTCAAAAATCTCTACAAAATTATGGAGGCAGATTCAAAGGTTGTTTCATAGCACTACCTTAATAAGGTTTGCTTTTATAGTATAGTAAGGTTTAATCTGTTTTTTTTGTTGATTAATTTAAAGGTGATTAATGATTGCATTACAGCACTTTAATTTTCTTACAGCAGTTTCTTTGTTTTTATCAAATAGTGATTTTTAATTTTTTTTTTTTTTTATGAAATACAATACACTTTCTCTCATATATTATTCCACTTAAAACCAGATTATATTTAATTAATTTAAAACGTAATAGGCTCTTTTAGAGTTATTAACAATAAAAAAAAGTTTATATTTAGTTAATAGAATTACTGTATGAAAACCGTCCGAATTTTTATAGCTTCTTCTTCTGAATTGAAAGATGATCGAGATCAATTTCGAATGTTTATTAGTAAGGAAAATGATAGGTTACATACTGAAGGTATCTATTTGGAAGTTGTACAATGGGAAAATTTTCTTGATGCCATATCCGATACTAGGCTTCAAGATGAATATAATAAGGCTATTAGCACATGCGATATTGTTCTTTGCCTATTTTTTACAAAAGTAGGTAAATATTCAGCTGAAGAATTTGATACGGCCTATCAGGTTTTTAAAGATAAGGGAAAGCCAAAAATTTGGACCTATTTTAAAAATGCCCAGATAAATACAGGGTCTATTACCGATGAAATTAATACACTTCTAGCCTTTAAGAAAAAGATAGGAAACCTTGGGCATTTTTATACCGAGTACACCAATATAGACAACCTGATAAATCAATACAGAACACAGCTTGATAAATTTCTTCCAGCATTTGAAAAGGTAATAATTAATCCACCACCGTCACCTCCTCAGGCACCTATTGAAAACACCTTTAATGATTTGCTTACAAAAAGGTTGATACAAGCCATGAAACCATACGATAGAAAAGCCAATGATTTTTTATCAACCTACGGTAACTGGGAAACAAATAAAGATTTAGTGCCAACAGTAAAACGCATTATTATTTCTGGTTATGTTGGGGTTTTGGGTATTCAACTGCGTAAATTGATGTCCATTGGTGAAGAAGATTTTTCAGAATATAAGATGAAAAGGTATCTGGAAAATTGTCATTTAACTGCGTTAAAAGCTTTACAACTTATTTCTTATGCACTCATCTCTACTTTATGGGATAGCAAGCTAAATAATAAAGTCAATCTTTCTGATGAACAAACCAATGTTCTAATTAAATTTTTCAAGAGCGCAACCGAAGAAAATATTAATGATTTTTCAAATTTGTTAAAAACCCTAATAACAGCTTTTCTTGACAATAAATTGGAGCTTCCTATTAGCGAACTTAAAGATTTTATACCAAAATTGCAATCGGGTAGTGAATTACATAATGCATGTTCTAACTTAAATGCAATAACAGATTTGCTAAATGGGGCTTCCTTTACATTGGGTGATTGTGCAAATGCCGAAAAAAACCTAACAGTTTTATTGGAAAACCTGAATTTCTTGGTAGCGTATAAAATGATTTCTATAAAAGACATAGATTATAACTTTCAACGCAACGATAAAGAAGGTTTTTATCTGCATCACTACACCTTATTGGATGGGGAAAATCAAGCCAATAATAACAGTAATGGAAAAATAAGAAAGGATAGCACACCAGTAACCTCCTATGCGGTTTTACTCTTTAAAGATAACTATCAGCAAAATATAAATTTGGTACCATTTATTATTGATTATAATGGGTTGGCAGATTCTGGTGGATCGAAAATTTGCTTTTACTCATTTTGTAATACGTTTGATGATATGAATCTAAACTATAGTTTTATAGAGGATAATAGTAAAGTAACCATTAAAAAATCTGGAAATATAAAGCCTGATGACACTGATGTTAGAGCCATTAATAAATGGTTATCCGATAAAGAGAATAGGAAAGATATGAATTTTGATAATGTATTTGATTTGTTTTACAAAGCAAAGAAAGCCCTAGCGGGGATAGAAAAAGAAACTGAAATAGATGAATTTTAAAATATTTTTTATTAAAAATTAATACTATGAAAAAATACCCCTTTAAATTTCTAGATTCTTATCAAAGAGAAGATAGGGGCATCTTTTTTGGCCGTGATGAAGAAATTAATGCGCTTTATGAGATGGTTTTTCAATCCTCCGTTATTCTTATCTATGGCGCATCTGGCACAGGTAAAACAAGTTTAATTAATTGTGGGCTAGCTGGTAAATTTCAACCGCATGATTGGTTGGCATTGATGATTCGCAGAGGAAACAATATTAATAAATCTCTAGAAAAAGCTCTTATTGATGCAGGAGGAAATTCACAAGAAGCAGTAGTTGGAGTCGATTGGTTTAATGAATGGTCTGATGATTCCGAAAAAGACAAAACAGATTTAAGTCCTATATGCAAGTCTATAAATGCGGTTTACCAAAAGTCGTTCAGACCAATTTACTTGATTTTTGATCAGTTTGAAGAGCTATTTATACTTGGCACCATTGCAGAGCAAGAAATATTTATCGAAACGGTTCAGGATATTCTACAATCGAAACAACCCGTAAAGCTTATTTTTTCTATTAGGGAAGAATATCTAGGGCATTTATCTCGGTTTGAAAGGGGAGTACCCCAACTTCTTAGAAAAAAAATACGCATTGAGCCAATGAATCTTGAAAAGGTAAAACAAGTTATTATTGGTGCAACGGAATACATTGATTCCAATATTAGCATTAAATCGGGTGAATCTGATATTGTAGCTGAGGGGATTTTTGACAAGATAAAAGGAGGAGAAAAGTCATTAACCATTCAACTACCATTTCTTCAGGTGTTTTTGGATAAATTTTATTTAAAAATCACAAATGATGAAAGTCGTCGTACCGAAGCTGAATTTAATGTGTCGACTCTTAATGATATGGGGGAAATTGGTGATGTTCTAATCGATTTCCTAGAAGGACAAGTAACAGATATATCTAATAAACTTAAAGCGATGTATCCCGTTTTAACTCCTGAAATTATTTGGAAAATATTATCACCATTTTCAACGCTTGAAGGCACTAAAGACCCCATAAAAAAACAAGACTTGTATGAACGCTTGCCTAATTTTGATAGAGCCTTAATTGATGCAGTAGTAGAGAATTTTATTAATAGCCGCATACTACGCTATAATGAAAACAATGAAATGTTCGAAATTGCTCATGATGCACTTGCAAAACCCATTGCAGAAAAGCGTAGTGTTGAAGAAACAGCTCAATTAGAAATAAAACGACTTATAAAAAGCCAGGTAGCCGTAAAAGAAGAAGGAAGGGAATATTTTACCGAAAAGCAATTATTGTTTATTGAGCCTTATTTAGAAAAA
Organism: Mariniflexile sp.; assembly: GCF_041583155.1. GTDB lineage: Bacteria > Bacteroidota > Bacteroidia > Flavobacteriales > Flavobacteriaceae > Mariniflexile. Next base: position 16,245 of record NZ_JBFHGK010000053.1, read on the forward strand.
TACCCTATAAGTGAAGAAGAAAAGGAATGGATTTCTAAAAGTAAGACTCATGTTAAAAATGAGAAACTTAAAGTTATAAATCAGCAATACGCCGAATTATCAAAAAAGAGACGTATAAAAATACTTTCGGCAGCTATTGTTGCACTATTGCTATTAATTGCTACAACTGTTTACTTCGCAATAAAAGCTAGAGAAAAAGGTATTGTCGCAGAGCAAGAAAAAGTTAAAGCAGAAAATGCTAAAAATAATACAAAAAAATTATTGAAATTGGTAATGCAAGGTCGTGGTGAACAATATACAACCCAGAATGATAGTTTGCTTGTGGAGCAACTGCGTATTGAGCAAACATACCCTATTGATAGTTTAATTGTGCCTAAGGCCTCGGTGAGTCCTTCCAATAGTGGGAGTAATAACCGAAATTATATGTTGTGGATTGAAGTGCCTTCCTTCAGAAAATACGAAATTGAACAAGTGAATTATAAGCTTTGTAAAGGTTTTGTGGATCGTTTAAGAGTCTCAAATGAACCATCGTCTTCTTTTTCAATTGGATATCTTGGTTTTGGGTATTGCCCCATAGTGGATATTGATGTGATACTAAAAACGGGAGATACTATTCAAAAGTCATTTTCATTTGAAGATTATTTCATAGAAAATCCTTTACCATAATAGTAAACAGCAAACTTTGTATTAAATGCTTAGTTCTTAATTAGATTGCTTAATCCGGCTTTTTTCAGATGATCATGTACCTTAATTTTTCCGCTTAAATCGAGCATAGGTACTTCTCCAATATCATTTTGATGAAAATGATAAACCAATACAGTCAGGTTTTTATTAGGTAGGGTTTTGTTTTTTAGTTCCTCAGGTAGCGTTGGATGGCTGTTTTTTATTAGCATTTCTGCGCCACTAGGAGTTAATGATTCGTTACTTATTCTAACTTCTTTAGATGCAATTATTATGGCAAACATTCTAAATTCCGATTCAGTTTCAAAGAAAAGTGATTTAAATATTTCATAATATGAAAATTTCCCTTCTCCACCTAAGCTTTTCACCCATCGCTTAGAGTCTTCAATAGCAGTGCCATCTTTATTAAATTTCTCTAAACTTGTTGTCATCGCATATCCGTCTAGGTGATAATAGTAATATAATTTATTTTTATAACCTGCATTTATAAAAATGCTGCTAATATCCTTGTCAACAGTTCCTAAAATTGTCAAATTTGGTTTAAAATTATTAAATGTTGCTTTTGCAGAAGGTAAGGGAGCAGGGTTAGGGAAAAAATATTGTTTGGGTCTAGCCATGTAAGCTGATTCCACGTTGTCTATTACACCATCTCCATCGGAATCCGTTGTTTTATTAATGGGATATTTTTTTTGTAGTTCATTATATAAGGACTTACATACTTCAGGATTTAATTCCTTTCTAATGAAATTATCTTCTTCAAATTTTTTAGTGTTATCAATAATGTCATAATAAAACCCGTCGTATGAATCATATATTTGTAAAATTTCTGCTGAACTTAAATTCTTTTCATATTGGTTTGAAGCTATATATTTTAGTTGAAGGTATCGGGTAATTAAATCCAACTTCAAATCCATTTTGTACATGTGATCGATTGAATTATAATTATCGAATTCGTAATTTATCCGATTTTCGATAATAGACAAATCCAAAGCTAAATCATAAATTGAAGCATAATATGATAGCTTATCAAAATCATATTTTTTAGAACGTTTTGAATTATAAAATATCTTTTTAAAATCTAGATAAATATCATTGTTAAAATATGGTGTGAACTCACTTTTTAGGCTATAAATATTCCAACGTAATTCGTTATAGGAGTTTTCCTCAAAATTTATTAATTGATAAAATTCATTGTTCCCCTCATTAATGTATTTGGAAAGGTTATAATATGCTATAGCTTTTTTTAAATTATGATGCCACTTAATCAAAACACTTCTTTCAATAGTTTTTGACTTATTTTTAAAAAGTAATTTTGCCTCGTTAAAATATAATATGGAATAAGTGAAATTATAAAGAGTGTGATTCTGTTTGATGAAAGTAGAGTCTGTAATCGACTTCAATTCATTAGTTTCAAAAGGAAGTATTTTTGAAAGTCGTTCGTTACTAATTTTTTCGAAATAATCTTTAGTCAAAGACAAGTTTATGTAAGCTTGAGCAAGTGTAATGGAATCATTTTTATGAACTGGATGAGATTCTTGAGCTTTTAAAGGAATTGAAGCCATTAAAAAAATCAAATACAGAATAAATGGTTTGTAAACTTCCATTTTTGTAATGAATTTGGATAGAAAACCTGTACCTGTACAGTGCAAAGAATGCAGATTAGCGAATTTGTAGGTGATTTTAAAAGGAAAAAAGGGCTTGATTAATTGAATTAATTTCATAATCAAGAGTTTAATTTTGAATGGATTAGCATTTAAAGATAGTGAAATTTTGGTTCTGAAAAGGTAGAACATACCATTTATTAAAACCAAGGTTGAAAAAGTAAATTGTGAAATGATTTTTTTTTAATTATAAAATAAAGAATACTTTAAAAAAGTTATCTTTTTAAAATATTACTATTTAAGAAATGGGGCAGTTTTAAAGAGCAATAAAGGGTTAAGTAAACCACTACAAAGGGAATTTTGAGTCACTTAAAAACGCTTTTCATCCAAGCTATTAAAAGGATTTGCAATAATTATAGCTATGTTCACTTTTATCTGCTGAAGGTGGCTCACTTAGTCAGCCCTATTCAGTGAGAGTTGGAACATACTTTTTAAATCATTAAATTTTGATTTATGTATAAAAGCGGAATGCTTGTGGGCTAAATGCGGACTAATTTAAAAACAAAAAAAACACTAACTAATTGAATTTCAATTGCTAAGGTTTGTTTTCAGCGGAGAAAGAGGGATTTCAATCCTCTTTTTATGCTAGTGTTAATCAGTTATTTAAGTTTTAAAAACTACCTAAGGCAACCGATTTGAACTCCTTTTTTTTCGTACTAAATATCACTAAATTGTGTAGTGTAAAAGTAGTGAATTAAGTCAATAAATACAAGGGTTTTAGAAAATAGAATACTAAAATTTGAACTAGTATTAACAGTTGGGAGTTGGTTTATGTTGATGAATTATCTCCGGAAATCTAAAAAGATTTTCATCCTAAGATTAGGTGGGAGACTTGTTCATATTTTATGCCTGCATATGCACAAAACTCATCAATGGTTAGGAACTCATTGGGGGTTTTGTTTAGGGCTTCTTTAATTTTCCGTACGAGTCTAACACTTTGACGATAACTCTTTCCTGTGATTAGCTGAACGTCTTTTGGATAGATGCATACTCTTTGCATGTCATTTTTCATGGACTATCTATACTTTTTCTTGGGCTTTGATACACCTTTAAATACTAAATGATTAGGCTCTAAGCCTTATTAAAAGTACTCTTTTTTTAGTTAAATTCTTCTTTTTGAAAGATACCTCAACTTCTAATCCAATTTAGAGGTTATTTATGTTGATTTCTGCCATTTGTAGCGGATAGTGACATATGGCATTGCCCGTGCTTTTATAATTGATTTCCTCAGGTGATATTTGTTTTAAAATCTATCGGGTTTGTTGCAACATCTTAAAGATTTAAACGGATTGTTTAACTAAATATTTAAAATTATGGCAAGGCAAAAAGGCATAATTAAATTAAAGGGTACTATTGGAGATATTACCTTTTATAAAACCCAAGACGGTCATTTGGCTCGTGAAAAAGGCGGTATTGATGCACAACGTATCGCGACTGATCCTGCATTTCAGAGAACGCGAGAAAATGGTTCCGAGTTTGGTAGAGCAGGGAAGGCTGGTAAAATTTTAAGATCTGCATTACGTCCATTGCTCTTAAATTCTGCGGATAGCAGAATGGTAAGTAGGTTAACCCAAGCTATGGTAAAAGTAATTCAAGCGGACACGACTAGTGTACGTGGATTACGCAATGTGATTGATGGCGAAGCTGAATTGTTATTTGGATTTGAATTTAATATTCGAGGGAAGTTAGGAACGAGTTTATTTGCGCCATTTACGGCCACGATTGATCGTGTAGCTGGTACTTTGGATGCTGATTTGGCGTCTTTTATTCCATCGAATATGCTTGCAGCTCCAAGTGGTACAACTCATTTTAAAATGGTTTCTGGTGGAGCAGAAGTTGATTTTGAAGCAGAAACTTTTGTTGTTTCGACATCAGAATCGGTGATTTTACCATGGAGTACAGCAGCTACAGCAGCTATCAATTTGAGTAACGCTGTTACTGCAAATAGTACGAGTCCTTTGTTCTTAGCATTGGGGATAGAGTTTTATCAAGAGATCAATGGGCAAATGTATCCGCTTAAAAATGGCGCTTATAATCCATTATCTATTGTTAAAGTGGATAGTGGGGTATAATGTTACTGGTATTACATAGAACGTATTTCCCTGAAGGTACACAAGGTATTTTGCAATTTAATGGCGCCACTATTTGTAACACTATTGAATTGCCCTGGCTACATAACGCACGTCAAGTGTCTTGTATTCCTGAAGGGATTTATGTTTTAAAAAAGCGATTTAGTAAAAAATTTGGATGGCATCTTCATCTTGTTGATGTTCCGGGAAGGCAATATATATTAATTCATCCAGCGAATGATGCCAAAAAAGAATTACTAGGTTGCATCGCACCAGTCACTTATCATATAGGAATAGGTAAGGGGAGTTATTCAAGAAAGGCCTTTAAAAAATTGACTGATTTGGTATTTCCAATGTTAGACAAAACTATGGTAGTACACTTGTTAATTACCTCAACTTAAAACGTTTCATCTTTAAAATATACGTTATGAATATAACAGAACGAGCAAAAGCTCCTACACCTAAATTTTTTAGAATTTTGAGAACCATTGGATTATCATTACTGGCAGTTAGCGGAACCATTATAGCCGCTCCGGTTGCTTTACCTGTTGGTGTTGTGACCATGGCTGGTTATGTTGCCGTTGCAGGCGGTGTTTTGTCTGCAGTAAGTCAAATTACAGTTGATGATACAGCCAACAAAGCGGTTCAAAATGATGCTGTGGAATAAATAGGGATTATGAAAACAGATATTTCACTAAAAGTAGGTACCACGTCTGGAACTGTATTAAGTGTTATGCCGAATATTTTTTCGGAAGATATTCTAAAAACTGTTATTTTAGCAGCTGTTGGTGCCATAGTGAGTTTTTCTGTATCCCTTTTTTTAAAATGGTTAACAACATCTAAAAAATAGATCTATTCAGTTTTGATTGGTAACCTTTACTGAATTCAATTAAGTCCGATTTTTTAAATCGGACTTTTTTTTTAATATTCTAATTTACAAGACCTCAACAATGCCATTTTCAGGTCATGGATTACTTTTAGTTTATTTTTAAAGCTAATTTCCAGTATTTCCACTTTTTTTATGGTTTCTATTTTCTTCTGAAGCTCTATCTCATTTAGCCATATGCTGTTTTTTTGTATTAGATTTTTAACGTCTTTGATGGCTATAAACGGAATAACACTACCTTTTAAATAATACTGGTAATTACCATTGATTAGCAGCATCATTGACAAGTGAAAAAGGGTGTTTTTATCATCTTCTGATGGTGTGGTAATTACAAAACAATTTGGGCAGGGATTTTTTAAAGGTTTTCCGCTGTTAAGACCTTTGTTTAAAATGAAAAAATGAGGTTGTGTATAAGTTTTTCCGATTCGGTGGGTTTTGATTTCAAAAGTTGACATAGCTATCCAATTTAAAATTATCAACTATGTTTTTATTTGAAATTTAGGTGTTGATGAATTCGTTTCTCATTTGCTTCGCTACGATTGCTCAACCTTCTATTTGTTTCTTAACGGATTCGCGAATTCGCTTACGCTCATTTCGCGCCATAAATTTTTTAAAAGAAAAGAAAAAAAGAAAGCCGCTTTTTAGGTGGCGTGGATAAGGCTGTCAAGGTTTTTGGATAAAAGTTTTTTTAAATAAAAATGTGTCAATAAAAACTAAAGACTTCTGAAAAAAGTTTTATTCAAAACCCGTAGGGCTTGACCTTTATAGCCTTGTGCGGTGGGCTAAGGAAGCCACTTATATTTGCTATCTTTTTTTATTTTTTTCTTATCGTTTGTCTTTCAATTAAATCTAAAATTGCTTGTTTTTGAAAATAGACACGGTTTCCGATATGAACGCGATTTATTATGCCATAATTAGCCCATTGATGAATGGTTACTAAACTTACTTTTAAATAATCGGCAGTTTCTTGTCTTGTTAATAAGCCTTCATCTTTGGTAGTGCTTAATTGTTTTAAATACCTTTCAATTTTTAATAGCAGTTTATCAGCTACTTTTTCTGCTAATTCGTCTACTGTTACTTCCTGAATTTGAATTGTTTTTGTTATCATTTTTTGTTGTATTTAATGTTTTCTAAAGATATTCTTTCGCAGGTAATCTAGCCGAGCGAGCCGGCTGCGAGTTGAGCAAGGGTGGTGTGGTAAATAGCCCGTTGCATTTTTCTGCAAAAGGGCGTACCACAGCAACGGTTTACCGCAAGGGTGGCGGATTTTTTGATTCTAATATTGTATCAGAAGGATTTTTATTGGTAGTACAAAATAATCATGTTTAGGCAAGTGCAAGGAATGAAGGAGGTAATGGAAGGGTAGGAGGTCGTTTTCATTTAAGGTTTGGCGTTATATTCATTTGTGCAAGAACTTTAAGGTTTTAAGGATTTTGAGGAAAAAACGAATTTAGGTGCAATAAAAGCCAAACCGTAATGTAGAAACGATAAAGCGTGGGATGGAATTACCGACTGAATGGATTGCTCTTGTGTGCTGCTTGCGAAATAGGATAACCCTACATATTCTAAAAAACTTAAAATATGAAGCATTACCATATTATTAATGAGGTTCCCGCATTGGCGAGGACAGGGTTATCTTATTTGCAAACTTGGGACCTTCAAAAAATGTGACACCCGTAAACCTGTAAGCTTCCCCTTTTTTAGAGCCAATCAAAAATAGAAATTTCAACTGATTTTTAGTGTTAAATATTCCATAGGCGATTTATTATTTAAAGCTTGATGTGGTCTGTTATAGTTATAATCATAAACCCAGTCATTAA
>NZ_JBFHGK010000054.1:0-23072 GCF_041583155.1 Mariniflexile sp.
TCTAGATGCAAAAAATGTTGAATCTAAGTTTAAAGCCATTACAAATCTGTAAAATTCAGTTGTCATTTCTTCAAATCTAGATCTGCCTCCTAAACCTCCTGCATTATTTACTAAAAGGTCAATTTTACCGTATTTGTTTCCAATTTTATTGATATTTTCAGTTACTTCTTCGTCTTTTGTAACGTCAAATCCATAATATTCAGCTGGGATGCCTAATGCAGTAAGCTCTTCTACTCTTTGTGCACCGGCTTCATCTTCGATTCCGTTTAAAACTACTGTGTATCCGTCTTTCCCTAATCGTTTCGCTACTTCGAAACCAATACCACCAGTTGCTCCAGTGATTACGGCTACTTTTCCATTTGAATTACTCATACTCTTAATTTTTGGTTTTAATTAATTTTTACTTTTATAACTATATAAATTACTCTACTGACTCAATGTTTTTTGCGAAATAGTAAATTGCACCTATTCCCAGAGGTACAAACACTGCTATGGCAATAAATATTGGAGTATAAGAAACCTCGGCAATAATAGGAACTAAAAAGTTCATAATAATTACTGAGAATACGCCTATCATACCACCTAATCCTGCTAAAGATCCTACAGATTTTCCGCTGAAAAAATCACTTGGTAAGGTTTGAACATTACTAATAGCAAACTGGAAACCGAATAGCACTACAAATACAATAGCAACAAAACGTTCTGCTGTATTTCCAATAAGAATAGTAGCAATAAGACCAATTAACATGATAATTCCACCTATCAGGATTGTTGTTTTTCTTCCCTTATCTATTGAGTTAGTTTTCGCAATAATTCTACCTGAAACATAACCTCCAGCGATACTTCCTACAGCAGCACCAACATACGGTACCCACAAGAACATACCTACTTCTTTTACATTGAAGTTATAGGTGTCGAATAAATAAATTGGCATCCAACCAACAAACAACCACCAAATTGGTTCTAAAAAGAAACGACCTACTACTACTGCCCATGATTCTTTGTATGACAAAATTTGTTTCAAACTTAAACCTTTAGTATCATCCGTAGCATTTTGATCGGCTTTACTTTGTCCTTCTAAAATATATTTTTGCTCTTCTGAAGTAATCCAAGGGTGTTTTTTTGGTCCTGCTTTATTAATTAACAACCAAGGAATAATCCATACAATACCGAAAGACCCTATAACCATAAAGGTAACTCTCCAACCAAAAGCAACAAACAAAGCTGCTATCATTGGTGGCGCTACTACAGAGCCAATAGAAGCCCCTGCGTTAAATAAGCCTTGTGCGATAGCACGTTCTTTAATTGGGAACCATTCGGCATTACTTTTTACACCACCTGGCCAGTTTCCTGCCTCAGATAAACCTAAAGTACTCCTAAAAAATGCAAGTGAAAACAGACCTCGTACTGTAGAGTGCAGGAAGGATGAAAGCCCCCAAACACCAATACTAATAACGTAACCTAATCTAGTTCCAACCTTGTCAAATAACTTACCTGAAAACAGTTGACCTAAAGCATAGGCAACCATGAAAATATTAAGAATGTAACTATAATCATTCTTTGTAAGTCCTAATGAATGGGAAATAGAGCCTTCTAAATCTTGACTTCCCCACATAATGCCTAAAGCACTCCTATCAATATAGTTTATTACTGTTGCCAGAAATATTAAACCAATGATAAACCAACGCAATCCTTTTAATTTCATATTTATAATTTAAGTTAATGGAAATGAATATTTTATGCCTTTAATTTATTTTATATTATAACAATATTGATATAATGTTTTGAAATGTATTTTCATCACTTCCTTTGCCAAGGTTGGATTTTGACTCTTTATGGCCTCATAAACGGCCGTATGTTCTTCAATTCCTGACTTGGCTAAATCGTCACAACACACATGATATTTTGCGAAATTTGTGATGATTTCAGGGGTAATAGAAAGCATAAACGTATTTAAGGTACTATTTTTACTAGCCTTTGCGATGGCTAAATGAAATAGCAAATCCTCTTGTACCGCATTTTCATTATTTAACACTTTACTTGTATACGCATTAAGAGCCTCTTTCATTGCAACCAAATCTGCTTCAGTTCTTCTTAATGACGCTAACTTTACCGATTTTAATTCTAATAATATTCGGGTTTCAACAAGCGATTTAAAATCTGGTCTTCCTAAATCTAAAATATCATTTATAATACCATCCATAGCAATAACGCCTACATCGGCTAAAAATGTTCCACTTTGTGGAATGCATCTTAATAACCCGTAGAACTCTAACTTTTGGATAGCATCCCTTACCACACCCCTACTAACCCCAAATTTTTCAGAAAGCATACGTTCTGAAGGTAATTTATCATGAGGTTCTAGGTTTTTGAAATGAATTAAATTTCGTATTTTATCAATCACCTCATTTTGAAGCACTTGATTTTCGTTAAGTGATAATATCTCTAAGTTCATACCATATTAATTAAATTGGTTTCGGGGTCGGTAATAAATGATAAATATCGGAATCCAATGCGGATCACCTATGTTTAATGCTTAACTTCTAACTCGTAATATTTCACACGAGCGAATGATCCTTTATCTCTTGATTGAAAATAATTCCCTGCTTTAAAATAGTTTTCAAAAACGCCCCATTTTTTAATATGGATATCTTCATAAACCTTGTACTCATTCCCATTAAGAACAACCACCATCTTACCATCAGACACTTTAACTTCTAATGTAAATTTTCCAAATCCTACTTCTTGTTCAAAATTAAAGCCCTTATCATCATCCCATGCTTCTTCATGTAATAACGCATCTCCAGAGGTGCTTATGTTTTTCAACACTTTTGTTTTAACACGAATTTTTCCATTTTCCCAATAAATTTTTAGTATTGGTGGCGCATTATTATCTTTTTGACCTATCAAATCGCGTTGTGCATCCGTTAAAATACCATGTATTTGCATAATAATTACTCTATGATACTTACCGTTTTCATCTTTAGAGACATCGCCTATAGAAAGGGTTCCTTTCATGTAAGCACCTTGTGCAAAGGTCCAGTTTACTTTATTGTTCCCTGGTACCATTTGCTCTCTTAATTCAGAACGTGAGTATTTGGTATTGGCAGTAGTAGCATTACTTGGGTATGCATAAAACACCAAAGCACCACTTGTAGAATCGTTATACATATATGGTATAAGACGCTCATCAGTTGCATAGTTTAAAATTGCAGGTGGTTGAATATTCATAGCACTACCCTTTGCATTTAATTCTGGTGTTGTTACACTCCAGTGGCTTAAATCTATTTTTGGTAATTTGTACTTTTTCTTCTTTTTATCCTGCTTTTCTACCTTAGATTTTGCATCTGCAACACTACTTGCCTCATCTTGGCAAGTAGCGTTAACAGTTACAAATACTATTATTACAAATGATAGTATATATTTTAAGGAATTTACCATATTAATCAATTTATTGATTAACAGTTATTGTAAACGTATCAATATAACATTCATCTAGTTCGTTATAGAACAAAATTGCCACTCTTGAATTTGAACCAGAGTTGAATGTGATAGAACCTTCTAACAATGCTCCAGTATTTTCAGGCGATTCTACATAAGTTGCAGAAGCACCAATAAGTGTATTGTTTGTAATTACATCATTATCGAATGTTGTAATTGTTAAAGGTTTTACTATTCTCACATAAAACTTACCTGTTTGGCTTGTTTCTTGATCTCTAAATCTATATTTATACTTCAAAGTAAAACTTGCATTTGGAGTGATATCGAATTCCTGATACCCAGCTCTCGAACCATCCTGAGGTAGTTTACCTCCTCTGCCGCCTTCCATGTAGCCATTAGAAGTTGTTGTTTGCATAGTTCCTCTAAAAGGTGCCTTCCAAGAATTCTTTTCAGCATCAACATCGAAATTAGGGTGAACAATAGTCGGAGGTAACACTGGTGGCACGTCTGGTTTCACTACTTCAACAATAGCCGAAACTGAGTTTGACTGACCAAGTTTATCCGTAGCTGTTAAAGTAACAGTGTAAGTCCCTTCGTCTGGAAATGTTCTTGTTGCTTCTAATGTTGTAACTGTAGCACCTCCATCACCAAAATCCCAAACATAGTCTGTTGCACTTGAAGATGTGTTAGAAAACGTATAAGTTAAATAATCTAAGGTCTTTGAAGCTACAAAACTAGCTACAGGTGGTTTTAAATCTGCTTTTGACCCTGCTTCTGGCAAATCAAATGATAAAGAATCAATAGTAGGATCGCAAGCCGTAACTGAAACACCAGCGATAATTGCCAAAGCAACTAAACGGATTCCAGATACGCATTTTTTAAAATTACTAAATTTTTTCATGTCTAATATTTTTTTTTAGTTATTGAAGGAAACCTGGATTTTGATACATCTCGGTTCCACTACTTCTACTTAGATTTATTTCATTTTGTGGAATTGGCAATAATAAATCAGTAGATTGGAAATCAAAATTATTTGCATCTGAATAGGCTTGAAGTACTGATTGGGCAGCTTTGAAACGTAACAAATCAAAAAATCTGTGATTTTCAAAAGCTAACTCAACACGTCTTTCGTCTAACAACTCTGCTTTTTCAATTTTATCTACACCCAGAGTTTTAGTTGGCATACCAGCACGAGATCTTACTTTGTTAAAAGAAATTAAAGCTGCGTCTGCTTGAGTCTCATTTGCACTACCCATGATAGCCTCAACATGCATTAACAATACATCTGACAAACGTAAAACGATCCAGTCATTACCAGCATTTCTTGGGGTTCCTGGAAACACATTCCCATTTACACCACCTGTATTACCTTCTGGTAAATATTTAGTTACTTGATATCTATTAGTACCTGTAACTGTAAGAGGATCTAATCTATATGAATATTGTGTTCTATTGCCTCCCATAGCATCTAATGCTGCTTTAACATCTGTGGTCGCATAATTTACACCACTTGAAACACCAACAGCATTCAACCATTCTGAAGAGAATAATTGACTTTCACCATCAAGACCTGCTTGGTAACCAATAGCCCAAATAACTTCACTATTACCTTCTGAATAAAATACATTATAGAAGTTTGATTGAAGTGATAATGCCGGGCTAGAGCTATTTATAACCTCTTCACACAACACTTGTGCTTTAAGATATTCTGGTGACTCTAAAGACAAATATACTTTTGCTAACAATGATTTAGCCGCGGCTTTTGAAGCTCTGTTTTTAGATGTTCCTGTTACACCAGCTACTGCTGTCTCTAAATCAGAAACAATCAAATCGTAAATTAAATTTTTATCAACTCTTGTAAATTGAATTTCTGTTTCAGTTGGTGAAATCACACGATCAATTAGCGGTAAATCGCCAAACAATCTAACTAAATTAAAATAGGCATAACCTCTTAAAAACTTAGCTTCCGCTTCAATAGCTGCTGCTTGATCTGGGTCCGTTACAACACCCAAGCTTCCTAATATTACATTTGCTCTGTAGATAACTTGAAAATAACTAGAGTAGTAATCTCTAACAAATAAATTGGTGGATCTTAAGGTATAATTTTCAAACTGACCCGCATCTGACGCATCTTCACTATCAGGTGTCTTCGAACTGGTATTGTCACTTCGCATTTCGGTAACATAAAATTCATATTGAACACCATGATTTAAATCTCTATCTCTATCCGAACTACCTTGAATAGCATCATAAACACCTAATAATCCTGTTTCTAACTCAGCAGCAGTTGTAAAATAATTACTGGTTGTTAGACTTGACGATGGAGCGGGCTCCAAAAAATCGCTACAAGAAGACAGAAAACTTCCTATTAAAATGATAGCGATATAATTTTTATATTTCATAATAGTATTTGTAAAATCGTTAAAAAAATAATTAAAAATCTAAATTTAAACCAAGAGAGACTGTACTGTTAATAGGTGACCCTCCTAATTGATACCCATACTGTGTAGGACTAGCCTTATCAATAGCTTCTGGATTCCATCCTGTATAATTATCAGCTGTTTTATATATTAAATTTTGACCCGTTGCATAAATTTTTAATCCGGTAATACCAAATTTAGAAATTACATCTTTTGAAAAATTATAACCAATATTAACATTTCTTAAAGCAATATATGAAGCATCTTGCACCATACTACTAGTGTAGTATTTGTTGATTAAAAATTGTTGATTTGGTGCAGTTTCACCTAGTGAATTAGCTACAAGAGTAACATTATTATTATTACTGAACATATAATGATCGGCAAGGTTTCTAATTTCAGCTCCATGAGATCCTTGGAACATGAAAGATAAATCAAAATTACCGATACTGAACTCATTTGTAAAACTCCATATTAATTCTGGATATGGATCTCCTAAAACCGTTTTATCTTCATCATCTAAAACTCCATCACCATTTAAATCTTTCACATAAACAAAACCAAATTCTGCACCAACGTGTCTGTACGGTCTATCTCTAAACTCAAGAGGCACTTCTTTATCTACAACAAAACCATAGAATAATGAAATAGGTTGACCTTCAATGTTAGTCCACTCTGGTTGTACAGAAGGTGTTCCGTTTTGCGTGATTTGACCTGCTGAATCAGCAAAATCAACTAAAGTATTTTTATTTGTAGTTGCTAAAAGCGTTGTATTCCATTTAAACTTTTCGTTAGAAATGTTTTTAGTTTTCAACTCAAGCTCCCAACCTTCATTTTTCACTTCACCTAAGTTCACTAAAGCAGAACCAAATCCTGTTGTAACTGAAATTGGGTTAGGTAATAATAATTGATCACTAGTTCTTCTATACCAATCAATAGAACCTGTTATTTTATTCTTTAAAATACCAAAATCTAAACCTGGGTTAATCTCAATTAAACGCTCCCATTTTAATTCAGGATTTGCAACGTTTAATGCCGAGAAACCAGTAACAATACTACCGTTATCAACATAAGCTGAAGGCGCTAATAAAGATAAGTAAGGATAATAATCAATTAATATATTATCTGAACTTAATGTAGAAGTACTTCCTTGAGAGTCTGGATCAACAGAACCTGTATTCAAACGGTCGTTACCTGTTACACCGTAACTAGCTCTAAACTTAAGGTTGTTAACAAAACTGCTTTCTCTTAAGAAATTTTCTTTTGAAATATTCCAACCGATAGATGCAGCTGGGAAATTACCGTATTTGTAATCAGAACCAAAAATAGAACTTCCATCACGTCTCATACTGAAAGATGCTAAATACTTACTATCGTAAGCATAGTTAATCCTTGAAACGTATGAAATACCTCTTTTTTGCCATTCAAAAGCATCACCAGTTCTGGTTGTTGCTCCAGCAATTTGTTTTACAGCATCGTTCACATAACCTGTTCCTGTAATTGTTGAAAAGAAAAAATTTCTAGATTCAATAGAAGTACCAAGTGTAGCTCCAATATCACTTTTTCCAAATGATTTATTATAATTGAAGAAGTTATCAAAAATTACATAATTCTCTTTTTGAACAATTTCTTCCATATAAGCCAATGAAGCTTGTTCTCTAGCCAACGTTCCTAAATAATCAGTTCTTTTGGTATCATTAAAAGACCCTGATAATGTAGAACTAAAGTTTAAACCTTCAGTAATGTTATATTGACCATAAAAACTTCCGTATAACTGAAACTTTTTATCTTCTCTATCACGCTCATTAACTCTAGCGTATGGATTTTGGTTACTACTGTTACCAATATTAGCAAGGATATCGTTAATACCATCATCACCTAGTAAATCAAATACTGTAAAATGATCTTGTCTTGCATAATCACCAACTTGTAGGTAGCTATAAGGACCTGCTTGGTTAACAAAACGAAGTGTTTCTTCAGTATGATAAATTGGCAACCAAGGTTGATGTCTTGCCACGTTATAAATACTTTCTGAAAATCTTACTCGTTCCGTATAAGCAGGGCTAAAGTTAGCTCCAATTTTAAATTTATCATTTATTTCACTATCAACTTTAATTCTGGCACCATACTTTTTAAAGTTATCACGCAACATTACACCTTCATCATTTGAATAATTCAAACTGGTAGTAAATTTTGTTTTATCATTTCCGCCTCTTACAGAAATAGCATGGTTGGTAATAGTACCATTATCAAAAAACACATCTTGCCAAGCACGATCTGTACCTATTTGAAGTTGCGCTTTTGTATATAGTGATAATTCTAAACCTGCATCTAACTGTTTTTGTGCCCAATCTGCAGTTGTAGTACCGTAAGCTTCACTTTTTCTAGCAGTTTTCACACCTGTAAATGTGCTGTAAGACACTCTAGTTTTTCCTGAAACCCCAGATTTCATGGTAATCATGATAATACCATTCGATCCTTTCGAACCATAAATAGAAGAAGACGCAGCATCTTTAAGTACTTCAAATGATTCAACGTTATTCATATTTAAAGACCCCAAGAAACTAGAGTCAACAATAATACCATCTACTACGATTAATGGTGTAGAATCACCTGCCATAGATCCAACACCTCTAATTGTAATGGTAGGTGCAGCACCTGCCTGACCATCTGTCGCTTGTATGTTAACCCCCGAAACTTGACCAATTAAAGCATCATCAACCCTCGATGTTGCAATTTGATCCAAACTTTCGTTTGTTACTTTAGAAATAGCACCTGTTAAGTGACTTTTCTTTTGAACACCATAACCAATAACAACAACTTCATCTAAAGTTGCCAAATCTTCTTTTAAAGAAATAGAAAGTGTTTTTTGGTCTTTTATAACTACTACTTGAGTTACAAACCCGATATAAGAAAATTGAAGTGCATCTCCACTTTTCACATCAAGTTTAAAGGCACCATCAAAATCTGTTGTAGTACCTTTGGTAGTATTCATTACAATAACATTTACCCCTGGAATAGGAATATTATCTGTCGCAGAAACGACTACACCAGTTACTGTCTTGTTTTGTGCAAATACCGCTATACTGAAGAGCAATAAAGCAACGAGAGCCAGCTTGTTTTTTAAATTCATGATTAATTGTTTAAAGTTTTTTTTCGATTTAGTTTTTTGCTGTGCCATTTACATGCTTATAACACAACTTATTTAAATATTCACCCTTCAAAACAACCGGTACCTCAACAATTTTTAGTAAATTTGTTAAGCATGTCTCAATAGAGTGTCAACATGTATTTTATTTTACTTCCAAGCTAAAAAGAAGTAATTTTTGAAAAAAAGGATAACTACGAATTATCCTTTTTTTTATGTCATTAACCATAAAAAGGACAACTAAAAATGCTATCCTTCCTTTTTTTCACTTAAGCAATAATGAGTAAAAAACTCTTTATTACGACCTACCAGATTGGTCAACCAATTTGGTCAACCAAAAATACATAAAATTCCAATACCAAATTTTTTTTTGATAAAAATTTTCAATCAAAACAGAAAATTTAACATTTCTCGGTCGCTTTTAAGAACAATACTGCAAAAACAACCTTGTAAACAGACTAATTCTATCTAATAATTCTCCTTTTTTCATTAAAAAAGCGCCTTATATTACCTGAGAAGTAATATGGAATAAATCTATAGTTTCAAGCAACCTAATCTCGTTTGAAACAGTTAGTCCAAATTCATCACTTAGAACAGTGGTAAATCGTGAATAATAACAACAAAAAGGCACCTAGATTTCAAGAATTCTTGGCATCAAAAATGATTACACAATCACAAATCTATCAGTACCTTTAACCAACAACTATGAAAATATGTTTAAGATTTAATGTTCATTTAAAAATTATTTACTCACACAATACAACTTTTAGTTGTTCTAAGTTTTAAATTTTAATTAAATGAAAAGCACCTACCCATTCATAGGTTTTATCTTCTATTTTAATTTGATGTTTACTATCTTCTGCATTATCTTTTTGCGACAATAAAAACAGGCTATTCCTGTTAGCTGCATTTTCTATTTGTACTGCTATATAAGCATCATCACTAAATACTATTTTAAGGTTTTTTACTGCACTGAATGCGTTTATCGCAATTTCGCTAACTGGATCGTAGTGTCCGTGAGATTCCAATAAGGACACATAGTAAGTATTCTTTGTGTTATTCTTTCTTATAATAAAACCTGGATCGTTTCTAAGGTTGAAATCTGGGTCATTGGCTCCTATTCTAGTGAAAATTAATTCATCTTCATTAGAAACCACAGAAGTAAGCGTATAAAAACGTTCCTTATTAAACCATGATAATTTAGCGTTTTCAGAATCTGACTTACCTTCACCTAAATTCCATAAATGCTGATAACCATTTTTAGTTCCCAAAGGTTTTAGTACTTCTGGTGCATTATATTTGAAATTGGTAGACATGATTTGACCTAAATAGTAATATGGAAGATCATATTGATTTTCAGTTTCTGAATCCACTTTGATAATATCTAAAAGATAAGGATTTTCAAAATCATCTTCTTTAATTATTGTCAATGTTCTATGCAGCGATGTACCCGGATACGCATTAGTTTCCGTTGCACTAATAACTTGTACTTTTGGATTCGAAACATCGAACACGTATTTTTCAGAATGATGCGCACTACCCGTTTCAAAACTTCCTCCGAAATGAGAGCCTTCATTTTGGTTAATCGTATTATGAGCAATGGTTTGTTTTGCCCAGGTAGTGTTTTCCTTTAAATAATTTCCTCCACCTTTTTGCTGAATATTTACAAAACGAGACATACCATAATCTTGTATAACCTCATTCCCTCCTTCATAATATGAAAATGATAATTTATCAAAATGACCATGACTTAAACCATGAGCAGAATATTTCATTACCAATGTATAGTCATCCTTCGTTCCTGGCGCACGCAAAATAGCAACTCCACCTTCATCACCATCTTTTCCATCCGTTAAGTTAATTGATTTTTTAATGAATGGTGTCGCCAAACCATCACGAACACCTATAGCAACAGCCAAGCCTGTATCGTCTAATAAAACTTCTCCCTGATCTTTTGCTATGGAAAGTAAATCGGTTGGATTACCTCCAAAATAATAACCAATATTTACTGCTGACACTAATTCTCTTGAGAAATAAGACATACCCTTTTGCCCATCATTTAACGGAAAGAAGTTGCCTTCAATATCCGTTAGATTAAGCAAGGTATTTATCGATTTTAATAAAACACCATCTTTATATTCAAAAATTTTAAGTTCTGGTTTTACATTTTCTAATGCTTCAGCAAACACTAAAAATGGGTACATGGCATATCTTTGATAATAAGGCCCTTCAGTATAATAACCATCTGGTGAAAAAGGTTCTTCTAAATTAGCTAAGAAACCTACTTTTTGTCCTTTCTTCTTAATAAACCCACCATCATTATCTTTTGCGTTCGGATCAATATTATCTTTCTTCAATCCATACAATGCTGTTTCTAATAATTTAGCATCATCCATTACTAAAGCAATCATTCCAACTGCAACATTTCCCCAAGTACTGTGGTTGTGTACGCGATTATAAAATTGTGGATTTTCAACAGATATAAATTTAGCAAATGGTCTAAAAAGGTCTTTTTCTAATTGTTTACGTTCGTTTTCGCTTAAATAATTGTAAACACAATCGTAAGCCTGACTTACATACACTAACCAGTTTGAATCATTCAAACATTGCCAAAACAATTTACCTCGTGCATAGGAACGCGTTTGTGGATGCACCGGAAGCGTTGGATAAATCTTCGCATATTCAAAAAGTACATCTTTAACATATTTAGCATAAGTTTCATCATCCAAAATCTGATACAGAACACCCGCCTTTTGTAAAATTAGAAAGTTCTTTTTATGGCGCTCATGAGTGTAACCTCCCGAAAAATCTTTAGGTATTGGAACTTCAATTCCATTTAAAATCTCAGCATCAACCTCTGCCTTAACTGTTGCCAAAGTTTTATCAAACAAAGGCACCGTTCCTAACTGTGCTTTAATTTTTTCTACACCAGATTTAGTTAAAACTAAACTGGGGTGTTCTTGTTTCTTTGATTTTTGTTTTCCAGCAAGAGCTTTAGACTGTGCATTACAAGAAGCCGTAATTAAAAATATAGCTACTAATGAAATTTGAATTTTGTTCTTTAAAAACATAAGTTAGTTTCAGTGATTTAAAAGATTTTGAAAAAAAAGGACTTACTGTAATAGTATTCTGAAAACCAAATACTAAAACGCCTTTTATATTAATTTATTGAAAATGTACTATTTAATTATTTACAAACCAAAATCTGTTTTCCCAATTTAAAAAAACTGGTTTACCAGATTGGTTAGCCAAATATAAGTCTAATTAATCATTTGACAAATGATTTAACTGTTAAATGATTAAAATTCTTGAGATACTTTATAATTCATTTAGAAAAAAAATGTGATAATGACTCATTCATGCATTTAAAATACTAAAAACATTTAGAATTTAATCAGATTCAAAACAACTTTATCCGAATTAAAATACTGTAAACACCTGCCCTGGGTTTAGAGTAACGGTTTTCAACTTTTTGTTATTAGTCAAATTGCATTCCACTTTATTTTCGGATACTAATTGAATTGAAAAATTATTTTCCGAATACTTTATAACTACATCCACTTCCTCAGAAAACGAAGCTTTAATATTATTCAATGCCAAGCCTTTGATTGAAAAAAAAGCTGATAAATCTCCTTTCGTTAAACTTAGTGGCTTAACTCCACTTAATACCCAATTTGAATCATTTACTTTCCAACCTTTTAAATTCGGGTTTATTTGATCTTCATCTATACGATCATCAAATTTTTTAAATGGCACAATGGCTGTTATAAAACTAAAAGTAGATTTTTCTTTTTTGGAGATTATAGACCATTCTTTACCTCGTGTACCTGATGTTTTTACATCATCGGTAGCTACTAGTTGGTAAATGTCACAACCAGAGCCATCATTAAATGTAGAACGAAGTAAATTAGGTGCTTTCTCAAAAGTATAATGTCCTTGCCAAATTTGTTTATAATCGTGGGATTCATTGGATTTAAAATTATCCTTTATTACCCAAAAATCATCCTTTAAGTAAATAACTTGTCTAGTATAGGTAACTCCAATGTTTTCAAAACCATCATGACTACCCACATAAACATCTATATTATTATTCGAGCTCCAAGCTATAGTTTTGGGCTTCGGTAAATTTGAAAACTTTCCAAAACCACTACCGCCTTGGTTACCTGCGTAACCTTTTCCTTGTAGCTCGTCGTCTACTAAAGCCACGTTTTTCACCAATGAATTTTTAAAAAACTCATAATCTTTAAGCGGATACCTTACTTGATAATTTGGTAATATAACCTGACCGTTTGACATGGCTTGTACCCCCAGCAAATCGCCATGTTGATGGTCTGGTTTGTCGACATCTAGTCCGTTTGATATGGCCATCATTTTATCATCCTGATTCCAACCTTGCCGCATAATATAATAACCTGTTTCAGGAAATACCACAGATTTAAACTCAGGAACCTTTTTTTGGATATTGTCTAACATTTTCAATTGTGTATCTTTTAGATACCAATACATATCAGACTCCACAAAATTATTAGCAAAATAACCCATTTCCAAATCTGCAAATAATAAATACCCCAAAGTTAAGGCTCCAGAAATATTGTTCTTTTCTGCCCAAGGCTCATTGGTATCGTCTGAAAATACTGGTGCCGATTTATCTGGATATGCAATTTTAGTAAGTGTAACAAATAACGATTTTAATTTGTTCTCCCAAAAAGCATCAACATTCATATTACTATTTCGGGCTAGCTGATACACATAATAATAATTATCAATATCACTTATATGATAATGAACAGAGCGCTCAAACTGAAATCCATCTTTATTAATTTCCTTGGTTAAATGCGCTTCCAACAATTGCATAGAACGTTCATACCACTTATCTGAATCTTTAAAATCTATAAACAAAATAGACAGCATGGCTAAAGCCGACATCCCTCTCGTTTGATGGTTTCCAGGAACAAAACTAGCATTCGTTTCATAGAGATTGGAGGCATGCTGTAACAAGGTGGCAATAGTTACTAATTGCTCCTTATCAGAATATCCCTTTTCTCCCAAAAACATATTATGAATCTGCAACCAATTTAGCACCCGATAACCAGATCTAAACGCTTCATAAACCCCATTACCATCTTCTATCGTTTCATAACTATTAGTTGCTAATGCTTTGTTTAATGATTGTAATTGATTTTTAAAATAACTTAAATAGGCATCCTTTTTATTCTGATAATTATAGTAAAAGGCAATATCCAACATTTTGTGTTGACGTGCCAAATGTCGCAAGGCATAAGCATTAACTGGCAATCCGTTAGAATAATTAAAGGGTAACTTCCATTGTGCGAAATCAGGAAACTTTGAAAGATGATCCAATGCCCTTTCGGCATGACTATTTTCTGCCTCTGGATAAGCTGTCTTATAAGCTATAAAACGGTCATTAAAATTTTTCCAATCGTAAAAATAACGCTCGGAAAATTTTTCTCGAAAATATTTTGCTAATTCGGCATCTGAAATATTCTGAACACCACCCAAAACACTCTGAACTTCCGGCTTTAAATAAGCCTGCAACTTAAAAGTTTCTATAACTGAATCAGATGGAATGTTCTGAGAAACACCAATTTCAAAACACAAAAAACAACTAATTAGCCATGTTAATTTAAACCAATTCATCTATTTGCTTTAGTACATTAATTTTAAAGCTAAATTTTGAACCACCTCAATAACACCTGAATTTTCAATTGTATTTTCACCAGGCTCCTGTCCTTTTTCTCCCCAAAGAATTGCAATTCGTTTTACTGGATTATTTTTAAATGTATTATTTGAAAACTCAACGTTAACAATACCTCTGTTTTTAATTAAGATATCATCTTTTTCAGATTTTGCTGAATTTGTAAACGTATTATTCTCTAAAATTAAATTACCACCTATGGTCGATTCATCGTAACCGCCTCGATAATAATCCAAAACAACTTCATCAATATTATCAAAAGCACTATTTTTAAATATTACGAATTCTGCATTATAATCACCTCCATCGTTTGTCTCCTTATTCAACATAAAGCCACGTTCACAATTTTTAATAGTGGAATTAGCTACTAAAACCGTATCGGCAAAGGCTCCTTTTGATACCTCTAAAACGGATTTGAAATTTTTAACCTCAACTCCATCTAAAAACAGGTTGAATGCTTTAGACATATTTTTATCTAAAGTAGTAAATGTGTTTTGAGATTTATTTCCAGTAAGCACAACATCCTTTAAAGTCAAACTTCCTTTTGGCTGCATTTCAAAAGCAGTTTTAGAAGATGAAAATACCAATTCTGCTTTGTTATCTTTCTGAGCCGAAACCAAGGATATATTTTTATTAATTGGCAAATTAGATTTTAAACGATAAACACCACCTTTAAGTGAAATGACATCTCCTGAATTCGCTTTGCTAAGTGCTTTTACAAGTGCAGATGCAGATGAAACATTGTGAGTTTTAGCTGCAGCATTTCCTTTGTTAGCTAAAAACCAATCTGTTCCATAATCAGATTTAGTGAACAAGGTTTCTGCTTTTACAGGATTTACAAATGCACCAATGCTATTGTTATTCGACGTTCTTTCTTTTCCAAATAAATCTTTATTAATAGTTTCAAAATCGAAACCAGCATAGGTATCATTAATATTTTCTTTTAAAACATATAAGTTGTTAGACTTTTTTTCAACTGAAATAGATTTTGTTTTTAAACCATTCGGCTTAACCTCACTATTATTTTCGTTATTAATAATATTATTTTTGAATTTAACACCATCCACTTTATCATAATTTGCTATCGGGAATAAATCAGCCTCCTCATTATAAATAAGATTATTGGCAACGATAACACGTTCTGGTCTTTCTGAACGAATTTCAGATGGAGGCAATACCTCCTTTTGACTCACATTAGAGCCTACACTAAATTGCCAAGGTGATTTACAATTTACAAACGAATTATAGGCAATAACGGCATCTGTTACTTGATTATATCTGTTTAATGGCGATTTCGGTATGCCATTCATTACAGCTAAAGCACTTCTAAATTCTTTACCTTGTATTTTATAAAAATAATTATTAGTTATCCAATGGCCCGTATTTATTACACGAATACCTCCAATAAATTTAGAGTTATCATTACCGATAAATACATTACCATCAATAGTAGCATAATTTCCATGTCTTAACACCAAAGACCCTTCACTTTCAAAAAAAACATTATTTCTAAATTCGTTAAAGTTGGATTTACTTGAAATAATTTCAATTTCACCATTACAACGATCAAATAAATTATTAGCTACCAAGGTGTGAGATGGTGTCATTGACGTTTCACTGTTACCCAATTGAATAGTTTCACCGTGAGGCCCTCCTTTTCGCGGACGTGGTCCAAAATGATTATTAACTATTTGGTGATAATTATAAATATTTTCATTTCCATCTAAACGAACCATAATGGTTGGTCCGAAATTTGATTTCCCCGCAAGATAAGAGTTACTCAGCTCATTATGCCTACCCCAAAACTCCACCCAATGATCGCTCACATCTCGGTCTGGCTGTGTAAATTCTTCAATAACACATTGGGTAACTTTACAATGATTTGCAATAGAATCGTTATTAATTTTAAATTGAATAAGATTTTTAGTAGGAGTGTAACCGTTCTTAAAATATAACCCATCAACAATTAAATAACTTCCTCCTAGTTTCAAATTAGAAACGCCTTCAATGGTAACCTTTCCTTTAGTTTCGGCGGTTAAGGTAATTGGTTGTGTTTTGGTTCCTTTGCCATAAAATTCAATTTCCACATTACTCCAAACACCATTAGCTAGCACTATATTATCCCCAGCTTTGCTTTGTTTAATCGCTTTATTTAATTCATTAATATTCGCGACTTTAATGTTATTTGTTTGAGCTTTTAGGGTTGATACCATTAAAAATGTTAACAAACCTGAGATTAATACGATACGTTTCATTTGCATTTATTTATTCTAATTTTTATTCTGTAATTCTATTATCTAAGCGTTCTTCCATAATTTTTGCACTTTCTGCAAATCACTTTTCATGGCATCGAACACTACTTTCTTATCAACTGTTATTTCTTGATTACCCTTTTCGGCACCACCTAAATCATATTCAAGATGCAGAGAAACTGGTGGTTTTAAATTATATTGTTTTAGCAGTTTAAAGTATTTGGTAAAATCCACTACACCCTCACCGATAGGTACGTTAATTGCCTCTAATTTACCATTAACAAGACCCCATTTAAAATCTTTTAAAACCATCACTTTTATATGGGGGTACAGTAATTTTAATCCGTTTTCCCAAGAATAGCCACCTTCAACCATGGCATGTCTAATATCATATTGTGTGCCAAAATAATCTGGATTAACGCTTTCTAGAATTTTTTTGATCTCCCAGTAGGAAGCACCAACGCTTGTACCTGCATGGTTTTGGTAACAGCCAACCAAACCTAGTTCACTGTTTAAATCGCCTAACTTTTTTATTTCATTTTGATAATTTAATAGACATTCCTCCATCGAAATATCTTCTTTGTACTTAAACCAATTGGTTCTGTAAAAGTTAATATTTTCTGCGGAAGCTGCTTTTAATATATCAACATCCAAGGTATTTTTTACACTTTCGATGCTAGTAGTAATCATTTTACAATGAACGCCGCTAGCTCTTATGGCTTTAACGGCTTTAGGAAGATCCTTTTTTACTAATTCGGGCAACACATGCCCTTTTGGGCGAACGGTTAAATCAACTCCAGAAAAACCTAATTCCGCAGCCATTTCCCCTGTAGATTTATAATCTAAAAACTGTAGATGTTTTGAAAAAACACTAACATCTAAAACATTAGGCTCATCATCTTGAAAAAGATTAGGTAAAGGGAATGTAACAAAAGGTAAAAAACCTGTTGCACAAGCAGTTTTTTTAATGAATGTCCGTCGTGATGTCATTTAGTTTAGTTTGGTTTTTTTATGAACTAAAGATAATTAAAATAAAATGCTTTAGTTTATAGAAATTAAAAAGCCTTATAATTTATAAGGCTTTTATTTAATTCTTATTTAAAAATTAATCAATCAAAATCTTTTTAGTTGTACTACTACCCTCTGCACTTACTTTCAACAAGTACATACCTTTTGATAAATCGGCAACATTTAATTTATTATCAATTAATGTTGTTTGAGATTTCACTTTTTGACCCACTACGTTATAAAGTTCAACTGAAGATATCTTAACGCTGCTAGACTCAATTGTAATATTATCTTTAACTGGGTTTGGATAGATGTTTAATTTTGATGCTAAAACATCTTTTGTAGACAATGATGCTGTTGTATAAAGCTCTATATTATCATAAAACACGTCATGATTACCATCAACAGCTTTTGGAGCTCTAATATAAATAACTACAAAATTATTTGTGGCTGTAAATGAAAATGAATTTGTAGTAAATGTATTCATCTCACTTGAAGAGTTGCTAGGGTTATGATCATTATCAATCAGTTTATACCCATCAACAGTAGAGCTAGTACTAGTAAGCCCAACTTCATTTTCAATTTCAGTGTTTAAAATAAATACTTCTGAAGTAACTTGTTCGGCAGGGGTTGAAAACACGAACTCCGAACGAGAATCAATAAAAAAAGTATAATTAACTCCAATTGTAACAGGTACACGCTGATATAAACGACGAGTAGGTGAATACAACTTTACACCTCTACCTAAACCAGCCTTAGGACCATATTTATTACCATCACTTGTAGAACCTGGTTGCTCATTTGAGTCATTAGGAGTAGTTGATGTCGCCAACCATGTATCTAAAGCCGTGTTATTCCATCCATTTGGATTATTGGTTGCATCGTATCTATAAGGACTATCTACTCCAACACTATTGACAACGTCAACAGTACTTGGGGGTGTCATATCGAACGCATCGGCATTATCATTAACATCGATAGTATGATTTTCAAGAGCGCCATTCTTCACTAGGTTAGTCTGACTCCATCCCAAGTTAAAACACAAACAAAATACCAATAAGATATAAAATTTGTTAGAGTTTCTGTTTGTAAAAAGTAAAGTTTTTTTCATAATAAAAGAGTTTTAATAGTTTGTTATTAATTTATGTTGCCCATAAATTAGTTGGTATTAAAAGCAGACCTTGGGGATCTGTGTAATTGGTTTACCAGATTGGTTTTCCAAATGTAATTATTATTTTTTAAGTTACAAAACATTTAACATAAATCAGAATTGGATTATTATCTTTTTAAATAAAAAAAGCTAAAACACACGAATTATCCGACAAAATACAAACTGTTGAAAAAAGTTGTTGAAAGTTATAATAAAACGAAGAAACAAAAACCCTAAAAATTAACGTAAACCACTAATTTTAAACACTATAATTGCGAGCAATTTGGTTAAAATCTTTAATCTGACCACTAATCCAATCATCGCTTTTTTGAAGTTCTTTAGCCAAAATTACCGCAACAACAGGCGCTATTTCCATTGCTACTTTCGCATCCAAAAACAAGACTCTAACTCGCCTTGATAAAACATCATCAACGGTTCTGGCCATTTCATTTCTAATAGCCCAAATTACTTCTGCCTTCGTAAATTCTAAATCTGGATGTAGTTTTTCACGATACTCCGGCACGTGGATCTTTAAATCTATTAAAGCTTTCTGGTCACTACCATAGATGTATAAACGATTCGACCTATCTACATCTCCTTTAGCTCCATGAATTAATAAATTCTTTGTTTTGCATTTAGAGACTGGTAGTTTCTTTAATGCTATGGCTTTGTTTAAAGTATCTTGCGCCATTCGCCTATAGGTTGTCCATTTACCTCCTGTTATAGATATTAAACCCGAATTCGAAATGATAATTTTATGACTTCTTGAAATTTCCTTTGTCTTTTTTGACTTATCACCCGGAGCCACTAAAGGTCGTAATCCCGCAAAAACACTCAAAACATCGTTTTCAGTCACCTGTTTTGTTAAATACCTATTCGCAGTTTCCAAGATAAATGCTATCTCCTTTTTTAAGGCTAAAGGCTCTAAACTATAACTATCAACTAAGGTATCGGTAGTTCCAACAACAATGCGATTATACCAAGGTACAAGGAAAAGCACCCTTCCATCGCTTGTTTTAGGAATCATGATTGCATCATTTCCAGGCAAAAATGACTTATCTAAAACCAAATGCACGCCTTGACTTGGCTGAATTCTTTTTTTAGCGGCCGCATCATCCATCTTTAATATAGCATCTGCAAATACCCCAGTAGCATTTATAACCACTTTTCCATTTATGCTGTAAAGACTTTCTGTTTCTACATCTTTAACCTGAACACCATTAATTTTACCTGAATCATTCTTTAAAAGATTTTCGACTTTAAAATAATTTAAAACCGTTGCACCGTGTTCTATGGCTGTTTGTGCTAGATTTATTGCCAACCGCGAATCGTCAAACTGACCATCGTGATACACAACACCCCCTTTGAGTTTTTCTAATTTTACAGTATGCAAACGAGAAATGGTTTCTTCCTTTGAAATACGATGGGAGGCACCTAAACTTAACTTCCCTGCTAAAAAATCATAAATTTTTAACCCGAAAGTATAAAAGAAATGATCCCACCATGAATAATTGGGAATAATAAATGATTGGTTACCAACCAAATGTGTTGCATTTTTATACAATACCCCTCTTTCATACAAGGACTCCTTTACCAAATCTATATTGCCTTGGGCAAGGTACCTCACACCACCATGTACTAATTTGGTGCTTCTACTCGATGTCCCTTTGGCAAAATCCGATTGTTCCAACAGCAAGGTGCTATAACCACGTGTTACACTATCTAAAGCAATCCCCAAACCTGTTGCACCCCCACCTACAACTATAACATCCCAGAGACTTCGGGATTTTAATTGGTTAACTAACCTCGTTCTATCAAACAAATTTTTGATTTTATCTTTTTAATTACTACGAAATTTAATCCATTAAAAATATAAAACCAAATAATTGCACCGGTTACTTTTTTAAATTCATTTTGAAGGATAAAAAGTGAATAAGTGAATTTAAAAACCAATCAGATTTCATGCTTTTCTAAAAAGAAAAACCTATAAATCATTAAGATTTACAGGTTTTTGATGTTGATTGATATACTATCTTGTCGGGGTGGCAGAAAGACCTTCCTTAACTTAATTTTTTAATATTCGAATAGTTACAAATATATTTACGCTTTGGTAACCGAATAGGTAACTTATTTAACTAGATCTTTTGTTTTATTTTGATACTAAAATACGTTTTTTTAAATATATAATTCCAAAATTATAAGTTCAGTTCTTGTAATGTCCAAAACAATTATTATTACAATCTCATTCAATATGTTTTGGTAAGATCGACAAAACCAAAGTTCCTACAGGTTATATCTAAGAATTTGGCATTCGTTTTAATGAAATTGAAGCCTTTAATGAAGTTTTCGCTTCCAATAATCTGGTTGATGAGAAACCCAATGACAATTTTAACCTAAACATAACACTAATTACGGGTTTCCCGCAATCAAAATCCAACCCAAATCTGTACTTTTAAAATAAGAAATATTATGAAAAATCTACTAATAATTTTAGCAATTACATTAGGCTTGTCTTGTTGCAAAAATGATGATGACACTCCAAAAAACCCAATAGACCAATTGCCCCCACCAACACAAACTGGAGAGAACACGTTTGGTTTTCTTATCAATGGACAACCTATATCCATAACAAATAGTTCGCAAATGGCGGCTATCTATCAAGGTGGTTTTATACAGTTTGGATCTGGTGGAGTTTATATAGTTCTAGACGAGCCTTTTGAGATAAATAACAATTATAATTTAGTTGGCAAAGTAAGATATGTAGAAGACAATGGGCAAGAGTCTTGCTATTATGATTTTAATGATTCTTATGAAGGTTTTGTTAATTTTTCCCGAATAGATAAAACAAATTTCATTGTATCTGGCTCATTTGAATTTTCAACTGTAACGGATAATTGCGAAATAGTCAATATAACTAATGGTCGATTCGATATGCAATATATCCCATAATGTTATTAATTTAAAAATCAATCAATCATGAAAAAATTATTCATTTTCACAATCTTTGTATGTGCTTTTTTTCAAAGTTTTTCGCAAAACAATGACTATTACAACCGCATGCAATATGTTTTTGGCAACATTGATAAAACCAAGGTTACCACGGGTTATCTTAAAGAATTTGACATACGCTTTAATGAAGTGGAAGCCTATAGTGGTGTTATAGCTACCAACAATTTGGTTGATAAAACCCAATGGCAATCACTTTATGCCATGCGTGTGGGTAAGTGATAGCTTACAAAAACTTAACCTTAATTATGGGAAAACCACAATTTAAATTGTATTTAATTTCTTAATTTTATATAAAAACAATTAAAACAAACCCCATGAAAACACTTATAACACTTATAGTTTACAGCCTAATGCTTATGGCAGTTACAAACTGCAAAAACGATGATGATACTCCCACAAACCCTATAGATCAACTCCCTCCGCTCACTCAAACTGGTGAAAACACCTTTGGTTATTTAGACAATGGTAACCCTATTAGCATTACTAATAGTAGACAAATTACTGCCATATATCAAGGAGGTGGAATTCAGTTTGGAGCGGGGGGGGTTTACATAGTTGTATTAGATCCTTTTACAATTAATACACCATATTACTTTAAGGGAATTGGAGAAGGTATATCCAGAGCAAAATTTACAAAACAAAATCAGGGGACCGAAATCTGTTACTATGAATATATTGACACATACGAGGGGTATGTTACTTTTTCGAAAATAGACAAAACAAATTATATCATCTCAGGTACATTTGAATTTTCAACGGACACTGACAGCTGTGAAATAGTCAATATAACCTGTAAGCTTCCCCTTTTTTAGAGCCAATCAAAAATAGAAATTTCAACTGATTTTTAGTGTTAAATATTCCATAGGCGATTTATTATTTAAAGCTTGATGTGGTCTGTTATAGTTATAATCATAAACCCAGTCATTAA
>NZ_JBFHGK010000055.1:0-22813 GCF_041583155.1 Mariniflexile sp.
CAGCAAAACTGTAATGCCAAGGAATATTATTTTTATTATATTTTTCATAATTCAGTTTTTTTATTTTTAGAAAGAAATATTTACACCAGTTGAAAACACTCTAGACAACGGATAAGTTTGTGCGTTACCAAAACCAGATTGGAATGCCTCTGGATCGATGGACTTCATATCGGTTATAGTAAAAAGATTTTCACCTGTAACAAATAGTCTTATTTTATCAATTTTGTATTTGTCAGTAACGTATTTTGGAATGGTATAGCCAACTTGTACACTTTTTAATCTGGTGTAAGCTCCATTTTGTAAATAACGATCCACTGCAAAGCGGTAGTTTCTATTATTGTTTCCTGGGTTAGCAGAATATGGTTTAGCATAATAAGAATCCGTATTAGGTCCAAGCGGACTTGTAGTGTCTTCTGCTCTGTAATAATCTAAATGCTCTTCGAAAACCATGGCATGAAGCGGCCCTTGTGCAGGTCCTTTAAAAACACCTTGATTTTGTACATAGGCATCTTTTTTACCAACCCCTTGTATAAACATATTAAAGTCTAAATTTTTATAGTTTAAACCAATGGTTGCAGAATATTGGTATCTAGGCGTTGTATTTCCTATTACTGTAAAATCTCCTGAGTCTCCTAAGGTGTTTGTACCACGATCAATTACTTTATCGCCATTAATATCCTTATATTTTGTGTCACCAGGAGTCCAAGTGCCACCACGTACAAATGATTGGTCTATGTCATAGTTAGCTACTTCATCATCACTCTGGAACCAACCTTCCCATTGTAGTCCCCATATCTCTCCTAAATCTCTTCCAGCATAATAATTGGATAATAAATTAGCGTCGTTCGGGTAAGAAACAATGGTTCTTTTGTAATCTGATAATACAGCTCGAATGTTATAGCTAAAATCATCACTTAATTTTTGTCTCCAAGTCCCTTCAAATTCCCAACCTTGAACTCTAGAAGTACCAACATTTGTTAAAGGTGCGTTTGCACCTAATACCTCAGGTAAATCTTGTCCTTGACCAGCCATACCTTCTATATCGGTTCTATACCAATCAAATGCCATTGTTAATTTATTGTTGAAAGCATTAATGTCAACTCCGAAATCGGTTGTTTTAACAGTTTCCCAAGTCAAGTTTTCACTTGATAAGGCAGGGGTAGAAGAAAAAAGTGCTCTATTGCCATTGAACAAATATTGTGTTCCAGGCGAATTAATTGCAACCGTTGAAATGTATAGGTAATTACTAACATTTTGGTTACCTAGTGTACCATAGGATCCACGAAGTTTAAAGGTGTTGATGTCCTTAATAGGCCAGAAATTTTCTTTAGCAACGTTGTAACCAAGTGAATACGATGGGAATCCAGCCCATTGACTTCCTGGTGCAAATCTAGAAGATCCATCTCTACGGTAACTAAATTCGAAAAGGTATTTTTCCTTGAAATTATAATTAAATCTACTGAAAACACTTTCTGTACTCCAGTGAGAAATGTTTTCTCCAACCGTTGGCGTATCATCCAATGATGCGTTTATAGATGTAACATTATCTGTAATTAAATAACTAACATTACCATTTAGAGCGTAATACTCATAGGTTTCATTTTGATAACCAGCAAGTACTTTAAAATTATGATCGCCTAACGATTTTGTATAGGTTGTAAATAAATTAGGAGAAAAATATTCGTTGGTAATTAATTGTGGTCTATACGTTGTTTGTTCTTGCGACCTGTAATAAGCCGTTTCTCCAAATGCATTTATGTAAGAGGTTGTGGCAGCTCTGTATACTTGTTTGTTGTTGTTTCTTCTGTAGTTATACTGTAGGTTAATTAACCAGTCTTTAACAGGTTCAATGATAACACGAGGAAGTAATGCAATTTGATTGTATTCGTTCTCTTCACGCTCATTTCCCCAGATAGGGTATTGTGCTTGTATAAGTGGGTTACCATTAGGATCTACAGTAGGTAGCGTAGGCTTAATTTTGGAAACTAAATCAAGGAAACGATATGTACCTCTGGTTCCAGAAGTTCTAGCGTCCCAAGGATAATCATCTTCACTTTTTAAGAATTTTGTTAAAAGCTCAAAGCTTAACCAATCATTGGCTTTTCCACCAATTTTGGCATCAACAGTTAATCTTTTGTAATCTTCGTCAGCATAATTTAATAAACCACCTTCATTATAAATACCTGTTGAAATATAGTAGTTTAGTTTTTGATCGCCTCCAGTGAAACTTAAATTGTGTTTTTGGCTTTCTGCAAAATCTTTAAAAAGAAAATCTTTCCAATTTGTAGAGCCTGTTGTACCAAGACCAAGAGATGATACTTCATAATTACCATCGTTATTGGCATCAAACATTGTAGGAGCACTTCCTGGGTTTGCCATATTTTGTCTAATACGCTCTAATGCAGCATCATCCCAATAAGCACCAGAGTTTATATTGGCTCTAGCATCGTTCATTACATAAGCGAAAGTTAAAGCATCTACAGATTCTGGCCAGATGGTAGGTCGTGAAAAGGCAAAAGCGTTGGAATAATTAACTCTCATTTTTCCGTTTGAGTCTTTACCACTTTTAGTAATTACAATAACTGCACCGGCTGCTGCACGAGATCCATAAATGGATGCGGCTGCAGCATCTTTAAGAACGGATACGCTTTCGATATCATCCGGATTGATTTGGTCCAAAGACATTTCAATACCATCCACAAGTACTAAAGGGCCTGCATCTCCAATGCTTCCTGTACCTGCACTTGTTATAAAACCACGAATGTTAATATCGGGAGTTGAACCAGGTCTACCTCCTTCACTATTAGTGGTTATTTGTAAGTTTGAAACGGCTCCTTGTAAAGATCTTGCGGTATTAGCAACAGGTCTGTTTTCAAAAGTTTCAGTACCAATTTGCGATACAGAAGCAGTTAAGTTTACTTTTTTCTGCACACCATAACCAACAACAACCACTTCATCAAGAGCAGCGATGTCTTCTAATAAGGTAACATTAATGGTTGTTTTAGTTCCAACAACAATTTCTTTAGTTTTAAAACCTACGTAAGAAATTACTAATACGGCATTAGCATTTGATGTGGAAATATTGAAACGACCATCAAAATCAGTTTGTACACCGTTGGTAGTTCCTTTTACAAGAACGTTTGCTCCAGGTATTGGGTAACCGTTTACATCTTTAACGGTACCGGTAATATCTTTTTTCTGAATAAAGCCATCGTCTTTATAAATATTATCCGTGCTGGATGGGAGTCCAAGCATGGTTGCGGCACTCAAAAAAATAAAGCTTCTCATGAAGAGAATAAGTAGCCTTTTTCTAAAGCGAAAAAGGGGACTTTGTAATTTAATTTTCATAGGGTAAATATTAATTAGTTATTAGTTAAAAGTGAAATCTTTGTAGTTGAACTACAGTTGCTTAAGTGGCTGAATATTTTTAGTTTTTTGAATGAAATAGACAGTCTAATGAATTTTATTCAAAAGAGGCTAATTGAGTTTTTCAACTTCCTGATAAAAATGATCTAAATCACGGTTTAAAAAGTGATTTCAGACTTGCTAATAAAATCTGTCAGTTTTAATTTTAAGACTAAGCATGTTCAAACTTCAAAAGAAGTGGTGAACATAAATCGTATGTGCTAAGCACATCATCACTCATAGGGCTTAAGTGTTTTTGCAAATAATTAGAAACGACTTTCGTCTTAGCTAATTTTTGGTTTCTTGAATGAATTCTAGATTCATTAACTATAAATTGTCTGTTTAAGTAAAGGGCGTGTAAGGTTGAATCCTGAAAGTGGAATTGAGAACTATTCTGAACAGCACCATTATATACCCAATTTAAAAAAAGGGAACTATATTTTAGTGTAATGTTGAGTAAAGATTTCATGCTTTCTGTTTTTCCAATAGATAAAAAAATCTAAAGTGGTTATAGTTTTTATCGCAAAGGATAATCTTCTAAATTCTTAAAACTGTATGGAATGTTGTTTTTTTTAAATATTAAAAAAAAGTTAAAAGGAACCATTTAAGGAATTTAAATGTGATACATTAAAATAAGTAAATAGCGGTTTAATTAATTGATTTGAAAAACCTTACTTAGTATCTGCCTTTTAATAACAGTTTTAAAAGAATTACTTAAAATTAGATATTTATGTTAAAAAAAGATTAAAGTTTTCGACGAACAACGACTGCTCTTCGATAAAAAGGATTGATTAATTAGTTTATGAAACCTCTTTCCTGAAATTCATTTTTAATTCTGTTTTTTTTAACTTACCAATGTTGCAGTGTAATATCTGATATTAAAATTTCATTAAATGTACTGCCAAAGGAGCTCTTCATTTTAGTTTAAATAAAGGGCTTGTCTGTTATGTTTATAAAAAAAGAATTTCCCTTATTAACTTGAATTAACTTGAGTTGAAGATTAAATGTACAGCAACTGATGCTCTTAAGATACGATTTTTTTAAGAAAAAACCTTTATACTTTTACCTTAAATTTTAATTATAACTATTGGTTAAGTTATCTATATGGAAGAATTCAATATTTTTTGTTTTACTTCGTCAATGTAAGATCTGCCTATTACATATCTAAGGCCTTCAATTTCGATGCTGTTTCCTTCAACGGCATCTATTTTATCTATTGCAACAGTGTAAGAGCGGTGTATTCTAATAAAATCGCGGGAAGGCAACAGGTCGGTAAAATCAGAAAGGGTACTGTGTATAATGTATTTGCCAGTGGTGGTATTTATTTTTAGATAATCTTTAAGAGATTCAACAATTAATATCTCATCTAAAAAAATCTTTTTCATCTTCTTCTTGTCAATTTTGACAAAAAGATAGGGGCGTTCTTTAGTGGCTTCGTATGGCTGTTTGTTGTTTTCAAGTCTGCGGTTAATTTTGTTTAGAGCTTTCATGAATCTTGGAAACTCAATGGGCTTAACTAAATAATCAAGAACATCTAGTTCGTAAGTTTCTGCAGCAAATTCTTCGTAAGCTGTAGTAATGATTACTAGAGGTGGGTTTTCTAAACTTTTTATAAAGTTAATACCATCTAGAACGGGCATGTTAATGTCTAGAAAAATAACATCAACCGAATTGGTTTTTAAAAAATTTAAACTGTCAATGGCATTAGTAAAGGTGCTAATTACTTCAAAATCCTCAATCTGCTCTAAGTAATTTTTAATTACATTAATAGCTAAAGGCTCATCATCTACAATCAAACATTTTATTTTCATCATTTTTACTTTTACTTATTGACAGTACGTAATTTTCAAGTAATTGTTGTGTTTAAGTAACTTTTATTTTAAGTTTAACAACAAACTTATTCTTATTATTTTTAATGGTAAGTTTATAATCATTTTTATTATATCCTAACGCAAGTCTCTTTTTTACATTTTCTAAACCGATACCACTAGAACGGTCAAAACGTTCATCACGTTCTGTTTTTAATGGCATGGGGTTGGAAATTGTAAAGTAAAGAAAATCTTTTTTAATTGCTAAATTAATATCAATTTTTACTTCGCCAATGTTTTTATGAGCACCATGCTTAAATGCATTTTCTATAAAGGTAAGTAATAATATAGGAGCAATTTCTTTATCTTGGATATCTCCTGAAATATACATATTTATTTCTAGTTCATCGTTGTGGCGTATGCGTTCTAGATCTATATAGTTTTGTATACAAAGAATTTCATTTTCTAAAGATTGTCTTTTATTTGCTGTATCGTATAAGAGATAACGCATTAATTCGGATAATTTTAGAATGATTTTTGGGGTTTTTTTTGAATTTTCAACCGCCAATGAATAAATGTTATTAAGGGTATTAAAAAAGAAGTGTGGCGATATTTGAGTTTTTAAAAATAACAATTCTGTTTCTAATTGTGCTTTTTCCAAATCGGCTACTCTTTTGTGTTCCTTTAAAAAATCTAAGGTTATTTTAATGGCTGTTACGAAGGTAATCATGTAGAGTTCACCTATCATCATATCTATAACATAGGTGAAGGTTAACTTATTTGTTGGCATCGGTCCTTCTGGCCATACATTATTATTAATAAGGTAATAGGTGAGATAAAATTTTACAATCACCATTATAAATATGGCTGATAAAATAAGTGTAATATACCGAACGTATTTTTTTTTAAATGCAAATGCGGGCATTAAAACATAAATATTTAGGTATGCCAAAATCATTTCAATGGGGAACCCGATAAGTGTTGTTTTTAAGGAGTATAGGTAGTCGTTATGAATGCCTCCCCATCTAATAACTGTGACCGCAAAATACACAAGCCAAAAAATGATATGATGCCTCGTGGATATTTTATAAGGTGAGTTGGCGTCGAATTTCAAGTTCAAAATAGAATGTTTCATTTTTTTTGGTGTTTAGCTGAGTTAACGTGTTATCCGTCTAAATTACTTTTGGTTGTAACAAATTTTATGAAATTTTATAAAATCAAAATGCTAAATCGATCTATGAAAAATATAGCAGTAGTACTTTTAATTGTAATTTTTGCAGCGAGTTGCAGCAAAAATATCAGTAAAATAGACACAAAAGAAGGTTTTTTTAAAAATTATGTAAATCCATTTATTGGAACAGGTGGTCATGGGCACACCTATCCGGGTGCAACCGTCCCTTTTGGTATGCTACAAGTAAGCCCTGTAAATGGGGTTAGTAATTGGGATTGGTGTTCTGGATACCATTACTCAGATTCTATTGCCATTGGATTTAGTCATTTAAGTTTAAGTGGAACCGGAATTGGTGATTTAGCCGATGTATTATTTATGCCTTCAAATAAAAAGATAGATTTAACATTTAAAACATCATCTCGCGATTCTATTCCATATAAATCAAAATATAGTCATTCAAACGAAACGGCAACCCCAGGTTACTACCAAGTACTTCTTAAAGATCCAAATATAAATGTAGAGTTAACAACATCCTTACGTACGGCGTTGCATAAATATACTTATGCGCAAGGCGATAAGCAATCTGTTATTGTTAATCTTGGTTTTGGTATTAATTGGGATAAAGCAACGAATACCTTTATTCAAGTTGAAGATAATCAAACCATATCTGGTTACCGTTATAGCACAGGTTGGGCAAAAAATCAAAAAGTGTTTTTTGTTGCAAAATTTTCAAAACCTATAGTTGAACATCGCTTAGTTTCAGATGGCATTGAAGTAGATGAAATTAGTAAGGACGCCGTGAAATCTGTGGCACAATTCTTTTTTAACCAAAAAGAAGGTGAAGAAGTTTTAGTAAAAGTAGCCTTGTCTTCAGTAAGCATAGCCAATGCAAAAGAGAATTTAGATGCAGGAGATTTTGATTTTGAAGCTGTAAAGACTGAATCTGAAAACAAATGGAATCAGGCATTGTCTAAAATACAGGTGGAAACACCTATAGATTCTTTAAAAACTATCTTTTATACAGCCATGTATCATGCACAATTGGCTCCTGTTACATTTAGTGATAAGAATGGCCAGTTCAGAAAAGAAAATGATAGTATCGTAACAACAAATAATTATACCGCTTATTCCACACTATCCCTTTGGGATACATTTAGAGCAGAACACCCTTTACTTACATTAATAGCAGCTGATAAGGTGTCCGATATGGTAAACTCCATGATTGAGTATTATAATACAAAACGTATTTTACCTGTTTGGACACTTTATGGCAATGAAACAAACACCATGACGGGGTATCACTCCATTCCGGTTATTGTTGAAGCTTATTTAAAAGGAATAAAAGGTTTTGATGCTGAAGTGGTTTATGAAGCCATGAAAACCACCATGATGCAAGATGAACGCGGTTTAGTTCATTATAAAAAATACGGATATATTCCTTATAATCTGTTGGACGAATCGGTTACCATAACACTAGAATATGCCTATAATGATTGGTGTGTGGCACAAATGGCAAAAGCTTTAGGTAAAGAAGCGGATTATGAATTGTTTTTAAATCGATCCAAAGCATATCAGCATTTATTTGACGCCAAATCAGGATTCATGCGCGGGAAATCTTCTGATGGTAAGTCATGGCACGAACCTTTTGATCCGAAATATTCCAACCATAGAGAACATACAGATTATACCGAAGGTAACGCATGGCAACATAGTTGGTTTGTACCACATGCCGTGGAAGATTTTATAAAATTACATGGCAGTAACGATGTTTTTACCGATAGGCTGGAGCAGCTTTTTACCGAAAGTTCAGAGATTACAGGAAGTAATGTGTCGGCAGATATTTCGGGATTAATTGGGCAATATGCACATGGTAATGAACCAAGTCATCATATCGCATATATGTTTAATCGTGCTGGCAAGCCATGGCGTACACAATATTGGGCTCGAAAAATTTTAGATACCCAATACAATACAACGCCTAATGGTTTAAGTGGAAATGAGGATTGTGGACAAATGAGTGCCTGGTATGTGTTAAGTTCTATAGGGCTGTATTCCATGAATCCTGCAGCAACAGAATACGAAATAGGAAGTCCGATTTTCGAAAAGGCCACCATCGCATTACCTAACGGCAAGGCGTTTACTATAAAAGCTGAAAACGTTTCAGCGGAAAATATTTATATACAATCGGCAACACTAAATGGCCTTTTGTTCAATCAAACAACCATTTCTCATAAGACACTTCTAAATGGAGGTACGCTTCATTTTATAATGGGAAAAACACCTAATAAAAATTGGGGAGTTGTTCAAACTATTCAGAAATAATGGATTTTATAGACGTATTAATAATAGCATTATACATCTTTTTAACTCTTGGTGTCGGTATTTGGGTTTCAAAAAAAGCATCTAAAGGGCTAGATTATTATTTCCTTGGAGGGAAAAGTATTAAGTGGTATTACTTAGGGTTAAGTAATGGTTCTGGTATGTTTGATGTTTCAGGAACCGCATGGATGGTAGGGATCTTGTTTTTATACGGAGCGAAAAGCTTTATGTTCATGTGGATGTGGCCAATTTGGAATCAAATATTCATCATGGTTTTTTTAGCAGCATGGATTCGTCGTTCCAATATCATGACGGGTTCTGAATGGATATTAACACGTTTTGGAGATGATAAAGCAGGTAGAGCATCGCATTTAATTGTTGCTGTTTTTGCCGTAGTTGCTTCCATTGGATTCATAGCTTATTTCTTTGAAGGCGTAGGTAAATTTATGACTATCATTTTGCCGTGGGATTTAACATTGGCATTTAATAATAGTGTTTGGTTGACTTCCGATCAAACTTACGCACTTATAATTATTCTTTTAACCACCATTTATACCATTAAGGGAGGAATGTTTTCTGTAGTAGCTACAGAAGTGTTACAATATGGTATCATGGTTATTGCTGGTGTTTTAATTGCTGTATATACGTTTATTACCGTTTCGGATGTAGAGATAACCAATGTTATTTCTGCTGAATGGAGTAGTATATTTTTTACTATGGATTTGGAAGGGTCTTGGACAGGTAAGTATGAAGCTTTTAATGCCTTAATTGATACACAAGGGTATAAAATGTTTGGGGCTTTCATCGGGATGTCATTATTCAAAGGCTTTTTTGCAAGTATCGCAGGTCCAACACCGAGTTATGATATGCAGCGCATTTTATCTACCCGATCTGTAAAAGAAGCGGCGTATATGAGTGGGTTTACAAATTTAATTTTATTCATTCCAAGATATTTGTTAATTGGTGGTGTTGTGGTTTTAGCATTAGTATATTTAGCTCCAACAATGTTAGTGCCTGGCGGTGTTAATTTGAATGAGTTAGAACTTATTCTGCCTAAAGTTATTAATAATCATATTCCGGTGGGAATAAAAGGATTGTTATTAGCGGGACTCTTGGCAGCATTCATGTCTACGTTTTCCGCATTTGTAAATTCAAGTCCGGCATATATAGTAAACGATATTTATAAAAAGTATTTTAAACCCTCAGCTAAAAGTGAACATTATATTCGTGCTAGTCATATAGCGTCTTTTATTGTAGTTATCTTAGGGGTAATTATGGGCTTTTTTGCCGATTCAATTAACTCTATAACGCTGTGGATTACAAGCGCACTTTACGGTGGTTACGTGGCAGCGAACTTCTTAAAATGGATTTGGTGGCGTTTTAATGGATGGGGCTATTTCTGGGGAATGACTTCTGGCTTAATTATTGCGACTTTGCAATATTTGTTGGACATCAATAAAGCGCATTTTGAAGTTGGTTCATTTTTATATGAATTAGCGCAAATACCGGCTATTTATATCTTCCCAGTTATTTTTATAGTTTCGTTATTGGGCTCCTTTTTAGGTACAATTTTAACGCCTGCTACCAATATGGAAACATTAAAAACGTTTTATGCAAATGTACGACCATGGGGTTTTTGGAAACCTGTTTATAAAGCACTTAAAATTGAAAATAATACCATTACCAAAAATACAGATTTTGGTATGGATATGTTAAACTGTGCTATCGGTATCATCTGGCAATCGAGTATGATATTATTGCCAATTTACTTAGTAATTAGGGATTACCCAAAAACATTAATGGCTTTGGCTGTTTTTCTAATAACCTCTGTTATTTTAAAATATACATGGCTAGATAAGGTTAAAAAATATAAGGACTAGATTATGAATACACTAGAGGTTTTGTGGAAAATTGAATCTAAAAAATTAAATTGTATGGTTTTTATTTTATGGCAATCCAGTGCAATTTTATTACCCGTTTATGCATTAATGGGCGACAATTTAAAAACAAGTATAGCTTTATTCGTATTTTTAGTAGCTTCAATCGTTTTAAAGTTTACGTGGTTGGATAAAGTAAAAAAAAATAAAGATTAAAATGAAAAATTATAATATGCCTTGGCAAGATAAGCCAGAAAACTGTAATGATGTTATGTGGCGTTATTCAGAAAACCCAATTATCGGTAGATATGCTATTCCATCATCCAATAGCGTTTTTAATAGCGCTGTTGTGCCTTTTGAAGATGGTTTCGCAGGCGTTTTTAGATGCGATAACAAAGCGGTACAAATGAATATCTTTGCTGGATTTAGTAAAGACGGCATCAATTGGGATATAGAGCATGAGCCTATAGTTATGAAGGCCGGAAACACCCAAATGATAGAGTCTGATTATAAATACGACCCTCGCGTTGTTTTTATTGAAGATCGCTATTGGATTACTTGGTGTAATGGTTACAACGGACCAACAATTGGTATTGGTTATACTTTTGATTTTAAGGAGTTTTTTCAGTGCGAAAATGCCTTTCTTCCATTCAACAGAAACGGAGTGTTATTTCCACAAAAGATTAATGGTAAATACGCTATGTTAAGCAGACCTAGTGATAATGGTCATACACCTTTTGGCGATATTTACATTAGCTATAGTCCCGATATGAAATATTGGGGAGAGCACCGTTGTGTTATGAAGGCTTCCAATTTTGAAGATAGCGCATGGCAATGTACCAAAATTGGTGCTGGCCCAATTCCAATTCTTACAGATGAAGGTTGGTTAATGCTATATCACGGGGTTATTAATACTTGTAATGGATTCCGATATGCCATGGGTGCTGCCATTTTAGATGAAAATGAGCCTGATCAAGTGAAATACAGAACACAACCTTATTTATTAGGACCTGCTGAAATTTATGAACAAGTAGGAGATGTTGGCAATGTGGTATTCCCATGTGCTGCCTTGCACGATACAAAGGAAGATAAATTAGCTGTGTATTATGGCGCTGCCGATACGGTTGTTGCTTTGGCCTTTGGAAAACTAAGTGAAGTGGTTAACTTTACAAAAAATAATAGTTTATAACAGATGAGTTTTTTGAGGAAACATATATTGTTAGTGGTTTTAGGTGTAGCTTCTTTTGCCTGGGCGCAAACTAAAATGAACCTTGTTCCTAAAACTTATACGGCATATAAAACAACTCAGGAAATTAATATAGATGGTGATGATTCGGATGCATCATGGAGTAAAGTATCGTGGAGTGAACCTTTTATAGATATTGAGGGTGAAAAACAACCAACATATAAAACACAGGTTAAAATGCTGTGGGATGATCACTATTTTTATATTTTGGCAAAAATGGAAGAGCCTCATGTTTGGGCGAATTTAACTAAGCGCGATACTATTATTTTTTATAATAACGATTTTGAAGTTTTTGTAGATCCAGATGGTGATACACATAATTATTACGAACTAGAACTTAATGCGCTTAATACAGCCTGGGATTTATTTGTTTCAAAACCTTATAGAAATAACAATGTTGTTTTAAATGATTGGAACATTACCGGTTTAAAATCGGCTGTAAAAGTTAATGGTACAATTAATAACCCAGAAGACATTGATGAAGGTTGGATTTTAGAAATAGCCATACCCTGGACAGCATATAAAACAGGATATTTTCAAAAAAATGTGCCTGTAGATAAGTTTTGGAGAGTCAATTTTTCTAGAGTTAACTGGGATTTTCAATTAACTAATGGTAATTACGAAAGAAAGCGGGATGCCAAAGGTAAGCTGCTTCATGAATATAATTGGGTTTGGTCTCCAATGGGGGTTATTAATATGCACGAACCTGAAAAATGGGGTTATGTTTTTTTCTCCTCGGAATCGCCAAAAACATCAAATGCATTTGTAATTCCCCAAGATGAAAAAATTAAGTGGGAATTATATAAAATGTTTAGAACTCAGAATGCTCAATTTAAGGCTCATAAAACATATTTTACATCCATTGATAGTTTAGCTAAAACTGAAATTAAAGTGGACGGAAAAATTCTAAAACCAATTTTAGAAAACCATAGTTTAGGTTGGAATCTGTCGATTAAAAGTCCCTTTTCAAATAAATTGCTAATTGTAAA
Organism: Mariniflexile sp.; assembly: GCF_041583155.1. GTDB lineage: Bacteria > Bacteroidota > Bacteroidia > Flavobacteriales > Flavobacteriaceae > Mariniflexile. The sequence continues at coordinate 12,816 of NZ_JBFHGK010000055.1, forward strand.
GGAGGACGGGAAATTTATATCAAATTAGATAATACATAGGTGGCTATAAAAATCAATAATTTTCAAACCAAAGGAATTATTATTTGAACGCCGCACATGACCATTAATAAAACAAATAAAAATGAAATTAAAAATAGCTCTTTTTAGTCTTGTTCTAAGCATCGTAGCCTGTAATAATGCTAATAAAACAAGTATTAATTCAAAATCCGACCAAGTTAAAACAGAAAATACCAGCGAATTTAAATACTGGAATTGGATGTCGGTAGGTAATAAAAAAACAGACTCAGCATTTACAGCACATTTTAATAAACTTAAAAGTAATGGTATAGATGCCGTATTAATTAATACCGGAGCCGATCCAAAACTTCTAAAACGTGTAGCTCCTTTAGCAAACGCAGCAGGTTTAGAAGTACATGCTTGGATGTTTACTACCAACAGACCGGGTGATTCTATCGCTTTACAACATCCAGAATGGTACATGGTAAGCCGCAGTGGTAAATCTTGTTTTGTTAAGGAAGAGAGACCTTATGTAGGGTACTACCAATGGTTGTCTCCAAGTCATCCGGATGCCAAAAAACATATATTAAGTTTAGTTGAAGGACTAGCAAAAGTGGAAGGTATTGCAAGTGTACATTTAGATTACATTCGCTATCCCGATGTGTATTTGCCTATTGGGTTATTGCCTAAGTATAACTTAAAGCAAGAGGAAGAATTAGCGGATTATGATTTTGATTATTCCGATGCGAGTGTAGAAAAATTTATTGCATTACATCATAAGGACCCAAGAAAAATGGAAAATCCTGCTATCGATATTGAATGGAAAAATTTCCGTTTAAATGAAATAAAATCATTGGTGGATGATGCTTATGAAATTGTTCATAAACATAATAAAAAACTAAGTGCAGCTGTGTTCCCTTACCCGGAAATGGCAGACCATATGGTACGTCAGCGTTGGGATAAATGGAATATAGATATGGTTTTACCTATGATTTATTCAAACTTTTATAATGAAGAATTGGATTGGATAGGCTATGCTACAAAACAAGGGGTTGAAGATTTAGAAGGTAAACCAACCGAATTACATACAGGACTTTACACGCCTAAGTTAAGTGCTAGCGATTTGAAGGAAGCAATTCAATATGCGAAGGATAACGGAGCTAAAGGGGTAGCGTTTTTCGATGATTACCACATGACTGATGAGCAATTTGAAATCATAAAAGCATCTAAAAAATAATTTTATCAAGCGCTAACAATGTCAAGTAGAAGGAAATTTATTAAAAATACGGCTTTAGGAACACTTGGTGCAGCTTCGGTTTTTAGTCAGTTATCGGCCTCCGAAACTACTCGCATAGAATTTAAAGAAGTAAAGCCTAAAAAAAGGCCTTTAATAATTTCTACTTGGAATCATGGCTTAGCAGCTAATGAAGAGGCTTGGAACAGATTAAAAAGTGGATCTTCAGCATTAGACGCCATTGTTGCTGGAGTAGGCATTCCAGAAGCCGACCCAGAAGTAAGAAGTGTAGGCTATGGCGGTTTGCCAGATAGAGAAGGTAAAGTAACCCTCGATGCCTGCATTATGGATAAAAACAGCGATTGTGGTGCTGTTTCTTTTTTACAAGGTATTAAGCATCCAATAGCAGTGGCTAAAAAGGTGTTGGAAAACACACCCCACGTCATGCTTACTGGAACTGGTGCTTTACAATTTGCACTTTCAGAGGGTTTTAAAGAAGAAAATTTGCTAACCGAAAAGTCGAAGTTAGCTTGGGAAAAGTGGTTAGAAAATTCTAAATATAAACCTGTAATAAATATAGAAAATCACGATACCATAAGTATGTTGCTTTTGGATGAAGAAGGCAATTTGTCTGGTGGCTGTACCACGAGTGGTGCTGCTTGGAAAATACATGGTCGTGTTGGCGATTCACCGATAATAGGTGCTGGATTATTTTTGGATAATGAAGTAGGCGCCGCGGCAGCTACAGGTTTGGGTGAAGCTGTAATTAGAACAGCAGGCAGTGCTATGGTTGTAGAGTTGATGCGACAAGGAAAATCGCCTAATGAAGCCTGTAAAGAAATTGTAGAACGTATTTATAATAAACATAAAAACCATAAAGACATGGCGTATTTACAAGTTGGTTTTATTGCAGTAAATAAACAAGGTGAATATGGAGGATATAGTTTGCGCTCAGGTTTTAATTATGCAGTATATGATACTGAAAAAGGAAACCGAATGGAAAAACCAGATTTCAAAATGACCTGGAAAGATTAGGAGATTTTAGACTGTTTGAGTCGATGATTTTTCTATCATTTTGAAGTAGAAAAAGAGATTTAAAAGTATAATATTGAAAGTGATAATAAGTATTAGTATGAAATAATAATGAAAAACCAAAAAGATTTGGTTTTTTGGATGATACCCAAGTTGATTAATAGCCCACTTATAACCTACAAGGTTTTTTAATCTTGTAGGTTAACTTTTTAAGTATTAATTAATAATTTAGGTGTTTAAAATAATATTAAAAGTAAATGATTAAAAAGTTTCTAATAGTATTCGTTCTACTACCTGTATTCACTGTAAATGCGCAAGAATTTGTAAATTATGTAAATCCGTTTATAGGAACTTCAAATTATGGCGCTACCAATCCAGGAGCCATTGCTCCAAGAGGCATGGTTAGTGTTTCGCCTTTTAACGTAGCTGGAAAACAAAATAGTTTAGAAAAAGACAGTCGTTGGCTATCAAATCCGTATGTAAATGAAAATACATTTTTAACAGGATTTTCCCATGTTAATTTAAGTGGTGTGGGCTGTCCAGATTTAGGTGTTATTTTGCTAATGCCAACTACTGGAAATGTAGAAACTAACCATTTAAGATATGGTAGTGACTATTCCAATGAAGTTGCTAAAGCCGGATATTATAGTGCCTTTTTAAATAAATACAATATTAAAGTTGAAACCACGGCAACAACCAGAACTGGGGTTTCTAGGTTTTCATTTCCCAAAGGGAAATCGAATATATTACTTAATCTAGGGTTAGGATTGACCAATGAAGAAGGGGCTGCTATTAAAGTTGTTTCACCAACCGAAATTGAAGGTGTGCGCAGCGTTGGCTCTTTTTGTTATTACAAACCAGAAGAGGCTTATCCGGTATATTTTGTAGCAAAATTTAGTAAACCGGCCGATTCTTTTGGTGTTTGGAAAATACCAAGAAACTACAAAGGTGTAGAAGCGGAATGGATGACTTACAATGGTAAGCCAAGATTAATGGAAGGCTACCAAAAAGAGGTAATAGGAGATAGTATTGGAAGTTACTTTACATATAATTTTGATAAACCAACACAAGTAGAAGTGAAAATTGGTGTGTCGTACGTAAGTATAGAAAACGCTAGAGAAAATTTAGAAAAAGAAACTCAAAGTTTATCTTTTGATACTATTTATAAGCAAACATCATCTTCTTGGAACGATCAATTATCAAAAATAAAAGTTGAAGGTGGTTCAAATGATGATAAAACTATTTTTTATACGGCATTATATCATACCTTAATTCACCCAAATATACTTAATGATTATAATGGCGAGTATCCAAAAATGGCAACGCGCGAAACGCTAAAAACAGACGGGACACGATTTACAGTGTTCTCTTTTTGGGATACTTACAGAAATTTACATGCGCTTATGTCGTTGGTGTATCCAAAGCAGCAATCGGACATGGTAAAAAGCATGTTGGATATTTATGATGAAAGCGGCTGGTTACCAAAATGGGAATTAAACGCTACCGAAACAACCACGATGGTGGGCGACCCAGCGGGTATTATATTAACCGATACCTATTTAAAGGGTATTAAAGATTTTGATATTGAAAAGGCATACGAAGCCATGGTTAAAAGTGCCGATGCTTTAGAGGATAACCCGTTGCGGCCAGGAATTAAAAACTATATTGAAAAAGGGTACCTAACAACCGAACAAGAAGGTCCTGTTTCTACCACACAAGAATACAATGCTACCGATTTTTCAATTGCATTACTAGCAAAAGAATTAAATAAGAAAGACGATTATAAACGATTTTTAAAACGCTCCATATCGTATCGTGCCTTATTCGATAAAAATTTAAAACTCTTGCGTCCTCGTAATGAAGACGGTACGTTTTATGAGCCTTTCGATCCTTTAGCAGGAGCAAATTTCACAAAAAACATTGGTTTTATTGAAGGCAATGCTTGGCAATATGCCTTTATGGTTTCGCACGACATAAAAGGCTTGATGAAACTAATGGGCGGACCAAAATCTTTTAGTAGTCAACTTCAAAAAGTATTCGATACAAATCAATTTGACATGGCGAACGAACCAGACATCGCTTATCCCTATTTGTTCAATTATGTGAAAGGTGAAGAATGGCGTGCTCAAAAAATGGTGCATAAATTAGTTAACAAATATTTTCAAAACAAACCGGCAGGACTTCCTGGGAATGATGATACAGGCACCATGTCTGCGTGGTTAATTTATAGTATGATGGGAATCTACCCAGTGTCCCCAGGGGAACCTATTTATACAATTACTTCACCCATGTTTGATAAAGTGACTATTACTTTAGATTCTAATTATTACAACGGTAAGGAACTAGTTATTGAAAAAACGGGAAGTGAAGAAGGTATAATAAACCAAATTCAGCTAGATGGTAAAACACATAAAGGGTATTTTATTCACCATTCAGATTTAGTAAAAGGTTCTAACTTAAAAATTACCTTAAAATAAAATTCTGATCCTCCGTTTTGTTATCGCTTTTGGTTAGAATAGAACAAGTTCTAAATAGAATTAAGCGTGATTTCAATAGTGGGCAAGATAAATAATAACTCAACTTGTTTTATGTTTAAGCCATTTTCAATGGTATGAATACATATTAAAAACTTCAATTTCTACTATAAATATTGAAAACAATCAGTCAATTCTTAGGCTGTTTCTGCGTATTTACGTTTAAATGCACCAGATTCCGAAATCATTACTTTGGATTTGTAAAGTCCGAAATTTATCACTTTAATAACGTTTTGACAATATTGGTTGCCTTAAAAAGTCTATTTTTTTACCAACACCTTTTTAGATTTGTTATTGGTCGAACTAATTTTAGTTAGTCTCATATTGTTCTTTTCTTTATAATTATTAGTTTGAATTGGTTTAGTTTATAATGTTAAGGGGAGAGATTTAGATTAATTTCTCCCTTTATGTTAAATTTTAAAATTGGCTAAATACATATTGATGCCAAAAACTGCATGCTTTTTTAGTGAAATTAACTCTACAAAGTATGATAAGTTTATAACAAACTTGCTTTTAAAATTAACAGTTTCTTTGTCAAGTCTAAGTAATTAGTTATTTTATTAAGAGAATTATAAAAACACGATATATAAGTAAAGTTATGGTTAGTAATAGATTAATTTCATTGTTTTTTTTAATGATTACCTTCTTTTTCAATAGTTGTAAAAGCGGAGAAAAAGTAAGCGAGTCAAGTAGGCCAAACATCATTTTTATTATGAGTGATGATCATGCTTATCAGGCTATTAGTGCCTATGGGTACGGATTAAACAATACACCAAATATTGATAGAATTGCAAAAGAAGGTGCTATTTTTAATAAAGGTTTCGTTACTAATTCCATCTGCGCACCAAGTAGAGCCGTAATGCTTACAGGAAAACATAGTTTTGTAAATGGTAAAGTGGACAATGTGAGTCCTTTTAATTGGGATCAGGATAATTTTGCTAAGTCACTTCAAAAAGCTGGATATCAAACCGCGTTGGTAGGAAAAATTCATATGGATGGTTTACCGCAGGGATTCGATTATTCTAACGTACTTCCAGGACAGGGCCAATATTACTCGCCAGAGTTTATTGAAAATGGTGTAACGAAAACCATTCCTGGTTATGTAACTAAAATAACAACAGATATCGCTTTAGATTGGTTAGAAAACAAAAGAGAAAAAGACAAACCATTTTTGTTATTATATCACCAAAAAGCGCCACATAGAACTTGGATGCCAGAAGAAAAGTATTTGACTTTACACGACGATAAAACGTTTGATCCTCCAGCAAATTTCTTTGATGACTATGAAGGAAGACCTGCAGCAGCAGCTCAAGAAATGAGCATTTTTAAAGATATGGATTTGGTGTACGATCTTAAGATGTTAGATAAGGAAGGCGACATTAAGACCCAATATAGAGGCATGTTTCAAAAGAAATATGATAGAATGACGGATGAACAAAAAGCTGCTTGGGATGCTTATTACGACCCAGTTATAGCCGATTTTAAAGCGAAAAATCCTCAAGGCAAAGAATTGGCCTTATGGAAGTACAACCGTTACATGCATGATTATTTACGTACCATCCAATCCGTAGATGATGGTGTAGGTGAAGTTTTAGATTATTTAAAAGAAAATGGTTTAGAAGAAAATACGATAGTTGTTTATACTTCCGATCAAGGGTTTTACTTAGGGGAACACGGTTGGTTCGATAAGCGTTTTATGTATGAAGAATCTTTTAGAACACCTATTCTGGTAAAATATCCAAAAGAGATTAAGCCAGGTACTGTTGTTGATGAATTGGTTCAAAATTTAGATTTTGCTCCTACCTTTTTGGATTATGCCGGAGTAGAGATACCAGAAGATATCCAAGGGGAATCGTTAAGAAACTTAGTTAAGGGAGAAGCCAGTGAATGGCGCGATGCTATTTATTACACGTTTTATGAGTTTCCAGGAGAGCATCGTGTGAAACGTCATTATGGTGTAAGAACAGATCGCTACAAATTAATTCATTTCTACCACGATATTAATCACTGGGAATTGTATGATCTAGAAAATGATCCTTCTGAAATGAAGAACGTCTATAACGATCCATCATTTGCTGAAGTGCAAGAAAATATGCATAAACATTTAGAAGCCATGAGAACTAAATATGGCGATAGTGATGCGCTTAATGAAGCCAACCTTGCCAACTTTCTTAAGGCAAGAGGCGGAAATCATTAAGCTCCAAAACGCTAAATGATTTAATTACAATCAAGGTCTTAATATCTGAACTTGTATTAATTAAAGATAAGTCGACAAATTTCTTATAAGGCATAGTAAAACATATAAAACTAATAGAATGAATAACCTAATTAAAGCAATCACATTATTATCAATTGTAGTATGCGTTGGCTGTAAAACAAAAGCTCAAATAGAAACAAAAAAGCCAAATATTCTTTTTTTGTTTACTGATGATCAGCGTGGTGGTACCATTGGTGCATTGGATAAGTATAATGTAAATACACCTAATATGGACCAATTGGTTCAACAAGGAACATCGTTTACAAATTCTTATATATTAGGAGCCTGTACAGCTGCAGTTTGCTCACCTAGTAGAGCCATGTTAATGACTGGGCGTCACTATTTCAATATAGAACCTAACGTTTATGCACAATTTGCATTTTCTAAGGAAGATCAAGGTAAAAGCGATTTATTAACCTTTCCAGAATATTTTAAAGCGAATGGTTATACAACTTTCGCAACCGGAAAGCAGCACAATGGAGAAGATTGGTTAGAGCGTGGTTTTAGTCATATAAAATCAGCGTTCTTAGGAGGAATGACAACACATTTCGGAACTAAAGTAAAAGATTTCGAACCAGAAACGGGTTGGTCTGAGCCTTATAAAAACGAGGAAAAATTCAGTAGTGAAGTTTTTGGCGATGCAGCAGTTGGTTTCTTAAATGATTATAAAGAAGAGACCCCATTTTTAATGTATGTGGCATTTACAGCGCCACACGATCCGCGTACACCTCCTCAAGAATTTGAGGATATGTATCCAACTGAAGATATAGAATTGCCTAAAAATTTTATGCCGCAGCATCCTTTTGAGTTGGCAGACGAAAGAATTAGAGATGAAGTATTACTTCCTTTTCCAAGAACTGAAACTGCAGTTAAAAAAGAAATCGCAGATTACTACGCGATGATATCTGCAACCGATGCTCAAATAGGTAGAATTTTAGAGGCTTTGAAAGCTTCTGGTAAGGCAGAAAATACCATCATCGTTTTTGCTGGAGATAATGGGCTTGCATTAGGGCAACACGGTTTGTTGGGAAAACAAAATGTTTATGAACACAGCGTAAGTGTCCCCTTAATTTTTTGTGGACCTAATATTCCGAAAAATCAGAAAAATGACGCTTTGGCCTATTTACACGATGTGTTTCCAACCTTATGTGGTTTAACTGGGTTAGAAGTGCCTGAATCTGTACAGACAAAGGACTTAACTCCAGTTATAAATGGCGGTGAAAAAGAGGTAAGAAACAGTATGTTATACGCGTATAATTCTTGGCCAGGTGAAGTAACAAGGCCAAGTATAAATAATGGCGGAGGTCATAGAGCTGTTCGTAAAGGTGATTTTAAACTAATTGTTAGTGCTAAAAAGGATGTTTACACCTATCAAATGTTTAATGTTGTTAATGATCCTTGGGAATTAATAAATCTTTTCGACGATGAAAACTACAAGTCGGTTGTAGAGGATTTGAAAGTAGAACTTCAAAAATTAATTGAAGAAACTGGAGATCCTGCAGACTTGTCTAAAAATGAATTCGGACTTTTCGATAACCCAGAAGCATACAATTTTAAGAAAAAATAATTCCAAATGAGTTTTCCATTTTTAAACATAATAAAAAATTTAAGTATTCCGAAAAGCGGGTTAATAACATTTTTGCTTCTTATAAGTGCATCACTTTTAAGTGCCCAAGAAAAAGAACTTTCGTGGGAGGAATTAGCGAATCAATACGAATGTCCAGAATGGTTCAGAGATGCTAAATTTGGTATTTGGTTCCATTGGGGGCCACAAAGTGTACCAGAACAAGGTGGTGGTTGGTACGCGCGCCACATGTACATGCAAGATGTTGGCAAACAAAAATTCGGAAAAATGGCCTATTTATACCATAATCTTACTTACGGCCATCCTTCTGAATACGGTTTTAAAGATGTTATAAATTCCTGGAAAGCCGAAAAATTTGATGCAGAAGCTCTTATTAAATATTCAAAAGAAAATGGTGCTAAGTACATTGTAGCCTTAGCGAATCATCACGATCATTTCGATTTATTCGATTCTTCGTACCACCCATGGAATTCAGTTAATGTAGGTCCGAAAAAAGATATTATCGGGGAATTTGAAAAAGCAACGCGTAAAGAAGGTTTAAAATTTGGTGTTACCAGTCACGACGATCGTTTTTTAAACTGGTGGCAACCGGCTTTTGGTTCCGATGAAAGTGGCGCGTATAAAGGTGTTCCTTATGATGGCCGCTTAACCAAAGCAGATGGCAAAGGCAAATGGTGGGAAGGTTTAGATCCAGCAGATTTATATGGTCCTGCGCCAGAAAATCGTACGCCTGAAATTATTGAACAAATTAAGGAAAGCTGGCAAAAACGCCATATAGAGTTGGTAACTAAATACAAACCTGATTTACTATATAACGACGGATTTAGTTTTACTTATGGTGAATATGGTAAAGAAGTAGCTCGCACACTTTATAACAATAATTACAACGAAAACGGTTCTGTGCAAGCAGTGATGCTTTTGAAAAGAAAAGAGCTTGGAACGGTTAATGAAGTAGAATCTGGCGGAAGTAATACGCTTCGCGATGAGCCATGGCAATCTGAAATCACCTTTACAGATTGGTTTTATAAAACCGATAGACATTTAACGCACAACGGACGTACAATTTTAGAAATGCTGATTGAAGCCGTTAGTAAAAACGGAAATTTATTACTTAATATCGAGCTAAAACCAGACGGCACTATTCCAGGGGAATTAAAGCAAAGTATTGATATTGTGGGCAATTGGTTAAAAGTTAATGGTGAAGCTATTTACGGCACCAGACCTTGGAAAGTGTATGGCGACAGTAAAAGTGTTCGAGGAGAAAGTGAGCATGTTGAAGGCGGTGAGATACGAAATGCCGGCGATGATATTGAAGAAAAAACCAAAAAAGGAGAACATTATAACCAAAGAACCACAGCA
>NZ_JBFHGK010000056.1:0-22747 GCF_041583155.1 Mariniflexile sp.
ATCGTATAATTCTTGTATAGGGTTTTTTGAGGTGTTACAAATACCATCTATACCTTCACATACTGTTTCAAAAAGCTCATAGGTAACCGCCTCAACGAGTTTTGTTTTATTAGAAAAATGTACATAAATGGTTTTTTTCGATATACCTAATGTATTCGCAATATCATCCATCGTAACACTTTTAAAACCGAGGGTTAAAAATAATTCTCTCGACTTTAGGATTATTTGATCTCTCATTAATTGTTGTTTGAATAAAACTCCAAATTTGCAGTCAGGTTTATTTCTTTACCAGCAGCAACTTTGCCTGTCTTGTTAAAGGCTTTTGGTGTTAAGTCAAAGTCTTTCCTGTTAATAGTTCCTACAACTTCAAAAAGAGCCTTGTAAATCCCTTTTTTAGTTTCTAAATTTAGAAGAACAGCTTCCAATTCAACTGTTTTCGTAATATTATTAATGGTTAAATGCCCTTTTAAGAAATTGAGATTTGCATTTATTTTTTCAAAGGAGGTAGACTTAAAACTAATAGCAGGATAAATGTTTTCATTTGAAAAATCAATTAAATCTAAATTAATATCAAATGGTTCAAAGTTGCCTTCTTTCGCGTGAACATCTATTAAAAATTCAATAGAAGCATCTTCTAACTGGTCATCCTTTATCGCAATGGAGCCATCAAATTTATTAATTGAACTTGCCAGAAAAGCAACAATATTACGTCTTGATTTTAAAAGAACGTCCGATTGGTTCGAGTCTACGGTCCATTTTGATACTGTCATATTTTCTGTAATTTGAGTGCAAATATATGCGGGAAACTTTAAAAACCAATAAAGTTTCCAAAGTTTTAAAAATATTTAACATTAATTTTATTTTGAAACTTTTTAATAAGCTTAATTGGTTTATTTTTGTTTCATGCTTGCAATAGAAAATTACCAACAAGAGTTTGTTGATTATTTAGAAAAATACTCAACCGTAAAAGAACCAAAAGGGCTCTATGATCCTATCCAATATATCTTAAATTTAGGAGGGAAGCGTTTACGGCCGGTTTTAACACTAATGGCTGCCGAAATTTTTGGTAGTGATTATAAAGTGGCACTAAATGCCGCTTTAAGCATTGAAGTTTTTCATAACTTTTCATTAGTTCATGATGATATTATGGACGATGCGCCACTGCGCAGAGGTAAGCAAACCGTGCATGAAAAATGGAATTTGAATACAGGAATTCTTTCTGGCGATGCCATGCTTATTATGGCTTATCAGTTATTTGAAAATTATGAGCCTAAAACCTTTCAAGCCCTAGCGAAGTTATTTAGTGAAACAGCTTTGAAGGTATGTGAAGGACAGCAGTATGATGTGGATTTTGAAACCAGAAATGATGTTTCGGTATCAGAATACCTAAAAATGATTGAATACAAAACAGCCGTTTTAGTTGGTGCAGCCATGAAAATGGGAGCGATAGTAGCTTTGGCTTCAGAGAAAGAGCAAAATAGTATTTATGAATTTGGTAAAAATTTAGGGGTTGCGTTTCAATTACAAGACGATTATTTAGATGCATTTGGAAACCCAGAAACCTTTGGAAAACAAGTTGGTGGAGATATTATTGAAAACAAAAAAACCTATTTGTACATCAAAGCCATTGAATTCTCAAAAGATGAAGATAAAGTAAAACTTCGCAAGTTATTTAGTGAAACCTTAGAAGATAACCATTCAAAAATTGAAATCGTAAAAACCATTTTTAATGAAAGTGGTTCTGCCGATGCTACTAAAAAAGCTATTGAAGATTATACGAACAAGGCCTTTAATTTACTAGATGATATGGCAATATCAGATAACAAAAAAGCACTGTTAAAGGCTTTTGGTAACAACCTAATGAACCGAACCGTATAATGCAGTTACCTACCACATTTGAGGATTTAATTGAAAACGCTAATGAACTAAGTTTGTATCAGAAATTGGTGCTTCAACTTAATAAAGATTTTTTGTTAGCGAATATCAATTTAGATTTTCATGAAGATGTATTGCCCTCGAGTCTTAAATTGATACTTCATGAAACGGTTTATAAGCTTATTCAAGAAAAATTTACCGATTATTTAAATCTGCTTTACATTATAGACGTTTCAGAAAAGCAAATAAAAGCTTTAAATGGCGAAGACCTTCTGAAGCTATCTGAAGATGTAACTTTTTTAATTTTACAACGAGAATGGCAGAAAGTTTGGTTGAGAACTAAATATCAATAAATAAATTAAGACAAAATTATCTTAATTAAAAAAAGTTTTATACATTTGTAATGAATTAAGGAAAAAATATGTTTTCGAAAGCGTGTGAGTATGGTATTAAAGCGTGTATTTTTATTGCGATAAATTCGTATGAAGATAGGCGTGTAAGCCCTAAAGAAATCGCTGAAGAAATTAATTCTCCTCAGGCATTTACGGCTAAAATTTTACAAGCCTTAGTTAGAAATAACGTCATTAAATCTGTAAAAGGTGCTTATGGTGGCTTTGAGGTTAGTAAAAATGAAATTCAATACATTAAACTATCACAAATTGTGAAGGCTATTGATGGCGATAACATTTACAACGGATGTGGTTTAGGTTTAGAAAAGTGTAATGAAGACCACCCATGTCCGGTACACGATAAATTTAAGGGGGTTCGTGATGAATTAAAACACATGTTGGAGAATACAAGTTTAGAAGAATTGGCATTAAATATAAAATCTGGAACTTCGTTTTTAAAGACTTAAAAAAATTTAAACATAAATAGGATAAAATTATCCGAAATAAGCAATACTATGGAAACATTACAAAAAGGAACACAAAAACAGATCGGGCAATATGTTGCTGACGATTTTAGAACGGCAGCGGTATTCGCTAAATATAAAATAGATTTCTGTTGCAACGGAAATAGATCGATTGAAGAAGCTTGCGAAAACAAAGGGATTAACAGCGATGTGATATTAGAAGAGTTACAGGCGGTTTTAAATTCTAAAACAAATCAGTCTATCGATTATAAGTCATGGCCGTTAGATTTGTTAGCAGAGTATATTGAGAAAAAACATCACCGCTACGTAGCTGAAAAAATACCAGTTTTGTTACAGTTTTTAAATAAATTATGTTCCGTTCATGGAGGAAGGCATCCAGAACTATTAGAAATTAATGAGTTATTTATTGGTTGTACTGGAGAACTGGCTGCGCATATGAAAAAAGAAGAATTGGTGCTTTTTCCTTATGTAAAAAAATTAGTTGCTGCTTCTCTTGCACAAGGTACTATTGAAGCACCGCATTTTGGAACTGTTGAAAACCCAATTGCTATGATGATGGAAGAGCATGATAATGAAGGCGAACGTTTTAGAAAAATTGCAGAATTATCTAATAATTATACACCACCTGCCGATGGTTGCAACACCTACCAAGTTACCTACGCCATGCTCAAAGATTTTGAAGAAGATTTGCATTTACATATTCATTTAGAAAACAATATTTTATTCCCTGGCGCTGTTAAACTAGAGAAGCAATTTAATTAATAGCATACCAAACTCTGAATCTCTATTTAATAGTGAATAAATTCCAGAAGATTGCAAATTAATCTTTTGGAATTTTAATTTAAATAAAATCAGTAAAATTAATTACCTATGTTACTACCAAAAAAGCTTGTTTTAGTCTGTTTGCTTAATTTTTTTATAGCCGCTTTTTTAGGTTTGCTCTTGCGTTATTTTTATGTGCAGCCGGTTGGGTTAAACTACCGGTTTTTAACGCATGCCCATTCTCATGTTGCTATGTTGGGTTGGGTGTATTTAATGCTATACACCCTAATAGTACATCTTTTTGTGCCAGAGAAAAGACCCATTTACAACAGGTTGTTTTGGGTTACTCAGTTTGTGGTACTTGGTATGTTATTTAGTTTTCCGTTTCAAGGATACGCAGTGGTATCTATTATTTTTTCGACCTTGCATATTTTTTGTAGTTACTATTTTGTGTACCTCGTTTTTAAGTATCATAAAACCGGCTCGGTAGTTACTAGTTATTTACTTAAAGCTTCATTGTTATTTATGTTGGTGTCAACCATTGGGGTTTGGTGTTTGGGGCCCGCAGTTGCAAAGTTTGGACAAGCTTCGGCATTTTACCAAATTGCGATTCAATTCTTTTTGCATTTTCAGTTTAATGGATGGTTTCTAGTTGCGGCCTTAGCGGTGTTTTTTTATCTACTAAAATTACAGGACAGTACCGAATTTCGATTGTTCTTTAAGCTTTTGATTGCATCAACAGTATTAACCTTTGCCTTACCTATAAATTGGTTTGCCCCTCATGTTTCGTTATTATGGATTAATGGTTTGGGTGTTGTGCTACAATTAATAGCGCTTTTTTACTTCTTTAAAATTATAAAACCAGCTTTACGTTTATTGTTAAAAAATCAATCAAAGGTTACAAAACTTATCTATGGTTTTGCCTTGTTAAGTTTTGTTCTAAAAATTGTTTTACAATCTATTTCTTTAATCCCAGAGGTTTCTAATACGGCACATCAGCACAAAAATTTTGTAATAGGCTTTGTTCACTTAATTATGCTTGGTGTTATTTCTGGATTTCTATTTTCATTTATTTTACAAAGCAACCTCATTAAACAAACTAAATTATTGCATTTAGGAATTGTATTTTTTATTATAGGTTTCATTTTAACCGAAGTAATATTAGGTGTTCAAGGCGCTTTATTTTATTTGGGGATGGGGTTATTTTCAAACTATTATCTTCTATTATTTTTGTGTAGTATCTTGTTGCCCCTTGGTATAGGATGCTTTATTCTTGAAATTTTTAAAACTAAAAATCATAAAACAAAAACGAAAGAAAGCCCATTAGGCACTGCACCCACAAGGTAAAGAACTTAATCACGGATTAGTATTTTTCTATAAAATTTAGTTGGTTTTAATAAGAATGTGCAGACGGAACGTTTCTATTATATCACAGTTGATTAAAAAGATTGTTTAAATTGGTACTAGGTAAAAATTGAAATGATTTTGAATGCTCATATTCGTTTTTAGATATGCGTTTTCTCTGAAAATTCAATAAGTAGCTCAGGAAAAGGAGTAGTTTAAATAGAAAAAATTCACCAAAAAACTAGTTTTGTCGACAAGTTTGATGATGAATTTTGGAAATAAATATTACGTCACTTTCTAATTATATAAATAAAAGTGATGTCTGAAATAAAAATTAACCTGTTCTAATACAATTTTAAGAAAGAGATAAAGCTCTTTTAGAGGAATTTTTAAAAGAACTTGAACTATATCGTTTTGGTTCTTCTTCTAACATAAAGCCAAATTCTTCATCGCCGATGCATAATAATTTCCAATCTTCATCGGTTATGACCTCCATAGAGTTAGGGAATAATCTAGTGTCTTCCATGGTAAGTAACCTCTCGATACCTTTGGTTAAATAAGGGATATTATCTTGAATTTTAGCAATGTTTTTTTCAGAGTTATAAGTGCTTAATAATTTTATTTGCGCTCTTAAATTATCATGAAAAGACCAAAGGCATTCTGTAGGGCCTTCCCAACCTCGTTTTTCTAGATAAGGGAATAATTGGTTTTCAATACGCTCAAAACGCTTTTCAATATTTTTTAATTGATTGAAAATTTTAAAATACTTTTGAAAATCTTCTGCGGGGTTAACGTCGTTTAATTCTGATATTAAATCTTGTATCAAGGCACTTTCCTCATAATATACTTTTACAGGATGCCCTTCAGGTAATTTTTCGACAACAGGTGAAAATGAATTCATATGTATAAACTATGTTAAAAATGTTATTATATATGTTATTTCAAACATGATTAATATATCACATTTGGGACTATACAAAATTAACGGTTGTGGTTGGTTGGATAAATGACATTTGTCATATACTAAGAACCGTAGTGAAATTTTTAATTGGTGATTAATTTGCTTAATCCCAGTCCAATAAACGTTTTTCGCCAGTAAGTTTTTGAATTTCGGTTATATCCTGAGACATTTCAATAACCCCTTTATAGGCTTTGTTGCTATCTCGAATGGCAAAATATCGAATATGAATAATTCTTCCTTTAAAGTTAAACCAAAATTCGGCAACATCTTTGGTGCCGGCTCTAAACTCATCAACGATGCGAAGCACCATATCAACGCTTTTTGGTGGATGACAAAATCGAACTTCTCGTCCAATAATACCCTTACTTCTTGCAAAAACGCGGTCGTCGCCACGGTTGTAAAAAATCACCTTATCATTTTCATCCACGTACGTAATATCAATAGGTAGGAAACGTAAAAGTAGATTTACCTGTTCTGGTGTCATATAGCCTTCATCGTAATGAAAAGTGTTTTCCAAGGAAAAAGATAATTCCCTTTCTGAAAGGTCTTCACTGGGGTGAATGTAGGTTTCTTGGTTTTGAATTGTTGGATAAGGTTTTGGTTTTTCAAGTAACATCCAGCCAATTTCTTCATCGCCAATGTAAAAATCTTTCCATTCTGCTTCTGTTATTAATTCCATGGCATTGGGAAATAAACGGGTATCTTCAATGGTTAATAAGCGTTCAATGCCTTGGGTTAAATAAGGTAAATTATCTTGAATTTTCGCAATGTTTTTTTCGGTGTTATAGGTGTTTAAAAGTTTTATTTGGTCTCTTAAATTATCATGAAACGACCACATGCCTTGACTCGGACCTTTCCATCCATGTTTTTCTAAGTAAGGAAATAGTTGGTTTTCTTTACGAACAAAGCGTTTTTCAATAGTGGTTAATTGGTTGAAAATGTTGTAATATTTTTGAAAATCTTCAGCCGGATTGGCGTCGTTTAGTTCTAATAATAAATCTTGTATTAAGGCACTCTCCTCATAATATACTTTTACGGGATGCCCTTCGGGTAATGTTTCAACAGCAGGAATAAATGAGTTCATTTTTATTAATATTATTACGAGTTCTACAAAATAGGATAAAATTATCCTACTTAAGAAGTGGCAAAAGTATGAGCTGCATTCAGTTAAGAATATGACATTTATCATAGAGTAAAACTTTAGTGAATTTTAATAGGTATAGCTTAATGTTAAACGTATTAGTAATTAGGTGTTTAAAAAGATGTGTGTAAGTAATTTATGTAAGTAGCAAAAAAATATGGTCTCTAAGTTTATACAACATATTTTTTAAGTTTAAGGAAGATAACATGATAGTAAGGGAGGGTGTGCTGGACAAGTGTCTACCTGTATTTTTCGACTAAAGAATACAGAACTATTTTTATGTGTAATATGCATATTTTCGTAATAAGAACCTGATAATTGTTATGTAATACTGTAAAAAAATAATACTACTTTTGCCTTAACAATTAAAAAACCTATCTGTTGTAATATTTCATTAAATGTATATGAAATTTAAAAATAACGAGTCCAGAATTAATATTAAGAGTCAAGTTTTTGCTGGTACTTTAATCATCCATTTTTAAACAGGTAATTAGTGGATTATTATTTTAAAAACCAGTAATGAATTAGGTGTTTTTATTCTACGGAATATTTTTAAGGTGATAACTTTGATTAAGTAAAATGCTAGCATACACAACAAGGAAATAAGAATTATGAATAAATGGTATGTACTTTATACAAAACCAAATAGAGAGAAGAAAGTGTTGTCGCAATTAGTTAAACTCAACATGAGTGTTTACTGCCCGATGTTAACAACAGTGCGTCAATGGTCTGACAGAAAGAAGAAGATACTAACACCTTTAATTCCAAGAGTTATATTCGTAAAATGTTTGGAAACAGAAAGAGATCAGGTTTTTCAAGTGCCAGGGGTGCAGCACTATTTATTTTGGTTAAAGAAACCAGCTGTCGTTAGAGGTTCAGAAATTAAAGCTTTGCAAGAATGGCTAAATGGTGAAATTATTGAAGCTAAAGTGCATGATTTAAAGGTTGGCGATAACTATGTTATAAAAAACCAAGTTTTTAACGGGAAGGAAGGTGTTGTAAGTGAAGTTTCAAAGAATAGAATCCAGATAGTGCTCAAGGAGTTAGGTATTAAAATTTCCCTCACAAAATAAAAAATGACCAAATGATTATATTACTCAAAAAACCATTTAATGAATAATTAAAAAATTCACAGTTATAATGTGGTATTTATAAAAAATTAAAAGATAAATACGATAAATATAATCTGAAATTAAGTGCGAAATTTTGCGCTTTTTTATTTTAAAAAAATGTTAAATTTACCCACAAATCAATCAGGTTTAATAGTTTATTTCATGGGACTATTAACGGCGGAGCCGTGAAAAATCATGAAATTATGCTCTTTAGTATATAACTCAAATGAGATTATATACGAGCCATAAATTAGTCTTCTTCTCTCAAAGATGTAATTAAAAATTAAATTTAATTAGCATTCAAAAGCTTTTCCCTAAGCTAGCATTTTTAAAAATTAAATAACCTTCAAAACGATTTAAAACATGGAAATGTTAAAAAAAATGTTACGTATTTTAATCATTGCTTTTGCTGCCGGTATTTCTTTGGCAATGGTTAGTTATGTCATGTTTCCTTAAGCATTTAAGGAAAATGAATAGCATATTTTAAAATTTAGTTTACAAACCCATAATCTTATAAAAACTACTTTTTATGATAAAAATAAAATTATGAGTTTCTGCAAAGACATGATTTTGTATCCGATGTAACTGCGGGTCCTGGTTATAGGTATATTGGTAGTTATCAAGCCGAAAATCAATCTGGTAACCTAGTCAATACTCCCATAACACAAGATCTTACTTTAAATGCAGGAGTAGGAGTCTACTATTGGATAGGTTATTGTTGGAGGATAAACCTCAATTATATGGCAAAATTTGCAATGAAAGTTGGTGATAATAAAGATTTTAAAAGGAACCATATGGTGCCAGCATTTGGTGTTTTTTATCGCTTTGATACTTCTTCTAACATAATTGTTTTAAGACATCGTTTTTTAAATTGATTATTTGAAACCCCTGAGTATCGTGATTTTAAATTGAAAAATATTCCCAACAAATTTTTGGGGAACTAGCTGGTGTTAGCCTATGAGGGAGTTTCTACTTGTAAATGACCTCGCAAGCGGTGGTATTTACCAATGAACAACAGATTGCCATCACCTAACATATGTTACCATCAAACAATTCGGAAAACCATACAAAAAGTTATTGAACATCAACGCACCATAAATTGGGACAGCTCCAAACAAGGTGGTATTCCTCGAAAATTGTTAGACGTTTCTAAACTAATTAACTTAGGATGGGAACATACGATTGATTTATAAGAAGAGTTTGAAAGTACGTATAAGTTGTTTTCTTAAATCAAAAATTAAATATATTATATTTAATGAGGTTAGATTATAATAGAAAAATTAAAAACAGAAGTAGATTAAGATTTTATTTAGGAATAATTGCTGGGTTTAAAAATTTGTTTTGCACAAATATTTTATATGGTTAGCAAAAAAAATGGAGCTATATTAGGTCAAAATGTTACAATAAATTATAATCTCCCAAAATTGCTAATTATAATTTAATTGTAGGTTCTAATATATCATTCAAACAGAATAGATTGACCTAAGAACACCCATTATTCTTGGTAATAATATAATAATTGGAAAAGATGTTGAGTAAATGAGTGTTGTTTCAGGTAATCTAGCAAATCATTTGAGGTATAGAAAAATAGTACACTTGAATTTGATTTTACAATCTTTAAGAAGAAATGACTTATTTAATTATATAAATACTTAAAGAGTAAAAGTGAATTTTAAAAAAAATATAATAAAAAATTTATTCGCTAGTTTCTTTGGGAAGTTTTCGAATACTTTAATTAGACTACTACAAGTGCCTCTTTTGATTTATTTTCTAGGGGTTGAAGATTTTGGGAGGTGGACTGTTTTATATACAATTCCTTCATGGCTTGCACTTGCAAATATTGGTTTTGGAACAGTAGCAGCAAATCAAATGACAATTTATTTAGCAGAAAAACATGTTGAAAAGGTAAATAAAGTATATTCTTCAACTTTTGCATTATTGTTTATTATTTTAATATTAGGAATAATCTCAACATTCACTTTCGTTTCGTTTATTGATTGGGAATCATTTCTTAAATCACATAGTCCAGGTTCTAGAGAAAACGAGTTTGAATATGCCGTCATTTTTATGGCAATAACAATTTTTATAACATTTTTTTATGGTCTTATTGATGGAACTTTCAGAGCATCTAGAAAAGCACATGTGAGTATTTATTTGGCAAGTTTTATTCCTTGGTTGAATTTACTAGCCCTATTTATAGTATTGAAATATTCAACTAGATTTGATCTGCTATCGTTAGGTATGTTATTAGCAAACATAGTGTTCTTAATAATTTATTTTATTATTAGCAAGAAGGTTTCCCCTGAAATAAAGTTTTCCTTTAAATATATTGATATAAAAGAATTTAAAAACTTATTTAAAAAAGGATTTGCTTTCCAAGCATTTCCTTTAGGAAATGCGCTTACAATTCAAGGTAATATTTTTATTATTCAAATCTTGTTAGGACCAACATACGTTGCATTGTTCAGTACCGTAAAGACAATAGTCAATATTGTTAAGCAAGGTATTGATATAATTAATCAATCTAGTTGGCCTGAGTTAAGTCACCTAATTGGAAAAAAAGATTTTCAAAGTGCTATGAAAATACATAGGTATGGCATTACTGCTTCTATTATACTTTCAATATTTGGTGTGTTGTTTTTATTATTTTTTGGAGAAATACTATATGTTAAATGGACTGGTAATAATATAGTTCTTCCTAAAAGATTATTCTTATTAATGTTAATTCCTATTCCATTAAACGCCTTATGGAATACAAGTAGTGTGGTTCATTTGGCGAGTAATTTACATGAAAAATTAGCAGTTAGATATTTACTATACTCTTCAATCACTTTTGTTGCTACTTATTTTTTGACATATTTTTTTGGTATTGAAGGAACTGCTATATCCATAGTAGTTTTAGAGCTCTTATTGATACCATATGTTGTTAAAACTTCAATTCAAATCACACAAGATAGTTGGCTTGGTTTTAAAAATGATGTTTTTTTAATAGCTATCAATACTCCCAAAATATTAATAACAAAGGTTAAATTGGTTCTTAAAATTTAAATGCATGGTAGAGGTTGGTAAAAAAATTACGGTAGTTGTAAATGGAAGGTTTCATGCCTTTGATTATGCCGCTGAGTTATATAAAATGGGGTGTTTAGAAAAGTTAATATCAACCATGCCGTATTCAGTTGCTAAACGCTATAATATAGGCAAAGAAGTATACGTGGGATTACCCTTTTTTGAAGTGTTAAAAAGAGGCTATAGAAAAATATTTAAAAAAGAATTACCCGTTTTATGGTATGCTAGATTGTTTACTAAAACGACTTTAAAATTTATCCCTAATAGTACCGAGGTGGTTATTTGTTTCGCAGGATACGCTCAAGAGATATTTGAAGCCTACAAACTTAAGAGTGTTATAAAAATATTAGACAGAGGATCCACTCATACCTTATCAAATATTCAATTAAAAAAACAAGCGGGAGACTATCATAGATATGACTATCCAGCTAATAGCCAAATTTTTGTAGAAAGAGAATTACTAGAATATGAACTAGCAAATTATATATTGATTCCATCAAAATTTGTAAAACAAACTTTTATTGAAAATCAAGTTGATAAGCAAAAATTAATACAAATACCTTACGCCTTTTCTTCTAAAAAATTTAAAAAAATCACACATTCTAGTACAAAACGACAAAATACAGTTTTGTTTGTAGGGCAACTAAGTCCTAGGAAAGGTACTGGTGTATTAATTGATGCCGTAAAATTAGTTCGAGAACATATTCCAGAAGTTGAGTTATGGTTTGTAGGTTCACTTCAAAAAGGAATTAATAAAGAACATTTAAAACAAGATTGGATTAAATACTATGGTGTGTTAAGAGGTGACTCATTGGTTGCAAAGTATCAAGAAGCCACTTTGTTTTGCTTACCTTCATTTGAAGAGGGTTTGGCATTAGTACTAACAGAAGCCAAATACTTTAATTTACCTATTGTTGCAACACCTAACTCAGGTATTGAGGATCTTACCATAATAGACCACAAGAAATATCAACTTTCTGAAGCGGGTAATGTTAAAGAATTGGCTTTTAAAATTGAAAAAGCGCTAAAGCTAGATTTTGAGCAAAGTAACAATGTAAATGTATTTTATCACACATGGGAAGATTTTACAAACCAATTACTAAGTAGAATAAAATGACATTAAAATATTCTGTAAGTTTAAATAAAGTTGGCCTAAAAAGCGCAGATGAAGCCTATGGTGGCTATTTAAACGCTTATGCTTTCCATGAAACAGATTTTGACACTTGGTTTAACAACTTTAAAAATTTAGTGATTTCAAAAATGGGGAAAGAATATTTTCCAGTATATCGTATGGCAGATGGAGAGTATCGCTTTATTATGGGTAGAAAATACAATTTTCACAAAAAACCTTTATGGAGAGAACTAATAGCTGTTACAGCTGAAAAAACAAGAATTAAAAACCCAAATAGGTGGAAAACTTCTTGGGGAGAAGCATATGCGCCCAGTAGAGTAAAGCAATTGCGAAAAGATTTGATACAAAATGTCAGGTATATTGCAGAAAAAGGCTATTTAGCTTGCTATTTCAATGAAAATGGGCTGAATGCTTTTGTAGAATACAACAATAGCTTAATTCCTTTTTTTAATAAAAACAGTATAAAGTTTAATGCCACTAATTATGTGCCGTTTCATTTTATATGTGGCCTTTTAGTAAAACCGGGCTGGGAAACCTTTTATAAGAACAGAACAATTTTAATAGCTACAGGAAGTGACGATGTATCTGAAGCTAAAATAAATACGACCTTAAAAGCATTTGGCGCAAAATCTGTAGTTTTTTTACGTATCTCTAAAACAGCCTCTATGGAAGAGGTTTTAGACTTAACCAGTATTACCCAAAAAATAGATATTTGTTTTGTGGCGGCAGGGATAGGCTCGGCTAATATTGTGAAACAGCTAGAACCACTTAATACTGTTGTTTTAGATATTGGAGGCTATATAAATTGCTATGTAGACAAGGAGGCCTCACAACATGGTGGGATTTTTAAATTGCCAATCTAATGATTTCAATATTTAAGATAAAAAATTATATTTTCTTAGTTTTTCTATTAGCCATCACAAATAGATTAGCCATTGCTCACTCAGTAAGTTTTTTAAAACCTATAAATTCAATACTCTTTATAACTCTTCTTTGTTTTTCAATTTTAGATTTTCAAAGACTTATTAAGTTTATGAAATTAAATAAAATAAAATTAATATTAATTATTCTTTTTATTTACCCGGCTATTATGATTTTTTTTGATTTAGCTCAGAATTTTAGTTTTTCAAAATTTACGGATGCTTATCTTATTACATTCCCATATTATGCTTTAAGTTTTATAGCAATTCCGTTTGCTATTTTTATTAAATATCAAGAAGATTTTTTTGGAGTTTATTTCAAAACAAATATGGCAATTATAATATTTTCGTTATTTTTTTTAATTCCTATATATAGTTTTATGGCCTTTGGGGACGCTTATTCTTTATTGGATAATTGTATACTACCTCTAAGTTTTTTCAGTTTTAGTAAAATAAAAAAGCATAAAATTATTGGATTTATTTTTTTAAGTATTGGTGTTTTTTATGTAAGCATTATTGCAAGCAG
This sequence comes from Mariniflexile sp., assembly GCF_041583155.1. Taxonomy (GTDB): domain Bacteria; phylum Bacteroidota; class Bacteroidia; order Flavobacteriales; family Flavobacteriaceae; genus Mariniflexile. Next base: position 13,714 of record NZ_JBFHGK010000056.1, read on the forward strand.
ATCTTATTTTTTAGTTTTTACCTATTTAGTTTTACTTTTAGCTATTACATATTTAAAGTCAGAAATTCGAATAGTAAAGTCTTTATTAATTGCTTTTGTAGTTTTTTTAATTTTTAGTAATACTAATGTGTTTTCTAAATTTACAGATAGCCCACTTTTCGAAAAAATTAAAATTGAATCGCTTATAAATGTAATTTCCTCAGATAGAAATACTATATCTTCAATAAATGATTACGCGGAAGATTCAAGGACAAAAATAATTCAAGATGCTTTCAAAGATTTCACTTTGAAAAATTATTTATTTGGTAAAGGCATTTTTTCTAAATATGAATCTTTTACTGAAAGAAATACTATTGAAATAGGTTGGCTTCAACAAGGATATTGGTTTGGTTTTATCTTTGTCATATTAGCCTTGTTTATTTTTTTAAGGTCAGCCATTCTTTGTATACGAAATAAAAATCCAGTATATAATTTTTTTGGATTTATAATCATAATTAAAACTTTAGATTCATTTATATACGGAATGCCAACAGTTTCTGTTTATAGTTTTTTAGTGTTTATAGGATTGTTTTTACCATATATTAAGAATTTTAAGTTAGAGAAATATATTGTGATAAATCAAGGTGCTTAAAAGTATTTAATGTATAAAGTAATATTTATCCTCAGTAAAAACTTTTATTTTGAGCACTATATTTGATTTTATTAAATCAAATAATTCAGCAGCCGTTATACCACGTTCAATTATTCCTGATATAATATTTGACTTTGGTAAAAACAGTGTTTTACTTGTTATGTTTATATTAGCTTTTATTTCCTAGGTTATTTCTATTAGTTTATTGGGAAAAAGTATACTGAAGCATACCTTGTCTGTTTTGTTTTTTATAGGTTCTTTTATGACAATCCAACAAAGTTATTTTAGTCCTGGTTTTATAGCTTTATTTTTTTGGGCTTTACTTTTTGAGTTTCTCATGAAAAAAAGGCAAATTATGATTTATAAAAGAGAATAAAATTATGATTAGTTCAATAATTAGCTATCTGATATCTTGTTTAAAGGAAAGTATAAATCCTATTATCTCCATAATTAAATATCCACATGTTACTTTAGTAAATAGTGTGGTTTTAAAAAATTGTATAGTTGGTAAGCATGTAAAGATTTATGGTAAAACACAAATTAGCAATGCAAAAATTGAAGCTTACACTTATATAGGTGGTGGTTCAGAAATAATGAATGCATCTATAGGTAAGTTTTGTTCCATTGCACCCAATGTAAAAATAGGTTTAGGTATTCACCCTACTCATTTTATTACAACACACCCTAGTTTTTATTCTACAAGAGCTAGTTCAGAAAATATACATTTCGTTAATAATATTATAGAACATAAAGATGTTATTATAAAAAATGATGTATGGATTGGTTATGGGGTAACGATTACTGATGGTGTCACCATTGGCAACGGTGTTATAATTGCATCTGGAGCCGTGGTCACCAAAAATATTGACGATTATGCCGTAGTTGGTGGTGTGCCAGCAAAACAAATAAAAAAACGATTTTCAGATAAAGAAATAGCGTTTTTATTAGGTTTAAAATGGTGGGATAAAGATTTGGATTATCTGAAAAAAAATGCGAAACTATTTGTGTCACCAGAAGATTTTTTTAAATCTAGCCAACTATGACGTTTTTTAAAGACCGTTACTTTCTAGTTTATTTAACAATAATTTTAGCTTCTGCAAATCATGTTGAAATTGGTAAATATATCCTTATTTGTGCTGGTAGTACTGTATCAGGATATATTCCTTCCAATGTAATAGCAGTTGGTCAGCTAGCCAAAGCAATTATAAGCTTATAGAAATCTATTACCTTGCAAAAAAAGAAAGAATACATTTTATATTTAGGGAATTATTTAAACGAGTTTGTTGTTAACGAAAGAGAATTACCAACCAATAATCCTGCTGGCTCTAATAGAATGCACAGAATTGCACAAGCTTTATCTGTTCACTACAACCCCGTTATTGTATCGCCTGGAGTTAGTTTAAATATTAAGCTAAATAAAAGTGCAATTTTTAAAAAAACTATAATAACCAAGGATAAAGGCGTTCTTTTTTATTTCCCAAAAACACTTGCTATACCATTTTTAGGATTATTTTATTCTTATTTTACATATTTTATTGCTACTGTAAGGTTACTCATGAAAACCAAAACAGTGCAAGTTGTTGTTTATAATTTTGATCCGTTATTTGTTTTTTTAGTGCTTTTTATAAAAATAATCAAGCCTAGAATAAAAGTAATAAATAATGTAGAGGACATTTCTAGACCTAGTCTAATGGATTTTAAATCATCCTCAGAAGATAGACCCATGCAGCAGTTGATTTTTTATTTGTGCATGAAAATAATAGCACATGTGTCTGATGGTTTTATTATTCCAACAAAAAGATTTAAAGATTTTTTGCCATATAATAAACCTTTTTTAGTGGTTACAGGGTGCATTAAAGTAAACCAGGAGGTTGTTTCTAAAAGTTCAGAAAAATTAGTCGTATTTTTTTCAGGTAAAATAGCTTTTGAACATGGGATAGATGTTTTTATCGAGGCCTTAAAAAAAATAGACAACAAAATGAAGTATAAGAATATTGAATTTCGTATTTCTGGTGGTGGACCAAAATCTGAATGGTTAGAAAATCAAGTTAAAAACTTTAGAAATATAAATGTTACGTATTACGGATTTGTATCTAATGAAGAATATAATAATTTATTAGAAAAAACTGATGTATGTGTGGCTTTACAAAAAGAAACCGGAAGGCATTCCAATTACAAAACACCTTCTAAAGTATATGAATATTTAGGAAATTCTAAAATTGTTATCGCCACAGATGTAGGAGATTTGGTGGCCTTAGATACTGATATAATTACAATTTGTAAACCATTAACCAGTGAAAACCTAATGAAGTGTTTAATTGAGGCGTATGAGATGCTTCCTGAACTATCAATAAAGCGTAATAAAATTGGAGCTTATACATATAATCATTTTGATACGAGCAGAGTCGGCAATCAGGTTTACAATTTTATAACAACTATTAATCATGAAAAATAAAAAAGTCGTTATTTTGTTTTCTAGGTTGTCAGATTATATGCTGAATATGTTTGAGACATGGGTAAAGCAAGATAATATATCACTTTCAATTTTTAAAAAATCTCCTGATAAGAACGAAGCGCCTTTTGAATTTAATTTAAATGAAAAAAATATTACTTTTTATGACCAAGATGAACTTGACAAAAATCAAATAATAGGTTTGGTAAGTTCAATTGATCCTGATTTAATTATTTGTAGTGGTTGGAGCAATGCTAAATATAATGCAGTTATAGCCAAAAATCACAAAAATAAAACCTGTGTTTTAACCATGGATAATCAGTGGGAGGGTTCTTTAAAACAGTATGTAGGTTTAGTTTACATTAGATTATTTATTGTGCCTAAATTTAAAAAAATATGGGTTCCCGGAATTCCACAAAAAAAATATGCTATTAAGTTAGGATTTAAAAAGGAAAATATAATTTTAGGCTGGTATGTAGCCAATGAAAACTCATTCAAAAAAACTAGAGAAAAAATAGTTCATGAATTTGTTTTTGTTGGAAGATATTTGAGTTTTAAAGGTGTAAGAGAATTGTGGAATGCTTTTGTAAAATTAAAAGAAAATGTACCAAATGACTGGACTTTAACTTGTATTGGTACAGGTTCATTATTTGAAGAAAGGAAAATACACCCAAAAATTAAGCATATTGGTTTTTTACAACCAAAAGAATTACATTTATATGTAGAACGAGGCGGAGTTTTCGTTTTGCCTAGTCATTTTGAACCGTGGGGTGTTGTTGTTCATGAATTTGCTTTATCAGGATACCCTCTTATTGTAAGTGATAAAGTTGGAGCTGCATCTGAATTTGTTAAAATTGACAATGGAATTGTTTTCGAAGCTAAAAATGAAGATAGCTTGTACAATGCAATGAAAAAAATGGTAGAGTTCAGTGACCATGAACTTTTAAATATGAGTAAAGCAAGTAACTTATATTCTGAGACAGTTTCTTCCAAAAAATGGATAAAAAACATGAATAATTTACTAGTAAAATGAAAATAGTTCATGTTATAACATCCATTGATACTTCAACGGGGGGGCCCGCAAGAAGTGTTACCTACTTGATAGAGGCCATGTCTATACAAAGGCAAGAAATTAACACAGAGCTCAATACCTTGCAAAGTGATCATCCAATTATTTATAATCTTGAATGCGGAAATGGCAAAATTAACTTTCATAAAAGAGGGTTTTTGAATTATTCAAAATCATTAGAACAACAATTGATGATTACTAATTCTGATCTATTTCACGGCCATGGATTATGGCAATTTCCTGTGCAACAAATGGCTAAAATTGCAAGAAGTAAAAATAAACCTTATATAATAACTCCACGGGGTATGCTTGAACCTTGGGCCTTAAAACAAGGAAGTTTTAAAAAGAAACTGGCGCTAAAATTATTTCAGTATAACGATTTAGCCAAAGCCACTTGTTTGCACGCCACAGCACCTATGGAAGTGGAGAGTATTCGAAAATTAGGATTTAAAAATCCTGTAGCCATGATTCCCAATGGCGTTAATATAGAAGATTTTCCCACTAATATTCCCACTAAAGTTTCAGTACCCAAAAAAATACTCTTTCTATCACGTATACACCCAAAAAAAGGCATTGAAAATTTAATAGAAGCCTGGAGTCAAATAGATTTAAACCTACGTAAAAACTGGGTTATAGAAATTGTTGGAAATGGTGAAGAAGGCTATATAGAATCATTACAACAAAAAATTATTAAGCATAATCTACAAGAACAAATTTGCATTAAACCACCTGTTTTTGACCAAGACAAAATAATGTTATTTAGGGAAGCAAGCTTATTTGTGTTACCAACTTATAGTGAAAATTTTGGCATTGTAGTAGCGGAAGCCATGGCGAGTTATACCCCAATAATTACAACCAAAGGCACACCATGGGAAGAGCTAAATACTTGTAATGCTGGTTGGTGGATTGATATAGGTGTGGAGCCTCTTAAAAAAGCTTTAATAAATGCGATACAAACGCCGGAAGACGCATTGGAAGTAATGGGTAAAAACGGCAGAAAATTAATTAAAAAAAAATATAGTATGGAAGCTGTGGCGGACCAAATGCTTGAATTGTATCATTGGGTATTGACAAAAGAAAATAAACCAGATTTTGTAGATATAATATGAACAAAGTAGATTTGTCTCAATATCAAAACACTTTGAGTAGAAAAAACCAATTCGTGCGTTTTTTATGGACTATCACTTGGTTTTTGTTCGCTAGGCCCTTACCAAGAAGTATTGGGCGCTCCTGGAAGTTATTTTTATTACGAAGCTTTGGGGCTAAAGTCCATAAAACGGCTCATGTTTACTCTTCCGTTCGTATATATGCACCTTGGAATTTAGAAATGCATGCCTATAGTTGTTTAGCTCCGGATGTAGATTGTTATAACGTAGATAAAGTGATTATAGGTGAACATACTACAGTTTCTCAAAAGACTTATTTATGTACGGCATCGCATGATATAACAAAAAGCAATTATCCTTTAATTACTGCTCCCATTATTATTGCAAATCAGGTCTGGGTAGGTGCATCGGCTTTTATTGGTTTTGGTGTAACTATAAAACAAGGAGCAGTGGTGGGAGCAACAGCTTCTGTATATAAAGATGTGGAGTCCTGGACCATTGTAGGAGGTAATCCTGCAAAATTCATTAAAACACGAGAAATACATTAGAGTGGAAAAAATACCAATTTCAGTTGTTGTTTCAGTAAAAAATGAAGCGCTTAATTTGCCTCTTTGTTTAGAAAAGTTAAACCCATTTTCGGAAGTGGTAGTGGTTGATTCTCAAAGCACAGACGATACGCCGGCAATTGTAAAGTCATTTGGTTTTAAATTAATTGATTTTAAATGGAATGGCAAATTTCCTAAAAAAAGAAATTGGACATTAGAAAATGTTACTTTAAAAAATGAGTGGGTTCTATTTTTGGACGCCGACGAGTTTTTGACGAAATCTTTTGTTAAAGAATTATCCGAGAAAATAGAATGTACAAAAGAAAATGGATTTTGGATATTTTACAATAACTACTTTATGGGCAAAGAACAAAAATATGGTCTTAAGATGCGTAAATTGGCATTATTTAAAAAAACTAAAGGTCGTTTTGAAAAAATAGAGGAGGATTCTTGGAGTCAATTAGATATGGAAATTCATGAGCATCCAATCATTGAAGGCAGCGTTGGTAAGTTAAAAAGCAGCATTATACATAAAGATTTCAAAGGATTAAAACACTACATTGACAGGCATAATGCCTATTCTAGTTGGGAAGCTAGTAGATTTATGAATCTGAAGAAAGAAAATCCCACAAAGTTAACATTTAGACAACAACTTAAGTATAGTTTATTAAATTCAGGACTTTTACCCTATATATATTTTATTGGGACTTACTTTTTTAAGTTAGGTATATTAGATGGTATTACCGGATTTTATTTTGCCAGATACAAGGCCAATTATTTTTTCCAAATACAAACAAAAATTAAAGAACTAAGATTAAAATCTTAAAAACGAAAATATACTTTATGAAGTTCTAGACTCATTACAAAAATGAAAGTATCAATCATAACGGCAACCTTTAATAGCAAGTCTACCATAGAAAGTTGCATACAATCAGTAGTTAAACAAACCTACCAATCTATTGAATATATAATAATTGATGGTAATTCTAGTGATACTACTTTAGATATTGTAAAGCAATACCAATTAAACTATCCGCATGTTACCTTTAAAATCATATCAGAACCTGATAATGGCATCTACGAGGCTTTAAATAAAGGGATTGCCAAAGCAACTGGTGCTATTATTGGTTTTGTACATTCCGATGATGTGCTGGCCTCTAAAACTATTTTATCTGAAATTGCCTATGCCTTTCAAAACAAAGATATGGATGGTTTATTTGGTGATTTGCAGTATGTGTCGCAATCAAATGCAAATCAGGTCATTCGTTATTGGAAAAGCCAGTCATTTCAGCCTAAATTATTAAAAGAAGGCTGGATGCCTGCGCACCCTACTTTATTTTTAAAACGTGAGATTTATGAAAAATATGGTAATTTTGATACGTCGTATAAAATAGCAGCAGATTACGATTTTATGTTACGCATACTAAAAGAGGAGACCCTAAAATTTACTTATATGCCACAAGTAATAACGAATATGCGAGTTGGGGGGATGAGTAATCGCTCTATTAAAAATATATTCCAAAAGACGAAAGAAGATTATCGTGCGGTAACTTCTAATAAAGTAGGCGGCTTGTTATCTGTTTTAAGAAAGAATACCTCAAAAATCAAACAGTTTATTTACAAATAACTTGCTTTAAAATTTAATAATGATTAAAAAATGCTAAAAGAAATCCTCTCTAACTTAACGGTGGTAAGCATATTAGCGGTAGTAAATTCGTTTTTGCTGGTGTATTTTATCATACCAAAAATAAGCTGGATCATTCAAAGCCGTCAATTGCTTGATCATCCAGATGAGAGAAGTTCGCATAGCAATTCTGTACCTACCATGGCAGGGGTTGCCTTTTTTATTACCTTGATTATGACCTTGTTTTTTATTCAACATTTTGATTCAGATCAGGTAAGTTTAAATATTATTGCAGGTATCACGCTTTTGTTTATTATTGGCTTAAAAGACGATTTAGTGCTGGCAACACCTAGGGCAAAAACAATCATGGCAACATGTGCCATTCTTTTTATGTTGTTCTCAAGCGCGATGCAGGTACATAGCTTTCATGGATTTTTAGGCGCCCACGAATTACCATTGATGTTTACCTACATGGCCGTTATACTAATGATGCTAACCATTATAAACGCTTTTAATCTTATTGATGGCATTGACGGACTCGCCTCTATTGTGGCCATTATTATTTTTAGTATTTATGCCCTGATATTTTTTGCGTACCATTTGCATTTTTATTTTTTACTATGCTTAAGTGTTATTGGCATCTTACTGGCATACCTTAATTATAATTTCTCTTCATCAAAAAAAATATTTATGGGCGATACAGGATCGCTCATCATTGGCTTTTGCATAGGCATTTGCACTCTAAAATTTCTCGCCATACCAGACGAGCTTTTTAATCCGTTTTCATTTCAAACCGAAAATAAATTGATTGTGATTGCGGCCATTTTATGGATTCCGTTGTTTGATATGTTTCGGGTCATTATGGTGCGCTTGTATCATAAAAAAAGTCCCTTTTATCCCGATAGAAATCATATGCATCACATCTTAATTGATGCCGGTTTGTCTCATTTTGAAACAACCATGGTATTAGGTTTTTCAAACTATCTATTCGTTATTGTAATCATCTGGTTATCTTCGTTCTGGAACAGCTTCAAAATGATGGCCGTTTTAGCTGCTCTATTTGTTGCTGGGGTGCTTTTATTTTACATCCTTAAGAAAAAAATAAGCATTAAAAATAAAACTAATAATACACTACAAACTAACACATAATGAAACCATACCACCCTCATAAATTAATAGCTATGACCATTAAAAACAGTAAATGCCTGTTGGTGCTGGCTGCTGCCATTCTTATTACAGGATGTGTGTCCAGTAAAAAAATTGTTTATTTTCAGGAATCTGATGATATTAAAGCTCAGGAAACCCTGGCAAACTTTCAACCCGAGATTCAACTGGGCGATTTAATTACTATACAAGTATCAGCAAGCGAGCCTCTATCGGCAGAAATTTTTAACCTTTATGAAACACCTTCAGTAGTTGGTAACCCTAAGCTTTTACCTTATCTGGTGGATGCACATGGAAACATTAATTTCCCGGTACTTGGGAAACTGAAGGTTGCGGGCTTTACTACCCAACAAATTGGCGACCAGATTACACAAGCTCTTACTACCTATTTGGTGGCGCCCATAGTGAATGTGAGGCTCACCAATTTTAAAGTAACCGTGATG
>NZ_JBFHGK010000057.1:0-21197 GCF_041583155.1 Mariniflexile sp.
AAGGTTTGGTTTGTAAACGAGTTACTCATTACAAAACTTGGGTGGCCTGTAGCACATCCTAAGTTTACCAAACGACCTTCGGCAAGTATGATAATGTCTTTTCCGTTTACGGTATATTTATCTACTTGAGGTTTGATGGTGTTTTTGGTATGTCCGTGGTTTTTCTTTAACCAAGCCATATCGATTTCGTTATCGAAATGCCCAATGTTACACACAATAGTTTTGTCTTTAAAAGCTTCAAAATGCTCGCCACGTACAATATCTTTATTTCCTGTAGTTGTAATAACGATATCGGCATTTGGAGCAACAGTTTCTAGTTTTTTAACTTCAAAACCATCCATAGCAGCTTGTAAAGCACAAATTGGGTCGATTTCGGTAACGGTTACAATACTTCCAGCACCTTTAAAAGAAGCGGCAGTACCTTTACCAACATCGCCATATCCGCAAACTACAACGCGTTTTCCAGCAAGCATAATATCTGTTGCACGACGAATCGCATCTACAGCAGATTCTTTACAACCGTATTTGTTATCAAATTTCGATTTAGTAACAGAATCGTTAACATTAATTGCAGGCATTGGTAAGGTTCCGTTTTTTACACGTTCGTAAAGTCTGTGAACACCCGTGGTAGTTTCTTCGCTTAAACCTTTAATACCAGAAACTAGTTCGGGATAACGGTCTAAAACCATATTGGTTAAATCGCCACCATCATCAAGAATCATGTTTAATGGTTTTCTGTCTTCGCCAAAGAAAAGGGTTTGCTCGATGCACCAATCGAATTCTTCTTCGGTCATATCTTTCCAAGCGTAAACCGATGTTCCTGCAGCAGCAATTGCCGCAGCCGCTTGATCTTGTGTGGAAAATATGTTACAAGAACTCCAGGTTACTTCTGCGCCTAAAGCTTGTAGGGTTTCAATAAGAACAGCAGTTTGAATCGTCATGTGTAAACAGCCTGCAATTCTAGCGCCTTTTAAAGGTTTTGAGTTGCCGTATTCTTCACGTAAACTCATAAGACCTGGCATTTCAGCTTCGGCCAATTCTATTTCTTTTCGTCCCCAAGCTGCAAGTGAAATATCTTTTACTTTATTAGCTACGTAAGGAATTGTTTTTGTACTCATATCAATTTTCTGTTTTTTTCTTTGTTTATAATAGGAAAACCTCTTTGGAATCGTATTTAAAATAGTTAAATTGCTCCATTAAAATAGTTAACCAGCTTACAGCGGTGCAAAGATAACTAATAACTTTTAAAATATTAAATGCCTCTTTATAAAACCATTACTCCAAACTCACAAACTGTTGTTAAAATCTGGAAGATTACCGAACCGTTTGATGCTTTAATGCAATCAGTTAGCTTAAAACCGAAGAGTTTAGATCGTGTTTTGGGGATGAAGAGTGAATTGCACCAGCGCGGTTTTTTAAGTGTTAGGATGCTATTAGCCGAATTTGGATATGATGATGTTGATTTACATTATGATGAAAACGGTAAACCCTATTTGTTAGATGGAAAACATATTTCCATAACACATTCATTTAATTTTTCAGCTATAATAATTAGTGATGCCATTATTGGTATTGATATTGAAAAGCAGCGTGATAAAATAAGCGTAATTGCGCATAAGTTTGTTGAATATGAATCTTATTATTTAGATGAATCTGCAATAGATTATATTAACAAGTTAACCATCATCTGGTGTGTAAAGGAATCTTTATACAAGTTATTTGCTACGCCTGGATTAAGTTTTAAGCAGCATTGTTTGGTAATTCCAATGTCTGATAATGAGCTAGAAACTGTGGCTTGGATTGATTATGAAGATAAAAAACACAAGTATAATGTTCAGTTTTTAGAGTTTGAAGGCTTTACTTGTGCTTATGCCCTTAGTTAGAATGAAGATTTTAAGTACTAAGCAACCAGATATTTTGAGAAACCTTTGCAAACCAGAGGGCCTAAGTAATGCCATATACCAAAATATATTAAAATCAATTGCAGAAAATAAAAAGCTGTTAGCAGTTTTAATAGATCCTGATAAATTTGCTATTGAAGATGTGTCCTGGTTTATTGAAAAATTAAATCAATCCATAGCCACTCATGTTTTTGTTGGAGGAAGTATTGTTGAAGTAAATGCGACCGAACGGGTCGTTTCAGAAATTAAAAAGTACACAAAACTTCCTGTTATTTTATTTCCTGGAGATGTTACCCAAATTACAGATTATGCAGATGGATTATTGTTTTTGAGTTTAATTTCAGGAAGAAACCCAGAGTATTTAATTGGAAAGCATGTAGCCTCGGTTTCTAAACTGCGCAACTCCTCCTTAGAGGTTATTCCAACAGGTTATATGTTGATTGAGAATGGTAAAGAAACAGCAGTACAGCGTGTAACAGAAACCAAACCAATGCCAAAAAATAATATTCAAAATATTGTAGATACAGCCAAAGCAGCCGAGTTTTTAGGTATGAAACTTATCTATTTGGAAGCAGGAAGCGGAGCAGCACATGCTGTTACCAGCGAAATAATCAGTTCAGTAAAACAAGAACTTCAAATTCCATTAATTGTTGGTGGCGGAATTAGAACTATAAACCAGTTAGATGCTGCTTACAAATCTGGAGCCGATTTAGTTGTAATTGGAACTGCTTTTGAGGAAGATGCCTCTTTTTTTGAACAATTAAAGAAATAAATAAACCATGAATATATCAGTAGATTTAACATTGTCGCCGTTGCAAAACGATTACGAGATACATGTTATTAATTTTATAAAAGCTCTGCGCAACTCGGAATTCACTGTGCTAGAAAACCCATTAAGCACCCAAATTTATGGTGATTTTGATACCTTAATGCCTTTTTTAAATGAACAAATAAAAAAATCATTCCAAAATCAGGATATTTGTGTCTTAACAATGAAGATTGTTAAAACCGATAGAAGTACTTATGAGCCACATTTTTGATTTTTTTTTAGAAGCATATCGTGAGGCACCTACCCTTCAAATTATACTAGAAGCTATTGCTTTTGTGTTTGGTATTTTAAGTGTTTGGTATGCGAAAAAAGAAAATATTTTGGTATATCCAACCGGAATAGTTTGTACCGTTATTACTGTTTACCTATTATATATTAATAAGTATTTTGGTGATATGATGATGAATTTTTATTATTCCATAATGAGTATATATGGGTGGTGGAATTGGTCTAGAAAAAAACAAGACAAACCCGTGGTACCCATTTCAAGAACAACGTTAAAAGAGAAACAAATAGGAATTGCCTTGTTTGTTTTTACTATGTTAGTAACCTATTTGGTTTACAAAGTATTTGATTACACATTAGAAATTCCAAACTATATTGATATTATAACTTCTGGTATTTTCTTTACAGCTATGTGGTATATGGCTATTAAAAAACTAGAAAACTGGACCCTCTGGATTATTGGAGATTTAATTACAATCCCACTCTACGGATATAGAGGTTTGGGAATTTTATCGTTACAATACATAATCTTTACTATCTTAGCAATTCAAGGCTATATCGCATGGAAGAAAAGCTTAAACAACAACCATCAAACTGCATAAAAGTAGTGTTATTTGGACCAGAATCAACGGGAAAAACAACACTCTCGGAAGGGTTGGCTAGGTACTATAACTCGGTTTGGGTTCCAGAATATGCACGAGAGTATCTTCAAGATAAATGGAACAACGAACGTAAAACCTGCGAGCCGAAAGATTTATTACCTATTGCCGAGGGGCAAATGCGACTTGAAAACAAACTAGCTCAAAAAACAGATACTATTTTGGTTTGTGATACGGACTTATTAGAAACCAAAGTGTATTCCGAAATTTACTATTTAGGCTTTTGCGATCCAATTCTTGAAAAATATGCCTTACAAAATACGTACGATTTGTATTTTTTGACTTATATTGACACGCCTTGGGAAGCAGATGACCTTAGGGATAGGCCAGAAGATAGAGAAATGATGTTTAAAGCCTTTGAAAATGAGCTCATTAAAAATAATCGACCCTATGTTTTGTTAAAAGGAAATATTAAAGAACGTTTGGAAACCGCAGTAAAACAAATTGATAAATTATTAAATAAACACTAGACATGTTTACAGAACAAGATATTAAGCAAATAGAAAACCATGGATTAACTATTGATAAAGTTAATGCCCAAATTAGCCTTATAAAAAAAGGTATGACGTATTCTAATTTAGTGGATGCGGCAACTATAGGAAATGGTATTTTAAGAAAAGACAAACAACAACAACAAGATTGTATGGATTTTTTTGATGCTAAACGCGACCAATTATCTATTGTGAAGTTTGTGCCAGCATCTGGTGCTGCAACTAGAATGTTTAAATTTTTATTTCAGTTCTTAAATGAATTTGATGAAAATAAGGATTCCATAGAATCTTATACAGAAAAGAATAAGCTCTTTAAAGAGTTTTTGGATGGCCTAGAAAAACTACCTTTTTATGATATTGTTCTAGCGAAAATTCAAGAAACAGTTCCAAATTTTGATAGTCTGTCTTTAGCGGAACAAAGTGTTTTAATTGTGAAAACCTTGCTAAATGCTAACCAGTTAAACTATAGTTTTTACCCAAAAGGGCTGTTACCTTTTCATAAATATAAAGACCATGTGTCTACTGCATTTAGAGAGCATTTATTAGAGGCCACAATGTATGCCACCTCAAATAATACGGCCAACTTGCATTTTACAATTTCCGAAGCGCATGAAGAATTGTTTAATAATGAATTAAAGCAGGTTAAAGATCAGTTAGAAAAGGAAAAAAACATCAACTATAATGTGTCGTTTTCGTTTCAAAATAAATCTACCGATACCATTGCAATTACCGCAACCGATGAGCTTTTCAGAACCGATGAGAGTAAATTGTCGTTCAGACCTTCAGGTCATGGTGCCTTAATTGAAAATCTGAATAAACTGGATTACGATTTAGTTTTTATTAAAAATATCGATAATATCGTTGTTTACGATCAAAACATTGAAATTTCAGATTATAAGAAAATGTTGGCAGGTATCTTGTTGCAAATTCAGCGTAACGTTTTTAAATATTTACATTGTTTGGAAAACGACGAAATATCTGAAGATGAGGTTAATAATATTGAGTTGTTTGTTATAAACCGTATAAATGTAGATATAAGACAGGCCTATCAAGATTATACTTTAGAAGAAAAACGAACCTACTTACATAATAAACTGAACAGACCTTTAAGGGTTTGTGGAATGGTTAAAAATGAAGGCGAACCAGGAGGAGGTCCATTTTGGGTGAAAGATGCTAAAGGTTCTATTTCATTGCAAATTGTTGAGTTTGCCCAAATTGATATTGAAAATCAATCTCAAAAAGAAATTGTAGATATAGCTACACATTTTAACCCAACCGATTTGGTTTGTGGTATCAAAAATTATAAAGGTGAAAAATTTGATTTGTCTAAGTATGTCGATCCAGATGCTGCATTTATAACTATGAAATCTCAAAATGGAGTAGATATTAAAGCCTTAGAGCTTCCAGGTTTATGGAATGGAAGTATGGCATATTGGAACTCTATTTTTGTTGAAATTCCTGTTTCAACTTTTAATCCAGTAAAAACAGTGAACGACTTATTAAAGCCGGCACACCAAGTTTAGAAATGTTTGATAAAGACACTTTATTACAAGAACTAACGTTTAAAGCGGTTAGAAGCTCCGGAGCTGGCGGCCAAAATGTTAATAAAGTGTCTTCAAAAGTTGAGTTGGTATTTGACTTAAAAGCATCTTCTGTTTTTAATGAAGTATTAAAACAACGTCTAAAAAATAAAATTCAAAATAGGTTAACTAAAGAAGATGTTTTGATGCTGCAATGCGAAGAAAGCAGAAGTCAGCATAAAAACAAAGAGTTAGTAATAAAACGCTTTTTAGAACTTATTGAAAACGGATTAATAATCCCGAAGAAAAGAATTCCGACAAAAATCCCCAAGGCTGTTATAAAAAAAAGATTAAAAATGAAGCGTAATCTATCTGATAAAAAGACAACTAGAAGAAAGCCTGACATAGATTAAAAAAACTATTAATTATTAATTGTCTATAATCAATTGTTTTTATATTTGCATCGTTCTCATAAAGGGGTGCTTTTTCAGTTAGCGGTTATTGGTATTAGTTTTCTGTCTTCAAAGACTTTAAAATTATAACTTTTAACTTTTAACTATCAACAGGCTGAGATCATACCCAATGAACCTAGAACAGGTAATGCTGTTTAGGGAATAAATTGAATTAAAGCGGTATTACAACGCCTGTAATACCTGAAGAAATTCAATAAAACAGTAAATAAACCATAAAGAATAATTACCTCTTTTTATTCGATTATAAACATAATCGTAATGAAATCTATTTTTCTTATTCTTTCTCCAAAGGTGTATAATCACTTTTTAAGGAGATTCCATGTTAACTTTCAGATTAAAGATTTAAAAACCAAAAACAACTTTTTGTTTTTAGCATTTCTAATGGTATCTGTTAGTGTAAGTGCGCAAGACAATCAGACCAAAAAGGATTCAACAAAAGTTGAACAATTAAAAGAAGTCCTATTATCTGCTACACGAGCAAAAGATAAAACGCCTGTAGCTTATTCAAACATCACAAAAGAAGCTTTAGAGACTACCAACTTAGGACAGGATTTGCCAATTCTTTTAGATCAAATGCCATCGGTAGTAACAACTAGCGATGCTGGTGCAGGGGTAGGTTACACCGGAATTCGGGTGCGTGGTACCGATGCAACTCGAGTAAACGTAACCATCAACGGTATTCCTTATAACGACTCGGAAAGTCAAGGAACGTATTGGGTAAATATGCCAGATTTTGTGTCTTCTGTTGAAGATATTCAATTGCAACGTGGCGTTGGAACCAGTACAAATGGATCTAGTGCATTTGGTGCCAGTTTGAATATTATGACTTTAGAACCATCAGAAAAAGGTTATGCAACAACTACAAATACCGTTGGTTCTTTTGGTACCCGAAAACACAATATTAGTTTGGGTTCTGGTTTAAACAACAATTTTTATGCTGAAACTCGCGTATCAAAAATTATGAGTGACGGTTATATTGATAGAGCCTCTTCAGATTTATCGTCATTTTATGTTGAAGGCGGTTTTTTAAATGAATTAACTTCCATAAAAGCCATTGTTTTTGGAGGTAAAGAAACAACATATCAGTCGTGGTACGGCACACCAGAAGCTGTAGTAAACGGTGATACGGATGGTATTCAAGCGTTTATTGATAGAAATTATCCTTCAGAGGCAGAAGAGAATAATTTGTTAAATTCAGGTAGAACGTATAATTATTACACCTATGATAATGAGGTAGATAATTATGAGCAAACCCATTATCAATTGCATTTAACACACCAATTTAATACTAATTTTTCTGCTAATATTTCAGGAAATTATACTCGTGGAAAAGGGTATTTTGAACAGTATAAGGATGGAGAAGCTTTAGGTGATTATTTTCCAAGTAATTCGGATGCTGATGAAGAAGGTGATGTTATAAGAAGACGATGGTTAGATAATGATTTTTATGCCTTCGTGTATTCCATGAATTATAAAAAAAATAATTTAAATCTTTATTTAGGTGGTGGCTATAATAAATATGATGGAAAACATTTTGGAGAATTAATCTGGGATTCGTTTCCTGTTTCTGTGCCAATAAGAACAAATTATTACTACAATTTAGGAGAAAAAAGCGATTTCAACAGCTATATAAAGGCAGAATATACCATTAATTCTAAATGGTTTGCATTTGCAGATGTTCAATTTAGAAATGTAAATTATAAAGCCAACGGATTAAGTTCCGATTTATTAAATATTGACGTAGAAAAGACTTTTAATTTTTTCAATCCTAAAGCTGGTTTAACTTTTACAATTGATAATTTTAATTCGATTTATGGTTCTTTGGCTATCGCAAATAGAGAACCTAATAGAGATGATTTAACTAAAAACCCTGTGCTACCTAAATCGGAACGTTTGTACGATTTTGAATTTGGATATAAATTGAAAAACCAAAATTATTATGCCATTGCAAATCTTTATTATATGAATTATAAAGACCAGTTGGTGTTAACGGGTGATTTGGATGATGTAGGTGACCCAATTCGTGAGAATGTTGACAATAGTTTTAGAGCAGGAATAGAATTACAAGCAGGTTATAAACTTTCAAATGCGTTTAGAATAGATGCTAATGCTACATTTTCTCAAAACAAGATTAAAGCTTTTGATTATGTAGTTTATGATACGCAATACGACCCTAATACTTATGATACGGTATCATATGAAGCCGTAACAACAACATATGAAGATACTGATATTTCTTTTTCACCTAGTGTAATTGCTGGCGGAACTTTAAGTTATTCACCAATAGAAAATTTAAATCTAGGATTTATTTCTAAGTACGTGGGTAAACAATATTTAGATAATACCTCTAGTGATAGTAAAAGTATGGATGCCTATTTTGTGAATAATTTAAGTGCATCATACAAGTTTCAACCAACATGGATAAAGGAAATCGCATTTAATCTATTAGTAAATAATTTATTTAATACTGAATACGTATCAAACGGGTATACTTATAGCTATTATTACAGACCACAAGGTTCTACGGACGATGCAATTACTGAAAATTTCTATTATCCACAGGCCACTATCAACTTTTTAGCAGGTGTTACCTTGAAATTTTAAATGCAATTAAATAATGATTTTAAAAAAAGCGATTCCGAAACGAATCGCTTTTTTTAATTATTAAAAACCCTAATTATCGATCCAGAAACTTCAACCCGATATCGAATTAACGGATATTCTCCTGTTGTGCCTTCTCTTTTAATCCCATTTAAAATGTCGTATGAATTACCATCGTCACAATTACAAGTAGCAATTATTCCTTCAATACTTAGCCTTGAACAGGAACTTATCTGATGGTTTGGGTCCGTTATTTCAAAAGCATTGTAATTATCACCACCAGCGTAATAAAGTACCAAACCGTTAATGCCGTAAGGGCTATTTAAAGTAATAGAATTTCCTGGGGATCTTAATTGACTAAATTGAGGTAAACTAGTATTAATTAGGGTGCCAGTATTAAATTGGTAATTTGGTAAATATGGGTTTTGAGTAAGAGTATTATCAGCACTGCAACCAACTAAAAGAATAAAACAGATAATATAAAAAAACGACTTCATATCTAAGAATATAATAATTTTCAATTTACAACATTAAGCAAATTGAGCTAAATATTTTGTATATTTGTTATTCAATCTCGTTTAAAACGAGATTTTTTTATGCTGAACTCCTGTACCGAACGTTTCGAAGTGGGTTTTCAGCATTTTATTATTAATAAAACGATGAAGTTATGAGTAAAGTATCATACTATACACCAGAAGGGTTAAAAAAGTTAAGAGACGAACTTAAGCAATTAAAAGATGTGGAGCGAGTAAAGGCATCTAAAGCCATTGCTGAAGCTAGAGATAAAGGCGATTTAAGTGAAAATGCCGAATATGATGCTGCAAAAGAAGCACAAGGGATGTTAGAAATGCGAATTGCTAAGCTAGAAGATGCTTTAGCTGGTGCGCGTATCATTGACGAATCGCAATTAGATAATTCTAAAATATTGGTTTTATCTAAGGTTAAAATAAAAAACCAAACTAATGGTATGGAAATGAATTATACCTTGGTTGCTGATGGGGAAGCCGATTTAGCTTCGGGCAAAATATCTGTTAATTCACCCATAGGAAAAGGTTTGTTAGGAAAATCGGTTGGTGAAGTAGCCGAAATTCAAGTGCCTAATGGCGTTTTAAAATTTGACATTATAGAAATTTCAAGGTAATATCCATTCCTGTAAAAGCAGAAATCTCATAAATTATTACCTTAATGTCTGTTTGAATCAAAATTCAAAAAAAAATTATATAAAGGATTCCTGATTTATTTAATTGGGAATCTTTTATATTTACAATTATTCACTCACATTCATAAAATAGTATGGCTTCAATTTTCACTAAAATAATTAACGGCGAAATTCCTTGTTACAAAATTGCCGAAACGGAAGACTTTTTCGCTTTTTTAGATGTAAACCCAAATGCTAAGGGGCATACATTATGCATACCTAAAAAGGAAGTTGATCAAATTTTCGATTTAGATGAAGCGGCATACACTGGCTTAATGCAGTTTTCCAGACAAATTGCTATTGCCATAGAAAAAGCCATACCATGTAAACGTGTAGGGGTTTCTGTTATTGGTTTAGAAGTGCCTCATGCCCATGTACATTTAATTCCTTTGAATACTATGGAAGATGCTCGTTTTATTCAAAAAACTAAATTAACAACTGAGGAGTTCCAGGAAATAGCAGACCGTATTAAGGCGAAATTATAATTGACTATAAATTATTATAGAAACGATACTAATTGCTAATATACTAATGGCAATAATAGCGAGCCAAGAAGCTTGTTTTAGTTGTGTTGATGGTTTTAATGGTTTGCAAGATTTATTATGATATTCAAAAACACGCTCAATTTCGTCAGACCAGTCTACCGGGTAAATGTTGCTCTTACAATTATTACAGGCTAGTTCAAAATTCATTTCAGCAGTAACCGCCTTATAAAAGATAGTTTCTTTTATTTTTTGGTTACATGTTAATTTCAGACCATCATTACAATAGCAATTGGGGCAGTTGTTATTCAAATCAACCTTCTTTATAAAAATAAATTTTTCAATCATAACCTTCCATTAAGCCCGTGTGAGTTGAATTTGAAATGTTGTTCCTTTGCCTACTTCAGAATGTAAAACTTTAATTTTACCATTATGAAAATCTTCTATAATGCGTTTGGTTAAAGATAAGCCCAACCCCCAGCCACGTTTTTTTGTGGTAAAACCTGGTTCGAATATTTTATTATAGTCTTTTTTTGAGATGCCTTTCCCAGAATCGGTAACACGCACCATAATACTATTTTCTAATTGTGAAATTTCAACGGAAAGCTTTCCACGTCCTTTCATTGCATCAATTGCATTTTTAACCAAATTTTCTATGCACCAGCTATATAGTTGTTTGTTTAAATGTACTTCAATGGGGGTTTCGGGAATTTTGATTTCAAATTCAATAAGTTTTGAAGATCTGGATTTTAAATAATCATAAGAATCGATAGTTTCTTTAACGATATCGGTAACCTCTAAAGTAGGAACAGACCCTATTTTGCTAAAGCGTTCCGTAATGGTTTGAAGCCTGTCGATATCCTTTTCAATTTCAAAAATATAATCGGGGTTGATGTTTTCTGTTTTTAAAATTTCAGTCCAACCAATTAAAGATGATAGAGGTGTGCCTATTTGATGGGCGGTTTCCTTGGCCATTCCAGACCATAATTTGTTTTGTGTGGCGTTTTTATTGCTTCGGTAAAAGAAAAATATAACTGCACCAAACAAAAAAACAATAAGTAATAAGGCAAGCGGATAATATTTTAGTTTGTTTAGCAATTCCGAATTTCCATAGTAAATAGTGCTAACAACAGTATCATCAATCTTTACAGAAATGGGTTTGTTTTCTTGTTTAAATTTCAAAATTAAATTTTGAAGGTATAAAGAATCGGAAACCTTGGCTTCATTAATGTTGTTATAACTGCTCAAACTACCATCGTCGTTAATTACAATCATGGGAGTAGTTGTATTGCTGCTAAGTATTTTAAGAGTTAGATCCAAATTGGTGTTGGATTCCGAGTTTATTAAATCGGTTTGAGCAAACGACCAATTTTCCATTTTAATACGCTCTTCTTCTTTAAAATGCTGAAAAAATTCATAAGTTTTCCATAAAATAAGAGATACTATAGCAAAAGAAGCTATTATAATTACCCAACGCAATGCGTTACTATACTTTGTAAAAATCATTCTTTATTAAATAACTTGTAATATAATGCAAATCTGTTAATATTATTGTTTGGGTTGTTAGTAAAATGGTTTTTTGTTGTACTTCAGAATGGTTACTTTTGCCAAGTAGTTAAATAACACTATGTAAAAATAACCTATTTATATTTCTTGAGTATTAATGAAAATAAATTGTTAGTTTTGTTGAAATTAAGTAAGTTAGATGCTTTCAATAGATCCGAAAACCTTATCAACCAATAAATTACATAGTTATTTGTTGGATGCTGTAGCACCAAGACCCATTGCCTTTGCTAGCACAATTGATGTTGATGGAAATGTCAATTTATCGCCATTTAGCTTTTTTAATGTGTTTAGTGCTAATCCGCCTATATTGGTTTTTTCACCCGCACGTCGTGTGTTAAACAATACCACAAAACACACCCTGGCAAATGTAATTGCCACTAAAGAAGTGGTTATTAACGTGGTGAATTTTGATATGGTACAGCAAACATCATTAAGTAGCACGGAATATCCTAAAGGTGTTAATGAGTTTGAAAAAGCTGGTTTAACCATGTTGCAATCGGATGTTGTGAAACCATTTCGAGTAGCTGAGTCGCCCGTGCAGTTTGAATGCAAAGTAAACGATATAATAGCGCTAGGAACTGAAGGTGGTGCCGGAAATTTAGTAATATGTGAAGTTGTTAAATTTCATATTGATGAAGATGTATTGGATGAAGAAGGTAATATAAATCAAAAGAAATTAGATTTGGTTGCCAGAGCAGGAGGAAGCTATTACAGTCGTGCCAAGAAAGGGTTTTTTAAAATACCAAAACCACTGGCAACATTGGGAATAGGTGTTGATAATTTCCCTGAGGAAGTTAAAAATAGTATGGTTTTAACGGGTAACGATTTAGGGATGTTGGGTAATGTTGAAAGTTTACCCACGGAAGTTGAAGTGGCTGCTTTTATTGAAGATTTAAGTGCAAGATATCCGAATATAAAGAAAGCAACCTACAGGCAAAAACATAGATTGGCTCGAAATTATTTGAGTTTTGGTGATGTTGAAAGTGCTTGGAAAATATTACTATCTTAATTTAGATTGATAGAGGAAAAAGAGAATAAATAATAAGAATAAATACAAATTAAATGGAAGTTCAAGGAAGAATTAAAATGATAGGCGAAACTCAAACTTTTGGAGGTAATGGGTTTAGAAAAAGAGAAGTTGTAGTTACTACAGAAGAACAATATCCACAACCAATCATGGTGGAGTTTGTACAAGATAAATGTGATTTATTAAACAGCTATAAAGTTGGGCAACAAGTAAAAATAAGTATCAATTTACGTGGTCGTGAGTGGGTTAATCCACAAGGAGAAACTAAATATTTCAACTCTGTGCAGGGTTGGAGAATTGAAGCTTTACAAGCAGCAAGCGCCGATGGTAATTTACCACCAGTGCCACCAGCAGATGCTTTTGAGCCTGCAGGGAACTTAAATGAGGATGATCACGACGATTTACCGTTTTAATTAAAGGATTGTCTCCTAAATTATAGAAAGAGTACAACAGTTTTTGTTTGGAAATGGCAATTAAAGCTTGTTGACAAATTATAAATACGACCTCAAAGTAAATGTAACTTTGAGGTTTTTTGTTTTACATTCATTGCTTTAATTCTTAAAAATAATCACAAAAAAAAGCGAAAAACAGATGTTTTTCGCTTTTTTGATATTTTAACTAAGCTACTTATAAATTAAAAGCAGCTCCCAAATTAAGTGTAAATTGGTTGTGTAATTTTTCACCAGCATCTAAAACATCCGGATTGTATTTAGCAAGTGGTACATTGAATTCTGTGAAAATACCAAAGCCATCCGAGAAAAAGTAGCGCATACCTAAATGGCCACCAAAGTTTTTAAGGCTAAGGTTTAAACCTGGGTAAATGTCGAAATTATCGTCAATTTTAACAACACTACCTAAATGTGCATTAAAACGCACTTTAGCATCAAAACGGTCGCCGAAACTAGCAGAAATGTTATCATTTATACTTAAGGCATACGATGATGTTACACCAACAGATATGTTTTCACCTAGACCATAATCATAACTAATATTTATACCCGATGCATTGTCTTGAATATTGGTAGCCAACTGTAATTTGTTGTCGTTAGTTCCAATAAATACTTGTGAATTACAAATTGTGATACTAAAAAAGGCTGCTAATAAAATTAATTTTTGCATGATTGAGTTTATATTTTATGTTACAAAGATATTATAACTAATTGTAAAAAGATGTATTATTTATAAGTTCTTGTGGGTTTTGGTAACCGCTTGTTGGTTTTTCCAATCTATCCACTTTTGGCCCTTAATGCGTCGCATGGCATTGTCAAAATTTCGCATGATAACCAAATTGTAAATTGCTTTGCTGAAATTTATTGGATTTCTGGCAATAGCACGTAAGCTCATGGAAAAGCCTGGAGTTAAATACCGCATGTAATGCCAGTAACCTTCGGGCATGTACAGTATTTCGCCATGTTTTAGAGTGGTTTGATAACCTTTTGCATTTTTTAGCATGGGCCATTTTTCGAAATCGGGGTTTGAAAAGTCGATGTCTTCCCGGGCAATTAACGAATGTGGTACTTTGTATAAATATTTGTTTTGCTTTTGGTTGAACAAAATAACTTGTTTTTCACCTTCAAAATGAAAATGAAAGATATTTGCCAAATCAATATCATAATGCATAAAGGTGAACGAATCGCGTCCGCCAAAAAATAACATAGGAATGCCTTTCATGAGGCGCAAACCAAAATCGGGGAATGTAAAATCGTTTTGTAGTTTAGGAATCTCCTTAATGGCATTCCATAAAAAAATACGGTATCGGGTAGGTTCTTGTTTTAGTAAATCTATATAATCGGCCAATTTCATTTTGGCATGTGGTTGGTTAAAACCATCCTTATAATCAACTGGCCTGTCATCATATAACGGCACAGTAATATCTCCACCTACCGTTTTCATATAGTCCAAATTCCATTTACTGTATGCAGGCCAATGGTCAATAAACCGCTCAATCACCACAGGTTTTTGAGGTTTAAAGTAGTTCGTTAAAAAGTCCTCTTTTGTAATCGTTTTTACACGAGGAATATCTTGTAAGTTTAGTGGCAAGGCTTAAATAATTTAGTAAGCCAAATTTAAGAAATTACCTTGAAATTATGGGTTGCCATTTAAATGTCATTTTTAGTTAAAATTGTAGCGTAAGCCAAAAAGAACATTGCTAGGTGGCATGGGCACAAAACCGGCTTCAATATAGTCGGCATTAAATATATTGCTTGCAGTAATGGAGAATTCTACCTGATTTAAGTTTAAAGCAATGGAAGCATCCCATACATTATAACTATCGCCCGTGCTACGTTCAGCATGTTTGTAAATGATATTTTGACTAATGTTTTTAAATAATTGTGTGCTTAATCGTGTGGTAAAATGATGTTTAAGAGTGTTTAGAGAATAGCGAGATAAGTCTTTATTTTGTTTTAAAATATCATCTTCCATAAAGTTATAACCAATAGCTAGTGTTTGGTTAAATTCACTTAGTTTAAAATTATAAGATGCATCAAACTCAAAACCTTTTGTGTTAACTTCTGTAATATTTGTTGCTGTGTAAACGGTTTCATTAATGCTTGGTCGAATAAAATCAATCAAGTTCTGTGCGTCTCGGTTGTAAATGGCTAATGAAGCTGAAAATTCAGGTGAAAAATATTTAATTCCGATTTCTTGGGCAAATGCTTCTTCTACTTCCAAATCAGGGTTTCCTATGGTGTTAGGGTCGTTATAATATAAGTCGGTATAGGTTGGGATTCTGTAAGTGTAACCAATATTTCCGTACGCCTTAAATTGGTCGCTAAGTTTGTAGCCCAAATCCATTCCAGGAAAAGCATAAAAATCGAAATCAGAAAAATAGGTTACAGCAATACCTGGAGTTATATCTAGTTTATCATTTAATAGTTTAAATTCATGTTCCAGAAATAGGGTCGTCATAAATCTATTTCGGTCTCCTAAATTGTTACTGTTCATGTAAACTTTAGCTAGGTCTATTCCAAAGCCTGTTATTCCTACTTTAGATGCATAGTTCGCATTAACTTCAGCGCCTATTTTATTCGTAATGTGCAAGTTTCTATAAGCCGGAGGGTTATTTCTTATATACAAATATTCATCTTGGTTTCGTTTCCAGTAAATGCGTGGTGTAATAGTAAGGTTTTCAGTATTAAATTGTGTTGAAAATGCCATTAAACTGTTTTGGGTTTCCTCATATTGTTCTGTAGCACTTTCTCTAGCATAAAAGCCATTGGCACCAAATTTTCGTTCTTGGAAGGTGGTAATCATTTCAATAGCTTGTTTTTTCTTGTTGAAAATACTTTTTACAAAATAATTGCTATTATCGTAATCGGTGTTATGACGATAACCTGCGGAAGTCATTTTATCTACATGCACAATATGAGATGAATTTTCCAGTTGTGCACCTACAGTTATCCCCGCATTTAATTGCCCAAAAGATCCTGTTTCTGTAGTAGCAGAAATCGTGTTTTTTAATTCCTTTTTAGTTACAATATTAATGGCTCCATTGAAAGCGTTTTGTCCAAACACTCTGGCTGCCGGGCCTTTTATAATTTCAATTCGTTCAATTACATCAATTGGTAAAGCGGCATTCATGGTATGATGTCCTGTTTGTGCGTCGTCCATTTTTATGCCATCAATAAGCAATAAAGTTTGGTCGAAACTACCACCGCGAATGTATAAATCGGCCTGACTGCCTGCGGCACCACGTCTTCTAATGTCTATTCCTGCAACTTGTTGCAATAAATCGGCGATGTTATTAGTGGCACTTTTTTTTATGGCCTCAGAAGAAATGATTGAAATAGTTCTAGAGTTTTCTTTAAATGGCAGATTGATTCGGGTAGAATTAATTATAATTTCACCTAACGCCGTAGTGTCTTGTAGTTTAGTTGGTTTGTTTTGTGCCTTTAAGCTAACAGAAATTAGGATGACTAAGGATAACAAATAATAATTCTTCATAACTTGATAATAGGTTGTTATTTACGGTGCAAAGTTCGTAACTTTCTGGACTAGTTAAATAGTCCAGTATTAAAATAATGAATAGTCCGGTTAGCCAGCTTTTAAAGCAATTAATTCATCTTGAAAAACAGAATGCAACGCCTATTTATATTCAAGCATCGCAACAAATTATTAATGCTATTCAACGTAGGTATTTAACCGAGGGTGATTGGCTACCTGGAACGCGAACGTTCAGTGAGCTTTTTAATATAAATAGAAATACTGTAGTAGCTATTTATGATGAGCTGGCTTCGCAGGGATGGGTAGAGGTAATCCCTAATAAAGGCACTTGTGTTTTGGTGCCAGAACGAAAAACGGCAGCTATTAAGGCGACCTCTCAACGTATAGACCAAGCGCATGAGTATGCTAGAACTACTGGTTTTCCTTTTCAAACGTCTTTTAATTTGGCATCTAGCCTAGAGAACAGTGAAGCTAAATACCGTGTTACAGATGGGCAACCAGATTTGCGATTGCACCCAACACATCAATTTTCAAAATGGTTTAGTGCCTCCATGAAGCGAAAAACATTGATTTCTAAATGGAATCAATCGTCTTATTCTACTTACTCAGGTTTTGAAATGCAATTGTGTAATTATTTAAATGCTACTCGGGGTTTTCATATTAAGTCTAAAAACTTAATGAGTACGCGGAGTATTGAAATGAGTTTGTATATTGTTTCGCAGGTGTTATTGCAGCCCAATGCTATTGTTCTGGTGGGTGAACTTAGTAATTATGCCGCGAACATGATTTTTCAGCAGTCAGGCGCCATTATTAAAACCATACCCATAGACGATGATGGTATAGATGTTGAATATATTAGAACCCATTTTATAAAGCATACTATTCGTTGTGTTTATATTTGTGCCCATAGGCATTACCCAACCACTAGAGCCCTAAGTGCCGATCGGCGGTTACAATTAATGCAATTGGCTAAAGAGTATCAATTTGCTATTATTGAAGATGATTTTGATTACGATTTTCAATTTGATGGTTCCGCTAAGTTGCCTATGGCTAGTTCCGATGCTAATGGAGTTATTATTTATTTAGGCAAACTAGGGCAATCGTTATTTCCAAGTTTTCAAACTGGGTTTGTAGTGGCGCCAGAAAATTTAATTCAAGAAGCTAAAAATTATTTAAAAATATTAGATAGCCAAGGCGATTTAATTCAAGAACAAATGCTTTCAGAGCTTATTTATGAAGGTGAGATACATCGTTTAATAAAGAAAAACAGTATTATTTATAAAGAACGACGCGATTTTTTATGCGAATGCCTACACAAACATTTTAAACAAGAAATAATTTGGGACAAACCTTCAGGTGGTTTAGCATTGTGGTTGCGTTTTAATCCAAAAATATCGCTGGTTAAGTTGGCGTATCATGCAGAACAGTTAGATTTATTTCTTCCAAAAACCATTCTGTATCAAGATAAAAATACCTGTTCCATCCGTTTTGGGTTTGGCGATTTAAATGAAGAGGAAATCGAGATAATAGTAAAGAAATTAAGGCATGCTTATGATTTGGTAGTGAATAAATAAATTAGGTTCTTTATTTTTTGTAGTCTATAGGCTTAGATTAATCACGTGTTACTATCTCTATTAATATGAAAATTGTATTTTTGATATAACATCACGCATTATTCAACTATGAAAAATTACTGCTTAACCCTATTCCTTTTTGTGTCCTTTTTAAGTCTAGCTCAAAACAACCACATTGTAAAAACCGAAGATGGCAGAAGAGTTTTACTTAAATCTGATTATACATGGGAATACATTGATGCTGAAAGTACAAAAGGGAATGTTGCTAAAAATGAACTAACAACAGCTACCGAAAAGGATGCTTGTAAAGTAGATGACGATTTTAAGGAGCCTGATTTGAATAGCAGAATTCAATCACAATTAAAAAAAGGGCGCGCCACCATAGACTATGTAAAAGCAAAAGTAGCCAAAGATTACGCTTGCGATGTAAATGATGTACTGTTATTATCGTTTAGCGAACAAAAAGAAAAAGCCGTATATGATTTTTGTGCTAATGGGAAAAAGGTTACTTACAAGCGAACAGGACATACTATTATTGAAAGCGGTAAATTATTTTAAGAGTTGACCTCAGAGTTTTTAAAATCTGTGAGCTCTAATTAGAACAAGGCAGATAAGCAATAATCGAATCTTTACTATCATGTACGCTCTAGTAGATTGTAACAATTTTTACGCGTCTTGCGAACGTGTTTTTAACCCCAATTTGCGCAACAAACCCATTGCTATTTTAAGCAATAACGATGGTTGTGTAATCTCACGAAGCGATGAAGCTAAAGTTTTAGGCTTGCCTATGGGTGCGCCCATTTTTAAATGGGAAGGATTTTGCAAAGCGAATCATATTGAGATATTTTCATCCAACTATCCGTTATATGGAGATATGAGCAGTCGTGTTATGGCCATTCTCGAACAATTTACGCCCGATGTAGAGGTTTATAGTATAGATGAAGCTTTTATCCAATTTAAAGGCTTTGAAAACTATAATTTTAATGATTACGGAAGCCAAATAAGAACCCGAATTTTAAAATGGACAGGTATTCCAACCTGCGTGGGTATAGCGCCTACAAAAGCATTGAGTAAGGTAGCCAATAAAATAGCTCGTAAGTTTCCTAGGCAAACTAATGGTGTTTATATAATCGATTCAGAAGAAAAACACCTAAAAGCCTTAAAGTGGATTAAAATTGAAGATGTTTGGGGTATTGGGAGGGGTTTAACAAAGCGGTTGAAAGCTAAAAATTGTCATACTGCATTCGATTTTGTTCAGCTGTCCGATGATTGGGTTCGTACAAATTTTTCAATTACCGAATGGAAATTAAAGAAAGATTTAGAAGGCATCCCCACATTGCAACTAGATGAGGTTAAAACCAAACAGTCCATTGCTACCACGAGAAGTTTCGAATATACGTTTTCAGACATCGAAAATATCAAAGAACGCATTTCAACCTTTGCAACAAGCTGTGCCGAAAAATTACGAAAACAAGGTTCCAGTTGCCACATCATATACGTTATTTTAAGTAGCGACCGTCACAAAAAGAATTTAGAACAGCACCGTGCAAGTAAATTAATAACCTTATCCTATCCAACCGATTCTAGTTTAATTATAAGCAAGCAAGCAGTGGAAGCGGTTAACAGTATCTTTAAAAAAGGAATCAAATATAAACGGGCAGGTGTTATTGTTATGGGTCTTGTGCCAACCAATAACCACCAATTACAGTTATTTGAACACGAAAACCCAAAGCATAAACCACTCATGCAAGTTATAGACGGATTGAACCGCAAATACGCCGATTATAAAGTAAAAATAGGCAACCAAGATTTAAAACGCACCTGGAAAATGCGTCAAGAACACCTATCGCCACGGTACACCACAAATATCAACGAGATTATTAAAGTGAAATGATTTTGTCCAATAAAAGGAATAATTTCATAAATTAGAACTAAATTTAAAAACGGAATTAGAAAAATTATTTGGGCGTTACCACAAGGGTCGGGCTTTACACTATATCTTTTTTTCGTGCCTCAAAAAAGGATGCCGCTTTAATCCCTAACGCAAAAGAAATACAGAATAAAATGATATTACATCAATCTAATAACCTAACATTTTTTACCCCTGAAGAATCCCACAGTTTAGGAGCGCTTTTTTACGATGCAGGTATATCAGCAGGGTTTCCATCGCCAGCAGAAGATTTTAAGGAACAACGCTTATCATTAGACAAAGAGCTTATAAAAAATAAAGAAGCTACCTTTTTTGCGCGCGTAAGCGGACAGTCTATGATTGGTGCAGGACTAGATGATAATGATTTACTTGTTATAGATAGAAGTTTAGAACCAGCCAATAACAAAATAGCAGTGTGTTTTCTTGATGGAGAGTTTACCGTGAAACGTTTAAGAGTAGATAATGATGGTATTTGGCTAAAACCCGAAAACCCCAATTATCCCATAATAAAAATTACAAATGACAATGACTTTATTATTTGGGGCATTGTAACTAATGTAATTAAAAAAGTATAAATAGCCTTTAAAAAAGAAAAACGCAAAGCATAAGCTTCGCGTTTTTTTATAAATTATGTGACGTCCTAGAATAGTGTTACACTTAACACTTAATCATTCATGGAACCACAAGAATCAAATTACAAAAAGCGCACGCAAAAGGACTACAGTTTAAGTCTAAAACTACAAGTTGTTCAAGAAATAGAGCTAGGGTTATTGACT
>NZ_JBFHGK010000058.1:0-20985 GCF_041583155.1 Mariniflexile sp.
ACGCCAATAATGTCCCATCCTTGTTTTTTGGCGTAAGCCGCAAGTCCAGCACCGCCAAATAGTCCTTGCTCTTCGCCAGATAAGCCAACATACACAATACTGTTTTCAAATTTATATTTTGAAAGTACTCTGGCGGCCTCTATAGTGCCCGCCATACCTGAGGCATTATCGTTGGCACCAGGAGCATCTGTTGTAAAATCCATGGTATCACTTGCGCGCGAGTCTATGTCTCCACTCATAATAATATATCTGTTAGGATATTTGCTGCCTTTTTGAATGGCTACTACATTAACAATCCAAGCATCATGTGGTACACGGTTGTTGCCTTTTTTTGTTACAAAATCTTTCTGATAAAACACATTTAGGCAATTATTACAATTACTGGATATGGATTCGAATTCCGATTTAATCCAACGTCTTGCAGCTCCAATACCTCTCGTTTTTGAAAGTGTATCGCTAAAGGTATTTCGTGTTCCAAAATTAACAAGCGTTTGTATGTCTTTTTCTATGCGTTTTTCTGATACGGCATCAATAATGTTGTATATGTTTTCATGATTTTGAGAAGTAGTAATATAAGTGATTAAAAATGTTATTAAAAAATATTGAAATTTCATGAGCGATTATTTTTTACTAAAATACTTAAAATTAAAAAGCGCTTCAAAATTTATTCTGAAACGCTTTTAGAAATTAGTTAGTCACTATAAAAGAAGGTTTAAAAACAATACTTGTTTTCTTTAATAACCTTGTTTGCTATAATATTTCTTAATTCGATAATGTTAGGCATGTTAATATATTTAATATAACGTTTTAATCCCATAAGCATCATACGTTGTTCATCGCCTGTTGAAAATGAAATAATAGAATGTTTTCCAGCCGTTTCAATAATATCAATAGCATGGAAAAGGTTTAATTTTGCCATTGCTATTTGTTCTTTAGTATTTTCTTCTCCAACTTTTTTAACCATTTTTTCGGCTCGTAGAATGGCAGATTCGGCTATATAGATTTGAATCAAAATATCGGAAGCGGCCAACATTAGCTGTTGCTGTTTTTCTATTGCTTCACCATATTTCTGTAAAGCTGCTCCAGAAACCATTAAAAATAATTTCTTAAGATTGATAATAATGCTTTTTTCTTCTGAAAATAATTCAGAATAATCAGGAACATCGAAAGAAGGAATACTTGTTAATTCATTGGCAACTTCTGTGGCTGGACCTAACAAATCCACATGACCTTTCATGGCTTTTTTTATCAGCATACCAATACTTAACATGCGGTTTATTTCGTTGGTTCCTTCATAAATTCTTGCAATACGCGCATCTCTCCATGCCGATTCTATTGGTGTATCCTCAGAAAAACCCATGCCTCCAAAAATTTGAATACCTTCATCGGTACAACGTTGGGTGTATTCTGAAACCGCTACTTTTAAAATAGAACATTCTATAGCATATTCTTCTACACCTTTAAGTTCTGCTTCTTGGTGGGTGTCTTTGCCATTTTTAAGACGAAGAGCTATGCGATCTTCAATATTTTTTGCAGCACGGTAACTGGCTGTTTCCCCAACCCAACAATTGGTTGCCATTTCAGCAATTTTTTGACGAATCGCACCAAAACTAGAAATAGGCGTGTTAAACTGAATACGTTCGTTAGCATATTTTACAGAAACTGAAATAACACGTCTTTGGGCATCTAAACAGGCAGCAGCAAGTTTTATTCTACCCACATTTAATGCATTCATGGCAATCTTAAATCCATTCCCTCTAGTTGAAAGCATATTTTCTACCGGAACAACGGTGTTATTAAAAAACACTTGTCTGGTTGAAGACGCACGAATACCTAGTTTATGTTCCTCTTCACCCATGGTAATGCCATTGGGGTTGTTTTTGTCGTATTCAACAATAAAACCAGTGATGTTTTTATCGTCTTCAATTCTTGCAAACACAATCATTAAATTACAAAAACCTGCGTTTGAAATCCACATTTTTTGTCCTGTGATGCTATAAGATTTTCCATCGGCAGATAAAACGGCTTTAGTTTTACCAGAATTAGCATCACTACCTGCGCTTGGTTCGGTTAAACAATAGGAGCCAAACCATTCTCCAGTAGCTAATTTAGGAACATATTTTTGTTTTTGCTCTTCCGTTCCGTACAGCGTTATTGGTAAAGTGCCAATTCCTGTATGTGCCCCAAAAGCCGTACTAAATGAGCCAGTTGCACCAGAAATATAATCACAAACCAACATAGTATCTACAAACCCCATGCCCATGCCTCCATATTCTGTAGGAACAGCGATGCTAAGAAATCCCATTTCACCTGCTTTTCGCATGCAAGACTCTGTTAAGGCATAATCTTTGGCTTCAAATCGTGGTTTATTTGGCCAAATTTCTCTGTCTACAAATTCTGTGACAGCTTCTTTCATCATTAATTGTTCTTCAGTGAAATCTTCAGGTGTGAAAATATCTTCACAATTAGTTTCTTTAACCAAGAATTGGCCACCTCTTAAAATATCTTTTTCTGTTGTTTCCATTCTTATTTAGTTGTTTATTAGTTTAAAAATTCAAAAATACCGCAAGCTCCTTGTCCTGTTCCCACACACATGGTAACAGCACCATATTTATTTTTCATGGTACGTTTTCGCATTTCATCAAACAATTGAACAGAAAGTTTTGCTCCGGTACACCCAAGGGGATGTCCTAATGCAATGGCACCACCATTTACATTTATGATATTTGGGTCTAGATTTAATTCTCTAATAACAGCTAGAGATTGGGAAGCGAAGGCTTCATTCAATTCGATTAAATCCAAATCATTTTGTTCAAGTCCTGCTAATTTTAAAGCTTTTGGAATTGCTTTTACAGGTCCAATACCCATAATTCGTGGTTCAACACCAGCAGCGGCATAACTTACTAAACGAGCAATAGGTTCCAGATTTAATTCTTTAACCATAGCTTCGCTCATGACCATTACAAATGCAGCACCATCACTCATTTGAGATGAGTTTCCAGCTGTTACACTTCCATTGGCCGCAAATACAGGTCGTAGTTTAGCCAATGCTTCAATATTTGTTCCGGCACGTGGTCCTTCATCAGTGGTTACTGTGTACGATTTTGTGGTTTTTTTTCCATCGGCATCAATATAAGTTTGATCTACATTTATAGGGACAATTTGATCTTTGAATCTGTTTTCTGCAAGCGCTTTTAAAGCTTTCATATGAGAATGATATGCAAATTCATCTTGATCTTCCCGAGAAATATTAAATTGGTTTGCTACGGCTTCCGCTGTATTACCCATGCCCCAATAATAATCTTGGTGTCCAGCTTTAATGGTATCGTAGTTTAATTCTGGTTTAAACCCCGTCATAGGAACGGAACTCATGCTTTCAGAACCACCAGCAATGATACATTCCGCCATGCCTGATTGTATTTTAGCTGCTGCAATTGCAATCGTTTCTAATCCTGAAGAACAAAAACGATTTACGGTAACTCCTGGTACATCCACACTATTTAATCCAATTAATGATATAAAACGAGCCATATTAAGACCTTGTGCACCTTCGGGCATTGCATTTCCAACTATAACGTCATCAATGCGTTTTACATCAAGATTTGGTAATTCTTTCATCATATATTGAATGGTTTCCGCACCCAATTCGTCTGCACGCTTAAAACGGAATACTCCTTTAGGGGCTTTACCAACCGCGGTTCTGTATGCTTTTACTATATATGCTTGTTTCATTTTTTAAGGGTTTTTAAGATGATTAGATTTTTTAGATGGTTAGATTTCTAAAATTTTTGAGATCTGATTATCTAATTTGTCTAGTTTCTAAGGGGTTTCCCTGTTTTTAACATATGCTGAATGCGTTCTAAAGTTTTACGTTCTGTACATAAACTTAAAAAGGCTTCACGCTCTAAGTCTAATAAATATTGTTCGTTTACTAGCGTAGGTTCGGATAAATCGCCACCAGCCATTACATAAGCTAGTTTGTTTGCGATTTTCATGTCATGCTCAGAAATATAATTACTATCTTTCATTGCATCAGTACCTACTAAAAACATACCTAAGGCTTGTTTTCCAAGTACTTTTACATCGCTACGTTTTACAGGTTGTGTATACCCTGAATCCGACAATAATTTAGCATACGCTTTAGCAGTGGCTATTTGTCGGTCTTTATTCACTACCACTATATCTTTACCATTTTGAAGTAAACCTAGGTCGAAAGCTTCGTAGGCTGAGGTTGCTACTTTAGCCATACCGATAGTTAAGAAATACTCTTGTAGCGTGTTTAATTCTACATCACCTTTTTTAAACGTATCGGATGCCCGTAATGCCATTTCTTTTGAACCACCACCACCAGGGATAACGCCTACACCAAATTCTACCAAACCTATATAAGTTTCAGCAGCAGCTACTACTTTATCAGCATGCATTGAAAGTTCACAACCACCACCTAGTGCCATGCCATGTGGCGCAGCAATGGTTGGAATGGCAGAATAACGCATACGCATCATGGTGTCTTGAAAATATTTTATAGCAGCATTTAACTCATCATATTCCTGTTCCACCGCCATCATAAAAATCATGCCTATATTCGCACCAACCGAGAAATTTGCAGCTTGATTTCCAATAACTAAACCAGCAAAATTCTTTTCAGCAATATCTATAGCTTTATTTAACCCAGCCAAAACATCACCACCAATCGTATTCATTTTAGATTGGAATTCACAGTTTAAAATGCCATCACCTAAATCTTCAATAACAACGCCCGAGTTTTTAAAGACTTCTTTTGTTTTTCGAATGTTATCTAAAATTATAAAGGCATCTTGCCCTGGTATTTTTTCTTGGTTTTTGGTAGGTATATCATAATAATAAGAAGCACCTTCTTTAATAGAATAAAACGATTTACTGCCAGAAGCGAGCATGTGGTTTACCCAAGCTGCAGGCTCTAAACCTTCGGCTATCATGATTTCAATACCATTTTCTACACCTATAGCATCCCAAATTTGAAAAGGGCCATGTTCCCAACCAAACCCTGCTTTCATGGCATCATCAATTTTATATAGTTCTTCGGTTATTTCAGGAATCCTGTTAGAAACGTAGGCGAACATGGCAGCAAAGTTTTTTCGGTAAAATTCGCCCGCTTTATCTTTTCCTGAAACTAAAACTTTATAGCGGTCTATTACCTTATCAATCGTTTTAGTTAAATCCAAGGTTGCGAAATGAGCTTTTTTAGAAGGCTTATATTCCATAGAATTTAAGTCCAATGCTAAAATTTCTTTCCCTTCTTTCTTATAAAAGCCTTGTCCTGTTTTACTTCCATACCATTTCTTTTCCATCATGGTATTAATGAAATCTGGAAGTTTAAAAAGTTCGTGCGCTTCGTCATTAGGGCAATTTTCGTAAATACCGTTTGCTACATGCACTAAGGTATCTAAACCCACAACATCAACTGTTCTAAAAGTAGCTGATTTTGGACGGCCTATAACCGGCCCTGTTAGTTTGTCAATTTCTTCAACGGTTAGTCCAAGAGATTTTACCTGGTGAAACAAACTTTGTATTCCAAATATACCAATACGATTTCCTATAAAGGCAGGCGTGTCTTTAGCAATTACCGATGTTTTTCCTAAGAATTGCTCGCCATAGCCATTTAAAAACTCTAAAACCGAAGCATCCGTTTTCGGGCCTGGTATAATTTCGAATAACTTTAAATAACGAGCAGGATTAAAAAAGTGTGTTCCACAGAAATGTTTCTGGAAATCTTCAGAACGTCCTTCACTCATGAAATGAATTGGAATTCCCGATGTATTGGATGTAATTAAAGTGCCTGGAGTGCGGTATTTTTCTAATGTTTCAAAAACACTTTTCTTGATATCTAAGCGTTCAACAACAACTTCCATAATCCAATCCACATTAGCAACTTTTGAAATATCATCTTCCAGATTTCCAGTAGTAATTCTTTGTGCAAAATCTGGATGATAAATAGGGGATGGCTTCGATTTTAATGATGCGGCTAGGGCATCATTTACCAATCTGTTTCTAACTATTTTACTTTCAAGTGTTAATCCTTTTGACTTTTCAGCATCATTCAATTCTTTAGGAACAATATCAAGTAATAACACATCAACACCAATATTAGCGAAATGGCACGCAATGCCACTTCCCATAATTCCGGAACCAATAATGGCTACTTTTTTAATTCGTCGTTTGCTCATTTTCTTATTTATCGTTTTGATCGTATATTTTTTTATTTTGAATTAGCTCATTTATTAAATCGGCTACTTCATAGAAGTTTTTTAGTTTTTCTTCTGAAATATTTTTTTTAATAGTTTCATTGAAAGTTAAAACCCGTTCTTTAGAATATTCTCTATTTTCAAGTCCGAATTCCGTAAGATGAATTATAACACCCCTACCATCATCCGGATTTGGTTTGCGTTCAATTAAACCTTTGGCTTCCATAGTTTTTAAAATTCTAGATAAACTGGTAGCTTCCATTCCCATTTTAGGGCCTAATGAGGTAGAGGGGGTTCCTTTTTCTTTATCTATACTTAGTAATGTGAAACCAGTAGCCATGGTGCTCCCAAATTTGGCAGCCTCTTCGTTATACATTTTCTGTACCGCAAGCCAAGTGGTTCTTAATATGTAATCTATGGTTCTATCTTTCATCTGCATTATTTAATAGTGTAAATTTGCAGCTGAGATTAGAATAAAAAGTCTGAATTTTTGTTTTTTGAAAAAGTGTTAAAATCTTTATCATTTCATAATTTTTTTCGTGGGTTATTCCAAATATATGAAATTTCATTATGCATGCATAATAAATTTAAAGAATTTTAAGACGCTTTATGTAATTTTTAACTAAAAAAAATATAAAGTTAAGATCTGTAAATTTTTTCGATAAGTTTTGCGTATTTTTCTTTAATCACTTTTCGTTTTAGTTTCATGGTAGGTGTTAAGTGACCTGCTTCAATAGACCAAACATCTGGCGTTATTTCGAATTTTTTTATTTGTTCCCAATTACCAAATTTTTTGTTAGCGATGTCTATTTCATTCTGAATACGCTCGTGTAATTTTGGGTTACTTACAATATCACTGCTGGATTTTAATTCAATGTTATGGCGTTTTCCCCATTCTTTAACAAAAGGAAAGTTTATTTGTATTAAAGCAGCTGGCATTTTTTCACCTTCTCCAATTACCATAATTTGTTCTATAAATCGGGATTGTTTAAACTCATTTTCCAATAGTGCTGGAGCCACGTACTTTCCGCCAGAGGTTTTAAACATTTCTTTTTTTCGGTCTGTTATTTTTAGGAAACCATCTTTATCAAATTCACCAATATCGCCCGTATGAAAGTAATCGCCTGTCATTACTTCGGCTGTTTTTTCTTCATCTTTAAAATAACCTAGCATCACGTTTGGACCTTTTACTAAGATTTCTCCATCCTCGGCAATTTTAACATCTACGTTATCAATTATTTTTCCAACGGTTCCTGCCCTAAACCCACCATTTCTCATATCATTAACCGATATAACGGGCGA
This sequence comes from Mariniflexile sp., assembly GCF_041583155.1. Taxonomy (GTDB): domain Bacteria; phylum Bacteroidota; class Bacteroidia; order Flavobacteriales; family Flavobacteriaceae; genus Mariniflexile. The sequence continues at coordinate 7,527 of NZ_JBFHGK010000058.1, forward strand.
TGTTTCTGTGAGTCCATAACCCTCCATAATAGGTAAACCCGCAGCAGCAAAAACTTTGGTAAGCCTGGCTTGTAGTGCTGCACTACCCGAAACCATAATATCTAAATTTCCTCCCAAACCTTCTTGCCACTTGCTGAAAACAAGTTTTCTAGCAATTTTTAGTTGAAATTCGTACCACCAGCCATTTTTGCCATAAGGTTCAAATTTCATTCCAAGGTTTAAAGCCCAAAAGAATATCATTTTCTTTATACCAGTTAGCTCCATGCCTTTGGCAACGATTTTATCGTATACTTTTTCGTAAAGTCTTGGTACTGCAGTCATTACATTTGGGCGTACTTCCTTAAGGTTGTCGCTCATTTTTTCAATAGATTCTGCAAAATAAATTTCGACACCGCAATACATATATAAGTATAATATCATGCGTTCAAAAACATGACAAACAGGAAGGAAGCTTAAAGCTTTAGATTTCCCATATTGAAATGGTACACGTTTTTCACTATCTAAAACATTTGATACCAGGTTGTTGTGAGAAAGCATGACGCCTTTTGGTTTTCCTGTTGTTCCAGAAGTATATATTAAAGTAGCCAAATCAGAAGGGTTCACGGCGGCTTTAGTTGCCTCAACTTCACTTTGGTTACTTGTATCTTCACCTAATTTTAATACTTCCGACCAATGATTTTCATTCGCAATTGTATCAAAAGTATATATGTTTTTAAGTTTGGTTTTGTCCTTAATTGTGTTTAGTTTTTCAATAACTTCAGAATCAGATACAAAGCAATAAATGGATTCAGAATGATTAATTATATATTCATAGTCTTCCGAAGCAATGGTTGGATAAATTGGTACATTTTGAGCCCCCGTTTGTAAAATTCCAATATCCAATATGTTCCATTCCGTTCTATTTGTTGAGGAAATTACAGCAATTTTATCATTTGGTTTTACCCCTAAGCGCAACAAACCGCGACTTATGGCATTGGCTTGGGCTATAAATTCTTTAGTAGAAATAGATTTCCAAACGCCATCGTATTTAGATGTGAAGGCCTTGTCTAAATTATAAGTTTCTAATTGATGTTGAGGAAAATCGAAAATCCTAGAAATGTTGCTCATCAGTTTGTTGGGATTTAGTGGTAATGCAAAGTAATAAAAAAAAACGATTTACGAATATGTGTTTAAAATAGACTAGCTTTTATTAATGTTAAAAAAATAATATCCTATTATTTCTAATTATTAAAAATAGAATTGAATTGAAATGATTTTTACTTATTAAAAAGTTTCAAAGTTAAGAAGTAATTGCAGGAAATTTATATTAATTAACAAGGAGTTGGGTGAAAAATTTATTAATACCATGAATTTAATTGTTGCTTATTGTTGTTTTTTCAATAAATCGGTTAAAACGATGTGTTTTTTATTTTTATGTTGGGGTTTCGCAAACGTTTTCTTAGAAAAAATTAAAATTGGAAAGCTTAATTAATTGTGATTAACTGATAAATATCAGGTTTTTAATTAATAATGGGATTTATTTTTGCCCTCATAAAATATAAAAGGATAATAAATTTAATATATGAAAACTAAAACTTTTAACCCAGGTATTTGGACTGAAACCATTAATTTGAGAGACTTTGTTACTAAAAACATTACACCATACCATGGTACATATGACTTTTTGGTAGGGCCAAGTGAAAAAACCCTAAAATTATGGGAAATTTGTAAGCAAGCTACTAAAGAAGAAAGACAAAGAAATGGCGTTCGCTCTGTAGATACTGATGTTGTTTCTGGAATTAATGCTTTTAAAGCTGGTTATATTGATAAAGAGAACGAGGTAATTGTTGGTTTACAAACTGATGAATTATTAAAAAGATCAATGAAACCTTACGGTGGCTTCAAAGTGGTTGAAAAAGCTTTGTCTGAGCATGGATTAAAACCAAACGATCAACTTTCAGAATTATTCACAAAATATGTGAAATCACATAATGATGGTGTTTTTGATGCTTACACTGATGAAATTAGAAAATTCCGTTCATTAGGATTTTTAACAGGTTTACCTGATAATTATGCTCGTGGTAGAATTATTGGTGATTACCGTAGAATTGCTTTATATGGTATTGCACGATTAATAGAAGCTAAAAAACAAGATTTAGCCAATATTACTGGTCCAATGAGTGATAACATCATTCGTTTACGTGAGGAAGTGTCAGAGCAAATTAAAGCATTAAAAGAGATAGCTGAAATGGGTAAATCTTACGGTTTAGATTTAACTCGTCCTGCCGAAAATGCTCAGGAAGCAGTACAATGGACTTACATGTCTTACTTAGCAGCTGTAAAAGAACAAGATGGTGCAGCAATGTCTTTAGGAAATGTATCTTCATTCTTAGATATCTTTATCCAAAGAGATTTAGAAGCAGGTTTAATTACTGAAGTAGAAGCACAAGAATATATCGATCAATTCGTAATGAAATTACGTATGGTGCGTCACTTAAGAATGGAAGCTTATGATGAAATTTTTGCGGGTGATCCAACTTGGGTAACTGAAGCCATTGGGGGTATGTTAGAAGATGGAAGAACTAAGGTTACTAAAACCTCTTTCCGTTTCTTAAATACGTTATACAATTTAGGAGCTTCACCAGAACCAAATATTACGATATTATGGTCTGAAAAATTACCTCAAAACTTTAAAAATTATTGCGCTAAAGTTTCTATTGATACGTCTTCAATTCAGTTTGAAAATGACGATTTAATGAGAAACAAACGAGGGTCTGATGATTACGGTATTGCTTGTTGTGTATCTTTCCAAGAATTAGGAAAATCTATTCAATTCTTTGGTGCGCGTACTAATTTAGCTAAAACCTTATTATTAGCAATAAACGGTGGTCGTTGCGAATTTACTGGAACACAAATGATTGAAGGTATTGAAGAATGTGCTGACGAATATTTAGATTTCGATAAAGTAATGACTAATTTTAGAATTGCTATGAAAGAAGTTGCTAGAGTGTATAACGATTCTATGAATATTATTCACTATATGCATGATAAATATTATTACGAAAAAGCTCAAATGGCCTTAATTGATACCAATCCAAGTATTAACATTGCTTACGGTATCGCAGGATTATCAATTGTAGCCGATTCTTTATCTGCAATTAAATATGCTAAAGTTAAGCCAATTAGAAATGAAGAAGGTTTAACAGTAGATTTCCAAATTGAAGGTGAATTTCCAAAATATGGAAATGATGACGATCGCGTAGATTTCTTAGCAAGTAATGCGGTTGCAGAATTCAATAACGAATTAAAGAAATTACCAGTTTATAAAGATGCAGAACCAACAATGTCTGTTTTAACCATCACATCAAACGTGTCTTACGGTAAAAAAACAGGAGCAACACCAGATGGTAGAGCTCAAGGAATTCCATTTGCACCTGGTGCAAACCCAATGCATGGTCGCGATTGTAATGGCGCTATTGCTTCTTTAAATTCAGTATCTAAAATTAATTACGACGACTCTAAAGATGGGATTTCTAATACCTTCTCAATCGTACCAAAATCTTTAGGTTCAGATGAAGAAGAGCAAATTGAAAACTTAGCAACTACTTTAGATGGTTATTTCTCTAGAAATGCACAACATTTAAATGTGAATGTTTTAAATAAAGAAATGTTGTTAGATGCTATGGAAAATCCAGATGACTATCCACAATTAACAATACGTGTTTCTGGCTATGCAGTTAACTTTGTTCGCTTAACAAAAGAACAACAGTTAGAAGTTATAACACGTTCATTCCACGAATCTTTGTAATATTATAATAGTATATTTGGCGATGAAAGCGTAATAGTTGCGCTTTCATTGCTGATTACTAACATAATAAAAAAAGAAAATTATCAAAACAGAAGTAAACACATTAAGAGTGCATTCGATTGAATCGTTTGGAACTCATGACGGTCCAGGAATTCGTTGGGTAGTTTTTTTACAAGGATGTAAACTAAAATGTTTGTATTGCCATAATCCTGATACTATTGAAACATCAGGTGGAACAGAGTACGATATAGAAGAACTTGTTCAAATGGCACTTAAAATGAAGCCTTATTTTGGTACAAAAGGCGGGGTTACTGTATCTGGAGGCGAACCATTATTGCAAGCCAAAGAAATAATTCCCTTCTTTAAGCGATTAAAAGAAGAAGGTATTCATACAAACATTGATACTAACGGAAGAGTTTTAAACAGTTTTTCAAAAGATCTTTTAGACAATTATACCGATTTGGTAATGCTTGATATTAAGCACATGACTGAAGAAGGGTATCAGTCCTTAACAGGTGTTAAAGGAAAAGAAACAACATTTCGTTTCGCAGAGCACAGAGAGGCTTCTGGTAAAGCTATGTGGCTGCGTTATGTGTTAATCCCAGGTTTAACCAATCAACCAGAATTATTACACGCTTTGGGGAAATGCTTTAGAGATTATGAAACTATTGAAAAAATTGAAATTCAGCCGTATCACAAATTAGGCGTTCATAAATGGGAAGCTTTAGGTTGGGATTACCAATTAAAAGATGCTCGGGAAAATACGCCAGAAGAATTAATAGCAGCATCAGATATTTTAAAAAAGTACTTTAAAAAAGTAAAAGTGAATTAAATATTGATGTTGAAATCATCAAAATAATATTGAATGAATAGCCCTAAGGAAGTTATTGAGATAGTTAGTGTATTAGCACAAAATAAAGGAGCTTACAAAATAAGAAAAACATTAATACTGGCATTTTTAGCAGGGGCTTATATAGCTTTTGGCGGATTGTTGGCCATTGTTGTTGGAGGCGGGTCGCCAGAATTGGCTGCCAGCAATCCAGGAATAACCAAGTTTCTTTTTGGTGCGATGTTTCCTGTTGGACTTATCTTGGTTGTTGTAGTGGGTGCTGAACTTTTTACTGGCAATAATGCCTACTTTGTTCCCAATGTTTTAAGTAAAAAACAAAGCATTAATGCGGTACTTAAAAACTGGGGCTTAGTATATATTGGGAATTTTATTGGTGCTGTTTTTGTTGCTTTTTTTATTACCCATTTAACGCATTTAGTAAGTGATGCGCCGTTTTCTGAATCGGTTCGAAATGTGGCTATGACAAAAACGAGCCATACTTTTTTAGTTACTTTTCTAAAAGGCATTGGTGCTAACTGGTTGGTATGTTTGGCCGTTTGGCAAGGCATGGCAGCCAAGGATACTGTTGGTAAAATATTTGGTATTTGGCTACCAGTTATGGCCTTTGTAACCTTAGGTTTTGAGCATAGTATTGCGAATATGTATTTTATTCCACTAGCTATTTTTGAAGGAGCCCCAATTACTTGGATGCATTTTTTTGAAAGCAATTTGATTCCAGCTACGCTAGGTAACATTGTTGGCGGTGTCATTTTTGTGGGTATGCCATATGGTTATTTATTCGGGAAGAAGAATTAAATATTATTATCCTTTAATATAGAAAATCCTGGTTTCAAATACTTGAAATCGGGATTTTTGCTTTTTAATAATCTAATTTGTTGTTAAGTTTTCAGATGATTGGAAAGGTTTTTTTATTTTCTGCTTCTTCTGGAGTGGTTTTAATTAAATTAATCCTTGAATTAAACTTTTGTTAATCAAATCTACAGAGTTTTTGCACCCCGACTTAAAATAGATATTATTACGATGTTTTTTCACCGTTCCAGTGCTTATTTTCAATTTATCGGCAATTTCCTTGTTGGATAGTCCTTCCGCTATCGCTTTAATTATGTCAATCTCTCTATTTGTAAAAGCAGTGCACTGGTCACTACCAGCAGCGATTTCAATATTAACAAAAGAGGATTCATTTTTTAGGCTCAATAAAGAAATTGTATTGTTGTGCTTTGTGGCAATATGGTTAATATTTGTGTGGATATTTAATGCTTTTCCAAATTTACCATTTTCATCAACGGTTAATACAATAGCTTGATGATTAAGTAATTCGTAATCACCATTCTTCATCTTGCTTCTAAAGGAGAAATTAGTTTTATAATCCAGAATATTAATTTTCTTAAATTTGTTATATAGAATATCAATACTGGTTGCTTCTGCCTTTGCAACAAATTCCATGTCATTTGGATGTATCGTTCCTATTATATCATCAAAGGTCACGGTTTCTGGGTCAAACCCATGTATGTCTCGAATGGAAGGGCTTACATGAGATAAAGACATATCAAAAAAATCAATAATGTAATAATAAAATGGACCAACGCTAACAATGGAACTTATAAGCGCTTCAAAATCTAAATTGGGTAAATCCGTGTTTTGATCAGCGGTTTTTTTGCCGTTTTCCCAAACTAATTTTAGCTTATTGATATCGCTATTCATAAATTTATTAGTTTAAGTTATAATCACGTTAATTTACTACAAAAGATCATAGTTTTTACATAGCGGCATCGATTTTCTATAAGCTTTCTTGTTTTTCCTTCTTCATAAGTTCAGAATTGTGCTTAATAATTTTACTAACACTTTTGTCTAATTTCATAACATGGAAATTTTCCTATAATTTAGGCTGTCTTTAAACAGTTGTTTTTGAGAGAATTGATTTATGTTTTATGATTTTTATCATGGAATTTTTCACTTATTAAAGTTAAATTTATGTAGTTTTTATTAGTAGGAATTTAAAATATCATATCATGGAAATACCTGTAAATGTAAAAATGCGTGTCTATAAATTCGGTAACAAAGCAGCCGATGGAAATAGTAAGATGAAAAATCTTTTGGGTGGTAAAGGGGCTAATTTAGCTGAAATGAGTGCCATTGGAATACCAGTGCCTCCTGGATTTACAATAACTACCGAGGTTTGTACCGAGTATAATTTATTAGGTAAAGATGCCATTGTAGAGATGATAAAAGAGGAGGTAGAAACATCCATATTTAATATTGAAAATTTAATGGGTACATCTTTTGGTGATAAAGAGAATCCATTGTTAGTTTCCGTGCGTTCTGGTGCCAGAGTTTCCATGCCTGGAATGATGGATACAGTTTTAAATTTGGGGTTAAATGATGAGGTTGTTTTAGGATTAGCTAAAAAAACTAATAATGAACTATTTGCATGGGATTCTTATAGAAGGTTTATTCAAATGTATGGAGGTGTAGTTTTAGGAATGAAGCCGGAATCCAAAGAAGATATCGATCCGTTTGAAGAAATTATGGAACATCTAAAGGAGAAGCGTGGGATAAAACTAGATACAGAGTTTACAGTTCAGGATTTAAAGGATTTAGTATATGATTTTAAGGATGCCGTAAAAAAGCGAACAGGACATGATTTCCCAACAAACCCATGGGATCAGCTATGGGGTGCTGTTATTGCGGTATTCAATAGTTGGAAAGGTGATAGAGCTGTTTACTACCGAAAAATGCATGGCTATCCAGCCGATTGGGGTACTGCAGTGAATGTACAAGCCATGGTTTACGGTAATATGGGGAATAACTCCGGAACAGGTGTTTGCTTTACTCGCGATGCTGGTACGGGTGAGGATGTCTTTAATGGTGAATATTTAATTAATGCACAAGGTGAAGATGTCGTAGCAGGTACTAGAACGCCACAGCAAATAACCAAATTAGGCTCCATGCGTTGGGCAGAACTAGCAAAAGTAGATGAAGAAGACCGATTAAAAAATTATCCGTCCTTAGAGGAGTTAATGCCTAAAATATATTCAGAATTAAATGGCTATCAAGAAAAATTAGAAATTCATTATAAAGACATGCAAGATATGGAGTTTACTATTCAAGATGGTAAACTTTGGATTTTACAAACTCGTAACGGTAAACGTACCGGTGCTGCTATGGTTAAAATTGCCATGGATATGTTTAAGCAAGGTTTAATTACCGAAAAAGAAGCGCTTTTACGTATTGAACCAAGTAAATTAGATGAACTATTACACCCTGTATTCGATCCTAAAGCTTTAAGTAATGCTAAAGTTATAGCTCAAGGCTTGCCAGCATCTCCTGGCGCTGCCACAGGGCAAATTGTATTTTTTGCGGATGAAGCAAATAAATATAAATACACCATTTTAGCACGTATTGAAACCTCACCAGAAGATTTAGAAGGTATGAATATTGCCAGAGGTATTTTAACAGCTCGAGGTGGTATGACTTCGCATGCGGCAGTTGTTGCTCGAGGTATGGGTAAGTGCTGTATTTCAGGGGCAGGCGCTTTAAAAATTAACTATAAAACTAGAACCTTAAAAGTTGATGATAAAGTATATCATGAAGGCGATTGGATTTCTTTAAATGGATCTACAGGTAATATAATAGAAGGAAAAGTGGCAACTAGCGAACCTGAATTAAGTGGTGAGTTTGCTGAACTAATGAAATTATCAGATAAATATGCTACCATGCAGGTAAGAACGAATGCCGACACGCCTAATGATGCTAAAATAGCCCGTAGTTTTGGTGCTCAGGGTATTGGATTAACACGAACTGAACATATGTTTTTTGAAGTAGATCGTATTAAAGCGATGCGAGAAATGATTTTATCAGATACCGTAATAGGCCGAAAACATGCTCTGGAAATTTTGTTACCAATGCAACGTGCCGATTTTGAAGGTATCTTTGAAGCCATGCAAGGGCTTCCGGTAACCGTTCGATTACTTGATCCACCGTTACACGAGTTCGTGCCTCATCAATTGGAAACCCAGCGTAGTTTAGCCGAGGATATGCATATTACATTGGAAGCGGTTAAAATTAAAGTAGCCGAATTAGAAGAGTTTAACCCCATGTTAGGACATCGTGGTTGCCGTTTAGGAATTACCTATCCAGAGATTACCGAAATGCAAACTAGAGCGGTTATTGAAGCTGCACTAAACTTAAAAGAACGTGGTATTACTGCAAAACCCGAAATTATGGTGCCATTAATTGGTACACTTACAGAGTTTGAAAGTCAGAAAGCGGTAATTGAGGAAACTGCAAATAAAGTCTTTGAAGAACGAAATGATTCTATTGCCTATTCTATTGGTACCATGATAGAAATACCAAGAGCCGCGTTAATTGCAAATAAAATTGCAGAACATGCTGATTTCTTCTCATTTGGAACCAACGATTTAACGCAAATGGCATTTGGGTATTCTAGAGATGATGCTAGTAAATTCTTGCCAATTTATTTAGAAAAAGGTATTTTAAAAGTGGATCCGTTTGAAGTGTTAGATCAAGAAGGTATTGGTCAGTTAGTTGAAATGGCAACCGAACGTGGTAGAAGCGTAAAACCTAATTTGAAAGTGGGCATTTGTGGCGAGCATGGAGGAGATCCTAGCTCGGTTGAATTCTGTTACAGAACAGGTTTGAATTATGTAAGCTGTTCTCCTTATCGAGTGCCAATTGCACGATTAGCCTCTGCCCAAGCAGCCATAAAAGCAACTTTGTGATTTTTTATTTTATTATTTTGTTGAATTTAAAACCCCAAAACAGCATCCTTGTTTTGGGGTTTTGTTATTAGATTGTGATAAATCTGGGTGTGTTTTGTCGTTGATTTTTAACCGTTTTTACTCCTTTATAAATCTAAAAGTTTCAACAATATCATTTTCTCGAATTTTCAAAATGTAAACGCCTGAAATTAAATTGGAAATAGAAATGGTATTAGTGTCATTTGAAACGCCTTCAGAAATTAACTTTCCAGCGTAATCAAATATGAAATAGTTGTAATTTGTTAATGAAAGATTTTTAAAATTTATAATATCAACCGAAGGGTTAGGGTACACATAAGGTTTATCTGATAATTCAGTTGCTAGTATAGACTCCATGGCTAACACAGTTTTACTTTCAATTAGTTCGGTTTTTTTGCAAGCAACTTCTATATAAGGTTCTAATTCATTACTGTCATATATTTTTTCAAAACCCAAATCTTTGGATTTTTGTAAATGTTCGCATGCTTTATTGTAATCGCCGGTTTCAAAATAAATAATACCAAGGTTTCGGTGGGTATATGGATTATCTTTATTGATGCTTAACGCTTCTTCTAAATCGGCAATACCTTTGTTTGTTTCACCTAATTTATGATACAAAAATCCCCGAGTAGTCCATAAATCTCTATATGTGGAACCTATACTATGTTCATAAATATTAGCTTCTTGTTTTAAAGCAATGGTAATATGATTCATGGCTTTTTCATAATTGCCTAAGTCGGTGTAAGCGATGGCCAACCCCCAATTGGCAAACGAGTGGTTGGGTAGCATATTAATAGCCTTATTGTAATATTCTATACCCAATCTATAGTTTTTAGTCCATACCAAATAATTGCCTAAATTATAGTATAATCTGCTTTCTTTTGGCGATGTTTTTATGGATTTTAATTTATAATGAATGCAATGATTTTCCATTTCGAAAACCGAATAAATGGTGGCGAGGTTATCATAAACAGAAGCCAATACTTTTTCTGGAATATCTTTTTCATGATATACTTTAAAAAACTGCTTTTCAAGATATTTTAAATCATTTAAAGCCAATGTATAATCACCCAGATTTACACGGATATTGGCTCGAATGAAAATGTTCTTTAAACTTCTTGGGTTTTCCTTTAATTTTTCATTTATAACCTTAAGTTCTGCATGGTGTTTTTTTACTTTTTCTTCGTTTTTTTTATTGAATTCAATTTTATGATCGATGCGTTCAATGAGTTCGCCTCTTAAAAAATTCCAAGTAGTTAATTTTTCACCAGAAATATTGTACTTGAAAGATAAACCGTTGAAATGGCCTTTATTATAATGAAAGCTCTCAAATAACTCCCCCGTATTATAGTAGGTTTTTAAGCTGTCTAATTTGTTATCATCACTATACCATTTTTCAATAGCCACAATGCTGTCCTTAAAATAATAACGTTTAATACCATCATCCTCTTGTGCACTATGGAGAAACGGTATGCATAAAATACCAATAAAAACTAAAATTCTCATTTGGAAATTAAAATTGGTTGAAAATAAAAAAGCTCCTACTAAAGTAAGAGCTTTTTCTTGAATTTTATCAATAAATTCTTATTTGTTTTCTAGCCATAATCTAGCATTCACAAACGCTTCTAACCAAGGTGATACTTCGTCTTTACGACCTTGTGGGTAATTTGCCCAATTCCATTGGAAGGTAGAACGCTCAATATGTGGCATGGTTACTAAATGGCGCCCTGTTTTATCGCATAGCATCGCGGTGTTAAAATCGGAACCATTTGGGTTATGTGGGTATTCTGCGTAAGCGTATTTAGCAACAATTTGGTATTTGTCCTCCGAATAAGGTAGTTTGAATTTACCTTCGCCATGCGAAATCCAAACACCTAATGTCGATCCTGCTAAAGATGAAAGCATCACAGAATTGTTTTCTTGAATTTTTACTGAAGTAAAGTTGCTTTCGTGTTTATGCGAATCGTTATGAACCATTTTACCATGAACCTCGTGTTCCGGATTGATGAGGTCTAACTCCATCCACAATTGGCAACCATTACAAATTCCAACTGATAAGGTGTCTTCTCTTTTGAAGAAATCCTGAATCACTTTATTGGCTTTCTCATTGTATTTGATGGCACCTGCCCAACCTTTTGCAGAACCAAGTACATCAGAATTACTAAAACCTCCAACAGCGCCTAAAAACTGAATATCTTCTAAAGTTTCACGACCCGAAATTAAATCGGTCATGTGTACATCTTTCACATCAAAACCTGCTAAATACATAGCGTTTGCCATTTCGCGCTCTGAGTTACTTCCTTTTTCGCGAAGAATTGCTGCTTTTGGTCTATTTGATGGTGTTTCAGGTAACTTTCCTGTGAAATGACTAGGGAATGTATATGCTAAAGGCTGATTTTTATAATTGTTGAAACGCGCTTCAGCTAAATTGTTAGCAGTTTGTTTTTGGTCTAAAAGGAAAGATGTTTTATACCAAGTATCTCGATAACTATTTATGGAAATCCCACCGATGCTTTCATTGTTACCCTTAACATCGTTTAAATTATTTACTACAGTAAGATATCCATTTGAATTTACCTTGCCGATTTTTTTAAATTTGATTTTCTTAACATTTAAAAATTCTTCAGCATATAAATCATTCTTAACCTGAAACACAATTCCAGCATTTTCAGCAAATAAAACTTTTATGATATCTTTCTCTCCAAGAGAGGTTATGTTAATATCAGCTCCTAAATCAGTATCAGCAAAACATAACTCCAATAAAGTGGTAATTAATCCACCAGAAGCCACATCATGTCCTGCAACGATTTGTTGGTCTTTTATTAATTTTTGAATCGTGTTGAAAACGGTTTTAACATACGCCGCACTTTTAACGGTAGGAGCATCGTTTCCAATTTTATTTAATATTTGAGCGAAAGAACTGCCTCCTAATTTAAAATCGTCTTGTGAAATGTTGATATAGTAAATACTTCCTGCATTTTTTTGCAAAACAGGTTCTACAACATTGCTAATATCATTACAATTTCCTGCTGCCGAAATAATAACCGTTCCAGGAGATAATACATCACCATCAGGATATTTCTGCTTCATAGAAAGTGAATCTTTTCCTGTTGGAACATTGATACCTAAATCGATCGCAAATTCTGAAACCGCTTCAACCGCTTCATACAAACGGGCATCTTCACCTTCATTTTTGCAAGGCCACATCCAGTTTGCCGAAAGTGAAACCGATTTCAATTCGTCTTTTAATGGCGCCCAAATAATGTTTGTTAACGCTTCGGTAATGGCATTTCTGCTTCCCGCCACCGGATTGATTAAACCAGAAATAGGCGAGTGCCCAATAGAGGTTGCAATCCCTTCTTTTCCTTTGTAGTCTAACGCCATTACACCCACATTATTTAGTGGTAATTGTAATGGGCCAGCGCATTGTTGTTTAGCTACTTTTCCACCAACACAACGGTCTACTTTATTTGTTAACCAGTCTTTGCATGCTACAGCTTCCAATTGTAAAACCTGTTCTAAATAGTCATGGAATTTATCGGAATTATAGCTTAAATCGTTGTAATTTCTTTTAATGGTTGTATCGGTCATGATGGTTTTTGGCGAACTACCAAACATATCTTCCATCGCTAAATCCATTGGTTTATGACCGTTGGTTTTAGACTCGAATGTAAATCTATCATCACCCGTAACATCCCCAACGGTGTACATAGGGGAGCGCTCGCGTTCTGCAATACGTTGTAAGATATCGATATGCTCTTTGTCAATCACCAAGCCCATACGTTCTTGCGATTCGTTCCCAATAATTTCTTTATCAGATAGGGTAGGGTCACCAACAGGAAGTGCGTCTAAATCTATTTTTCCACCGGTATCTTCAACCAATTCCGATAAACAATTTAAATGACCACCAGCACCATGATCGTGAATAGAAACTATGAAGTTTTCGTCGCTTTCAACCATACCACGAATGGCATTGGCTGCACGTTTTTGCATTTCTGGGTTGGAACGTTGTACGGCATTCAGTTCGATACCTGATGCAAACTCACCAGTATCGGCACTCGATAC
>NZ_JBFHGK010000059.1:0-19193 GCF_041583155.1 Mariniflexile sp.
CACTCAATTATAAATCAATCCTAAACTATTTTATAAATAGAAGTACAAATGCTTCGGCCGAAGCATTCAATGCAAAAATTAAAGCCTTTAGGGCACAGTTTAGAGGTGTTAAAAATGTAGAATTCTTTCTTTACAGATTAACTACAATTTTTGCATAAACACAACAATTGAGATTGATCCCTAATTTTACCATTACCGCTTTAGATGAAAATAGGACAATACCCAAAATACCCAATAGAATACCTGAAATAAATTTCTTTTTTTCTTGCATCGGGCAAATATACTACAAGTTGTATTTGCAAGTAATGAAACTAAATTAAAAAGGTGCCGTAAGCCTTATTTTTAAACAGCTTCGGCCTTTTCCTTTAAGAAGTTATTTCTTGTTTCAATAAGTTTTGTCATATACTTTTTAAGAAATAGTGCATCCGCGAATTTACCCAAAATACCATAAGGGGATTCAAAGTAAAAAAGATCAGTCATTATAGTCCTGTTTTCACTTTCGTGAAAAATATACTTATGCTTAAAACATTTGAAAGCTCCTGACACCATTTCATCAACAAAATAATTAGATGCTTTGAACTCGGTGATTTTTGAAGTTAAATGCTGAACGAAACCAAAATGTCTAGCTTCCCATGTTACGGATTCTCCGAGTTCAATTAACCCTGACACTTTTCCGTCTATAGCCATTTCACAAGAACATTTTAATGATTCTTGATGGACATCTATATTTCTTGCTAAATCAAAACATGTTTTTAAATCTGCTTTGATTACGGTTTCTGTTTTTATGAGAGGCATTTCATTTATATTTAAGAGACAATAGCGATAATATTGACCCGAAAATATAAATTTGCCTACAATTAAGAAATATTTACTTATGAAATTTTAGTAAAAACTATAAAATTTACCTTTTATCGATAATTTAACCGAAAAATAACATTTTAGTAAGATTACACATTAAATAAGAAATGCATAATATCGCCATCCTTCACGATATAACTTTTCCCTTCCACACGCATTTTACCAGCCTCTTTTACCTTGGATTCACTACCGTAAGTTACATAATCATCATAAGCGATAACTTCTGCTCTAATAAATCCTTTCTCAAAATCCGTATGTATTACACCCGCGGCCTGAGGTGCAGAAGCTCCTATATCAATAGTCCAAGCACGCACTTCTTTAACACCTGCTGTAAAATAAGTTTGCTGCTTTAAAAGTTTGTATGCAGAACGAATTAATTTTGCTGAACCTGCCTCATCCAAACCTATATCTTGAAGAAACAATTGGCGCTCTTCATAGTCATCCAATTCATTAATATCAGCCTCGGTACCTACGGCTAAAAATAACACTTCGGCATTTTCATCTTTAACAGCTTCTTTTACTTGTTCAACATATTTATTACCAGATACTGCTGAAGCTTCGTCAACATTACAAACATATAATACCGGTTTTTCTGTAATAAACTGCGACGGTTTTACAAAATCTTCGTAATCTTCTTCACTAAATTCCAAAGCACGTACCGAAACACCTGCTTCTAGACTAGCTTTTATTTTTAATAAAACAGCTTCTTCCTTTTGAGCTTCTTTATTACCTGTTTTAGCAGCACGTTTTACCTTTTCAAGTTTTTTATCTACGGTCTCAAGATCCTTAAGTTGTAATTCCATATCGATAGTTTCCTTATCTCTAATCGGATTTACATTACCATCAACGTGTACAATATTATCGTTATCAAAACAACGTAAAACATGTAAAATTGCATCTGTTTCTCGAATATTTGCAAGGAATTGATTTCCTAAACCTTCCCCTTTACTAGCGCCTTTAACCAACCCTGCAATATCAACAATTTCAACGGTTGCTGGTTGTACACGTACAGGCTTTACCAATTCTTCTAGCTTTTCTAAACGTTTGTCTGGTACATTTACCACTCCAATATTTGGCTCAATAGTACAAAACGGAAAGTTAGCACTTTGCGCTTTAGCATTTGATAAACAATTAAATAAAGTCGATTTCCCCACGTTTGGTAATCCTACAATGCCTGCTTTCATGTGTGTATTTTTATGTTTTTTTAGAAAAGCCTATTTGCTAACTAATTATCATTTTTGAGGATGATATAGTTTACAA
This sequence comes from Mariniflexile sp., assembly GCF_041583155.1. Taxonomy (GTDB): domain Bacteria; phylum Bacteroidota; class Bacteroidia; order Flavobacteriales; family Flavobacteriaceae; genus Mariniflexile. The sequence continues at coordinate 2,119 of NZ_JBFHGK010000059.1, forward strand.
AAAGCCAATTTCATTTCTTCAGTTTTTTCTATTCAACTAACAAGAACCAATACTTTGGTTTTTGCGAGTGCAAATATAGTCTATAAATACTAGTTTTTTATAATTTTTACAATTACATAACTATTAAAATATTCGTATAAAAATTATAGATTAATCAAAAAAAATGCATCTTTTTTATAGTTCAAGCTTAGTATTTAATAAAATTTTAACATAAATTAGCTATAACTAATTCAAAAATCAAAAACTTATGAAATACATTTGTTTAACAATGCTTCTTATTTTGGGCATTAATTTTTCGTATTCACAAACCGTAAGAGGGGTTGTTTCAGATGCATCTGGAATGCCTATTGCTGGAGCCAACGTGATTGTGAAAGGAACCAATTCGGGAGTGGTTACCGATATTGATGGTAAATACATTATAAACGTTGGTCCAAAAGGAACGCTTGTTTTTAGTTACGTTGGATACAATTCTATAACTATTAATGTAAACAACCAAACTACTATTAATGCCATTTTAGAAGAAGGTGTTAGTCTTAACGAAGTTCTTTTAGTTGGTTCTCGTAGTCCTAAAAGAACTGCTACAGACACGGCTGTACCTGTGGATGTTATCGACGTTGCAAACATAGCATCAACAACAGGAAAAGTGGAAGTAAATGAAATTTTACAATACGCCGCCCCTTCATTTAATGCTAGTAAGCAATCTGGATCTGATGGTGCCGACCACATTGTACCCGCTTCATTAAGAGGATTAGGTCCAGACCAAACACTTGTACTTATTAATGGAAAACGCAGACATCAATCATCTTTAGTGAATGTATTTGGAACACGTGGTAGAGGAAATTCAGGTACAGATTTAAATGCGATTCCGGCAACTGCCATAAAAAGAATTGAAGTTTTAAGAGATGGCGCTTCTGCACAATATGGATCTGATGCTATTGCTGGTGTTATCAATATTGTTTTAAAGGACAATACTGATGGTTTTTCAGGAGGCGTTACTTACGGCGCATTTAGCACCGCAATTGGTGAAGGCTGGGAAGAAGCTACCGGAGAAACGTTATATAATGTAGAAGGTAAAAATAGATTAGACGGAAAAGATAAAAGTTTTGATGGTGCTACCGTTAAAATTGATGCAAATTATGGAGTTCCTCTTAATAATATCGGAGGATTTATAAATTTTACTACCGAGTTTTTAACCAGAGAAAACACCTTAAGACCAGGTTTTTCATGGAGAAAAGGGTACGGAAGTGCGGGAGTTGATGGCTTTAATTTTATGATAAATTCATCATTACCAATAAATGATAACACAGAGGTTTATGCCTTTGGTGGCAGAAATTATAGAGACACTAATGCTTATGCTTTTTCAAGAGATAGTTTCGATAATGGAGACAACCGCTCAGTTCCTAGTTTGTATCCAGATGGTTTTACACCAAGAATTACCTCAAACATTACAGATGTTTCAGTTTCCGTAGGTGTTAAACATGAAATGGAAAACGGTTGGAATGTTGACTTTAATAACACCTTTGGAAAAAATAATTTTCACTATTTCATAAAAGGAAGTAATAATGCTTCAATGAAGGATGCCTCGCCTACCGACTTTAATGCTGGTGGTCATTTCCTTTCCCAAAACACAACCGGCATCGATTTTAATAAATATTTAGATGATGTGGCTGCTGGTTTAAGTTTGGCATTCGGTATGGAATATAGAACAGAAAATTTTGGTATATTTTCTGGTGAAGTGCCTTCTTATGCTTTATACGATGAATATGGCGTTCCTTATACAAATCCCGATTTCCAGGAAGTTGCTACAGATGACAACGGTGATAATTTACTAGGAGGTTCTCAAGGTTTTCCTGGATATAGTCCTGCTAATGAAGTGGATAGAAACCGAACCAATTACGGTATATATTTTGACTCCGAATTAAATATCAGTGATGATTTTATGTTGGCTGCTGCAGTACGCTATGAAGACTATAGCGATTTTGGAACCACTATAAACGGAAAATTAGCAAGCAGATTAAAACTAGGTGATAATCTAACTTTAAGAGGATCCATTTCAACTGGTTTTAGAGCCCCTTCATTAGCACAATTATATTACAATTTAATTTTTACAAATATTGTAGCCGGAAGGTCTATACCTTCATTATTATCCGCTAATAATAGTACGGTTACTAAAGCATTCGGTATCGGACAATTGAACGAAGAAAAAGCATTTAACTCCAGTATAGGTTTTACTTTTAAAAAAGGAAGTTTTACCGCTACTATAGATGCTTACGCAATATCTGTTGATAACCGAATCATCCTAACAGATAACTTTACAGACCAGGCAATTCTTGGTCCTTTAAACGTTGAAGCCGCACAGTTTTTTGCTAATGGCGTAGACACCAAAACTACTGGTGTAGATATTGTACTAAACTATGACACACAAATAGGTAATAATGGTAAAATTAACGTAGCTGTAATAGGTAATTTTAATGATTTGAAAATTGAAGAAATCCATAATGGAAACCTAAATGAATTTACGTTTTTCGGACCTTTTTCTCAAGCCTATTTAAAAGCAGCTGCACCCGATTATAAATTTGGACTTAATTTAGGATACTCTTATTCAAAATTTGATGCCATGATTTCATTAACTCAGTTTAGTGAAGTAACCATTCAAGATTTTCAATGGGTAGATACGCCTGCCACAACACAAGCTGAAGCAGATGCCTTATTTCCGGTGGCTACAGATATTTATGAAGCCAGCATGACAGTAGATCTTAGCTTAGGATACCAATTAACTGATAAATTAAAATTTAGTTTAGGTGCTAATAATCTATTCAACACCTACCCGACTCCGCAATTTGATGGCTGGACCGATCAGGGAGGGTTAGCCGATTCAGTACAAATGGGTTCTGATGGAACTTATGTTTTTGGAAGAATAAATTTTAATCTATAATACTTAATAATCTTTTCTACAGAAAAAGCTTCCAAATTTGGAAGCTTTTTCTCTTTCGTAATGTAACAAAATATTATACTATTCGTCTAATTTTCATTTGAATACTAAAATTATGAAAACAAAATATTTAGCACTGTTTATAGTATTTATGGGTCATCGCATCATCTATTCTCAAAATATTACCGCTAAACTTATCGATAAAAATACGCAGAAACCAATTCCCTATGCCACAATTAAAACAGGTGAATACAACGGAGTTATTTCAAATGAGGAAGGTTATTTTTCTTTAATTGGTGAAAACCCAGAAACTACCCTATTAAATATTTCATGTCTGGGTTATAAAAACATAACCTTAAGTATTAAAGATCTTAAAAAAGCAAATTATCTCATAAAATTAGAAGAAGCATTCAATCAACTAAACGAAATTTACATAACAAATCAAAGACCAAACGTAGACACTATTATTGCAGGAATTAAAAAGAAATTTAAAGATAATTACGATGTTAATCTTAAAACCTACAGTATTTTTTACAGGGCAACAGATTATATAGATTTCAAAAATTTAAATTTTGAAATTGATAAAGCATCACAAGTGAGTAAACAACAACTCGAACAAGCCAATGCTCGTTTAGAAGCTTTAAATCGCGACATTATTAATAGTAAAACAATCCATTTTACTGATTTTAAAGGCAACGTATACCTACAAAATAGAGACAATACCAAATTAGCTGTTACTAAGGTAACCAAACTGATAGACCAGAAAAATGATTTTTCATTGAAAGAAGTTGAAAAACGTGCACAACACATTATACTTAAATATCTAGATACAACAAAGACCTATAAAATGAAATCAGGAATATTCACAGTTGAAGATTCCATGTCGTTAAGAAAAGAAAATCTTAAAAACAATTCTAAAAAGGAAATTGAAATTACAGATTTAAAGAATAACACTGATAAATTAATACATAAAACGCAACTTTATGAAAATTCGTTTCTATACAATATACTAGACACCAAGTTATACGATCATACAATAACTGATGTTACCTTTTTTAATGATGAAGTTAATTATATCATTAACTATAAACCTAGAAAGGGTAAAGCAAAGTACACTGGAAACCTTCTGGTTTCTGGTAACAATTATGCCATAACAAAATTAGATTTTTCTTATTTTGAAGACAGACACGGCAGCAAATTAAACCTCAAACTTCTCGTTGGAATTAAGTTTGAAGAAAATATAAATAAAGGCACCATACTTTTTGAAAAGCAAGAAAACAATAAGTATCTACCAAAATACATAAAACATGAAACAGGTAACTATTTCTATGTTAAAAGAGATTTAACATTAATTGAAAATAGTCGAAATCGTTATAAAATAAGTTCAGAATTTAAAATTGAAGGCAACAACCGCCATAAAGAAGAATTGTTATTCACAGCTATAAACACCCTTAACTTGGATGATTACAAGGCTATAAAACAAGAAAAATCAACAACATTCCAAAACTTAAACAAATACGAAAAATCAATTTGGGAAAACGAAGAAATCTTGGAACCATTAGAGGAAATGAAAAAGTTTAATAATTAATTAGGCCCCACAGAAATAAAAAAAATCCTTAGCAAAGCTAAGGATTCTATAGTCTCGAATCAAACAAATTCAAAGTTGTCAGTTACAATGTTCTTTACCCTTCAGGGTGCATAAAACGTTGCTTAGCCAATAACTCCTCTTCTGTTTCCACATGATTATCATCAGGAACACAGCAATCTACAGGACAAACGGCAGCACACTGTGGTTCATCATGAAACCCTTTACATTCAGTACACTTATCTGGCACAATATAATAGTATTCATCACTTATAGGCTCTTGAGCTTCATCAGCATCAACTTCATTACCATTTGTAAGAACAACAGAACCTGTTAAACTGGTACCATCTTTATAGCGCCAATCGTCTGCACCTTCATATATTGCTGTATTTGGGCACTCAGGTTCACAAGCACCACAATTTATACATTCGTCTGTTATAATAATTGCCATAGCGTTTTTTCTTTTTAACTTTGTCGAGCAAAAATAACGCCAAAACTATTCAAAACCAAATTAAGCATGCAATTACACCAAAGAATTAACGCATTTGTGAAATTAGGAGATTTTTTAAGTCAATTTTCTAATGAAATTATTCAAAAAAAGGATAATATTGAACACAACGAGTTATTTTTTGATGGATTTAAGCACCAATTAAAATTAGCTGAAGAACACAACGGATGGTTTACAAAAGAAAACATGGCCTATGCCATAAAAGGTTGGTCGGATAGTTTAAGTGACAACAATTTAAATACCTGGCTTAAACCATATAATATAGGTAAGATTACTCCAAAACAAGTGGCCATAATTATGGCTGGAAACATTCCTTTGGTGGGCTTTCATGACTTTTTAGCAGTGTTAATTACCGGGCATAGTGTGCTTGTTAAACAATCATCCAACGATAAACACCTACTCCCCTATTTAGCAAAATATCTTGAATATGTTGAACCCGATTTTAAAGGACGCATCAATTTCACAGAAGGCAAAGTAGAAAATTTTGATGCCGTTATAGCTACTGGCAGCAACAACACGGCGCGTTATTTTGAATATTATTTTAAAGGCAAACCTTCTATTATTAGAAATAACAGAAATTCCGTTGCGGTTTTAACTGGCAAGGAAACGGAAGCAGATTTTAAAAACCTGGCTGAAGATATTTTTAGGTATTACGGCTTAGGTTGTAGAAACGTTTCAAAAATATTCGTTCCTAAAAACTATAATTTTGATGGCTTTTTTAACGGCATGTTTCATTGGAACCCAATAATTGAAAAAGCTAAATATGCCAACAATTACGATTACAATAAAGCCGTTTATTTAATGAGTGAATTTGACATGCTGGAAAACGGTTTTTTAATGATAAAAGAAGATGCCAGTTACGCCTCTCCAATTGCTACTGTTTTTTACGAATTTTATGAAGATCCACAGCAATTGAAAGAAAAGTTAAAAGCCGATAATAGCCAAATTCAGTGTATTGTTTCTAATGGTTTTACAGAAAACGAAATCCCTTTTGGGGCCTCACAAAAACCAGAACTTTGGGATTATGCGGATAGTGTCGATTCTGTTGAATTTTTATTAGCAATTTCCTAAAAAAATTATTGAATTTTTAGCATTATTTTTCTAATTAATTAGCAACTTTGCATCTTTAAATTCTACAACACAAATGAAGAAACACAACTTTAGTGCAGGACCAAGTATATTACCACATGAAGTAATCCTTAAATCCTCTCAGGCAGTCCTTGATTTTAACAATGAAGGCTTATCTATTTTAGAAATATCTCATAGAAGTAAAGGTTTTATTGATGTCATGGAAAAAGCCAGAGCATTAGTTATAGAACTTATGGGACTTGAAGGAAAAGGCTATAAAGCATTATTTTTACAAGGTGGAGCCAGTACACAATTTTTAATGGTAGCCATGAATCTTTTGGAAAAAAGAGCTGGGTATTTAAATACAGGAGCTTGGAGTTCCAAAGCTATAAAAGAAGCTAAAAAATTAGACGATATTTATGAGGTTGCATCATCTAAAGACGCAAACTTTAACTATATCCCTAAAGGATTTGATATCCCTGAAGATTACGATTATTTTCACTGTACTTCAAACAACACCATTTTTGGAACTCAAATAAAATCGTTCCCAGACTCGCCAATCCCAATGGTTTGCGATATGAGTAGTGATATATTTTCTCGCGACATAGATTTTTCAAAATTTGGAATTATATATGCTGGTGCCCAAAAAAATATGGGACCTGCAGGAACGACTCTTGTAGTTGTTAAAGAAGATATTTTAGGTAAAGTATCTCGCAATATTCCATCTATCATGGATTACAAAATTCATATCGATAACGGTAGTATGTATAATACACCTCCAGTATTTTCTGTTTATACTTCCATGTTAACTTTAGAATGGTTAAAAAACCTAGGTGGTATTAAAGCTGTAGAAAAATTAAATGAAGATAAAGCTCGTTTAATGTACTCTGAAATCGATTTAAATCCATTATTCAAAGGTTTTGCTGCCAAAGAAGATCGTTCTATCATGAATGCAACATTCACTTTAGAAAATGAAAATTTAAAGGAGACGTTTGAAACCATGCTTAAAGAAGCTGGAATTAGCGGTGTTAACGGACACAGAAGTGTTGGTGGATACAGAGCATCTATGTACAATGCATTACCAATTGAAAGTGTAAAAGCACTTGTAGAAGTAATGAGTGAATTAGAAAGCAAAGCTTAAAATCTAAGAACAACTAAAGGTTCTCAAACAAAAAACTAAATATAAATTGAAGCAAAAAGGTTTTGTTATTTCAACTTAAAACTTTTTAAACTTTAAACTTTAAACATTAAAAATGAAAGTATTAGCAAACGACGGTATTTCTCAAACTGGAAAGGTAGCTCTGGAACAAGGAGGTTTTGAAGTTATCACAACAACCGTAGCACAAGAACAATTAGCAAATTATATTAACGAAAATAAAATTGACGTTTTATTAGTACGTAGTGCTACAACAGTACGTAAAGATTTAATAGACGCTTGCCCAAGCATAAAAATTATTGGCCGTGGCGGTGTTGGTATGGATAATATTGATGTGGATTACGCAAAAAGTAAAGGAATTCATGTTATTAACACACCTGCATCTTCATCTCACTCGGTTGCAGAATTAGTATTTGGTCACTTTTACGGTTTAGCTCGTTTCTTGCATAACTCAAACAGAGACATGCCATTAGAAGGTGATGCTAGCTTTGGTAAATTAAAGAAGGCATACGCTAAAGGCGTTGAGCTTAAAGGAAAAACTTTAGGAGTTTTAGGTTTTGGTCGTATCGGTCAAGCCACTGCCAAAGTAGCTTTAGGTGCTGGAATGAAAGTTATCGCATTCGACCCATTCTTAGAAAAAGCAAATTTACAATTAGATTTCTTTGATGGTCAAAAAGTGAATTTTGAAATTAAAACCATTTCAAAAGAAGAGGTTTTAAAGCAAGCTGATTTTATCACATTACACGTTCCTGCACAAAAAGAATATGTAATTGGAGCTCCAGAATTTGAAATGATGAAGAAAGGTGTATTCTTAGCGAATGCAGCGCGTGGTGGTGTAGTTGATGAAGCTGCTCTAGTAAGTGCTATTGAAAGCGGTAAGGTAGCAGGTGCTGCATTAGACGTTTTTGAAAACGAACCAAAACCAGAGATTCAATTATTAATGAATTCAGGTTTATCGTTAACACCTCATACGGGTGCAGCTACAAACGAAGCTCAGGATAGAATTGGAACAGAATTAGCCGAACAAATTATAAGCATCTTAAAATAAGAACCGTAAAAATTCTTACTTATAGTATTTAATAAAGTCCTAACACATTGTTAGGACTTTTTTTGTACCTTGAACATCCAAATTCATATTTTCTTTGAATTTTTAAAATGTAAATCATAAATATAAAAAACATGTCAGGAATTTTAGACTTATTAAACAGCGACCTTGGAAAAACCATTATTAATGGTGTTTCTAACCAAACTAACCAACCAGCAAACAAAACACAAGACGTTTTAACAATGGCATTACCAGTACTAATGCAAGCTATGAAACGTAATGCAGCAACACCTCAGGGTGCAGAAGGTTTAATGAATGCCTTGAATAACAAACATGATGGTAGTCTTTTAGAAAATCTTGGTGGCTTATTTAGTGGTGGCGTTGATTCTAGTATTTTAGATGATGGAAGCAAGATTTTAGGTCATGTTTTAGGAGGCAAACAACAAGCCGTAGAAAATACGTTAGGTGCTAAGGCAGGCATGGATGCAAACTCTGTGGCACAAATTCTTAAGGTAGCTGCCCCAATTTTAATGGGAATATTAGGAAATCAAGCAAAACAACAAAACGTTAGTAATTCTGGTGGCATTGAAAGTCTTTTAGGAGGCTTAATAGGTGGTAGTTCTGCCAAAAACGAGCAAAGCTTTTTAGAATCAATTCTGGATGCTGATGGCGATGGCAGTGTAGTAGACGACGTAGCTGGTATGGTTTTAGGAGGAGATAAAAAGAAAGGTGGACTTGGAGGTTTATTAGGTGGCCTTTTTGGAGGTAAATAATGTAATAATTTCAAAATAATTATAAAATGCCAAGCTTAACTGTTTGGCATTTTTAGTTAAAATGAATTCAACAGCAGTAATTTAAGGAATGATTTTTGTACTTTAAAGATCAACCAAGCATTATTAGGTTATAACTACCAATGTTAAGTAATCATCGAATGGTTTAAACACTAAAAAACATCCCTCATGAAAACAGTAGCATCTATTATAATAATTTTCTTCTTCATTATTGGTTGTAACACAACCAAAACAACTGCTTCTCATAAAAATGAAGAATTAGAAAACGAAAAATTAGGAGATACGGTTAGGATTTCCAATGATGAATTAGAATACGAAATCATTATTATTGAGCCTGGATTTAATTCTTGGTTGGCTAGTACAGCAAGACCTGAAGGTTTCTACTCACAACAATATATGGAAACTAGAAATTATCAGTACGTCATAGAATGGAATCAGCGTGTTTTACAACCTCAACGATATAACCCAAATTTGTATGAACTACAAATTGATTATCAGCCAAATATCGATTATGGTTATGATGTAAATTACAAATTATATAACTACTTCATCTATTTTCAACTTACCTACAATCAAAGATTAGGGCCATTTCTACCAAGAATTTAAAGTTGATTCCTTACTTTTGCATTTCAAAAAAAAATAACTTTTGAAAAAATTAAAAGAACGTTGGGGTATTGAGAAGGATTGGCAAATCATTATGATACTAATTGTATTTGCTGTTACTGGATCGACCGCCTCTTATATAGGTAAACCAATATTAAGTTTTTTTCAAATTTCTACCGAAAACTTAGGTGTTTTAGCTTATTGGGTAGTTCGTATATTGCTTTTATTTGTAATGTATCAGTTTCTGTTAGTATTTTTCGGTTGGCTTTTCGGACAACATAAATTTTTCTGGAATTTTGAAAAAAAAATGTTAAGGCGGATAGGATTTAAACGTCTAATAGATTAAATGCAAAAAATAAAGGAACATATCATTTTTAAGTCATTGGGTTTAATGCTTGCATTAACCCTATTAGTTCCTATTGGAGTAAAGTTTTCTCATATTTTTGCAAACCATCATCATGACATTTGTAAAGGTGAAAAAGCAACCCATTTACATGAAATAAATACGGATTGTGACTTTTACAAGTTTAAGTTAAGCACAACATATTATTACTTAGCGTTTGAATATTCAGGTTTTATAGAAACACCTTTACATTCAGATCCCATAATAACATCATATAATTATCTTAAAAATCATTGGCAATTACCTTTTTCATTAAGAGGTCCTCCGAATTTAGTGTAACAATTTGAGTCAAATTTTTATACTAAAAACAAAAACCCAATGAAATATATTTTATTGATTGTTTCGTTATTTGCTTTTCATTTAACAAATAGTCAATCATGCTCCCATACTTTTTCTGGAGAAATACATGATTTTCATAATGGCGCTTCTATAGAAGGGGCAACCATTTACATACAAGAACTAAACAAATATGCTATAAGTGATAAAAATGGCAAATTTCGTTTTAAGAACTTGTGTGAAGGAAGCGTTACGGTTACCGTTGCCCACATAGGTTGCGAAACAATTTCACTTGAGATTACTATTCAAGAAGACCTCTTTAAAATAATTAATTTAGAGCATCATTTTGAAGCACTTAATGAAGTTAAAATTGAAGGACATAGTGGCATAAAGAAAACCAAGACAAGCCAGGAAACAGTTATAAAAGCTGAAACTTTAGAAAAATATAGTGCCAGTAATCTTGGAGATGCTTTAAAGGAAATTAGCGGTGTATCGTCTATTAATACCGGAAATTCTATAGTGAAACCAGTTATTAACGGTTTGCATAGTAGTAGAATAATCACGCTTTCCAATAATGTTGTTTTACAAGATCAAGAGTGGGGAATTGAACATGCTCCTAATGTGGATATTAATTCCGCAGGAAACGTTTCTGTAATAAAAGGTTCTGGTGCGTTGGCCTATGGCGGTTATGCCTTAGGTGGTGTTATTGTTTTAAATCCACGAAACCCGAGTAAAACGGATTCATTGTATGGACAAACCATAACAAGTGCTCAAACTAATGGTCGAGGAACCAATATAAGTAGTACGCTAACTAAAACCTATGAAAGTGGTTGGTATGTAAGCGGTCAAGCTAGTGCAAAACGCTATGGCGATTTTAAGGCTGCAAATTATTATTTAACAAACACAGGCTTAGATTCCAAAAGTTTTTCATTCAATACAGGGTTTAATTCTTTTGAAAAAGGGTTTAACGCCTATTATAGCTTTGTAAATAATAATATTGGAATTTTAGCTTCATCGCACATTGGTAATATTGAAGATTTAGTTAACGCTATTAATTCAAATGAACCCACTGTTGAAGAAGACTTTAGTTATGGCATAGACTCACCAAGGCAGGATGTAACACACCAAATAGCAAAGGCTAGTTTTTATAAACGTTTTAAGGGAATTGGGAAGTTAAACCTTCAATATGATTACCAAAACAATAAACGTTTTGAATTCGACAAACGAGTTGGAGACGATAAAAACAAGGCTTCCATCGATTTAACATTACAAACGCACACTGTAAGTTCCAATTTAAAAATTGATAAGCATGATAACAAAGCGTTTGAAGTCGGATTTAACGCAGAATACCAAAACAATTTTGCAAACCCAGATACGGGTATAAGACGGTTAATACCGGATTATGACAAATACAGTTTTGGTGCTTTTATAACTTCTGAATGGACATTAAATGATAAAACATTATTTGATGCAGCTTTGCGATATGACTTTGTTAACATTGATTCTAAAAAATTCTATCAAACCAGCCGATGGGAAGAACGTGGCTATGATGCCGATTTCAGTGATATTATAATTAATGATTTAGGGACACAGTTACTCACAAACCCTAATTTCAAATACAATACTATTTCTGCATCAACAGGATTAACGCATCAGTTTAATGCTAATAATTCCATATTAGTCAATTATAGTTTGTCTAACAGAATTCCTAATCCATCAGAATTGTTTAGTGATGGATTACATCATTCGGCCGCTAGAATTGAACTGGGTGATTTACGTATCAAACAAGAACAGTCCAACAGGTTTTCAGCTTCATATGCTTACCAAACTGAGTTTTTAAAATTAAATTTAGAAGGTTTTTACAATAGTATAAATGATTTCATTTACATAGAGCCAACGGGTGTAGAACAAACTATTAGAGGCTCGTTCCCGGTGTGGGAGTATCAGCAAACAAACGCCATGTTGACGGGTTTGGATTTGAGTCTAAATTTAACTCTAAATGAACATGTACATTTTGCTAATACAACATCTTATACCAAAGGAAGGGACTTAACACAACGTAGAGATTTAATTGATATTCCCGCTTTAAAAACTATAAACACCATTAGTTATAACAACAAAGCTTGGAAAAATTTTAACGCTGAATTAAAAAGTGAGTGGGTTTTTAAACAAAATGAATATCCAAATAACAATTTTGAAACTTACGTAGCAACAACAGATTCGTATGTTTTAGTTGATATTAGTACGCCTCCACCCGCTTATCATTTATTACATTTTTCAACTGATGTTACATTGCCAACATCTAAGAATACAAATTTAAACGTAGGTTTAAACATTAGTAACCTATTTAATACTAGTTATAGAGAGTACCTTAACCGATTAAGGTATTTTGCCGATGATTTAGGAAGAAATATTATGATACAATTAAAATTTAACTATTAATAAAAAAAATAAACACATGAAATCTTTAAAATATTTATCACTTTTATTCATATCAATCTTAACATTAACTGCTTGTTCATCTGATGAAGATCCGGAAATTGTAAATGAAGAAGAATTAATCACTACGGTTACTGCAGTATACACACCTGTAGGCGGTGGCGATGTTGTTACACTACAATACAAAGATTTAGATGGTGAAGGTGCCAATGCGCCAGTAATAACTGTTTCTGGTAGTTTTCAAACGAATACCACTTATGAAGGTAATGTCACTTTTTTAAACGAAACTACAGATCCTGCTGATAATATTACTTTAGAAATACTTGAAGAAGGAGACGAGCACCAGTTGTTTTACCTAACTACAGGTTCTTTAAATAGTGTTACTTACTCTGATGATTCTAGTGACTTGGATTCTAATGGATTTCCTATTGGATTAAAAAGCATTTTCACAACAACAGGGGCCGCTTCCGGAACTTTAACTATTATTTTACGTCATGAGCCTAATAAAGATGCTGCAAACGTATCAAGTGGTGATATTACAAATGCAGGAGGGTCAACTGATGCGTCGGTAACATTCTCAATTGTAGTAGAGTAAACTAAACCATGTTATTTAATAAGTTAGCTTTTACCCATTTTTTAATGGTGTAATAACTTTTTATGCCCTTTTACTAACTGCGGTAAAAGCTAACTCGTATCCTAATTTGCCAATATATTGCTATTAAATTTTTATCGATTAACGTCGAGAAGAACACCCTACGCCATAATTTGGCAGATTAATAAACTTAAAAAATCACTATTCAAACAATTTCATCTGTATCTAAAATAACAGATAAAAAAATATAATATATGAAAAACCATTTTTTAAAACTGATTGCCATATTTTTTGTATCGATAGCCACATTCTCATGCACAAATGATGATGATGATGATTCAAGCAATGATTTAACAAGTAAGGAACATAAATACCTTAGAGTTCTGGTTTCAGATGGCACAAGTACCAATTTATCATTAGTTAATCCATATTTACAAACTACAGAGTTTTTTACTGCAAAATTTGCAAAATCATATTTATACACTACCGAATCTCAGAGATTTGCTGGCATTGTTCATCGCGAAAACAATATGTTTGAAACATTTGATAGTGGTTATGAATTTCATGGAGACCATGTAGATGTTAGAGGCACTCCTAAATTTGGTGCTCTAACTGGTGTTTCGTTATTACCAACACATTTTAAAAGTAGTTATGGAAAATTAATAACATTTAATGATGGTGATGGCACACTTTCGATAGGGAATGAAGCCGATATACATGTGGAAGGCGCAACCTTACAAACTATTAATGCGGGATTAACTGCGCACCACGGAGCTATGACTGCCTTTTCTAACGGTACGTACGCTGTTACAGAAAAAGATAATTCATCAACCAGCACGCTTCCCGAAAGAGTTAAAATTATAAATGCAAATGGTATTACAGTTCACGCTTCAACTATAGCAACTGGCGGTATTCACGGAAATGCATCTGATGGTACTTATGCTGTTTTTGGTTCGTCTAGTGGCGTATTAGTCGTTCAAAGTAATGGACAACAAAACCTGATTAGCTTACCTTCTAATTTTGAAACCGCTTGGTTTGGAACCATTCTTGAAACTGCTTTTGATGGTAAATTTGTTGGATATACTGCTGCTAAAGGTGCTTATTTAATTGATGTAGTTGCCGAAACTATAACACCAATTATTGAAAGCACTTCAATTATGCAGTGCAAAGTTAGTTACAACTTAAATAAATTAGGTGTATTATTATATTCAGGAGACCTTAAAATTTTTAATCTAAGTAATTTGTCTTTGGAAAAAGATAATAATGTTATTAGCCCCACTGCTACAAGTGCAGCATCAAAGCCTCTCTTGCTTCTTTCTGATAGATTTGCCTACATAACCTCTACTTCAACAAGTGAGTTATTCCAAATTAATTTATCTAAAATGTCTGTAGCCCAAAAATTAACAATAACGGACAATCCTTTTTCTATGACTTTCATGGGTTACGAAAATAGTACAGATCATTAAAAAACCACTTAACAGAATAATGCTAAGGTAATTTATAGTTACGAGCATTAAACTTAAAAGACCTTGCATTCGTATGTAAGGTCTTTTTTAATGGTAGTAGCTACAAAAAAGACGTATCGCGTAACACCCATAGTAGATTACTGACTTTAAATGACTTATGTCATTGTAAACCAATAATACATGTACTATCTTTAATAACATAACAACCTAAAATAGAAAGTCATGAAAACACTAAAATTAGCAACCTTAATTTTAACAGTATTGCTTTCCGCCTGTGTAAGTCAAAAAAAGTATTTGACCTTAGAAAACAACTATATCCTTTGTAAAGATGACTTAAAAACTGCTCAAAGTAATGTTTTAGTTCTAGAAAACAGCTTAGCTAACGAAAAAAACAATACTAATGCTATGGAACAGCAATTAGAATATTTTAAGAGCACAAACACTAATTTATTGCAAAGATTATCCGATTTGTCGGTTATAAATATTTCTGGTGCAGAAAGTATTAAAAAATCTTTAGATGCTTTAAATCAGCAAAATAAATACATCAAAGATTTAACAAACTCTATGCAACGCAAAGATTCTCTTAATTTGGTTTTGGTAATGAATTTAAAACGCTCACTCGACATGTTTGATGATGAAGATATTAAAATAGAAGTTAAAAAAGGTGTGGTTTACATTTCGTTGTCTGACAGAATGTTATTTAGATCTGGAAGTTTTAAAATAAATAATCAGGCTGAAGACGTTTTAGGAAAGATTGCTAAAATAGTTAACGATCACAAGGAGTTAGATATTCTTGTTGAAGGACATACAGATAATGTGCCCATTTCGACAGAATGTATTATGGACAACTGGGATTTAAGTGTAAAAAGAGCAACTTCTATTGTAAGGTTAATGCAAAGTAAATTTGGAGTTTTACCAGAAAGAATGACTGCTGGCGGACGCTCTGAATACATTCCAAAAGAAACCAATACAACAGAAAAAGGAAAAGCACTAAACCGAAGAACTGAGATTATAATTCTTCCTAAATTAGATCAATTTTTTGAATTATTAGAACCTCCAACTAATAGCAATCAATAAGTGTTAATTGGTTTTATTCGGTGTAAATAAGCCCAAAACTAACTAGTTTTGGGCTTATTACATTTAATATAAAATGACTTTAAATTTGAATAAAAAAGTATCTCTAATATCCTAATTTGTTTTTTTGGTTTGGGACTTCCCATTTTATAATTTCTTTTAAAAATTCATCTACTTTTTCAACAATTAATTTTTCAGAAATGTCTTTTGGGTTATAAACTCCCAGTTCCATACTGCTATCTTCAAGCGATGTTTGGTCGTTTAACGGAAATAAAATAGTTATTACAACATTACCATTATACGATTGAGAAAACACTAAAGCCCCGCCTTGAAGAAACTGGTAATTAGCCAATTCGTTAGTCTGCTCAATTAATTCTACCGGCAAAGAATCAAAAATAATGTTTATGGCATCTTTGGCGCCTATCCAGTCGAGTTCTTGCACACGCCATCCAATTTTATACTTATCAACAATAGCATTCAGCGTGTTTCTCAATACCGTTTTAACTTCGTTTTTCCATAATTTCTTCTTCTTAACAACCGTTTCAATCGAGTTTTTATAGTCGTTAATGCGCTCATTTAAATATTCTATATTCATATCTTTTGAATTATTGTTCCAATTTCTTAAGTTCTCTTTTCTCTTGTCTTTCTAACTTCCTAAAATAACTTCGCGTTAAAAAATTATGCTTTAAAGCTTCCATATTTTGGTTAAACTTATCGGTTCCTTCATTAATATTTTTAAGCGTAGATTTTAGATCTTTAACCAAGCTTGTATCTTTTACAAGATAATTATAGGTACCCTTACTTTTGTTAAAGTCATTCACTGCCGTATTAATATTAAACAGCATCGTTTCCATCTCTTTACTAGATGCTTCCAGATTTTTAACCGTAGATTTAATTCTTTTTCCAGAAATTGAATCGTTTAATAACATACCTAACACTGTTGATTTGTTGGTTCTTAAAGATGTTACGATTTGGTTTATTTCGTTTAAAGTATTCGAAGCACTTTGACTTGCAGTTTGTAAGTTGGTGATGGAATGCCTTAAGTCTTTAGCCATAATGGTATCATTTAACAACAGTGCTAAAGTGCCTTTCCCTTTTATCATGGCGGTTGTTATTTTAAGTAAATCTGACGTTAAA
>NZ_JBFHGK010000060.1:0-17634 GCF_041583155.1 Mariniflexile sp.
ACAACTTTTTCCCAAACGATATTTATAACATGGAATACCTTATGGAAAGTTTTTTAGAATACCACTTAAGAGCCATTGTTACAGAAAAAGGACTTGCAGAATTAAACAAATTTATAAAATCAAATCAATCATAAAATGAAACACAAACTAATACTACTATTTAGTTTATCACTTTCAATAACCATGTTTTCTCAAGAAAACACACAAAGTTTCTCGTTACAGGAAGCCATAAACTACGCATTAGAAAATAACAGAGCAGCAAAAAATGCAAGCCGAGATATTGAAGCAGCAAAACAACAAAAATGGGAAACTACATCAACCGGTTTACCACAAATATCAGCAGAAATTGGATATCAAAACTTTTTAAAACAACAGGTATCCTTAATTCCTGCCGAATTTTTTGGAGGCAACCCAGGAGAGTACCAAGAGGTTATTTTCAGTACCAAACAAAATGCAACTGCTACTGCAACCTTAACTCAAAAAATCTTTGATGGTTCCTATTTAGTCGGTTTGCAATCGGCCAAAGTGTTTTTGGAGATTTCAAAAAATGCAAAAGCGAAATCCGATTTAGAGATAAGAAAAGCTGTAATTAATGCTTACGGAAACGTACTATTAGCTGAAGAGAGTGTTGCTATTATTGAAAAAAACAAAGCCATACTTGAAAAAAACCTCTTCGATTTATCTAAAATGTTTGAAAATGGTTTAGAAGAAGAGGAAAGCGTAGAACAACTTCAAATTACCTTATCTGGAGTAAAAAGTGCTTTAAATAACACCACTCGCTTAAAAACCTTGGCTTACCAAATGCTGAATATCACCTTAGGGCTGGATGTTTACAACACCACTATTCTAACCGATAGCCTGGAAAGCTTAACAGTTCAAAACATCTCTCTAGAACTAATCGATTCTAGTTTAGATTTAGACAAATCCATTGATTATCAAATTTCACAAAACGATAAACGTGCAAAAGAGCTATTACTAAAACTTGAAAAAAGCAAAGCCTTGCCAACCATAAATGCCTTTTTAAATGGTGGCTATAGTGCTTTTGGGGATGATTTCGATTTTACAAGTAAAGACAAAAAATGGTTTGGCTCATCCTTATTGGGTGTAACCATGAATATCCCCATTTTCAGCTCTCTAGGAAGAAGTGCCGCTACACAACGCGCTCGAATAAATTTAGAAAAATCACAGGACGACTTAATTGAAACTGAACAAAAACTTAAGTTGCAAACAGCGGCTGCAAAAAGCGATTACCAATTTGCAATAGAAGATTATGACAATAAAAAACAAAACTTAAATCTGGCCGAACGTATTGAACAAAAAAACCAAACCAAGTTTTTTGAAGGCATCTCTTCTAGTTTTGATTTAAGACAAGCACAAACCCAGTTATATACCGCACAACAAGAATTTTTACAAGCCATGCTGGATGTAATAAACAAAAAAGCAGAATTGGAAACCATACTGAATTCAATCAATAACTAATCATCATAAAAATTAAAACACCAAAAATGAAACATATACTATCAATTATTGCCGTAACGCTGGTTTTATTCTCTTGCGGGAGTGATAAAGAGCAATCCGTTGAAACCCTAATCAAAAATGGTTCTTTGCAAGAATTACGAACTAAAAAACAACAATTAAGTCAACAACAATCTGAACTTAAAAGACAGATATCCCTGTTGGAAACTAAAATAAACACCTTAGATGACACAAAACATGCTGCCATTGTAACAACCATTACACTAAAGGATACAATTTTTAAACATTATGCTGAAATACAAGGCGATGTTGAAACCAACCAAAATATTGTTATTTACCCTCAATTTTCAGGTATTTTGACTCAAGTTTACGTAAAGGAAGGACAAAGAGTATCTAAAGGTCAGGTTTTAGCAAAAATTGATGATGGCGGTCTTGCTAGCCAAGTAGCCCAAGTAAAAGCACAAACGGCTTTAGCCAAAACAACTTTCGAGCGTCAGGAACGTTTATGGGAACAAAAAATTGGTAGCGAAATTCAATACCTGCAAGCCAAAACAAATTATGAAGCTTCAAAAAATGCTTCCGATCAGTTACAATCGCAATTAGCTAAAACTACCGTAAGAGCGCCTTTTAGTGGCACCATCGATCAGGTTATTACCGACCAAGGTAGTGCTGTTAACCCTGGACAAAACCCATTAATGCGTATTGTAAACCTAGATGACATGTACGTGAAAGCAGATGTTCCAGAAACCTATTTAGGTAAAATTAAAGAAGGTACCGAAGTACTTGTTACTTTCCCTTCAATTAACAAAACGTACCAAGGTAAAATTCGTCAAGTTTCGAACTTCATTAACCCAGACAACAGAAGTTTTAGTATTCAAGTGGCCTTACCAAATAAAGATGCTGTTTTAAAACCTAACTTAATTGCCACCGTTAAACTGAATGATTACACTGCAGAAAAGAGCATTTTAGTTCCAAATAACGTAATTCAGAAAAACGGAAACAATGAATCTTTAGTATTCGTTTACGAACCAAAATCGGATTCTGAAGGCATTGCAAAACGCATTACTGTTAAAACCGGTAAAGAACAAAATGGTATGGTTGAAGTTTTGGAAGGTCTTAAAGCCAATGATATTATTATAAATGAAGGCGCCAGAACATTACGAAACGAACAAGAGGTAAGTACTAAAAACACAACCAATGAGTAGTATAAAAAACACTTACAAAGAATTTAAGATCTCTTCTTGGGCCATAGAGAACAGAATGACCGTTTTTGTTATCATTGCCATTTTACTGGTGGGTGGTGCCATGTCATATTTAAGTATGCCCAGAGAAACCTTTCCTGAAATTATAGAAACTAAAATTTATGTTAGCACCGTAAATCCAGGAAACTCTGCTGAAGATATTGAGAAATTTGTTACCGAACCTCTTGAAGAAGAGTTTAAAAACATTAGTGATGTTCGTGAAATCACATCGCAAACGCTACAAGATTATTCTACCATACTGGTTGAGTTCGATGAAAAAATAAGTATTGCTGAGGCAAAACAACGCGTTAAAGACAAAATAGACCAAGTAAAAGCTAATGTAACTTGGCCAACTTTAAGTAACGGTGCTAAGGTAGAACCTAATGCTTTCGATTTAAACATTTCGGAAGAAATGCCCATATTCAATATTAGTCTTACGGGAGATTTTTCTACTGAAGAACTAAAAAAATATGCAGAACATCTTCAAGATAAAATCGAACTTTTAGCACAAGTAAAAGAAGCAACCCTACGAGGTGTAGATGACAAGGAAGTTGAGGTTGCCGTAGACATTTATAAAATGACGGCAGCCATGGTAAGTTTTGATGATGTAATAGATGCCATTAATTATGAAAACAAAACCATTTCTGGCGGTAATTTAATTAATAACAATTTCCAAAAAAACATTCGAATTATAGGCGAGTTTGAAGACCCTTATGAATTAGGAGATATTATTGTTAAGCACGATGGTGGAAATATTTTCTTAAAAGACATTGCCGAAATTAAATTTAAAGAGCAAGATGCTACAACTTACGCTCGTGAATATGGTGACCCCGTGGTAATGCTTGATATAAAAAAGCGTTCTGGCAAAAACATGATTGAAGCTGTTGAAGAAATTAAAAACATCATTGCCCACGAAAAAGAAGTTTACTTACCGGAGGGTTTAAACATTTCAACCTCAAATGACCAATCCATTAAAACAGAAAACCAAGTGAACGATTTGGTAAACAATATCATTTTTGGTGTTATTCTGGTTGTTGGTGTGTTAATGTTCTTTTTAGGTTTTAGAAACGCAGTGTTTGTAGGCTTTGCCATTCCACTTTCCATGCTAATGTCGCTTATTATTTTAAGTTCTCTAGGTTACACCATGAATACCATGATTTTATTCGGATTGGTTATGGGCTTAGGAATGTTGGTGGATAACGGTATTGTTGTGGTTGAAAATGTATACACCCTCATGTCTCAAGGTGTGCCAAAACTAAAAGCTGCCAAGCAAGGTATGGGAGAAATCGCTTGGCCAATTATAGCTTCTACCGCCACAACTTTGGCCGCATTTTTTCCACTTGGTTTATGGCCAGGAACTATTGGAAAATTCATGATATATTTCCCAATTACCTTATCGGTTGTTCTCTTTTCATCCCTATTTGTAGCATTGTTAATTAACGCCATGCTTACCTCACGCTATATGAAGGTTGAAGAGGAATCTATCAGCAAACGAAAATTAATTCGATGGAGTTTAATTTTGTTCTTTGTAGGTGCATTTCTATTGATAATAGGTGTTTCTTCCGGTTCGGGTGCATTAACTGGTTTTGGAAACCTTGCTGTTTTATCGGCTATTTTACTATGGATTTATAAATACTTTTTAAAAGGTGCTATTGATTATTTTCAATATAAATCTCTTAAAAAATTGGAAGATCTTTATGAAGAAACTTTAATGAAATTCATAAAAGGGAAACGAGCTTATTATGTTCTAATAGGCACCTTCTTACTGCTTATTTTCTCATTCATTTTAACAGGAATTGCCAAGCCTAACGTGCTGTTTTTTCCCGAAAATGAACCAAACCAAATTATAACTTATATAGAATACCCCGAGGGAACATCAATTGAAAAAACAAACGAACTAACCAAAAAAATTGAAAGTCGCATTTACAAAGCTATTGAAAAGTATGAAGATGCAGATGGCACTAATTTCATGGTTGAATCGGCTATTTCACAAGTTGGAAAAGGTTCTGGAAACCCCCAAACTGATGGAGGCAACCAAAGTGATATGCCACATCGAGCTAAAGTAACACTTTCCATGCGCGATTTTCAAAAGCGTAAAGGAGTTAAAAGTAGTACCGTTTTAGAAGAAGTACGACATGCGGTAAGAGGATTTCCAGGTGCTTCAGTAGTAGTTGAAAAGGATGCTGCTGGCCCTCCTAGTGGCTACCCTATAAATATTGAAATTATTGGCGAAGATTATGACCAAATGTTGGCTGAAGCTCAAAAATTAAGAGCTCATATTGAAGAAATTGGCATAGGAGGTATTGAAGAATTAAAAGTGGACGTAAATAAATCGAAGCCAGAATTAAATTTACATATCAATCGTCAGAAAGCCGGTCAATTAGGAATTAAAACTGCTCAAATTGGTAACACCATCCGACGCTCCATTTTCGGACAAGAAGCTTCTACGTTTAAAGATGCTAAAGATGATTACCCAATAAATGTACGTTTTAATGACGAATACAGGTACAATGAAAACGCTATTTTAAACCAGCCTATAACCTTTAGAAACAATAAAGGACAATTATTACAAATTCCTATTTCACCTTTAGTAGAGGTTACTAATATTGAGTCGTTTAACGTAATAAAACGAAAAAACTTAAAGCGTGTTATCACTCTATATTCCAACGTGTTAGGAGGCTATAACGCCACAGATATTGTTACAGAACTCAAAGAAGACCTAAAAGGTTATGATATGCCTGAGGCCGTTACCTATAAGTTCACTGGAGAACAAGAAAAACAAGCCGAAAATCAAACATTTTTATTAAAAGCTTTACTATTGGCCCTTGGTGGTATTTTATTAATTCTTGTAGCCCAATTTAATTCAGTTTCTAAACCAGTTATTATTTTAAGTGCCGTAATACTTAGTTTAGCAGGCGTATTCTTAGGTTTGGTTATTTTCCAAATGGATTTTGTGGTAATTATGACTATGATGGGAATTATTTCATTGGCCGGAATTGTAGTTAATAATGCTATTGTACTTATTGATTATACTCAGATTCTAATTGATCGTAAAAAAGAAGAGCTAGATGTAGAAAATGAGCAATATTTAACAAAACAACTCTATTTCGAATTAATCATTGCTGGTGGTAAATCTCGTTTGCGTCCCGTTTTACTAACCGCAATTACAACCGTTTTAGGTTTAATTCCTTTGGCTGTGGGTTTAAATATCGATTTCTTTAAACTTTTTACTGAATTTAATCCTAATATTTATGTTGGTGGTGACAACGTTATTTTCTGGGGGCCATTAGCTTGGACCGTTATTTTCGGTTTAATTTTTGCTACCTTCTTAACGTTAGTCGTTGTTCCTGCTATGTTTTATTTAGTGAATCGTGCCAAAATTCGCTTTGCCAAACAAGAGAAACTTCCATTAGGAAAATAAATTAAATACATATTAATACTAAAATGCCCCGACCTATGTTGGGGCATTTTTATATATTTATAACTGACTAACTTCTTTTTTGATTATGACCAAAGGCACAAATTATTTCTTTAAAATAGTAATACTTGCATTAATCCTTACATCGTGCAAAAGCCCTGAAACCACATCCATTAAAACGAATCAAACCAGAGGCTTAATTGCCAATAAGGCCATGGTTGTTTCAGCAAGGATTGAAGCTTCGCAAATTGGTGTTGAAATACTAAAAAAAGGCGGAAATGCTTTTGATGCTATGGTAGCAACCGAGTTAGCTTTAGCGGTTGTATATCCCTTCGCTGGCAATTTAGGAGGTGGCGGTTTTATGGTTTACCGAATGGAAAACGGCGATATTGGTAGTATTGACTACCGAGAGAAAGCACCACTAGCAGCCACCAAAAACATGTATTTAGATAAAGATGGAAATACAATTCCCGGGAAAAGTACATTAGGCGCCATGTCTATTGGTATTCCGGGAACCATCGCTGGTATATTCGAGGTTCATGAAAAATTCGGTTTACTTCCAATGGAGGATCTATTAAACCCTGTTATTGCATTGGCTACAAATGGCTTTGTTGTTACGGAAAAGCAAGCAAAAAGACTAGAAACCTATCGTTCCTATTTTAGAGAGGTGAATAAAGACTCAATTCTATTCGAAAAACCTTGGAAAGAAAATGACACTATAAAGAATCTGCCATTGGCAAATACCTTACAGCGAATTTTAATTAACGGTAAAGAGGAATTTTACAAAGGTGAAACTGCAAAAATCTTAGTTAAGTTTTTACAAGACAATGGGAGTATAATAACCGAAGAAGATTTAATAAAATACGAAGCCAAATGGCGAACTCCGGTTACTTTTAATTACAAAGATTTAAAAATCATATCCATGGCACCTCCCTCAAGTGGTGGTATCTGTTTAGCACAAATTTTAAAAATGATTGAACCTTATAATATTAGTGATTATGGACATAATGCCGTAAAGACCATTCAAGTTATAACGGAAGCTGAAAGAAGAGCCTATGCTGATAGAAGCTACTATTTAGGGGATCCCGATTTTGTAAGTATTCCAAGCAAAACACTTATTAGCACTTCTTATTTGAAAGACAGAATGAATAATTTTTCATTTTCTAAAGCAACAAGTTCAAAAGACATCAGTCCAGGTTCCATAGATATGGTTGAAAGTGACGAAACCACTCATTATTCCATTATAGATCCTTTTGGAAATACCATTTCAGCAACCACAACTCTTAACGGTGCTTACGGTTCCAAATTATACTGTTCCGAACTTGGGTTTTTCCTAAACAATGAAATGGACGATTTTAGCAGTAAACCTGGCACTCCAAATATGTTCGGGTTAATTGGTTCTGAAGCAAATAGTATTGCCCCAGAAAAACGCATGTTAAGTTCTATGACTCCAACCATTATTGAAAAAAACGGAAAATTGTCAATGTCCGTTGGAACACCAGGCGGTTCTACAATTATCACTTCGGTTTTGCAAACAATATTAAATGTTTATGAATTTAATATGACCATGCAAGCGGCTGTTGATGCGCCTCGTTTTCATCATCAATGGTTGCCAGATGAAATTAAAATGGAGCCCAATTCCTTTAACATTAACACCATAGAAAAGCTCAAAACGTTAGGGTATTCCATTAACGAGAAGGATTCTCCCATTATTGGAAAAGTAGACGGCATTCTTGTTTTAGAAGACGGCAAACTAGAAGGTGGTGCCGACCATCGTGGTGATGATGCCTCGGTTGGATTTTAATTTATGTTTACTTTTACAAATAAAAAAACGTCTAAAAAAGTTCATTTTTAGACGTTTTTTTATAGAAGTATATTTGTTATTTCAAATTAAAGCTTATTCTAGCAAATAAGAATCGTCCACCAATTCCAAATTGTTGTGATCTTCTAGACCAATCAAATCTTCCTGAACTTCTATTAGCTTCAATAGCTCTATCAGGATAAATATCAAACAAGTTATTGGCTCCAATAGTAACTGTTGTACTTTCAGCTACTTTGTATCCAAAAGATAAATCTGTAACTAGTTTTGAACTAAAAACTTGCTGATTAGCAACAACTGTTGTGGCTTCTGTTACTTCTCCAAACCAAACGTTTCTTAAGAACACATTAAACTTATCTGTAGTTAAACTATTTGATAAGTTGATTTTTGAACGTGGCACTGCTTCTTCCAAATAAATTCTACTATCCTCTGGAAAATACGTTCCAACCAATCCTGCGTTTTCCAATACTTCAGAAGCTTTAATACCGCCCACTTTTTTAGTTTTAGAGAATGTTCCGGATAAATCGGTTTTTAATTTTGCCGATCTTCCTACAATAGCATCGTGCGTAACTACAATATCTAATCCCTTAGATTCTGTATCGATAGCATTTGCGAAAAATGACGCCGCCGAAGCATTCGCTTGTTTTAGTAATTTATCTAAATCAGACCCGGTATCATTGTTTGGATTAGAATCAGTATCACTTATACCAAACTGACCGGTATAAACAACTCTATCATTAATCCCTACCCAATAACCATCAACCGTGAATGTTAAATGAGCTTCTGGTATTTTAGTGGTTACACCAACACTAATACTACTTGATGTTTCTTGTTTTAGAGTAGGAATACCTAATAATTTGGCGGCCTTACTATCATTTGAAAATGTACCAACTTCCTGTGGGTTACCAGCATTATCAAAAATAGTAGACGTTGAATTAAAATTTAACTGATGCAAAGATGGTGCTCTGAAGCCTGTATTAAAGGCTGCTCTGAAATTAGTATTATCTCCTACGCTTATTCTGGTGGCAATTTTTCCGTTAAGAGTAGAACCAAAATCTGAGTAATCTTCATATCTAATAGCTCCACTTAATAAGAAATTTTCAGTAATATCGGCTTCCAAATCAAAATAACCCGCTACACTACTCCTTCCACGAGATAATTCATTAGAAGGACTAAATCCAGGGAATACCTGAGAACCTCCTGGTCTTGATGCCCCAAAGAAATCTTGCGAAGCTACTTGGGAAGATATTGTAATAACTTGACCTGATGCAGTATACTGCGCGTAAGAAGGCTGTTCTCCTGCAACTATTTCATAATTTTCTACCCTATACTCTGCACCAAACGCCACGTTAAGACCAGACATAATATCATCATAAAATTTACTGATATCTAAATTAGAAGTGTTTTGAGCAAATGAAAACCCACCTGCATCAAAAAATGTAGGAGACGCTTTTTGCATAGAGGCATTATACGTATTGCCTATAGTGTATAAAAAAGAATTTTCACCCCATGTATTACTAAAATCTACTTCCCAATCTTCTATTTTACCTTTAATCCCTACAGCAAAAGACTTATCGGCAATAGTTGAATTAATTTCAGGTAAAAACCCGTTCATGTAAGCAGGTGTATATGTTCTGCTTTCATTTGGCTGTCTGTAAAAACCTGCCGAATTACCCACTCTAGAACTCACACCAGCAAATGAGTATAATTCAGTACCATTATCATCTAATGGTAAGACCATATTTGCAAAGAAACGGCCACCGCGTAAGGCAGATTGTCCAACACGCATATTAAAATCACTTCTTTCCAATCCTCTAGCTGCCAATTCTGCAGTTGTATTGTCTGCACTTAATATCGTTCTTAATTCTGCTTTCGTTGCAGTTGGGCTTAAACCCAAACCAGCTTGATTTCCGTATTGAATAACATCATCAACATCATCATCAAGTAAAAGAGACAAATCATACCCATCGTTATTCGCAAAGCGCTCAACGGTATTATATAAGTTGAACACATTTCCCTCCCATTCTTTCATTCTGCTATAATCTTCTCTTACATCAAAATCTCCTGTGAAGTTAATAAACCCACCTTTTTCACCAAGGCCCAAACCATAATTAGCACTAACGTTGGTTGTTTCTCCATCTACTCCTCCGGTTTGGTCATTTGCATTTTTTGTGAAATTTGCTCCTGTTGTAATATTTAAACTCAATTCATTCGTACTTTTTTTAAGAACAATATTAATAACACCTGCAATAGCATCCGACCCATACTGTGCTGCTGCACCATCACGTAAAACTTCTATACGTTGAATAGAAGCTGAGGGTATTGCATTTAAGTCTGTACCTACACTACCACGTCCAAAAGTTCCATTTACATTTACTAAAGAAGAATTATGCCTTCTTTTCCCGTTAACCAAAACCAGCACTTGGTCTGGGCCCAAACCTCTTAAGGAAGCCGGATCGATATGATCTGTTCCATCGGAAATGGTTTGAGTATTAGAGGTAAACGAAGGTGCAACATAGTTTAAAATTTGATTTAAGTTAACCTGTGGACCTGCTGTTACCAGTTCGGTAACATCAATAACATCTATTGGTACTGCCGAATCCGTAGAAGATCGGTTTGGATTTCTGGTACCAATAAGCACTACCTCATCTAAAGAGACACCTTCTTGAAGTGTTACTTTGATATTCTGTGCTGAAGTTACTATAACTTCCTTTTTACTAAACCCGATAGATGATACGACTAAAGTTACAGGAAAAGAGGCAACTTTAATACTAAATTTACCATCAAAATCGGAAATAGCACCATTGCTAGTGCCCTTAACCACAATATTAGCTCCAAGTAGGGGCTGTTGCGTTGTTGATTCGGTAACTGTACCAGTTATTGTTCCTTGAGCAACCATTACAAAAGGAAATAACAAGCATAAAACTAAGCATGTTTTTAAGTGTAATAATGTTTTCATAAATTTTTGAATTAGTCTGTTATGAATTAAAAGTACTGATTATTAGGCAATTTCTTGTATTAAAACTAAAATTATTCAACCCTTCATATTGAATTATTTTAACCAAAAGCATGATTTTTATTATTTTTCCTATAGTAATTTAACAAAAATGATGACTATTTTTTATCAATTTAACAATTTTAAAGTTTCACCCCATTTCAACACTACATCTTTAACACCTTCTCATTTTTTCGCACAAAACATGATTTATTGGTATTTATCTTGAGAATAAAAACACGCAATTTCAGATTTTAAAAAAACAGCCTAAAAAATTTAAACTCCATTGTATTTCATTAAATTTGCACCTCAATTTTTAACTATGTATAGAAGTCATAATTGTGGTGAATTAACCGCATCACATATTAACAAAGAAGTTACACTTGCTGGATGGGTTCAAAAATCTAGAGATAAAGGATTTATTGTTTGGGTAGATTTACGCGATCGTTACGGTATCACTCAACTCGTTTTTGATGAAGAACGCACCTCTAAAGATATGCTTTTACAAGCACAAAACTTAGGACGTGAGTTTGTTATTCAAGTAAAAGGAACCGTTATAGAGCGTGCTTCAAAAAACCCTAATATCCCAACAGGTGATATTGAAATTTTGGTTTCAGAACTTACCGTTTTAAACCAAGCATTACTACCTCCGTTTACTATTGAAGATAAAACGGATGGCGGTGAAGAACTACGAATGAAATACCGCTACTTGGATATCCGTAGAAATCCGGTTAAAAACAGCTTAATTTTTAGACATAAAGTAACTCAAGAAGTTAGAAATTATCTTTCAAAAGAAGGCTTTATTGAAGTTGAAACACCCTATTTAATAAAATCGACTCCAGAAGGCGCACGCGATTTCGTAGTACCATCACGTATGAATGCTGGTCAATTTTACGCATTACCGCAATCACCGCAAACATTCAAACAACTATTGATGGTTGGCGGCATGGATAAATATTTCCAAATAGTGAAATGCTTTAGAGATGAAGATTTACGTGCCGACAGACAGCCAGAATTCACACAAATAGATTGTGAAATGGCGTTTATTGAGCAAGAAGATATTTTAAATGCATTTGAAGGTTTAACACGCCATTTGTTAAAAGAAGTAAACGGTGTTGAAGTTGAAAAATTCCCAAGAATGCTTTACGACGATGCCATGCGCTTATACGGAAACGACAAACCAGACATCCGTTTTGGCATGCAGTTTGGAGAACTAAACGCCGTGGCTCAACATAAAGAATTTGGCGTTTTTAATAGTGCTGAATTAGTTGTTGGTATCGCAGTGCCTGGTGGTAACACCTACACTAGAAAAGAAATAGACCAATTAATTGACTGGGTTAAACGCCCGCAAATTGGTGCTTTAGGAATGGTTTATGTACGTTGCAATGAGGATGGCACTTACAAATCGTCTGTAGATAAATTTTACGATGAAACCGATTTAGCTAAATGGGCAGAAGTAACAGGCGCTAAACCAGGCGATTTAATTTGTGTTCTTTCAGGCGACAAACATAAAGTTCGCACCCAATTAAGCGCCTTACGTATGGAATTGGCAGAACGATTAAGCCTTAGAAACCCTAAAGAATTTGCACCACTGTGGGTTATGGATTTCCCGCTTCTAGAATGGGATGAAGAAACAAAGCGTTACCATGCCATGCACCATCCTTTTACATCTCCAAAACCTGGACAAATAGAATTATTAAAAACAAATCCTGGTGAAGTAAAAGCAAATGCTTACGATTTAGTGTTAAACGGAAATGAAATTGGTGGTGGCTCTATACGTATTCATGATAAAGAAACACAATCTTTAATGTTTGATTATTTAGGCTTTACTCCTGAAGAAGCAAAAGCACAATTTGGCTTTTTAATGGATGCATTTCAATATGGAGCTCCGCCTCATGGAGGTCTGGCCTTTGGATTAGATAGATTGGTAGCCATTTTAGGCGGTCAAGAAACCATACGTGATTTTATCGCATTTCCAAAAAACAATTCAGGACGCGATGTTATGATTGACGCACCGGCACCAATAGACGATGCCCAGTTAACAGAATTGAGCTTAAAACTAAATTTAAAATCATAAATAAAAAAAATCCTGCCACATGCAGGATTTTTTAGTAGCTTTAATTATGCCTAAACAAACAATTTTAAAACAAGTACTCATCTGGAGAGCTAAATATATTTCTCACAGGCAATTTGTTTATATATTAAGCATCGTAGTTGGCTTTACTTCTGGTTTAGGCGCACTTGTTTTAAAAAACCTAACACACTTTATTCAACATTTATTAGAGGGTAATTTAATAAAATACTATCACAATGCTTTCTACTTTGTTTTCCCTATTATAGGGCTCACCTTGGCATATTTAGTTATTAAATATGTTATAAGAAACAAAGTAAGCCATGGTATTCCTTCAACCCTTTTTGCAATTTCAAAGCGAAAAGGAATCATGAAACAATATCAAATGTTTGGCTCCATATTATCTGCGCCTTTAACCGTAGGCTTTGGAGGTTCTGTTGGTCTTGAAGGGCCTACCGTAGCAACTGGAGCAGCCATAAGCTCCAATATTTCTAGAATGTTTCATATGAACCAAACCACTAGAAATTTATTAATTGGATGTGCTGCTGCCGGCGCCATGAGTTCTATTTTTAAAGCACCAGTAGCCGCTATCATTTTTGCTATAGAAGTTTTTAGTTTAGACCTTACCATCGCCTCTTTAATTCCACTTTTATTGGCCTCTCTTTCCGCTATTCTTACTTCTTATTTTTTCTTTGGAGATGACATTTTATTACCTTTTAAAATTGAAGATAAATTTATACTTACCGATGCCCCTTTCTATATAATTCTTGGTGTTTTTGCAGCAATTACATCTCTTTACTTTACCCAAGTTTACGATAAATTTCATAAGTTTTTTTCAAATATAGCATCCCCTATAAAGCGTTTAATAATCGGCGGAATTTCCTTAGGAATTTTAATATATTTTATACCACCTCTTTACGGTGAAGGTTTTGACGTTATAAACAACCTTATTGCTGGCAACCCAGAAAAAGCTTTAGAAAATAATTTCCTTCAAATGGATTTAACTAACATTTGGACCGTAATTCTATTGTTAGCTGGTCTTGTTTTCTTTAAAATAATAGCCAGTGCTTTAACCTTTGGTGCCGGAGGCGTCGGGGGTATTTTTGCCCCAACCCTATTTATGGGCAGTATTATGGGTAATTGCATTGCCAAAGTTATTAATAATTCGGGGTTATTAAACACCCCTATTTCCGAAAGTAACTTTACACTTGTTGGCATGGCAGGACTTATGGCAGGAGTTTTACACGCACCGTTAACAGCCATTTTCTTAATTGCAGAAGTTACTGGTGGTTACGAACTATTCATACCATTAATGCTTACAGCCACCATTTCCTTCGGATTAACAAAATATTTCAGTCCTCATTCGGTTTACAATATGCAATTAGGGCGAAAAGGAGAACTTATTACTCACGATAAAGATCACGCTGTTTTAACCTTTATGGATATCGAAAAAGTTATTGAAACCAACTTTGTAACCATAACATCCAAAATGAATTTAGGTGAGATAGTACATACGGCTGTTGTAAAATCTAATCGCAATATTTTCCCTGTTGTAAAAGCCAAAACACAGGAATTAGTTGGTATTATTCTGCTAGACGATTTACGTCCTATCATGTTCGATCAAGATTTATATGGCGAAATATTTGCCTACGATATCATGCAACCAGCACCCGAGGTCATAGATTTCGAAAAAGATAAAATGACCGAGATCATGCAAAAATTCCAAGACAGTAGCGCATGGAATCTACCCGTTGTAAAAGATGGCAAATATTTCGGATTCATCTCAAAATCAAAACTCCTAACGGCTTACAGAAGACAATTAATTAATTTCACAAAGTAAAATCCAAGGCAGCAATCAATCTAACTTAACAATGAAATACTTAATCATTATAGCACTTTTAGCCTCTTTAGGAAGTATTCTAACTGGTTTTCTTATGGATACTTCCAATTCCGAAAAACTCATCGGTTTCGGCGTTATGGGCATGTTTTTCATCGTATTCCCCCTGTTTTCTTATTACCGCTGGAAAGATAAAAATGTTAAAGACTACATGCTTAACAAAGAGAATTTAGACAAAATGCGCGAGAATCAACAAAACAAAAAGTATTAATATTTGGGCGTTACCCAAGGGTCGCGCTATACGTTGCAAGTCCTCGCTCGTACCTCGCTGTGGGCTTTCCACTGCTATCGCTAACGCAATAACCCGTTCAATTCAAGTTACGCTTTTCTATAAAAAATCGTTTCATTAAAGCAGAAGCCTCTGCTTCTAAAACACCGCCTCTAATAGTGGTTCTTGGGTGCAATTTAGTATTTAAGTTAATACAACCCCGTTCCAAATCCCGCGCACCATATACTATATTAGAAATCTGACTCCAATACAAGGCACCTGCGCACATTTGGCAAGGTTCCAAAGTAACATAAAGGGTACAATCTTTCAAGTATTTTCCACCCAAAAAATTAGAAGCTGCAGTAATAGCTTGCATTTCAGCATGCGCAGTAACATCAGTAAGCATTTCGGTTAAATTATGACCTCTAGCAATCACTTTGTTATCAATTACTATAACGGCTCCCACAGGAATTTCACCTTTCTCAAAAGCGACTTCAGCTTCCTGCAAAGCTTTTTTCATAAAATAGGTATCATCAAAAGGTTGTATCATAATAGCAAAAATACAAATTCATTCTCGTACTTTTGCTTCGTGCAAAAAAGTCTTTTAAATACCATTAATTCACCGCAAGACCTTCGTCTTTTAAATAAAAAAGACTTACCTCAGCTTGCCCAAGAGTTACGTGAGTTTATAATTAATATAGTAGCTACCAAAGAAGGGCATTTAGGTGCTAGCCTAGGAGTGGTTGAACTAACCATTGCCTTACATTATGTTTTTAATACACCAAACGACCAACTTATTTGGGATGTGGGCCACCAAGCCTACGGGCATAAAATTTTAACCGAACGTAAAGATTCCTTTCATACTAACCGACAAATTGGTGGTATTAGCGGTTTCCCAAAACGCGATGAAAGTATTTATGATGCTTTTGGTACAGGGCATGCGTCAACCTCTATTTCCGCGGCATTAGGCATGGCAATTGCTTCTGAAATTAAAGGTGAGTTTGAAAAACAACATATAGCGATAATTGGAGATGCCTCTATTGCGGGGGGCATGGCCTTTGAAGGTTTAAACCATGCTGGGGTAAGCAATGCTAACTTATTAATTATTTTAAACGATAATGCCATTGGAATCGACCCAAGCGTTGGCGCTTTAAAACAATATTTAACCAACGTTAAAAAGGGTATTCACAGAAAAAATAATATCATAAAAGCTCTTAATATTGATTATTCTGGCCCCATTGATGGACATGATATTAATAAAATTGTTTCGGAATTAAATCGTTTAAAAACCGTAAAAGGCCCAAAGTTTTTACATGTGATAACCACTAAAGGCAAAGGCTTAAAACAAGCTGAAGAAAATCAAGTCGTTTACCACGCCCCTGGAAAATTTGATGCTTCCACAGGTGATATCCTTAGCAAAACACCTTCAGAATACACAAAATATCAAGATGTTTTTGGACATACCATCGTAGAGTTAGCAAAAAAAAATGAAAAGATAGTTGGTATTACTCCTGCAATGCCTACAGGAAGCTCGTTAAAATACATGATGCAAGAGTTGCCTAACCGTGCATTTGACGTTGGTATTGCCGAACAACATGCCGTAACACTGGCTGCTGGTATGGCTACACAGGGTTTAATTCCTTTTTGCAACATCTATTCTACATTTTTACAACGTGCCTACGATCAGATTATACACGATGTTGCCATACAAAACCTTCCCGTTATTTTTTGTTTGGATCGTGCCGGTTTGGTTGGCGAGGATGGCGCAACCCATCATGGGGTTTTCGATTTATCGTATTTAAGATGCATACCAAACCTCATCATTTTTGCACCCAGAAACGAGGTCGAATTACGCAACATTATGTACACCGCGCAACTTGGGTTACCTCTACCCATTGCCATTCGCTATCCAAGAGGTACTGGCGTAACCGTTAATTGGAAACAACCGTTTACTAAAATAGATATTGGTAAAGGTGAGCAATTAAAAGAAGGGAAAACGCTGGCGGTTTTAAGTATTGGAACTATTGCCAAAAATGTATCCGACGCCATTACCCATTGTAAGCAACCAGAAAACATCGCGCATTACGATATGCGTTTTGTAAAACCTTTAGATGAAACCTTATTGCACAGCATTTTTAAAAATTACCAAACCATCATAACTGTGGAAGATAATGCCATAAATGGCGGCTTTGGAAGCGCTGTTTTAGAGTTTGCGGCGGCACATAATTATAAAAATACAACGAAAGTTTTGGGGATTCCAGACCGATTTATCGAACATGGTAGCATTACGGAATTACAACAATCTGTCGGTTTAGATACACAAAGTTTAAAATCATTTTTCGAGTTACATTCAATTTAAAAACCCATGGAACAGTTTACATTAGCACGCATTATCCACGTTATAGCCGTAGTGCTTTGGATTGGTGGTGTGGCCATGGTAACCACCGTGCTTATTCCTGCCATTAAAAAAATGACTTCTAAAGAAGATCAAATAAAAACCTTTGAAACC
>NZ_JBFHGK010000061.1:0-17596 GCF_041583155.1 Mariniflexile sp.
AATAGTTTCTAACGATGACTACGTAGCATTCTGGAAAGAAAAGAATAGCTGCATGCAGCAAGAACCCACAATAGAGCTTCCAGATAACGATAAATGGGACGGAACAACCGTTAGCATAACAAGTTATACCAATTGTAACACGGGAGGCGCACTCAAACTATATAAAATTATAGGTGGTGGTCATACTTGGCCAGGTGGTAAGCAATACCTGGGCAAAAGCATTATTGGTAATACAAGTAGAGAAATTAACGCTTGCGATGAAATTTGGAAGTTTTTTAGCGAACTTGAATAAAGCATTGCATTTTTAACGAACCAAAATAATTTGTAAAAAGCCTATTGTTTTTTGATGTAATTTATTTTCAACAATAAATAACTAGATAATCTAGTATTTATAAGGTTTACATAGAATTATGAACAAGGCGTTTTTTATGTAACATCAAAAACATTTTTAAGTAAAATACGATTATAGACTCTTCATTATCTCACGGTACTTTACTGAGGCATATGTTTTATGGCTATCATAAAAATCTTCATCAATTAAGTAATCAGGGTGTTTTATATTAAAATAATATTCCTCTTCCCAGTTTCTTGTGACCTTAAACGCTTCGCCATCCATAATTAACGTAACCGTCATGGTTCCAATCCACACTTCACTTCCATTTTCATTAATTGTAAATTTATTGGTTCCCTTTACTTCCAATTTTTCTGGCACTAAATTGAAATCCAATAGAAATTCATCATTAAGGGCTTCTTCAAGTCCATTAGCAGAACCTTCTATTAGACCAAATAAATAATCAACAATAAATTTTTTATGTTTAACTTCCATTTGATTAAAATAATCTAACAAGTAAATTAATATTTCAATTTAATATCTTTATTAATTCGCTTATCAGCTTTATACAAAATTCTGTCTGACTCACTAAAAGGGATATTTAATTTTTCACATGTATTTCTTAAATCTTCCAAATATTGGAGATATAATTCTATTTGATATTCTATGTTTTTTTCTGTACGAGTAGTATTTAAGTTCAACGTCTTATCTTTATAAATAACGCGATAAACTCTCTGGTCAATAATCTGATAAACATTCGGGTTTCTAAATCTCATTATGGTTGAAGCCATGGCAATTTGTACCCCTTTAATTTTTAGTAATTTACTTAAAACTTTTCTTGTTATCTCTCTACTCAAAACGTCTTGATTAGTATCTATTGAATTGATAAGACGAAGTATTTCTTTATCAAAATCAGCATATCTATTAACCTTCCAAAGAACAATTTCATTTAAGATATTCTGATCAAATTCTTTATTAGAAGAATCTAATTTTTCCGTTAATGGTTTCTGATAATCGAATAATAAATCATTCTCTTCAATTTTAAAATCTGAGTCAAAAACAGTTTTATGCATAACTAAAAAAAATTAACAATACTTAATTTATTTCTTCAATTTTATACTCTGTATTTCCAAAAATAAAATAATCACCTACCCTTTTATTCATAAGTAATTGACCTAATTTTGATTCAAAATACAAATAATCAAACCCATTGATTAATCCATCTTTTAAATCAATGTTGTTAGTTAATTTTCTTCTTTGAGAAATACTCCCATTAGTAGAAGTGAAAGTTACTTTTGAATTTAAACCAATAATCCGAATGCCATCATCATCTGATTGTTTCCATTCTGAAAAATTAGAAATTTCGGAATTATAAAAACTAAAACGACCATTTGAATATTCCCCTATGGCATAATGTATCTCGCCTTGCGGATAATGATATATATATCCTGAAAACGGGTAATTCCATCCCAAATAGCGATACTCACCTCTTTGCAACCATTCAAAAAGAGGAAAGATTTCTGCCATTCCCTTGTTCCATCTATTATAAGTATATGCTGCGGGATTTTCATATTTAGCATCTTTACTTGTAATTAAAAATTCTTTAATCACTGATGAAGAATAAATTTCTCCTTTATTAAATTCTAAATTAAATTGTTCAATTAATAATAAATCTTGTTCATCCATTGGGTAATAAAATTATGTGTATAGAAAAATAAAACGATATGATTTGTTAAATAAATAGCATTATAAAAAGGACTAGAAATCAAATCTATTCCTAGTTAACTCCAATAAATGCTCATATATCATGACCATAGCTAAAGTATCTAATTCGCAGTATTTAAGCAAGGCTTTTCTTATGTTTTTACGCTCTCTATCATCCATATCTGTATATTGGGTACGACCATAGGCTGTAAGAGCAGCGCCTCCATTATTAATTTCATCCATTTCACCTATAAGTTCAAAACTATCATCATGGTCTTTGTGTGTTGGCGGAAGCGATTTATATGGGTCTACAACTTCACCGTTTTCCTTAGTAATCCATATTTTACTAGGCTTGAAGTTTTTTGATGTGACTTTTAAATTCGCTAGAGGCTGACTGTATTTATTAATTACATACTGGCTTGTTTTGAAAACGGCTGGTAGTACTTCTTTAATAGAGTTTGAGCCTTTGGTATATGGGTTATAATAATAATCCTTAATTACTTGGCATAAATCTATCATACAGCGGGAGCCTATCCAACTTGGAAAAGGAGAACTTTCTACGGCACGGGTAATTCCTTGAATAAATTCAAACAGATCATTTTTATCTGCTAAATTTGAATCATAAACTTGCTCTAAAATTTGGTTTAAAACGGTATTTTCATGATTAGAAAATCTAAAAATACTACCTTGATTTTGTTCTAATGCCAATTTTAGAGCGCGAACAAATTCAAAATTTGGAAATTCACCTGGGTTTAAGTTAATAAATTCATTTGCATGTTCTATACGCCCATCTTCAAAAAGTATATGATGCGAAAACTGAAAAACAACCTGCTCATAGGGTTTTTGTCCAGCATAAAATGGTAATGCAACCATTGAAGTTTCAAAATCTATAAAGTTTAGAGGAAATATCCAGGTATCCATTTCTGACTTCAATGCTTCTTTTAAAACCTCTGGTTCAAAATCATTTTCTATTGATTTATACTTTTGAATAAGTTGCCTATTAATTCTTGGCATTTTAACAAACGAGTCCGTTTTATCCCCAAAAACCTCATCTTCAATGTCTTTTAGTTTGAATACACCCGAGTCATTTAGTTTACTCCATCTTCTAAAATCCCATATTTCAAAGGCATTAGGCTCGTTAAAATCAGCTTCTTTCCAACCCATTTTTTTTGAAAAACACTCCTTGAATCCTGACTTTAAATTTTGATTATCATTATCAGTTTTAAATTCACATTTTTTGCAGACTTGAAAATTTAAATCGTAATCAAAATAACGATCTTCAGCATAGGCTTTTGCAAAAAGTTGAATGGCATCTTCAAAGTCAAAATCCTTTAAAATTCTATGTTTACCAGATTCTATATCGTTTATAATATTTGAAATATCAACTGTAGATAAAACAGACTCTTGTCTAGGGTTTTCAAGCTTAGATATATGTGTTTGTACTCCTGTTCGGTTATCTGTTTTTTTTGTGACTCTAAATAACTGATTTAATCCGTCTATAGTTGTTTTCTTATTTTTATCTGCTAACATTAGAAAAGGAGTCACTATAAACTCAGGGAATGCCTTTTCGATAACATATTTTTGGAATGCCACATCAAATAAATAAAATTTCCAATCCGTATTGTACTTTACATCTTTTTTAGGATTTCCCTTTTGAAAGGATTTAGACTTAACCTCAATGAGATTAATTTGGTTTCCTTTTTTTTCCAAAATATCAACGCGAATAAAAAGATTGTTGAACTGAAAAGCTGCTTCAAAAATAACGACATTTTCCCTCTCAAGGAGTTTATTAGTTTCCAGTATCTTCTCTTTATAATTATATGCACTATCCGACTTTTTGTCTTCAATTAAAATCCCATCAGGATAATGTAGCTTAGCAAGCTCTTCAACTTGAAAACCTCCTGATGCCAATGCCTCTAAAAATGGATTATCTAGTTTCTGATTAGCATAGTCTTTCTTTTTAGTATAATACAATTTGTTAGGGCATTCCAATCCCAATTTAAATCTCGACTTTGTTAGTGCTCTCATACGATATAAATTTAATTAAATGTGTTTAATTTTTAACAACTAGATTATTTTAAATGTAGGGTCTTTTTGTTCTAGAAAATATTCTATTTCTGTCTTGTGCTCATAGTAAATAATGAGGATTGACAGCGCAAAGGCTGGAAGTAAGGCACAAGGAACTATTTCACTAAAAAACATCATATCTAATCCTTCCATAACTGCTTGATGCACGTCTATTTCGGTAATAAAAAACTCCGAAAAGGATTCAGATTGCTTATCCCATTTTGGTGACATCAAAATCTTAGTACCAAGTTTGTTTTCGTAAGTTGGAAGAAAATTTTCAAAAGAGCTTTCCCATTTTAAAAAATCAATGGAATTTTTTGGTCGTTTCCCCCAATAATTTTTTTGGTATCTAAAGTAGTATATACCTAAATTATGAACAATGTTCAATTGTTCAATAGGGAATTTTAATTGAGAAAACTCTTTAAATAATTTAAAATTTTCCTCTGGATTTGTTTCCAAATTATGATTAAAATAAGTTGTAAACTCTTCTTCAAAACCTTCATATCTATTATCAAAAAGAATTTGAAAGTATGGAATTTTTAAAAAAAAGGATGGATACAATGGAAGTTTCATGTTTGGTTGTATTTATGAATTAACTGTTTACAAATGAAAATATTTGGTTGGACAAATAATGTCCTAAGATTGATTAATTTTTTATAAAATAATAGCAAATACTTATTAATAGTATGGGCCAAAATAATATAACCAAGTGAGGACTTATCGGTTTATCTGATTCTTTAAAATCGTCAGACATTTCAATATTATCTAACTTAGAAACCACATAGTGTATTAATAATCCAAAAGTTAAGTAACTAGCTGTTAAATTTATAACCATAATATTTTGTTTCTACAACATTACCGCTTATATTGGACAAATAATGTCCAACCTTGTAAAAAGAATGAAATCGTATCCAAACTTATCGCGCTTAATTTTTATTATTAAAATTTTAAAGAGAAACCGATTAACAAAGACAAATCTGAAAGAACGATTAGAAAATTTTGATATTTATGTTTCAGAAAAAACACTTCAAAGAGATTTTAGTATAATAAAAGACCTTGGTTATGATTTAAATCAAAGCGGCTCCTATGAGTTCTATATAGAAAATGATATAACCCATGAAATAGACATTTTAAATAAGGTTAAAGACCAAATGAACTCAAGTAGCTTACATCAGTTCATTACAGATGAGAATACGCTACAGGCGCCCCCTACTAGAAGTACTGGAATATTGCCATCTATATTAAAATCTATATCAAACCGCCATTCTATAAGTTTTGTGTATAAAAAATATAACTCAAAAGATAAAAGAACTCACCATGTAGCACCGTTGGTTTTAAAGGAACATAATGGTCAATGGCATTTGCTAGCTTTTGAATTAGATTCAGACTACCCAATGGCAAAAGTATTTGGGTGTGACCGAATAGATTCATTAAGCACACAAGAGCAATTTGAGATTAATTTAATAGATGACAACAAACAAAAAATACTTGACTTTAAAAATACCTTAGGAGCCTCTATGCCATTAAGTGAATGGGAGCCTTCAAAACCATATTTTAAAACCCCGAGCACAGAAACAATTGTATTAGAAGTTAAAGAAAATTATTTGCCCTATTTGAAAAATAATTCTGTACATTATTCTCAAAGAATCTCCGAT
Source organism: Mariniflexile sp. (assembly GCF_041583155.1). Classification (GTDB taxonomy): domain Bacteria; phylum Bacteroidota; class Bacteroidia; order Flavobacteriales; family Flavobacteriaceae; genus Mariniflexile. The sequence continues at coordinate 5,758 of NZ_JBFHGK010000061.1, forward strand.
GACGTTGAAAATGGATTTACCAAAGTATATTTTAAACTTATTCCCAACTTAGAATTAATCAAATTTATACTTGCTCAGCAAGGTGATATTAAAATAATTGAACCTGTAAATTTAAAGAAGTTCGTTCGAGCGCATTATAAAAATTTAATTTTAGATATTTCTTAGAATAAAATTTTTCAAATTAAATTTTAGTTCAATAACAAGTCATACCAATTGTAACACAGGAGGCGCACTTAAATTATATAAAATTGTGGGTGGTGGTCATACTTCGCCAGGTGGCAAGCAATACTTGGGCAAAAGAATTATTGGTAATACAAGTAGAGAAATTAATGCTTGCGATGAAATTTGGAAGTTTTTTAGCGCACATGAATAAAAAACAGCATTAATTATAAACTAAATTAACTTGTAAAAAGCCTATTGTTTTTTGATGCAATTAACTCGCTTTACCTTTATACTTATCTACATTGATATTGTATTTGTCAATTCTCAACCCCAGTTTACGATTGGAAATACTGAGCTCTTTGGCTGTCTGCAGAACATTTCCTTTTTTTGCTGTAAGACAATCTATAATTAATTGTTTTTCGACTTTTTCGACAATAATTTGAAGGGTTCCTTTACTGAAAGTGCTGGATGATTCCGCCGTTTGGAGTGTAGGTGGTAAATTTTCTATTCTAATAACTTGATCGGTGCTAATAATGGCCGCCCTCTCAATACAGTTTTCCAATTCACGAATATTCCCTGGCCAATGATAAATCATTAAAGCATCGATGGCCGAAGAAGCAATTCGAATAATATTTGTACCATTTTTTTTATTAGCTTTTTGGATAAAGTGGTCTGCTAAAAGCGGAATATCATTTAGCCGTTCCCTTAAAGCGGGCATGTATATAGGAAACACATTAAGACGGTAGTACAAATCTTCTCTAAAACTACCCTCAACAATCGCTTTCTCTAAATTTCTATTGGTTGCCGTTATAATTCTTACATCGCATGGTATGGTTTTGTTTCCTCCTAATCGTTCAAATTGTTTTTCTTGAAGTACTCGCAACAATTTTATTTGCATCGGCGCAGATAATTCACCAATTTCGTCAATAAATAAAGTACCGCCTTCAGCCAACTCAAATCGTCCTTTCTTTTGTTCTGAAGCACCCGTAAAAGCGCCTTTTTCGTGTCCGAACAATTCGCTTTCAATCAACGTTTCCGGTAAGGCCGAACAATTTACTTTAATAAAGGGCTTGGATTCTCTATCACTTTTATAATGTATAGCATCGGCAATTAACTCTTTACCAACACCACTCTCACCTCTTATAAGTACTGTAGCGTGGGTTTTTGAAACCTGTTCGATTTGTTTAAAAATTTCACGTAATTTAGATGAATTACCAACCATATTCTCTTGTAAAAATCGATTTTCAAGTTCTAAATGTAATTGTTGGTTTTCATTTTTTAAACGCTCAATATATTCCATTCTATCTTGCCTTGCTCTAACTGCCTGTCCAATCATCGCCCCAATAACAGAAAGAATTCGAATGAGCTCATCTTTATTAACACGTTCGTCAAATATCCTTGATATACTTAATGTTCCAACGATTTCAAAATCGACTTTTATAGGTACAATAATAAAAGAGATGTCTTTTTTGGCTTTAGTTTTAAGTTGCAATTTAGTTTTATTAGCAAAACCAAATGCAGAATCAATTTTATCTATAAATATTGGATTACCCGTTTTTACCACATTTCCAGTTACCCCTTCCCCAATTAAATAATTTCCTTGCTTTTTATCTTCCACCGAAATACCATAGGAAGCTTCAATTAAAATTTTGGATACTTCCCGGTTTAATATCGATAACATAGAACGTTCGGCATCTAAATATTTTGCAACCAACTCCATAATGGGATCTAAAGTGTCTTTGATAAACCGACTGTTATTAATCATAGTACTGATTTCAAACAATAACGGCAGTTCCGTATCCCCTTTACAAAATCTCCCAGCCTTATGGCAATAATGACTTTTGAATCCGTCCTTAATAGTATTATCTATAGGTGTAGACATTGTATTGCTATTTAGTTCTTACTTCATTTTTAGGAAGCATATTGTGAATTGTAAAAATACATAATTTTTACAAAAAAAGGCATTTCTATTAATTTTAATCAACGAAAACGTAATAGTGCGAATTTATTTTCATTGATTTATTTAATTTACTAATAATTATTTAAAATCATTTTTTTACAATTATGTAAAAACAGCCTTTATATTTTACATTAATGTAAAGTTTCTTTCTTATCAAATTGTCTCTAAAAAATTATTCAAAATTTTTAACAATCTAAATATCAGATATATAAAATCATTTTACTTAAAGCCTCTTTATTAATTTATTCTAATGGCACAGAACTTGGCTATCTGGTTTCAAAGATTCACTAAAATTTTTAATTATGAGAAAAATAGCAATTTACGGAAAAGGTGGTATAGGTAAATCTACCACTACACAAAACACAGTAGCTGGATTAGCCGAAATGGGCAAAAAAATTATGGTGGTAGGATGCGATCCTAAAGCCGATTCAACACGACTTCTATTAGGTGGTCTAGCTCAAAAAACAGTATTAGACACTTTAAGGGAAGAAGGTGAAGATGTTGTTTTAGAAGACATCATGAAACCTGGCTACGGAAACACAAGCTGTACCGAATCTGGCGGACCAGAGCCTGGAGTTGGATGCGCCGGTCGTGGTATTATCACATCTATTAATATGTTGGAACAACTAGGTGCTTATGATACCGATAAGTCATTAGATTATGCCTTCTACGATGTATTAGGAGACGTAGTTTGTGGTGGTTTTGCCATGCCAATTAGAGATGGAAAAGCTGAAGAAATTTACATTGTGGTATCTGGAGAAATGATGGCCATGTACGCTGCCAACAATATATGCAAAGGTATTGTAAAATTTGCCCAAGCAGGTGCGGTACGTTTAGGCGGACTTATTTGTAATAGTCGTCTTGTAGATAACGAGCGCGAAATGATTGAACAATTGGCCAAAAAACTAGGAACTCAAATGATTCATTTTGTACCTCGCGATAACATGGTTCAAAAAGCTGAAATTCATAGAAAAACAGTCATCGAATACGAACCTACACACTCTCAAGCAGATGAATACAGACAATTGGCAAGAAAAATTGACCAAAACAAATTATTCGTAGTTCCAACACCTCTTGAAATAGAAGAATTGGAAGGATTACTTATCGAATTTGGAATTTTAAATTAATAAAACTCATCATTTAAAAAATAACTATATGCAATTAATAAGAGCTATTGTACGATCTGAAAAGTCTGCAACCGTAATTAAAGCGTTATTCGAATCCGGATATGTAGCTGTAACAAAAGTACCTGTAGTTGGGCGCGGAAAACAAAGAGGAATAAAAGTAGGCGACATTACTTATGATGAAATTCCGAAAGATTTATTAATGATTGTTGTTAAAGACGAAGACAAAGATTTTTCAGTAAGAACAATTATGGAAGCCGCCCGAACAGGAGAAAAAGGAGCTTTTGGAGATGGTAAAATCTTTATAAGTTCAGTTGAAGAAGCCTATACGATAAGTCGTGGCACAAAAGAACTTTAAAAGAAAAAAATAATGAAGACCATCATAGCCATATTAAGGATTCACACAATGAATCAAACAAAAAAAGCCCTTTCTGATGCTAACATACCATCATTTACAGCAACTGGTCAAGTTTATGGCCGTGGAAAAGGAAAATGGGATGCCCAAGTTATGGAAGGTGTAAAAAACAACCAACCTGAAGCCATCGCATTATTGGGACCCGAACCAAGACTCAGATTGCATCGCATGATAACACTAACGGTAGCAGATTCAAAAGTTAAAACAGCTGTGCAGGCCATTATGGATGCCAACAGAACAAATGCACCTGGTGATGGAAAAATATTTGTACTACCTAACTCTGAAGCCATAAGTATTCGAACTGGTGAATCTGGAGATAGCGTATTGGATTAATACTTAAAACGAAAAAACATGTCTATAAATAATAAAAACATATTTCCTGATCCATCGGAATTAATAGAAGAAATATTAAACAAATACCCCAGTAAAATAGGAAAAAAGAGAGCAAAATCTTTGGTTACTAATGATCCTGAGGAAGATCAAGAAATTCAATCAAATATTAGAACTATTCCGGGAATTATTACGCAAAGAGGCTGCTGTTATGCAGGTTGTAAAGGTGTAATATTAGGACCCACTCGCGATATTATAAACATTGTTCACGGCCCTATTGGATGCTCATTTTACGCTTGGCTTACGCGAAGAAACCAAACAGACGCAGGTCCCGATGGCGAAAACTACATGAACTACTGCTTTTCTACAGATATGCAGGATACTAATATTGTTTTTGGAGGTGAAAAAAAATTAGAAGAAGCTATTAGAGAAGCTTACGAAATATTCAAACCACATTCCATAGGTGTATTTTCAACCTGCCCTATCGGGTTAATTGGAGATGATGTACATGCCGTTTCAAAAAAAATGAAAGAAGAATTGGGTATTAACATCTTCGGATTTAGTTGTGAAGGATATAAAGGTGTAAGTCAATCCGCTGGTCACCATATTGCCAACAACGGCATTTTTAAACATGTAGTTGGTTTAAACGACACCGATCCGGGAGGGAAATTTAAACTAAACCTATTGGGTGAATATAATATTGGTGGTGATTCTTTTGTACTTGAAAAATATTTTGAAGAAATGGGAATTACGCTTGTTTCTACTTTTAGTGGTAATTCAAGTATTCATCAGTTTGAAAATGCACATATGGCAGACTTAAACGCCGTAATGTGTCATAGATCCATCAATTATATTGCTGAAATGCTAGAGAAAAAATACGGTATTCCTTGGATAAAAATCAATTTTATCGGAGCCGATGCCACAGCCAAATCATTACGAAAGATTGCTGAATATTTCGAAGACGAAGAACTAATGGCGAAAACCGAAGAAATTATTGCTCGCGAAATGTTAGAGGTTAAAGCAACTATTGAAGATGTAAAAACCAGAACTGAAGGCAAACTTTGTATGATGTATGTTGGAGGGTCTAGAGCGCACCACTACCAAGAATTATTTGGAGAAATAGGAATGCGCACCGTCTCTGCTGGATATGAATTTGGGCATAGAGATGATTATGAAGGACGAAAAGTTATTGACAGTATAAAAATTGATGCCGACAGCAGAAATATTGAAGAACTTGAAATAAGCAAAGAAGAAGCTAAATGGAGAGAAGATTTAGTAGCTAAAAAAACAGCACTTGAAAATAAAGGCTATGGATTTGCCGAGTACGAAGGCATGATGCCCGATATGGAAAAAAACAGTTTAGTAATTGATGATATTTCACATTGGGAAACCGAAAAATTAATCGAATTCTATAAACCAGACATTATTGGCGCCGGTATCAAAGAAAAATACGTAATACAAAAATATGGCGTGCCATTAAAACAATTACATAGTTATGACTATGGCGGACCCTACGCAGGTTTTAAAGGAGCTGTTAATTTTTACAAGGATATAGACAAAATGGTGAACACTAAAATTTGGGGCTTAATTCCTCCTCCTTGGAAAAATCAACCAGAATTAGTAGCAAAAATGGCTAACTCAGCTTATTAATTGAGTTAAAGCGCATTTATAAAACAATTTACAAACTTTAAATTAGAGATATTATGTTATTAAGACATACCACAAAAGATATAAAAGAAAGGTCGGCTTTAACAATAAATCCAGCCAAAACTTGCCAGCCAGTTGGAGCCATGTATGCGGCACTCGGAATTCATGGGTGTTTACCACATAGCCATGGTTCACAAGGCTGTTGTTCCTATCACAGAAGTGCACTTACAAGACATTATAAAGAACCTATAATGGCGGCAACCAGCTCATTTACCGAAGGGTCTTCAGTATTTGGAGGACAATCTAACTTAATGCAAGCCATAGACAATATTTTTACAATCTATGAACCAGACGTCATTGCCGTACATTCAACTTGCTTGTCTGAAACTATTGGTGATGACCTCACTCAAATTGTTGAAAAAGCAAATGCAGGCGGTAAAATTCCAGAAGGCAAACACGTTATATATTGTAATACACCTAGTTATATTGGATCTCATGTTACAGGTTATGCCAATATGGTAACTGGCATGGTAAAATGTTTATCAAAATCTACAGGAGTAAAAAACGATAAAATAAATCTAATTTCTGGTTGGGTCGAACCATCAGACATGCGCGAAGTAAAAAGGATAGCAAACCTTATGGGCGCAAAATTTACGTTATTCCCTGACACTTCTGATGTTGTTGACACCCCGCAAACTGGTAGTTTTCAAATGTATCCAAAAGGCGGAACAACGGTGCCAGAATTAATTGCTACAGGAGACAATAAAGCAACTTTGGCCTTTGGAGAGTGGGCAACTACTGATGCCGCTAAAAATTTAAACATTAAATGTAAAGTTCCTTTTGAAGTTACACAGCTTCCTATTGGAGTAAGAGCAACAGACCGTTTTATCATGAAACTATCTCAATTGGCAGAAGTAAGTATTCCTGATGAAATTACCGCCGAAAGAGGCAGATTAGTAGACATGATTACAGACATGCAACAGTATCTACACGGTAAACGTGTTGCGCTATGGGGAGATCCAGATCAATTAATTCCATTAGTTGAGTTTTTACTAGACATGAATATGAAACCTGTTTATGTGGTTTCGGGTACACCAGGCAAAAAAATGCAAAAAGAACTAGAAGAATTACTATTACCAATAGTTCCAGAAGCTAAATTCCAAAATGGGACTGGTGCAGACATGTATTTAATGCATCAATGGATTAAAGAAGAAGGAGTTGATTTATTAATAGGTAACACCTATGGTAAATATATTTCAAGAGACGAAAACACGCCGTTTTTAAGAATGGGATTCCCGATTTTAGATCGTGTTGGTCACTCCTATTTTCCAACCTTAGGTTACATGGGTGGTCTTAGAATTTTGGAAAAAATACTAGACTTAATCATGGATAAACAAGATTTAGAATCAACTGAATCAGAATTTGAATTGGTTATGTAAACCTAAACAAAAAGCATTCAAAAAGTTCAAAATGAATATATAAATTAAAATTTGATCATATGGAATCTATACTAAAAGGCAGACAAAAACAAGTAATGACAAAGGGTACAGATTCTCATGAATTAAGTTGTGACAAATCTAGTCTTGCAGGATCCGTAAGCCAAAGGGCTTGCGTATTTTGCGGATCTAGAGTTGTTTTATATCCAATTTCAGACGCACTCCATTTAGTGCATGGTCCCATTGGTTGTGCTGCATATACTTGGGATATTAGAGGTGCATTATCTTCGGGACCACAAATTCATAGACTCAGCTTCTCAACCGATATTAAAGAAAAACAAGTTGTTTTTGGAGGCGAAAATACCTTGAAAAATGCGCTTATCGAATTAATTGCCGAGTACAAGCCAAAAGCGGCTTTTGTATATTCTACTTGTATAGTCGATTTAATAGGTGATGATGTTGAAAGCGTTTGCAAAAGTGTAACGAAAATTACAGGCGTTGAAGTAATAACTGTACAAGCACCTGGTTTTGCCGGTACCAAAAAAGACGGTTACAAAGTGGCCTGCGATGCCATAATGAAACTTGTTGGAAGCAAAGGAACCGATGACACTATACCAAACAGCATTAATATAATTGGCGATTTTAACCTTGCTGGCGAACTTTATTTATTGCGTGATTATTACGAAAAAATGGGCGTTCACATTATGGCGACTATCACGGGCGATGGTCGTGTAGACGATATTCGTCAGTCCCATAAAGCAGCTCTTAACATTGTTCAATGTTCTGGCTCTATGAGCAACCTCGCTGTTCAAATGGAAAAGAAATATCAAATTCCTAATATGCGAGTTTCCTATTTCGGGATAGAAGATATGTCCGATGCACTTTACAGTGTTGCTCGTTTTTTTGATGATAAGAACATGATGGACAAAGCCATTGAGTTGGTGCGGACGGAAGTAAGCGATTTATTACCCCAACTAGAATTCTATAAAAGAGCATTAACTGGCAAAAAAGCAGCTATTTATGTTGGGGGTGCTTTTAAAGCAATTTCATTAATAAAAGCACTTCGAATGATTGGGGTACAAACTGTTATTGTTGGTTCTCAAACAGGAAACAAGGAAGATTATTTAACAATGAAAAACCTAAGCGACGAAGGAACCATTCTTGTAGACGACACAAACCCACTGGAATTAACTCAATTAGTTAAACGAACCAAAGCCGACATTTTAATAGGCGGCGTTAAGGAAAGACCAATTGCTTATAAATTAGGTTTAGGCTTTTGCGATCATAACCATGAACGAAAATTGGCATTGGCTGGTTACGAGGGCATGCTAAACTTTGCTAAAGAAATTTATGCAACAGCCATGAGTCCTGTTTTTCAATTCACTAAAATCAAATAACATATGGATACCTCAATAATAGACAAAGAAAAAGCATTTACATCAACTCGTAATGCTTGTAAGGTATGCACACCTTTAGGAGGAAGCATTGTATTTAAAGGTATTGAAGGCTGCGTTCCATTAATCCACGGGTCTCAAGGTTGTGCCACGTATATAAGACGTTATTTGATAAGTCATTATAAAGAACCAGTAGATATTGCGTCAACTAATTTTACCGAAGAAACAGCCATTTTTGGTGGCGAAAAAAATTTATTTATTGCCATAGACAATGTTACAAAACAGTACAAACCAAAAATAATTGGCATTGCTACTACCTGTTTAAGTGAAGTAATTGGTGATGATATGCGAAAAATTATTCATAAGTACAAAACAGAACATGCTCAAGATTCTACTATTCCAGAATTAGTTTTTGTAAATACGCCAAGTTTTATGGGTACGCACATTAACGGATTTCATGACACGGTTTTATCACTTGTTAAAGCATTTGCCACAAAAGATAATTCAACTCAAAATATCAACATATTTCCTGGATTTCTTTCGCCAGCAGACCTTCAATTGTTAAAAGAAATATTTGAAGATGTAGGCATCAAAGGCATTATGACTCCTGATTATTCCGATATTTTAGATAATGAATATACCGGAGAATATGAAAAACTTCCTAAAGGAGGCACAACCTTAAAAGAATTACAACAAACAGCCAATTCAAAAGCCTCTATTGAGTTTGGGTATATTTTAAACAAATCAAATCCACAATCGAAATCGGCTGCTGAATTTTTAGAAACCACATTTGATGTGCCAAGGATAAATTTAAATATCCCTATGGGGATTAATGCTACCGATGCCTTTTTTAATGCACTTGAAAAATTATCAAACAGTAAAACTCCTGAAAAATATACAAAACAACGCGGAAAATTAATCGATGCTTATGTAGACGGACACAAATATGTATTTGGTAAAAAAGCAGTGGTGTATGGCGAAGAAGATTTTGTAGTTGCTATGATTTCATTTCTAGAAGAAATTGGCATTGAAACCGTGTTATGTGCTTCTGGTGGTGACAGCGGATTATTAAAAACTGTCATTGAAGAAAAAATCAATCCGAGAACTGAAATTTTGATTCACGATAATTTTGATTTTGAAGAAATAGCCACGGTTTGCAAAGAATTAAAACCAGACATTTTGATTGGAAACAGCAAAGGCTATTATATAGCTCGCGAGCTAGGAATCCCTTTAGCAAGAGTGGGTTTCCCTATACATGATAGATTGGGAGGCGCTAGAATTAAACACATTGGTTACGAAGGCACTCAGCAATTATTCGACCTCATTGCAAATACACTAATTCAAGAAATGCAAGATCATTCGCCAGTTGGGTATAAATATATGTAACCAATACTATTAAAAAATTAAATATTGAAAAGATAGAAAACCATAAAAACGTAAGAACATGGAAAATACTACAGCTTTAAATAAGGTACACCCTTGCTTCGACAAAGAAGCGAAATTAAAATACGCAAGAATTCATATACCAGTAGCGCCTAAATGTAACGTTCAATGTGGTTATTGTAATAGAAAATACGATTGTGTAAACGAAAGCAGACCAGGTGTTACAAGTTCTGTTTTAAAACCTTTTCAAGCGCTTAACTACATAAGAGCCATTTCACAAAGAATAAAAAATGTTTCTACTGTTGGTATCGCGGGACCTGGCGATTCTTTTGCAGAACCCGAAAAAACACTAGAATCTATTAGATTGATAAAAAATGAATTTCCCGATAAAATATTTTGTCTTTCTTCAAATGGCTTAAATATACTGCCATATATTGATGAAATTGCAAAACTAAACGTAACCCACGTTACAGTAACCATAAACAGTTTCAGACTAGAAACTTTAGAAAAAATATACAAATGGGCACGCTACAATAAAAAAATGTATCGTGGTACAGAAGCGGCAAAATTAATGCTAAGCCAACAAGGTGAAGCGGTTAAAAAATTAGTTGAAAAAGGTATTGTTGTAAAAATAAATACCGTTATCATTCCGGGTGTTAATGACACTGAAATAGAGGAAGTTGCTAAAATAGTGAGCGAATTAGGAGCAACCACTATGAACTGTATCCCATTAATTCCAACAGAAGGAAGTGATATGGCAGATTTTGAAAAACCTACCGGTGAAGCCATTCGAAATATTATCCGATCTATCCATAAGTATATTAAACCCATGACGCATTGCGCACGCTGTAGAGCTGATGCCGCCGGCATGTTAGGTAAAGACGATACAAGTGCTTATCAATTAATCGATCAATGTGCTGCAATGCCAACTGCCGTCGATAAAACTAAACCGTACGTAGCGGTTGCTAGTTATGAAGGGTTAATGATTAACAAACATTTGGGTGAAGCTACCGATTTCTTGATTTACAAACAAACCACCTCGGGTTATGAATTGGTTGAAAGACGCTTTGCTCCAGCAAAAGGCGCCGGAGATCTGCGTTGGATTAATCTCGCTAAAACCTTAAAAGATTGTTCTTATATATTAGTAAATGGCGTAGGCGCAAAACCAGTGGATTTACTTCAAAAAGTTGGCATTGCTGTAGTAGAAATGTCTGGCTTAATTGACGATGGATTAGATGCCGTTTATAAAGGAACGAAATTAAAATCGGTACTTAAAACAACCTTAGGTAAATGCGGAAGTGGTTGCGGTGGTAATGCCATGGGCTGCTAAGACTTCATTAAAAAATATTAGCATACAATTTATTCAAACAAAACAATAACAACATGAAAAAGCCAGATCATTTAATACTGCTATGCAACTCCTACAGAATGGTAGGCGAAGCAAAAGGCACCTGCCTAAAAAGAGGGTCAACAGATTTAATACAATATCTTACAGAGGAAGCCGCCGATAGAGGATTGGATGTCGCTGTTACCACAACAGCTTGTTTAAATATATGTCCACAAGGTCCTGTTATTATTATTCAGCCTGATAATTATTATTATGGCGGAATTACAGACGAGGATAAAATTGATGAAATATTAGAAGCTCTAGAAGAAAATAAAGCAGTTGAGGAATATTTAATTTCTGATTAGAAATTATAAAATGAACACGCTTTGGTTTGTGATAATCAACTTTAAATCAAATATTTAACTAACAATAATTCTTGTTTATGGAACCTTATTTTTTAATCATCCTATTTATTGTTGCTTTTTTATATGCATCAGTCGGTCATGGTGGAGCTAGCGGCTATTTAGCTTTAATGGCACTATTTGGAATTGAAGCCGTTACAATGAGATCTTCAGCACTTATCTTAAATTTATTTGTTGCAGGAATTGCGTTTTACAGTTATTACAAAGGAGGTTTTTTTAAATGGAAAATACTCCTCCCC
>NZ_JBFHGK010000062.1:0-17292 GCF_041583155.1 Mariniflexile sp.
AAGAATCTTCCAATAATTACAAAGGAAGAAGGTAAAGATTATCAAAAAGTTTCCATCACCCAAAACGGAATAACAACAGTTGTGTATTTTAATTTATTGGCAGATGGCCGATTGAAGCACCGAAATAGTTTAATAAATATAGAAGGTTGGGAAACCGACTCATATTTAACAGTTTTGAAATTTAAAGAAGGCGCAGACCAAAGCAATATTCAAAATATTGAAGAATTATTTATCGGACATGGAAGTTACTTGCGTCGCGATGGGCAGGTTTTAATCCATTCACTTTCTAAATACACGGCTTTGGTAGAGGATTTTCAATCAAATCAAAACGTAATCTTTCAAGGGCAACCAATCGCAACATTCAGTTTATTCAGTCCAAAAAGCAAATCATCTTTAACTGTTAATGCGAATGCTAAAAATGGAAGTTATGATGCTTCAAATAAATTAGTTAAAATTAAATTATAATCAATCATGATACATTTTTGAAAGTATTTTTTGTAACAAAAGATAAAAGAAAATAAAATCAGAAAAAGCACCTTTCTAATAGTTGGAAGGTGTTTTTTTTGTTTGGTGGGCTTTAAGTTATAGTCTTAGCAACATATGTTATAATTTGTAGAATTATTGATTTGTATTTTTGATACATACCAAAAAAACTAAATTTTTATGAAGAAAAAATACACTTTATTAAAAGCAATTGTTGTTGCTTTTGTTACGATGTTTATAAATCAGTTAGAGGCGCAAACCGTAACGGTAAATTCTTTAGAAGAGTTATTGCCTTATTTAAAGCAAAGCAATGTAGATATTAAACTGGCGCCGGGTGCTTATAGTATTACATTGTCAGATATAATAGCAGATAAATATTCCAATCCTTTGTTACTTTTTGAAGGATCAAATAACATCTATGATTTTACTGATGTAACTATAGAAGTAGAGATCGCTGTATTTTCAGGTTTAGGTAATGTGGATGCCTATTTTATTCAGATATTAGGAAATAATAATGTTCTTAAAAATCTAAAATGGGTCGAGACAGGAAATACTAGGCCAGTTAATCGCGCAACAACGATGGTAATAGACGGAAGGGACAACAGAGTAGAAGGTTTTCATGTAACGGTACGTGGGTCATACCCTTACGGTTATGGAGATGCTTTTGGAAAAGGCGGTACTGATACAGTAATTAAACATTATAAACACAGTGGGATTCTTATTCGTGGTTTGCGTAATCATTTAAAAGATTGTACAATTATTTCACGTTCGTATGGACACATTGTTTTTATGCAAGCAGCTAGTTATCCGAAAGTTGAAGGTTGTTACATAGAAGGCGAGGTGCGTTCTACCGATGATATGTTGGCAGAAACTTCAGGACCTGCTTATGATAAAGATTTTATGACATCTTGGGGGTATAGATTGCCACCTGGTTATACAATGAGTTTACAAGAAGAAGGAATTCGTGCTTACGATGCAGGAACTACTTTTATTGATGGTGAAGTGATACAAAGAGCAACAGACAACCCTACAGTAATAAATTGTACCGTTAAATATGCTAGGGGCGGTGTAACCTTATCTCATGCTAAGGGAACGAAATATGTAGAGAATTGCGAAACCATTGGTTGCGAGCAAGGATATGCTATAGGCTCTGGGACTATAGTTAATTCAAGGTCCGATGCACAATATGGGCCTGTTTATGGCACAGCTTATTCTTCAGACTCTGGTGTAACAGCCGATATTACCATATTGCCAAGCAGTACCGATGCCAATGGGAGTAAACAAATAGCTTACATTGGAGGAAAAAATCATAATTTAACGTTTAGGAGTAGTGAAACCAATCCCGACACAAATATGTATTTAAAAATGTCCGGGGTAAATTCTGGTGTTAGAAGCCTATTAAGTGATGGTAGTACTGGTGGTTTAACTTCAACCAATATTATAGTTAATAATTTAACTGGGTATACGTTATTAATGGATACAGAAACTACAGGAACCACAGGGAAATCATGTGGACCTGTTGTTGATAATGGTACAAATAATAACATATTAGGTTGTGATGAAGAACCTGTGGGTTTCCCAAACCCCAACAAAGCATATTGGTTAGGAAATAATAGGTATTTGGCTTTTGCAGCGGCTAATGGTGGCGATAACGCCTATTCAATACCTTATCATACTAGTATTGGAACGCCAGTACCTGATTTTACAGAATTTTTCCCTTCTGAAACGACAGCGTATTGGGTTTTTACGCCTGTTCAAGACAGATCAGGTTACTTTTTTATTGATTGTGTAGGTGGTGGTGAGAAACCCCGATTAACAGCAACTACTTCTAGTGGTTTACCGGTCATGTCTGCAAAAACGGTTATTGATGCTTCTGCACAATGGTCTGTTGTAATGCCCGAGAGCAGAACTACATTTCATATAACTAATGATTATGCGCGAATTATAGGTGCAAACACCACTTCAAACCAAATAATACTTTCTGCCACTAGTAATACAACCAATCAATCCAGATTTGAAATTGTAGAAGTGCCTAGTTATTCATTAAGTGTCATTGATCACAAGTTAGGAGAAGTTATAATCATGTATCCTGTACCAACATCAGGCATTTTAAAAATTGATTTTAAAAAGGCATTTGTGGGTAAGGTAGAGGTGTTGGATGTAACAGGCAAAACTTTTGTTTCAAAAAGTATAAAGAACAGTAATGTAGTATTAGATTTAACAAATTTTCCGGCTGGAATTTATATCGCTAGAATTCATTCAGGTGAAAGCGTCTTTACCAAAAAGATTGTAAAAAAGTAGTTAAATACAACTAAGCGCATCAGATAAAGCATCTTTTTAAATTTTTAAAGATGCTTTTTTTGTTATTAGGGTTTTAAGTTATAGTCGATGGAACATATGTTATAATTTTTAGAGGTATGGATTTGTATTTTTGAGAAATACTAAGAAAATGATATTATGAAGAAAAAATACACTTTATTAAAAACAATTGTTATCGCTTTTTTTGTGCTATTCATGCAGCAAGTAAAGGCACAAACCATCACCGTAAATAATTTACAAGATTTATTACCTTATTTAAAACAAAGTAATGTAGATGTTAAACTAGAGCCAGGCAATTACTCTGTTAGTGCATTTGATATTACCAACGGTAAGTTTTCTAATCCTTTGTTTCTTTTCGAGGGTTCTAATAGTACCTACGATTTTACTGGTGTTAAAATAAGTATAAATACTTTGGTGTTTACCAAATTTGGAAATGTTGATGTAAATGAATTTCAAATTTTGGGAAACAACAACGTGCTAAAAAATTTAACCATTGAAGATATCGGTAACGCAGTACCTAACAAAACTGCACAAAATATTATTATAGATGGTAGGGATAATAGAATTGAAGGTTTTCATTTAACACTTAGAGGTTCTTATCCGTATGGTTATGGTGATGCTTTTGGTAAAGGTGGAACGGGTACTGTTATTAAACATTATAAGCATTCCGGAGTCCTTATTCGAGGCCTTCGAAATCATCTTAAGGATTGTACAATAATTTCTCGTTCTTATGGACATATTGTGTTTATGCAAGCAGCAAGTTACCCGCTAATTGAAAACTGTTATATTGAAGGAGAAATGCGAAAAACAGATGATATGTTAGCAGAAACTTCAGGTCCAGCATACGATGTGGATTTTATGACAACTTGGGGGTACCGACTTCCTCCTGGTTACATGTTAAGTTTGCAGGAAGCAGGAATACGCGCTTATAATGCCGGAACCACTTATATTGATGGAGTAGAGATACAACGAGGAACCGATAATCCCACAGTATTAAATTGTACCATTAAGAATGCTAGAACAGGTGTGACTTTAGCGCATGCTACGGGTAAGAAATATGTGGAAGGCTGTACTGTTCTAGGTTGTGAAAATGGCTATTCAATAGGAGACGGAATAGTTGTAAACAGTGGTGCAGATGCTGTTTATGGTCCTGTTTTTCAAAGTACCTATAGTAGTGATAGTGGCTATAATGCAGATATTACAATTTTACCTCCAAGTGCCGAATATTACAATGGACATAAAGCGGTAGCTTATGTAGGAGGTAAAAATCATGATTTAACCTTTCGTTCGGATATAACCGATTTTCCTAGTGATTTAAATATAATGGTGTCTGGCGAATTGCAAAACTTAAGAATGATAAACGGAGCAAATCCGTCTCAAAATAATTTAACTTCTGAAAACATCAGTATTAGAAACCTAACTAATTTTCCTGTGGATTTGCATGAAGTTAGTAAAACAGTTACCGTTAGAGCCTGCGATATAAGTAATATTACAGACAACGGAACTAATGGATCGAATGTTATTGCGGCTATCGATTGCGACTCTCCAAATTTGGCTTTAACAGGTGCTGCTATCCAATCCTCAACAGCTTATGGAGGTATGGGAAGTAGAGCTATTGATGGAGATACAAACGGAAATTTTAATGCAAATTCTGTTACGCATACTGCTGTAGAAGAAGGTTCGTGGTGGCAAGTAAATTTGAGTTCTGAACAACCTATAGGTGATATAGTAATTTTTAATAGAACGGGGTCGCAAAGTTATATCGATAGACTTGCAGATTTCGCGGTTTATGTATATGATGCTAATGGAGCAGAAACATTTTTAAAAACCTTTAGTAACGATCCTCCAAACCCTTCAAAAACTATTGATGCTGGTGGTGCCTTGGGTAAAACTATTAAAATTGTTCAGTTAAACGATTCTAATGCATTGTCTTTGGCTGAAGTACAGGTGTTTTCAAAGGCTTTGTCTGTAAGTGAGGAAGTAACTCCTATCAGCTTATATCCTAATCCAGTTTTAGATGACCTTAATATTTCCTTGGTAAACACTAATTTAAATATTAATAATACCAATGTAACCTTATTAAATGTAAATGGGCAAAAAGTATTGGAAACCAAACCTGCAAATTCAACTGAAGTTAGGTTAAATTTATCAAATTTAAATTCTGGTATTTATCTTTTAAGAGTTAGTGATAATAATGTTACCATTACCAAGAAGGTCGTAAAAATATAACACAGCATTATTAAATATTTAAAATCTTTTCGATTAAATCTTCAAAAAAAGCTCGGTTTTACAACTGGGCTTTTTTGTTTGTGTCTATTATGGTTCAAATAACATAGAAATAGCATCATATGTTATATGAATTGCACCATAATTTAAAAAGGTTACATTGGTTTTATTATAATTTAGTGTCTTTAAACTTAACGTGAGAAAATGATTAATGTTTCGCAAATTTGAAACCTAATATAGATGTTTTTGAAGACATAATGTAATTTATAACTTCAGCATTCAAACGATATGAAGGCGGATTTCAATTGTAATTGATAAAATAAAAATACCTAAAATGCGCACAAATACTTTTCTAATTATATTTCTTTTATTGGGTCTATACGAAACAGCAATAGCTCAAGTTTTTGAAAATTATAGTTGGCAAACATTAGAATGCACAGGAGAGCCGGTAGCAAGACATGAGGCTGCATTTGTAGAGGTAAATGGGATGTTTTATTTATTGGGTGGTCGCCGTATCCAGGAAGTTTCCATCTTTAATCCTAAAACAAACACATGGACTTCAGGTGCTAAACCACCCCTAGAATTGCATCATTTTCAAGGTGTGTCTTATAATGGGATGATATATATTGTGGGTGCTCACTCAGGAAAATATCCACATGAAACACCAGTTCCAGATGTGTATAACTATAATCCTAAAAACGACAGTTGGTCTAAATGTTTTGAAATGCCCCAAGATCGTTTAAGGGCTTCAACTACAGCAAGTATTTATAAAGACAAATTGTATATAGCTGGAGGCATTATTGATGGGCATTGGGACCAGCATGTTACTTGGTTTGATAGTTATGATTTTAAAACACAAACCTGGGAGCGCCTGCCTGATATTCCACGCTATCGCGACCATGCAACATCGGTAGTTTGTAACGATAAATTGTATCTTCTTGGGGGCAGAGTTACTTCTGGAAAAATTAAAAAAGTTTTTGAATTAACGGTTGGAGAAGTAGATGTATTCGATTTTAAAACACGTACTTGGAGTACTATGGAACAGAAGGTGCCTACCCAACGTGCGGGGTGTACAGCTATAGCTATTAAAGATAAAATTTTATTTGCGGGCGGGGAAAGTACAGCTCAAAAAGAAGCGCATAATGAGTTAGAATGTCTAGACACCAAAACTGAAACCTGGAGTAGGCTATCGAGTTTGCCTGAAGGCAGACATGGTACGCAGCTTATTTGGTTCAATAAGAAACTTTACACGGCCTCGGGTTGTGGTAATAGGGGCGGATCGCCAGAATTAAAAACAATACTAAGTTTTAGTAAAATATAATCAACAATAAACAGATTAAATATAAACATGAAGAAGATCCTAATATTAATTGCATTCATTTCTTTGGGAAATTGGTCTAATGCTCAAATTCCACTTCCTAGTAATTTAGAACAAGGGTATCCAAGAATGTACATTACCCAAAAAGGGAAGAAGGATCTGCAAAAAACAATTAAAAATGAACTATGGGCTCAAGCAGTGCTCAACGGAATCCACCAAAGAATTGATAAATATGTAGTGCAGCATGTAACCGACCCAGAATGGATGGTGTCTCGTTTGCAAATGCATTGGAAAACTAAAGCTACCAATATTTATGTGGATGGTATTAACTATTCGCACGCCGATGGAGAGGCTCCTGTTCCTACCGTACGTTTTGTAGGTTCAAGAGATTATACCACCGTTTACGGCACACCTAAATTAGAAGATATTTTACCGTATATGGATGATCCTCGAGGCTTGTATTTGCCAAATAGAAGTAAAGAAGGAAATCCGTTTGAATGGGCCGATCCATCTAAAACCGGACGCGTTATCTATTCAATTAATGAACAAATAATAGAATTGGCACGCGATGCGGCTTTTGTGTATTGGTTAGAAAATGATGAACGTTATGCTAAGTTTGCTTACGATATTATGCATACTTATTTGGAAGGCATGTCGTATAGAAGTGAACCAATCGATCTGCTAAATGGGCATATTCAAACCCTAGTAGGTTTTACAAACTTTCAAGTGATACATGAAAGCGTTCTAATTGATGTTGCCGAACTTTATGATTATTTACATCAATATATAGAAGCATCGCATGCTGGCAATATTCCTATGTATGATAAAACTATAAAACGCTGGACAGACCAAATCATTAAAAACGGGGTGCCCCAAAATAACTGGAATCTACATCAAGCTAAAATTATTTTAAAAGCCGCCATGGTGTTACAGGATAATAAGCATTATGATGACAAAAAAGGGCGTGAATATTATATCAATTATATATTGAATGTAACTTCTGCTCGCCAATGGTCATTAAATAAATTTATGGAGTTTGCATACGATTTTAATACCGGAGTTTGGGCAGAATGCCCAGGTTATGCACAAGGTGTAACTAAAGACTTAACAACCTTTATTAATGATTTTGATAACACCTTCAATCATAACATTTTGCCATACACGCCAGTAATTCCGAAGGCGGTAAAAATGCTTCCTCAGTATTTATTTCCAAATGGGCAAACCGTTGCTTTTGGCGATTCAAATTATGGTGATATTAATACCGAAGCTATCTCAGATTTAATTCGTATCGCACAGAAAAACAAAGACGAAGCTCTGGAAAAAGAATTTACTGGTATGTATCGTTTATTTGGCAAAGATATGGAGCGTTCTGGAAGCGGAACTGTAAGGATGAAATCTGAAATTTCTTCATTTTTTAGAAGTAAACCCTTTGAAATGAATCCAAAATATCCAGCAGGAGATATAAAAGATTATATAACGCAAACCTTTTATGCGCCTAATGTAAGCTGGCATGTACAACGTATGGGAACAGGAAAAGATGGTATGATGGTGTCGTTAAATGGTTCTTTAGGTAATCATATGCACGCCAATGGCATTAATATGGAACTTTACGGAAAAGGCTTTGTACAAGGTGCGGATCCCGGGAAAGGTGCGGGTTATTTGCAACCAATTTATTTGGAGTTTTACTCCCAGTTTCCAGCGCATAACACGGTAATGGTTGATGGTGTTTCTTCGTATACGGAAATGTTTAGTAATCATGCATTTGATTTGATTGGTGAATATCCAAAATCCGAGAAAAAGGATGGTTACTACCCAAATATTACATTTTCCGATGTTTATTTTTTAGAACCTGAAACCAGAAGTGACCAAAGCCGATTGGTTAGTGCAATTAAAACGGGTGAAACTACAGGGTATTATGTAGATGTTTTTCGTTCTAGAAAGCAACGTAAAGGCGATAAATTTCATGATTATTTCTATCATAATTTAGGGCAAACAATGGAAGTGTTGGATGCTTCAGGAAATCCATTAGACCTTACACCATCAGAAGAAATGGCATTTGCAGGAGGGTATTTATATGCCTTCGACTACCAATGGGATAAAAAATCAATAAAAACCAATCAAGATTATCAAGCGCAATGGAAAATTGATAGACCAGAAGGCGAAGAAGATGTGTTTATGAATCTGTGGATGAAAGGTTCAGAGAATAGAGAACTCTTTTCACTTAAATCGCCACCAAACAAAGCTTTTAAAGGAAATTCTGGTTTGCCTTACGATGTAGATAAAGCACCTTATCTAACATTTAACGCACGTCAATATGGGGAGGCTTGGGAGCATCCATTCGTGTCTGTTTACGAACCATTTACTTCAACTGAAGGCAAAAGTATTGCATCGATAAAAAGTTTTGAAGATGAAAGCGGAAGTAAAGATTTTGTTGGTTTAAATATTATCAGCAAATCGGGAAGAGAAGATTTTGTTTTTTCTTCAACAAATAATAAAACAGCTAAATATAAAGACATTATTACAGATGCAACGTATGCCTTAATTGGTGTTGAGAAAAATGATGATTTTGTGTTGTTTATGGGTAAAGGAAAACAATTGAATGCCAAAGACTATAAAATCTCTGCATCCGAAATTGGAAACATTGTTTTAGAGTCCAAAAAGGGAGAACTTTGGTTGAATAACGAAGTTCCAGTAACTATTACATATAAAACCATAACTAAGACATTTGGTTCTGGAGATTTACGTAAAATTAAATTCGAATAGAAATTGAATTTCTGAAATTATCTATAGAACAGCCCAAATAAACGCTTTTTAATTTAATAATGATTACGCATATATAAATATTCACCTAAACAAACCAAATAGTATGATGAACTAATTCATAATACTTTTTAACTTTTACTAAAATGATTAAAAAAACATCTTTACTTCTAGTTTCCATATTTATAATAGTAAGCGTAGGCTGTGCTAATAAGCCTTCACAAAAAGAAATCAAAGAAAAAAAACAGCCAAACTTTTTATTCGTACTGGTAGACGACCAATCACCATTTGATTTAAAAACCTACGATCCTAACTCTATTTTAGAAACACCAAATATTGACAGATTAGCTAGCGAAGGTATTGTTTTTGAAAGTGCTCGACACATGGGCTCTATGAATGGTGCCGTATGCACACCTTCAAGACACATGATTATGTCTGGACGTACCGTTTGGCATTTACCGAGAAGTGCAGAATTTCAAAAAGATACCCTGTACAATGAAATAGATGATCAAACCATAGGAGCTGTTTTTAATAGAGCAGGTTACAAAACCATGCGAACTTGTAAAAAAGGAAATTCCTATCCTGGAGCAAACAGACAATTTACAGTAGTCAAAGATGCCACAAAAAGAGGTGGCACCGAAGAATCTGGTAGCGCATGGCACTCTAAACAAGTACTGGATTATTTAGCCGATAGAGAACAAGGCAAAGAAAAAGATCCGTTTTTCATTTACTTCGGGTTCTCACATCCACACGATACGCGTAATGGTACTCCAGAATTGTTAGAAAAATATGGCGCTGTAAACCACAAAGATGAAAACAGCTTGCCTCCAGCAAATCCTAAGCAGCCTCAGTTGCAAGATAATTATTTACTAAAGCATCCTTTTCATCATGGACACCCAGAACTTAGGGATGAAGAACGTGTAAGTGGCGTTTGGAAAAACAGAGATGAGAATACCATTAGAAACGAACTGGGTAGAGAGTATGCGTGTTCAGAAAATATTGATATTCAATTAGGTAAAGTGCTTAAAAAATTAGAAGCCATGGGTGAATTGGATAACACTTATATCATCTATACTGCAGATCATGGTATGGCTATTGGTCGTCATGGCTTACAAGGAAAACAAAATTTATACGAGCACACATGGCGCGTGCCATTCATTATAAAAGGCCCTGGTATTGAAGCTGGTAAGCGGAAGAAAGGAAATATTTATCTTTTGGATGTATTACCAACGTTATGCGATTTAGCTGGTATTGAAATACCTAAAACTGTAGAAGGAAAAAGTTTTGTGCCCGTTTTAAAAGGCGAAAAAGAAGTGGTTAGAGATGTTATGTACGGAGTGTATGCAGGTGGAACAAAACCAGGGATGCGTACTGTTAAAAAAGGCGATTGGAAACTGATAAAATATGATGTATTGGATGGTAAGGTTAGAGAAACTCAACTTTTTAATTTAAAAGAAAATCCAAATGAATATTTACCAGAGCATGGAAAAGCAAGTGAAATGGAAACAGATTTAGCTGAAAACCCAAAGTATGCCAAAAAATTAGCTGAAATGGAAGCGCTTTTACTGCAACAAATGGAGGCGCATGACGATCCATATCGTTTGTGGAATCAACCCAAAATAAATAATTAAGAAATAGAAAATAAGTTTAGCCATTGTACTTATAATTTTAACGCAATGAACTTGGTCTAATAAACACATTCTAAAAATACTAATGCGAAGTTTCCATTCATACAAATGCGAAAGAGTATTTGGTAATAGAGTCATCCGACTAAAAAACATAGGTTGATATAATCAATTTCAAGTTGAAGTTGCTATTGGTTTTATTGGGATGCTAATTTAAGGTTGTTATAAGAGTTAAGTTGTTGATAGTTTTGTGTTTGTGTGATATTTGTAGAATAGTTAATCAATTAAAATATTGAATATGTTTAGATGTCATTTTCAGATTAAAATTAACCACTTTTTAGGCAAAGTAATCTTTACTTTTATCTTAATTCTAGCTTGTCAAATCACAATGTTAGGTCAAACACCAGAAGAGAAAGAAATCCTGGATTCCTTTAAGAATAAACAATCATTAGTTTATAAAACGATAGATGGGAAGGAATTACAAATGACTATTTTTTATCCTGATAAGCCTAAAGTGCTTCAAAAAAATCCATGGATGTTACATGTCCATGGAGGAGGCTGGGCAGGAGGAAATCAATTCGTCATTTTAAAAAAGCCTTTTTTAGGAACTTTAAGAACTCTACTAGATAATGGGGTTGTGTGTGCAACAATAGAATACAGATTAGCCAGAGGAGAATCGAATGCTTATGATTCCGTGGTGGATGCTAAAGATGCAGCTAGGTTTCTCTTAAAAAATGCGGAGACATATAGATTAGACAAAGAAAATTATGGTGTTTGGGGAGGCTCTGCTGGCGGGCACTTAAGCCTGCTTACTGCTTTAGGTGAAAATGTAAATTTTAAAGGAGATTCAGAGTTGTCTAATTTTTATCCTAATTTTAAATGTGTTACATCCTATTTTCCATTTACATCTTGTTTAAACCCCGATTTAAGACCAGGTTCTATTTTTGAAGATGGAAAACTTTTTGTTCGACTTTTAGGAGCTCCTTTAGAAGAAAAACTAGAATTGGCAAAACTGCTTAGTCCAACCGAGCTTTTGGAAAATAATAGTCCACCAATATTATTAATTCATGGAGACAAAGACACGGTGCTTCCAATAATAAATTCTACTTACATGATGGCGGTAGCAAAAGAGAAAAACGCAAATGTGGAACTATTAACTATTAAAAATGCTGGCCACAGTTTTAAAGGAAATAATATAACACCTTCCATTGAAGAACTTAACGACTATGCAGCTCAATTTATACTTTCTCATCTAAAATAAAAAACATGAATATATTTAAATTAACCTTTCTATTAATATGTTTTTATGGTGTGCAATTGTGTGCACAAACTACAATACAAGTATCTTCTTTAGCAGCATTATGTGAAGCGGTACAAAATAGCAATCAACATATTGTAATGAAGCCTGGTAAATATGACCTTACCGAGCTTCCAAAGGATAAAAGAAAAATCATCTGTTCAGGTTCTAAAAATACTATTGACTTAACAGGAGTTTATGTAAATGCACCAGTAGGGTCTACAAAACAGACTTATATTGTTATTTCAGGTAACCAAAACACTTTTAAAGGAGGTACTTTTGAAGATACATATACCAGTGGTTTGGTTGAGGTAACAGACTTTAGTGCCTACAATCAAGAGCGATCTACCTTAGCAAGTGGTCTTAAAGGTCAAGCGGTTTTGGATGTAACTGGTGATGATAATCTGGTTTTAAATATAAAATTAACAGTAAGAGGTTCATTTCCGTATGGTTATGGAAGTATTTACGGTATAGGGCGTGATAATGTATTTGGTTTAGATAAACGTTGTGGAATTCTTTTAAAAGGCAAACGAAATACAATTGATAGTTGCGAAGTACAGCAAAGAGCATTTGGTCATGGTATTTATATGCAAGAGCCAGCTGATGAATCGGTTATAAAGAATACTTTGGTTGAAGGCAGAATGCGCCCAAGTGCCGATTTATATTTGGAAACCGATCCAAAAGACTTACCTGTTCGATCGGATTATAAATCAAATGGCAAACCGATTCCTAAAAATGTAATGTATCCGCTATCCGAAGATGGTATTAGGGTTTATACACACGGAGGAAGTGTTACAGTTGAAAATTGCACTGTTAAAAAAATGAGGGGAGGCATCAGGGCTTATTTAGCAAGCAGAGCAACGGTTATTAATTCAATAGCAATTGATTGTGGTGCTACAAATTTTAATATGCCTAAGGACGGAAAGGTAATCGGGTCTTCAGGAAACTTTGCTTATGCGCCATTAAATGATTTCAGATTGTCAAAATCAAATCAGGATATAGAGTTAACCATTCTTCCGTCCCCACATGCAGTCGGCGATCATAATGTTGCAGATATTTTAGGTAGTAATCATACAATTGTTTTTCACCGTACAGAAGGTCCTGTGGATACTAGTTTACGCCCTATCGTGGTGAAAGACAGTAATTCCACCATCAGAAATGAAACAGAATATCCTATTGTTTTGGAAGCATCTTCAAGTGGAAATACTGTTGTAAGTTTAGGCAAGGTTACAGACCATGGAACTAATAATAAAGTAACTCAGTTATAGGAGAAATTTAAAGGCTTAATTATCCAAATATCCTTCATAAAGCAATATGAAAAAAAGTTTATTCATTCTTGTGTTTTGCACCATAGCCGTTAGCTTCAATCGCTTACCTGAAATAAAATATAAACAGCCAGATTTACCTATTGAGGTTCGGGTTCAAGATTTGTTGTCACGTATGACTTTGGAAGAGAAAGTAGCCCAAATTAGGATGTTTCATTCTGGGCTTGGCGTACGTTTGGATAAAAATGATAATCTTGAACTTTCCGAAAATGTGAAAGGCAGGTTAAAGTATGGAATTGCAGGGATTAAGAGTCCTGGTGATTCATATAGCCCCGAAAAAGCCGCCATCTTAAATAACCAATTACAAGCATATATAATTAAAAACAACCGATTAGGGATTCCGGCCTTTTTCGTTACGGAATCTTATAGTGGTGTGGATGCGCACGGATGCACACAGTTTGGTAGGCCCATTTCATTATCATCAACCTGGAATACTGATTTGGTTAAACAGGTATATTATACAATCGGCCATGAAGCCAGATTACGAGGACTGCATTTAACACACTCCCCGGAAGCCGACATGGCACGAGACCCTCGTTTTGGACGTATGAGTGAAACTTTTGGTGAAGACACCCATTTGGTTTCGGAAATGATTGTAAGTTCGGTTACCGGCTTGCAAGATGATAGTAATGGGCTTACTAGTACACATATAGGTGCTGTTACCAAACATTTTGCGGGGTATGCACAGGTTTCTGGAGGTAAAAATTTTGCTTCAGTAGAAATTGCTCCACGAACATTAATGGATGAAATTTTACCACCGTTTAAAGCGGCCGTACAACGTGCAAATACACTTGGTATCATGGCCTCTCATGGAGATATTAATGGGGTGGCTTGTCATGCTAACCCTAAATTGCTAACCGAAATTTTAAGAAACGATTGGGGGTTTGAAGGCTATGTGGTTTCCGATGCTAACGATATTGGACGTTTACATTATTTTATGAAGGTTGCTGAAACCCCCGAGGATGCTGCCCGACTAGCTCTTACTGCAGGAGTAGATGTAGATTTGTACGCCGATGATGCTTATGCGCTCTTGCCTAAAATGGTTCAAACAGAACCCGGTCTCATAAAATATATTGATGAAGCCGTTAGACGTGTGTTGCGTACTAAATTTAAACTTGGTTTGTTCGAAAATCCATATACCGATGTTGAGAAAGCTAAAGAAATTACACGCAATAAGGTAGCAAAGAAATTGGCTCAGCAGGCCGATGAGGAATCTATTATTTTATTAAAAAATGACAATAACATTCTTCCATTAGATCGAAATAAGAAAGTCACGATTGCTTTAGTTGGCCCGGTGCTTAATGAAAATACAAAAACTTACTTTGAAACCATTTCAGGAGCCAATATTAATTTTATAGAAGAAAAAGGCTTTAAACTAACCAATGGCGATGGAATCACACCACTTTTAACACCAGAAAGTGAAACTTTAGTGGGAATAAAACAAATTGTTGAAAAAGCGAAACAATCGGATTTGGTAGTGTTATTTGTTGGTGACGATAAATATACTTCAAAAGAAGCCTATTTTAGTGGTGGTTTAGGTGATAGAGATAATATTGATCCTGTGGGTCAGCAAGATGAGTTATTACTTGAATTAAAAAAGTTGGGTAAACCAGTAATAGTTGTTTTAAAGCATCGTAGAACCCTTTCTATTAATACGATTGAAGAACATGCGAATGCCATTCTCGATTGTTGGGAATTAAGTGAATTTGGCGATTTGGCAGTTGCAAGAACCCTTTTTGGCGAAATTTGTCCCTCAGGAAAATTACCAGTAACAGTTCCTCGTGATATTGGACAGTTGCCAATTCATTACAGTCAGAAGGAAATAAATTACAAAAAAGGCTACCTGTTTTCTAATAACGAACCTTTATTTCCATTTGGTTTTGGATTGAGTTATACATCATTTCAATATTCAAACCTTGAACTTTCTGATACAGCTGTGGGAAAACATGATAGCATTGCTGTGAGCGTTAATGTAAAAAATACAGGAAACAGAACCGGGAAGGAAGTCGTTCAACTTTATATTAAAGATATAGCGGGTTCCGTGGTAAGACCAATAAAAGAGTTGAAGGCGTTTCAGAAAATTGAATTGAAAGCAGGAACATCGCAAAAAGTAACATTCACCATAACTCCAGAAATGCTTGAGTTTACTGGATTGGATATGAAACGAGATGTAGAACCAGGACAATTTCAGGTGCAGGTAGGAGGGGCGTCCAATCAGGTTTTAACCAGTCCTTTTACAATTCTAAAATAAACGAAATCATTTTAAACTTTTCTGTTTTCATTCATTAAAAAAGAAAGGGACTATAACTGTTCAATTCAAGGATTTTAAAATTTAATTCTTGGCAATAGTGCTTTGTGTTTTTAAAGGGCGGATCATTATTCGTTTTTTAATAATCCTTAAGCCCCTTTTCTTGTCTCTAGCTCAATGTTTTCAGTGTAATAGGTTATAATTTAGTAGTAATGAACTATAATTTATAGTCTAATACATACGAAATAATAATTTTGTTACTTAATAGATATTGAATAGAGTAAGTAGTAAGTTTTTAAATAGAAAAAGTTAAAACAGATGAAGCACGTATTACGCATTTTAGCTATTGTATTTTTTGGAGTCTTAAATTGTAACGCCCAGGAAAAAGACGCCTTGGTACTATGGTATGATGCTCCGGCAGCCGATTGGAATGAAGCACTTCCACTCGGAAATGGTCGTTTAGGAGCCATGGTTTTTGGAAGTCCTACAAACGAAAATGTTCAGTTAAATGAGTTAACATTATGGGCTGGAGGCCCTCATAGAAACGACAATCCAGATGCTAAAGAAGCACTTTCAGAGGTTAGGGAATTATTATTTCAAGAAAAATATGATGAAGCCCACCGTTTGGCGGATAAGACGTTTATTTCAAAAACATCACACGGGATGCCTTATGAAACCGTGGGAAATTTAAGGTTGAATTTTGAAAATCAAGAAAATTTTTCAAATTACTATCGTGAATTGGATATTGAAAAAGCCATTAACACAACTACTTATACCGTGGATGGTGTTGCGTACAAACGTGAAATTTTCACTTCTTTTTCCGATCAGGTGATTGTAATGAAAATCACCGCAAATAAAAAAGGTAAAATTAGTTTTACGGCCACTATGGACCGACCAGAACCTTCAAAAGTGTCACTTTTCACCGAAAGCAATAACGTACTAGTGATGACAGGTTTTGGTAGTGATAATAAAAATAAGCGCTTACCAGACGAATCTCCAGCCATTAAAGGCGAGGTGGAATTTGATTCCAGAGTTAAAATCGTTCCAGAAGGAGGGAAGGTAATAGCCGCTAACAATCAATTAAACGTGTTAAAAGCAAACAGTGTAACGCTTTATATTTCTATAGCTACGAATTTCGTAAACTATCAGGATGTGAGTGCCGACGCCCATAAAAAGGCGGCAGATTTTATAACTAAAGCTGAAAAGAAAAATTACAAACAGTTGGTAAACGATCATACTAATTTTTACCAAAGCTATTTTAATAGAGTGTCTTTGGATTTAGGCACTTCCGATGCTGCAAAAAATCCAACGGATGTTAGAATCAAAGAATTTAGTACGGGGTTCGATCCTTCATTGGCGGCATTGTATTTTCAATTCGGCAGGTATTTGCTAATTTCTTCGTCACAGCCAGATGGACAACCAGCTAATTTACAGGGCTTATGGTGTAATGATTTAACACCTCCTTGGAAAAGTGCTTATACTGTAAACATCAATACCCAAATGAATTATTGGCCTGCAGAGGTTACCAATTTATCTGAAATGCACGACCCGTTAATTCAAATGGTAAGAGAATTATCGGAAGCAGGAAAAGAAACGGCCAAAGTGATGTATGGCGCTGATGGTTGGGTTACGCACCATAATACCGATTTATGGAGAATTTGTGGTCCTGTAGACGGAGCTACATGGGGCAT
>NZ_JBFHGK010000063.1:0-16909 GCF_041583155.1 Mariniflexile sp.
TGGTTCTGGCAAATTACATAAATCTGCCAAACTTGGGAATACATCAAACAAATAGACCAAAGCGTCTTTTATTTCGTTTTTAGGAACTCCTGGACCACTGATTATTAACGGCACTTTCATGCTATGTTCATAAAGGTCTTGTTTTCCCAATAAGCCATGACTACCAATAGCCAATCCATTATCGGCTGCATAAACAATAATGGTGTTTTCATACAACCCCTGTTTTTTTAGGGTATTGATTACATCTCCAATCCGATTGTCCATGTGACTAATTAAAGCATAATAATCTGCCAAAGAAGCTTGTATCAATTCTGGTGTACGTGGCCAAGGCCCGAGCATTTCGTCCCTAACACTTAAATTATCAAACTGAAAGGGATGCAAAGCTTTAAAATTCCCCGGAACAGGAATGGATGCGTCTGGATACATGCCTATATAATCTTCGCGGGGAGAACGTGGATCGTGAGGCGCTGTAAAAGCAATATAACAGAAGAAAGGATTTTCCTGTTTTCCATTGGCATAGCCATTTAAATAGTTTATGGCGGCATCAGCAAACAAATCGGTAGAATAGCCTTTATTTATCGGCTCACTTAATTTACCATCTTTTCCCAACTTGCGCATTGCGGTGCTATAATGGTCGGCCATTCCACCAATAAAAACATTGTCTCCATACTGAAAACTAGCTTCAAAACTTGTTTTCTCATTATGCCATTTTCCTGTACCAAAAGTTTCATAACCGTTTTCTGCAAAATGCATGGGCATGGTTTTCACGCCATTTAATTTATCGTAAACATGAAAAAGGCTTTTTCCACTCATAAGCATCGCTCTGCTAGGAGCACAAATAGCACCGTGGTGACCTCCCATTACATAACTATTGGTAAATTGAACACCATTTTGGGCTAATTGATCAATATTTGGGGTTTGGATATATGTATTTCCGGAGCAACCTAAAGCATCGGCCCTTTGGTCGTCTGCAAAAATAAACAATACATTAGGTTTGTTTTTTTGAGCATTCGCATTAATGGAAATAATTCCAACACTAAGTAAAATAATAAGTAATAGACCCTTTTTTTTCATTCTAATTTTTATGAATTCAACAGGTTTTCCCATCCTCTGGACTTAATTTCTTTTCCAACTTCTCGTAACACTTTTACATCTTCGGGATGCATTTCGCCAGAAGGGAGCGGGCCTGTATTTAACAACAAATTAGCTGGATAGCTATTTGCTTTCTTCAACATAGCAATGACTTCTTCTTTGGTTTTATGATTGCCATCTTCGGTTTTGGTATATCCCCAGCCTTTACGCTGTAAATGATCGCAAATTTCCAGTGGTGTTTTTATCTTTTCACTAGAATCAAACTTTCTTTCTGGAGCCAAGAAATCCTCAGTTCCTAAAAGCCCTTGTTTGTAAGACACTAATACCTGCGGTTGTTTAGCATGAATCATGTCATATAATTCTTGACATTTAAACAACGAACGATCTCCGGTCAATGGAACACCAATCCCATCTAACCAAATTCCAGCAATTGGCGCATAATTGGTCAACAACTCATTGATTTGATTAGACATAAATTCTAAATAAATATTCAAATCGTGATCAGTACCATATTTATAATGAGGCTCAGGAGTCTCAAATTTTGGTCTTGCGGAACTTCCCCATTTATCATTATTAGGTGCATGCGGATGACGCCAATCACGACCGTGTGAATAGTATAAAAACAAGGCTAATCCTTTCCTATTACATTGTTCTGAAAGTTCTGCAACTAAATCTCTTTTGGCTGGAGAATTCATACTATTAAAATCTGTATATTTAGTATCCCACAAACAAAAACTATCATGGTGACGCGTTGTTAAGTTGATATATTTCATTCCCGCTTCCAAAGCTAAATCAGTGATAAAATCGGCATCGAATTTATCTGCTGTAAACTGATCTTTTAATTTAGCGTATTCGTCAACATGGATTTTTTCGTTATTTTGAACCCATTCATGTCTTCCTAGTATTGAATACAAGCCATAGTGAATAAACATTCCGTATTTAGCATCTCTAAACCATTGACTAGCCGCTTCACGTGGATTTTTGGCGTATAATTCTTTGTAATCTGATAAATAGGATGGAATTTGATTATTATCACCAGAAACACTTAATGGATAAGCCGACTTGCAACTAGTGAATAACATGGTTCCTGCTCCAGCAAGAAATGATAATTCAATAAAACTTCTTCTTTTCATATATATATGACACCTTAGTTGTTAAACTTATTTTTATTTAATTCATTCAAAATAATTGCGAAAAAGGAAGCATAATTCTACTTCCTTTTTTACAACATGCTTTGAGTTTAAAACTACTATTTTAGTGGCGTTATGGTATAGGAATACTCCAAATCACCTGCTTGAATTCTAAACTCAGGATGCGCTAAAGCTTTTTCACTCCAACTGTTGTCTCCACCAATTCCTGTTTGTCCGTAATCGATATTAATATTTACGAAATCTCTTTTTTGAATATCGGTAGTGTGGCGTTGTTGTTTTGATTTACCAGCATCAAAATCATCGTTGTATTGATGGTGTGCGCTAAATCCTAACAATTGATTTCCTTTTATTTGGATTCCTTTTCCAGCATCATTTTTAAAAGTTACCCAACGAACATCGGTCTTGTACCCATTTTCCTGTGGACGAATGTAAGGGAAATACAAGTCTTCCACCTTTGCTCTGTAATCGCCTACCAATGCTGCAGTATTTCTATCATTGTAATTTTCAAAAGGCCCTCTACCAAACCATGCTACATTTTGATATTCATTTTTAATGATGAAATTATTTCCGAATCTTGGTAAATGCGGCAAGCTTTTGTCAACATTACGCAACGTATTGGTAACTATAATCGCTCCTGAAGCTTGGATATCATAAACAACAGTTATCTGACCTTTTACAGATGGTATATCAAATGTGGTTTGAATACGTAATGCTCCTTTTACTTTCGATTTTTTTAAAGATATTTCTTTAGCATTTGTAAAAAACTTAACTTCAATTAAGGAATGATTATCGGTAGCTTTTTTCCAAACCTCTAATTTTTCCGGAGATTTAGCTCCAAAATCATTATCGGTTACTGCACGCCAGAAATTAGATTTCACTCCGTCAACAAGTATGTTTCCGTTGCCGTAATCCAACGAATTTAAAATTCCTGTTTTAGAATCAAAATTCAATTTAAAATTGTCATTAGAAACCGTTACAACATTATTTTCTGTAGTGATAAATATTTTATCTTTTGAATCAGAAGCCAAAATACTGAATTTTGATGCCGTTAACTGAAATTGCTCAAAAGCTACTATATGTTTCGCAGGAACTAAATCGGTTGCTTTTTTATTTAAAGCATATATATTCAAATGGTATTCCACATTAGGATTGTCCATTTTAGGTAAATTAATTTTTACCGTTTTAGTTTGGTAAGGTGCCACATTTAATTGAGGCAACGTACCGAAAGCAATTTCCACTCCATTCTCCATTAATTTCCAAGTGAAATCATAGTCACTTAAATTCGTGAAATCGTAAGCATTTTTTATTTCAATTTCTCCATTCTTTGCATTAATATCTTTGAATTTAATGTATTGGTACACTTTTTTAACCTCGTACAATGCAGGATGTGCTGTTCTATCAGGATTTACAATTCCGTTTAAACAGAAGTTTACATCATTCTGCAATTTATCACCTCCTAAATCTCCTCCATAAGCCCAGAATTTCTCTCCATTAGAATCTTGAGTCAGCATGCCTTGGTCTACCCAATCCCAGATAAATCCACCTTGCATGATGTCATACTTTTCAATAACATCCCAGTACTTTTGTAAATTCCCCACACTATTGCCCATGGCATGTGCATACTCACATTGAATCAAAGGTCTAGTAGGATTATTTTCAGCATAGTCAATCATTTTTTCAATAGTCCAATACATAGGTGCTTGAATATCAGAATTGGCATAATTTGTTGCCCCTTCATATTGCGTTGGTCTTGTAGTATCTTGCTCTTTTAACCATTTGTAAGTAGCAAAAAAGTTTTCACCGTTTCCAGCTTCGTTTCCTAATGACCAAGTAACGATACAAGGAAAGTTTTTATCACGTTCAAACATTCTAACTGTTCTATCCATGTGAGCGCCTTTCCACTGCGGTAAATAGGCTGGATGAATGGCTTGCGCTTTTTTGTTTTTATCTAAACCTTGGTTGGTAGTTCCCATACCATGGGTTTCAATATTGGCTTCATCTACAACATAGAAACCATATTTGTCGCATAGCCTGTAAAAATGAGGGTCTTTTGGATAATGGCTGCAACGAATGGCGTTCAAATTGTTTTGTTTCATTACTTCCAAATCTTTCATAGTAAGTGCTTCGGAAACGGTATGCCCTTCGGTATCGCTATGGTCGTGTAGATTTGCTCCTTTTAAATAAACCGCCTTTCCGTTTACTAAAAATTGATTGTTTTTAATTTCAATTTTTCTGAAACCTACTTTTATAGAAGTAGCCTCAGTTGTATTGTTGTTTTCATCTTTAAAATCAATCACCAAGGAATACAAGTTCGGATGCTCTGCATTCCAAGTTTTCACATTCGGTAATTCCTTAAAAAATTCAACTGTATTTCTACCTACTTTTAAATCTATTTTTTTCGTTTCAGCATAAACTTCTTTAGTGCCGTCCAATAATTTAATTTCAAGAGTTCTTTTGGTCGCTTTTTTAGTATTGTTGTCCACTTTTAAAGCTACATTAAAAAGACCATCAGTATAATTATTATCTAAATCAGCAGTCACTCTAAAATCCCTAACTGTTAATTTATCTACAGCATAAACATATACATCGCGCTCAATACCACTCAATCTCCAAAAATCCTGGTCTTCCATATAGCTGGCATCCGACCAACGCAAGACCTGAACAGAAACCGTATTTTTTCCTTTATGAGCAAACTTAGTAATATTGAATTCAGCTGCTGTTTTGCTTCCTTCATTATAACCTACTTTCTCTCCGTTCACCCATACATACATGGCGCCACTGACGCCTGCAAAATGGAGATAAATATCTTTCCCATCCCAGTTTTGAGGGATTTCAAAATCTCTTTTGTAACTCCCTACATTATTTATATCATGAGGTATAAATGGTGGATTTGCAGGGAACATATAGGTTCTATTGGTATAAACAGGAATTCCAAAACCCTTCATTTCCCAATTTGAAGGCACTTGAATGGTGCTCCACCCTTTTAAACTAAAATCATTTTTATAAAAATCAGTCGGTCTTACATTTACATTTTCAGCATAATAAAAACTCCAAATACCATTGAGTGATTGATATAGGGTAGAATTGTTCCAACTTTCATTATTTAGCGCTTCATCGACAGAAGCATATCTATAAAATGAAGCTGTAGGTGCTTCTCTATTTATTTGAAAAATCTCAGGATTTTCCCACTCTGGGTTTTCCCATTTTTCAGATTTATACAATGGTTTTTCTTGTGCTTTACTAGTAGAAAACACAAATACCGAAGCTACCAGTATGTAAAAATATTTGATCATTTATTATTTTTTTAATTATTATGGTTAATCAGAAAGGCGTGTGAAACTTTTTTTTGACACTGGCATTATAAAAACGTAAAATTTAAATTTCTACTTATTCAAATCTAAAAATTGAGTTATAATTTTATATATCGAAAAAATCTAATTAAATATTAATTGCACATCTCAAAGTAGATTTATCGCACAAATAGACTCTATCGACCTAAAAACAATAATCTTGAAGCCAAATTTAATCTAAATTAAAAATCGAGATTTATCATAAATGGGGTAAAAATGTTGCAATACCCTAAGTTAGCAATAAGATAGCCCTTTGCATTCTAAATTTTCCTCTATCAAACCAAACTAGGGTATACTCTTTTTATAATTTACCAAAAATTTTATTAGGTTAATTTATTTTTTCACAGAGAATTTTTTCAACATATGTGGATTTTTATAAAGCGCTTCTTTATTTTCCATCAATCTTTGATGAATATGATAGGTAACATCCATCCAGTCTCTTTCTTCAACCCAAAGTGGCTTCATTAATTGAGTTTCCCAAGCTTTTAACTCATTGATGGCGGTATTAAAACGTGCGTTTTCTTTTTTAGTTAAATTAATCGTTTCCCCTAAATCATTTTCAAGATTGTAAAAGGTATGGCCATAATTTTCCAATCGTATTAATTTATAATTGCCAATTCTGGCTGCAGACTCTTCTAACTTTCTCCAAAATAATTTATCATGTGGATTTCCTGTTTGTTCTCCTTTTAAATAGGGCAATAAATTAACCCCATCTAAAAATAAATGATTCTCTTTTTCGATATGAGCTGCGGCTATGGAGGTTGTAAAAATATCTAAAGATGAACTTAAGCCAGTAAATGTTTGATTCGATTTAATTACGGAGGGCCAACTAACAACAAATGGTACTCTATGCCCTCCCTCAAACTTATTACCTTTCCATCCTTTTAATGGACCACTACTAGAACTATTGTTCGCAGCCCCACCATTGTCACTTAAAAAGTAAATAAGGGTTTTTTCTTCTATTTTTAATGCCTTTAATATATCTTGAAGCTTTCCTATGTTTTCATCCAACGACCAAGTCATAGCGGCTAATTCTTGTCTAGGATGATTTTTATATTTATCTAAATGTTCTTTTTTTGCTTCCATCGGTGTATGCACTGCATTGTATGCTAAATACATAAAAAACGGAGTGTCTTTATTTTCTTCAATATACTTAACTGATTGGTCTCCCAACACATCTGTCAAATAACCTTCAAACACGACTCGCTGTCCATTGTGCTGTAACATTTGCCCTCTTCTTGGATTTTTAATTGGAAAATATGACCTGCTCCCAACTTCAAAACCATAAAATTCATCAAAACCCCTTTGATTGGGATGGTCAGATTTATTATTTCCTAAATGCCATTTGCCTAAAGCTATGGTTTTGTATCCATTATTTTTAAAAACGTCTGCCATGGTCACAACATCATCCGACAGGCCGATATCACCTGCAATACCAGTATTTTCATTACCCGTACCATTTGCCTCAAAACCAAAACGTTGTTGATATTTCCCTGTTATTAAGCCCGCTCTTGAAGGAGCACAAACTGTTGCGGTTACATGAGCATCAGTTAAAACAACACCGCTTTTAGCAAGTCTATCAATATTAGGAGTATCCAAATCCTTGCAGCCCATAAAACCAAAATCGGAATAACCTGCATCATCAATTAAGATGATAATGATATTGGGACGGATTTTATTTTCACTATTAGTAATTTCTAATGCGACTTTAGGTTTTCTAGGACCACAGGATACAGTTACAAAAACTAATAAGAGTGCTAAACATATTCTTTTTTTCATTTCATTAATTTTTAATTTTTCTTTTCAAAATATCCGTTTTACTTTCCAAATACCACTACTAATTCATCTAATATTGGTTTTGATTCGTTTTCAGTCGTATCTGTAACTTTAACTTCAAACTGAAAACCATAGCCTTCTGGAAGACCTGATAAATCAACCGTAGCGGGATTTTTTTTTATCTGTTTTGAAAACCCTTCCTTATAATCATATTGTTCTTTTACCACTTGCCAATCGCTCCATTGGTCAATGGCACCATCGTTTGTAGTATCAACCCCAACGCGTATTTCAACGGTTTCTACCCAAGGACCATCGCTCACATAATCGGTATTCATTTGGGTAATTAAATGAAACTTACCTTCTGCAAACATAATGTCTGGGTCTAGGTGGCCTTTTCCAATATTTCCACAAAATTTAAACGGCTTATTAATATCGTTTGAAGTAAACCAAGCCACACTCATGCTCTCTCTTCCGTGGCCTCCAGCAGGGTCAAAATCGGCAAATAAATAATACTGCCCTCCAATAGAAATGGATGCCCAATCTCCATAAGCATTTTGTTCTGGTTCGTGTACTTGGTATGTTGCATAAGCTTTTTTATCTCCTTTTTTTACGCGGTGCTGTGGCACATCTTCTGTTGCCACTTTTGCCGGAAAGCGCTCTGGTGCTTCTGCATGCCAATGAGGATGTACATATTCTGAAAATTTACCTGTAGGTTTAGTTCTTTGATCTATTGGCGGATTTAAAACTTCAAAATTTCCGATACCAGTTTTACTTACCGCATGAACTGCCAAAGGCGAATCCCAGGCATGAGTAGATGCATTTATAGGCGACCAATCTTCTACTATTAAATGAAAATTACCTTCTAAATCGCGAATTACTGCACAATCGGAACCGTGTGTAACATCGTTAAATACCATTCCCATATTTTTTCCTGGAACACCGTCTGTTAAATCATCATCAATATAAAGGTGTGGATCTTGGTCGTTTGGAAAATCGTAATACAAATATAATTTACCATCAACATACTCAGCCGTTGTTACCCAAGCAGAAAATTGTTCCGTTACAGGTCCATGATGTACCCAATGCACCATATCCTTACTTTGCCATGCATGGTAACCGCCCAAACTTGGTTTTAAACCACCCGGAGCATCCAATTGGTTTTTATAGGGTGTGGTTTTTAAAAGCACATCGAACCCTTGTAAAACAGTATCCTTGGCTTGAAAAGTAGTATCATTTTTGCCTTTACCATATCTGCCAAACATCCAATAATTACCTTCACCCAACTGAAGCGCTACCGGCGCATCTGCTAAATTGGATGGCCCGATGTTAGGCACCGGTTTCCAATTGAGCCATTCAGGAGATTGAGATAAGGTTATTGATTTTACCGATTGTTTTTTGTCAAACTTTTTTAGTTTACTTCGAAATGTTGCTTCGGTACTTGTTGGCACTACTTTTCCATCCTTGATTTCCAGGTTTGATTGATGAGCCATATTAGCTTGCCATTCTTCCTGAGATGCCATTTTCCAAACGTTATCCTGAATGGTTTGGGAACACGATACTTTTGGAATAAGTATTGAAACTACCGTAAGGGTTGATAAAAGTTTATTCATTTTTTAATCTGATATTTTCGATTATTATTCTTTAATTAAGTTTCAAGACTGGCTCATTTTTTTTAAGGCAGTTTCAACTTAAATGTATTTGTTTGATAATTACGAACGGCCGTTATGGTTACATGCTTGCCGCTGTATTTGTTTACAAGCTTTTTAAAACCTGAAATATTATCTACTTTTTCTTTATTTATTGCCTGAATAATCCACTCTTTTTTTAATCCCGATTCCAGTAGAAGCTTGCCTTTTTCCGTATCGATGGATTTTATAAAGCATCCAAAATTATAACCTCCTGAAGCATCAATTAAATCTGGATCGTCGGCAATATCCACCATAACTGCTCCAAGAATCTCTTCAACAGCAGCCTTTTTCTCTGTTATGCTCAGGTCTCCGCTATATTTGCCATCCAGTAAAGTTTGAAACCAGCTTGGATGCTCTACTTTGTCCACCTTTGTAAATACCACTTCTTGAGTAAAATCAATCGGATTACCATTTTGGTCAAAAGATCTAGCCTTTAGGATGGTTGAACGTTTTAGTGTTAGGGGTTGTGAATAAACTGGTGAATGTATAGTTGGCTCCGAACCACCCAATGTATAACGGAGGCTACCTCCTTTTTTCATACGCACATCGGGCTTTAAAACAACTTCAACTTTTTCAGAAAAATCACCTCCAAAGGGTATTATCCTAGTCATTTGATGCCCAAAGGCATCCATTGGAAAATTTTTGAATCCCAACTTAAGTGCTGGCGAATGATTCTTTACGCTATAGTCTCCTTTTTCAGTGTCTTTAAATAAAGGTTGTTCCACTATGGAATTCCGGTCGTAACCTTCTGCCTGCCATTGCTCCATCGATTTGTCTTCTGCAATTTTTGGTGAATTCGGGTCGTTAACATTCCAATATAAATTGTAATCGTAATTGTTGCTCCATGGCGTGTCAGCAGGTAATCTGATTGGACGAATGAATCTATTTGTCGGTTCCACACTACCAGGTACTGCTCCTGAAATAACAAAGATGTTGTGATGCACCTCATCAAACGACTGTTTTGGCCATACATGCCAGCCCAAAGGCACCGCACTTACCGTAATGTTATTGTACACTTTTCGGTACATACCATCACGTAGTTTAATGGTTGAACCTAGGTTCAGGTTATTATAAATTTCATAATTTGAAGAACCATCATCCAAATCGATGGTCCAGTTTCCTGCACTAACAGATTTTCGGAAATTGGCTATCCTGTTGTTTCGTAAAATGGTAACATCTATAGCATCCAACTTTGTATATGTGTTAATGTAATCTTCCTCGGTACCGCCACCACCTAACCATTGGCGTTCGCGCCCCCAGGAGTTGAAAGGACCGTGTTCACCAGTTTCACGCACGGTTTCCCAGATATCGCAATTTTCAATAATATGTCCTCCCCACGTGCCATCGTTAATGCATATTCCAGCGCGTGGGCAGTTATAAATAGTATTGTGCGACACTTTTATTTTGTGGCTCATGGAAATATAAACACCTGCCACCTGTTTACCAAAATCGCCAAAATCGTGCATAATGCTGTTCTCCACAATACAATCTTTCGGGTAGTCGGGGGTTTTAGGACCTTGCTCCAAATCCATATGCTTGCGCATCTCGTTCCAATCTTTCCCGTCAATTTCCCTATCGTCCCAAGTTTGGTAAAAACGAACGGCAGATGGCGAGCCTACAAAACAAACCGCGCTTTCTCCAGTATGCACAAAACGGCAATTTCTAACTGCATTGTTTCGGTTATAAGCACTCATAAACACGCCGTTACCTCCCAAAAATTCGAAATTGCAATCTTCAATAGTACAGTTTTCAGCGCCTTCCATAAAAATGCCACCACCACGATGGATGGACCAATCGCCTCGCGCTACCGGTTCATATTTTTCCATAAAAGTTAAAGTAGACTGTGTGAAGGTGATTCCTCTTACAGCAATATGTTTTACGGGTTTTTCTGATGTGCCTTTTATCTGTATCAAATCTTTTAAAACAGGAACTTCAAAAACCGAATGCTGAAGGTTAATTCCCGTTCCTGGGTAGTAATACAACTGATGGCTCTCGGTATCCAAAAACCATTCACCCGGAACATCCAATTCTTCAAAAATATTTTCGATATAAAACCATGAGGCTTTCTCGCCCTTTCCTCCAATACCATACTTTCGTTGCAATTGCCAACCGCCTTCACCCAATAAAACTTTATGACTATCCCTTTCAACTGCTTTGATACGATATTGCATATTTCCCCAATTATGACTTTGAAAAGCGTGAACAATTCCGGTTTCGGGATGTTTCCATTCTTTTTGGGTAAAGATTTCTGGATTGTAGGTAAACCACTGGTCATAACGCTCGTCTGTACCACCTGCAACTAACTGATACCCCTTTCCTCCTCTTAATGGATTTTGATAATCATAATTAGGAAATCGTGCACGAACCTGCCTTTCATTGTTTACAAAAAGCTGGTCGAATTTAAGCCCATAAGGAACTTTTGTAACATAAATTCCATTCTTGTATTCGTTCCAATTTAAGCCATCTAAAAGTTTAGAACCTTTGATTATCACTTTTGCACCTGGTAAAGATGATATTGTAAATGGGGCTTCATTGTTTCCTGAAAAAGATGCATCCAACAACAGGGTTTCTGAAAGATAGTAAGTGCCTTCGCCTATCCAAATGGTTACGGCTTCCTTTCCTGCTAAAATTTTTATTTCGGAAACAGCGCGCTCCACAGTAACAAAAGGCAATTCTTTTGTACCCGGATTAAAATCATTACCAGCTATGGAAACATAAACCTCTTTAGAAAAACCCATATGGCTTACCAATAATAGCATTGCGACTATTTGAAGTTTTTTTATCCAAGACTTAATTTCTATATGGCTAATTCTCATTTTTTATAGTTTACTTTATGATTCATTTCTTTATTAAAACTCCAATATAGAGACAGGTGGTAGCGGCACGTTGTTTTGCTTTCGCCACGTAGTAAGTTCGCTTAATAGTTCAGCAGTTTTGGTTTTGTTTATATCTGCAAGATTTTCAGTTTCCTTTAAATCTTCTTTTAGATTGTACAACTCTACTTTGCCATCATTTAAAAACTGAATGAGTTTCCAATCGCCCTTTCTAATAATCGAACAGGGTGGGTTTTTGTAAGTACTTGCCAAATGCCAAAACAAGGCACGGTCTTTAAAAGGTTTGTTTTTCAATAAAGGAACAATAGAAGTTCCATCCAAAACTCCTATGTGATTTTTCACTTGTGCCAAGTCTAAAAAGGTTGGAAAATAATCCATGCCGCAAATAGGTGTTTCCAAAACTCCAGCCGTAACATTTCCTTTCCAATTTACAAAAGCAGGTACGCGAATGCCCCCTTCGTAAATGGTTCCTTTTTCACCTCTTAATACATTGGTATTGCTTTGTAAACCATTAAATCCGTTATCCGAAGTAAAAACTACGATGGTATTTTCTCTTAAACCTTGTTCATCTAAATAATCGAAAATTCGTTTTACGTTTTCGTCAATTGAAGCAATCATAGTCGCATAACCCGCTATTTCTTCCAATCGTTTTTCGCCTTGTCCCGTAACCGCATCTGGAGTTTTATTTAAAAATTTTTGGTATTGTTCTTCACTTCTCGGAACTGTTGGTCTGTGAGGTGCATAATAATGAAGGTTTACAAAAAATGGTTCGTTTTTATTGCGCTTTATAAAATCAATTGCATCATTGGTTAATCTATCCGTTAACCATTCGTCATCTTTTTTATCTTCAATAAAAGGATTTTTAAACGGTGCTTCGTAGCCGCCACTTTCAGATTGATACCCTTCAACATAACCTCTCGCAGGATCGCCCCACCAAGTACCACCAACGTTTTCATCGAAGCCTTTTCCTATTGGATAATACTGTTGAATTTCAGCCGATTGATGTTCATGCAACCAATCTAAATTTCCGTTAGCAGGT
Source organism: Mariniflexile sp. (assembly GCF_041583155.1). GTDB lineage: Bacteria > Bacteroidota > Bacteroidia > Flavobacteriales > Flavobacteriaceae > Mariniflexile. The sequence continues at coordinate 12,931 of NZ_JBFHGK010000063.1, forward strand.
TGATTTAATGGTTTTTCAAACGGATAATTTGTTTCTTCTTTGGGGTTTGGCCCTACCACATGCCATTTCCCCAAGTGAATGGATTTGTAACCTGCTTCTTTTAAAGGTTGGGCGTACATGATATGTTCCAAACCCACTGTCCAACGCGAAAAGATATTGTGTTGATTATCTCCTTTTTCTAATACAGGCACGTTGTAAACGCCCGTTCTAAACGACTGTTTCCCCGTCATTAAAGCGGTTCTTGATGGGGAACATGTTGGGTACATATAAGCATCTGTAAACACCAAACTTTCTTTGGCTAAAGCATCTAAATTGGGAGTTTCAAACCAGTTACTACCCATAAAACCTACATCTTGCCAACCCAAATCGTCTGCCATAATAAAAATGATGTTTGGCTTTTTTTGTTGGGCACAACTTGTAAAAATCCAAAAACAAATACAAACTTGTATTACTCTTTTAATGTTATCCATCTAAATCTACTTTAATTTCTTTTTAAGCTTTGTTACTTTTCAAAAGAACAAGGATATATATATTCACTCCTTTAAAGTTATTGAAACTTATTTTTCAAGACCTGTAGGTCCTCCTTTATATGATTCCTCCCATTTAATATTTGGTGCTTTCCAATTAGGAATACCTATGCTTTCTTTTTGTGTATTATAATCAACGTGAAAGGGTTTTTCTGCTGCTAATGGCACGTCCTCATTAATCATTAACGGACGAGCCTCGTCCCAAAATTTTTCGTAAGCATTCTTCATTAACGCAACAAGCTCTGGGTATTCTGCTGTTACATCTACATGCTGTTCTGGATCATTTTCCATATCGTATAACACACCTTGTACTAATCTAAACCGCTGGTTACGTACAGAATATCCCCCCCATTTAAAATCATCAGGATTTGCTTTGTGTTTCCAACGTGTTACATGCTGAAAAAGAAAACGGTCTTTCCATTGTGGATTTTTCTCTAAAATTAAAGGTTTTAAGCTTCTACCTTCAAATGCATTTGCTTCTGGAAGCTTAGCATCGGCAAAATCTGCTAATGTTGGTAAAATATCTAAATAACTAGCAACTGTATTTACTGTACGTCCCTCTTTTATCATTCCTTTCCACCGAACAAAGAATGGCACACGAACACCACCTTCGTTTACGGTACTTTTTAAACCTTTCATCCCGGCATTATAAGACATCATGGGTTCTCCATTTTTGTTCGTGCCAAGTTGTACCTGAGGACGTCCAGCATTACCTTTTAATCCACAACCAGCCGTAGTCATCCCATTATCGGAAGTAAAAATAATAATCGTATTTTCCATCAACCCCCAATCTTCTAACTGATCAAACAACTGTCCCATACAATCATCTATATGTTCTACCATTCCGTAAAAACCTGCAGTTTTGCTCTCAAAACCTAAATCTTCAAAATGTTTTTGATATTTTGGAGGTGCCACAAATGGACTATGTGGTGCATTAGTTGATAAATAAGCAAAAAATGGTTGGTCGGAATCCTTTACTGATTGAATCCATCCTAAAGTTGACTTAAACAATATATCTGTAGTATAACCTTTAGCTTTTACAAATGTTCCATTATGTTTAAATACTGGATCAAAATAAGTGTTGCCAGGAACATCTGCACAAGATCCTGGATAAGCTTGCCCAATACCTCCAGCACCATGAATAAACGTTTCGTCAAATCCACGATTCTCAGGTTGGTATGGTTCTTCATCTCCTAAGTGCCATTTTCCAAAATAACCAGACGTATAACCTGCAGGTTTTAAAACTTCTGATATGGTAGTTGCCTTCAGATTAAGTCGTTCTCTTTCGAATATGGTATGAGTAACTCCATTTTTTATAGAATGAACTCCAGTCATAATACCTGCACGACTTGGTGCACAGGTAGACCCCATCATAAAACGATCGAAACGAATAGACTGATCATGCATTTTATCTAATTCTGGCGTTTTAATCCAAGGATGTCCATGTGCACCCACTACTGGGTATCCCTGATCATCTGTCATGATAAATATGATATTGGGACTTTTTTCTTGAGCACCTAAGGTTACTAACCAACAACAAATAACAAATTGTATAATTTTTTTAATATAACCCATCTATTTAACTTTTATTGAACTTCTTTAAAAGCTGTTTTAATATCGTTAATACTCACTCCAAAAAGTTCTTTCACTATTGGGTTTAAAGTATCTTCATCACCTTCAATGTGAAAAGTGGTTTGAATATGTGTGCCACTTTCGCCTGACTTTAATGCCAAAGCAGGTGAAGAGGTTTCTAACTCATAAAAAGGCCCTAATGGTTTAGCTCCTGGCTCTGGAGCACCATCATTGTAAGCATTAATCACATCACCGCTAAAAGGCTCTTTTTGAATTTCCCACATAGAGTTTACGTAATCTATCACATTTTTTGGTTTGTTGTATTTAACGATGGTTAAAATTCCGTTTGCAGAATCGTAAGAACCTGCGATATTTTTTGCTCTCATTGGCGACAAACCTATTTTACTTCTGTATTCTCCATCGCCTTTAAAGAAAATAGCATTCTCTTTTACTACCAATCTATCTGATGGCACTTTCCCAAAATACGAGTCGTTTACTATGTTCCCTAATTCTGCTTCATCTCCTTGAACATAAGGAATAACAATAGTGGTGTTTGGGGAGTGCTTGAACATGCCTAACAACCAAATAGACAACAACCCATTATCTTTTTTCCAATCTGTTTTTCCAATATTTTTCAGTGTATTGGTAGTTTGATACGCCACTGTTTTCATATTGTCTGAAAGGTTTTGCAAGCCTAATTCTTTTTGAATGTCATCCTTGGAAAGAATAGCCACTTCGCGTTCAATTTCCATATCAAACTGGAAACCTGAGTAGTTTTTTAAAGTTGCTTTTTTTGAAAACGTAGCCGAAGTTGCCGATACATTTTTTACATCAAAAGGTTCTAAATCTATTAATTTTGGTGTGTACCAATCCTCCAAAGTAAACTCAGCGCCTTTTTTAAAAAAGATAGAGTATTGTCCGCCTTCTGGTCCTAACCAAAATCGTTCTTCTCCTCCGTATACATTGATATGTTCCTGGATTTCTTTTGATTCAAATAATGCTTTATTAATCCAACCATAGCTTCTTCCTTTTTCCCCGTTAGAGCTACTAGTCATCACTCTTCCTTGTAATGCTGCCGACACAGCTACTTTAGATTGGTTTGAAGTATCTGTAAGCTCAATCAATTCGATATAATTTTTCATAAAACTAACGTCATCTCCATATCTATTTGTATCCATTTGTTTTTCTTTATTTTCTGTTTGATTTTCTAAATTTAAGTTGGATTTATTCTTATGACCACAAGAAATCATAAATACAAATGACAGCGTTAAGATTCCTGTTTTTTGAATGAAGAAGGAATGTTCGTTTTTCATAGATGAAATTGTTTGATTAATAACTTATTCTTTTACAATTCAATTTTATTTTGGTTCTAGTTAATTACTTTGACATGTCTTACTTGCTGGTTACGAACTACCTTTAAATCAACTTTTCCTTTAAGCTTTTCAGTTACTCGAATAAATTGATCTACATTAGAAGTTTTTATTCCGTTTACAGCCTGAATCAAATCGCCTTCTAAAAGACCTGATTTTGTTAAATGACTTTCATTAAAAATATCCAAAAGCACAACGCCCCCTTCTTCTTTGCTCACGCCAAATGCCGAAAATTCTTCACTAGTTAAATTGCTAAAAGTAGCTCCTAGCCATTTTACATTTTGGGTGACTTCACTTTCAACCTTATTAGCCTTTAAAATTGGCATTTCAGGTGTACGGGCAATTGCTTTTAAAGATGGCTTTTTCACACCAAATTGATCCATTGGGAAATTTTTGAAGCCCATTTTCAAAGCTGGTGAATTTTCTTTTACTCTAAAATCACCTTTTTCAGGATTGACAAACATGGGGTCACCAAAAGTTGAATTTTGATCCCAACCTAAGGTATTGGAA
>NZ_JBFHGK010000064.1:0-16849 GCF_041583155.1 Mariniflexile sp.
TTAAATTGCTTTAAAAAATCTTCGTTTAAAATGTCTTCTGGTTTCATAAGTGTGTAAAATTTAAAATTAATAAATAAAAAAATCTCAGATTAAAATTTAACCTGAGATTTTAAAACTTACACAGTTTATGAGATAATGCCCCCAAAACTCACTTTTTTTAAAACGAAAAAAGCCTACCAAAATAAATTGGCAGGCTTTTATAGAAACTAGTTTTAGTTAGTTTATGCTTCTAATTTCTTTTTCTTTTCTTCTTCTCTATTAACAGTATCGTACAAGATTGGCGATGCAATAAATAATGATGAGTATGTACCTACTACAAGACCTACTATTAATGCAAACATAAAGCCTCTAATAGATTCTCCACCAAAGATGAAGATTGATAATAATACAACTAAGGTAGTTGACGATGTATTTAAGGTTCTACCTAATGTACTACTTAAAGAAACATCTACTACTTTATTAAATTTCCAGTTAGTATGCTCGTTTACGTATTCTCTAACTCTATCGAATACAATTACGGTATCATTTAACGAATATCCAATTACAGTAAGGATTGCTGCAATGAATGCTTGATCTATTTCCATACTAAATGGCATAAATCTGTATGTTAATGAGAATACACCTAATACTATTAATACATCGTGGAATACTGCAACAACGGCTCCTAAAGAGTATTGCCATTTTTTAAAGCGGAATAAGATATAAAGGAATACCACGATTAACGACCCTAAAATAGACCAGAATGATGCTTGTTTGATATCATCAGCAATTGTTGGACTTACTTTGTAATACTTCATTAAACCTACTGATTTAGCATCCGATTCGTTGATAAACTGGTCGTATGATACGCCTGTTAAATGAGGTTGTAATGTGTTGTACAGTTTTAAACGAATCGCTTCATCTATTTCAGTGCCAGATTCATTTACTTTATACTTAGTTGTGATTTTTAATTGGTTTGCATCGCCAAATGTTTTCGCATCTGCACTACCGAAAGCATCCACTAAGGTTGCTGTAATTTCTGAAGCACTTACATCTTGAGCAAAACGTACTTGGTAAGTTCTACCTCCAACAAAATCGACACCTTGATCTAAACCATTTGTAAATAAAGACCCTAAACTTACTATAATAAAAGCACCAGATATAATGTATGCTACTTTACGTTTCTTTAAGAACTCGATATTTAAGTTTCTAAATAGGTTTTTAGTAAGCGGTGTAGAGAATTCTAACACACCACCTTTGTTTACGTACCAATCTACTAACAATCTAGTAATGAAAATAGCTGTAAATAATGATGTACCAATACCAATTAATAAGGTAGTCGCAAATCCTTTAATAGGTCCTGTTCCAAAAACAAATAATATTAATGCAGTTAAACCTGTTGTAATGTTCGCATCTAAGATTGAGGAAAGGGCATTACTGAAACCATCTTGTATCGCTTCTTTTTGTCCTTTGCCTTTTGCTATTTCTTCACGAATACGTTCGAAGATAATTACGTTCGCATCTACAGCCATACCAATAGTAAGTACGATACCGGCAATACCAGGCAATGTTAACACAGCTCCTAAGCCAGATAAAATACCGAACATTAATAAGATATTCAATACCATAGCTACATCTGAAAAAGCACCCGCTTTTCCGTAATAGATAATCATCCAAACCAATACTAAAACTAATGCAATCATGAAAGATGTTGTACCACTATCAATAGCTTCTTGTCCTAAAGATGGCCCAACTACCTCACTTTGAATAATATCAGCTGACGCTGGTAATTTACCTGCACGTAATACGTTTGCTAAATCGACAGCTTCGTTTAATGTAAAGTTTCCAGAAATTTCTGAGTTTCCTCCAGAAATAGCACCAGTTGTTACACCTGGTGCAGAATATACAACGTTATCTAAAACGATGGCAATTTGAGAACCTTGAGCATAAGCTTTTCCTGTCATTTCTTCCCAAATTTTAGCTCCTTTTGCATTCATTTGCATAGAAACCGTTGGTTTTCCCGTTTGACCAAAATCGTTACGAGCATCGGTAACCACGGCACCACTTAATTGCGGAATATTATCTCTATTACCTACTAAGGCATATAAATCTACAATTTCACTGTCTTTTTCTGGTTTACCAAAAGCAAACTTCGCATAACGCATTTCCGCTGGAAGTAAGGCTCTTACTTTAGGAGAGTTTAAATATTCTAGTACTTGTGCTTTGTCTTTAATTTCAAACTGCGCAATTACTGGCCCACCTTGGTAACCATAACCACGGATTAAACCAATTAAAGGCTCTACTGATTTTACTGCTGTAGAATCGGTTGCTGCTTCACCTAAAAGGTCATCGATAGTAGAATCGGTTGCTTCTTTTTTATCTTGGTTTCCTCCTTGAAGTGTATCTTTTTTAACTTCGCCAGTTTCTTTTAAAACTTCATTAGCTTGAGCCATGAAACCGAAGAATTGCTCTCCTTTATACGCATCCCAAAATTCTAATTGAGCAGTACTTTGTAATAAACTTGTAGCACGCTCCACATCTTTAACACCCGGTAATTCAACTAAAATACGCCCAGAAGTTCCTAAACGTTGGATGTTTGGAGATGTTACACCAAACTCATCAATACGTTTACGTAATACTTCAAAAGCAGAAACAATTGATTCATCTATTTTTACACTGATGATTTTTTTAACTTCATCATCAGACATGGTTCCTTCAATTTCACCATCTAATGCTTTTGTGTAGAAAATATCTGGAGAGGCTAGCTTAGTATCACCTTTAATTTTGTCAAACGCAATATAAAAATCCTCTAAATAGGTATTTTGACTGTTCTTTTGAAGAATTTCAGCATCATCCAATGCTTTATTAAATACTGGATTTTTACTGTTATTAGCCAATCCCTTTAAAATGTCTTTTACCGACACTTGAAGGATAACGTTAATACCACCTTTTAAATCCAAACCTAAATTCATAGCTTTTTCTTTCACATCGTTATATGTGAATTTTGCAATACCAATATTAAATACAGTATCTGTTGCTACTGCCGCAAGATAATTCGCTTCTTCAGCACTTCTTTTAGCACGGTAATCCGGATCGGTGGTTGGAATTTTACTTATAGCTGCTTCTTCTGCAGCTTTTTCAATTTGATTTGCTTTAAATGTGAATGATAATTGGTAGATACTTACCAAACCAAACAACACCGCAAATAACTTTACTAGTCCTTTGTTTTGCATTATGAAATTATTTTAGTCAAATTTTTTAAAACGAGCAAATATAGAATTTACCCACGATTTGACAATTATTTTTTTTTATGATTAAATGAGATTGGATATAGCTTCTAATTGGTAAATGAAAGCCATGCTAATTTAGGAAAGTTTCCTTTTAGCAGCTAGGACCTGCCCTTACTTCAGGAATTTGATAAGACGTATTATCTATTGTTATAGCAACACTATAACGAAATTTATAGGCTTCTTTTTCTAGGTTTTCTAAAGAATTTAAATCTACATCATTTGCAGGAATAAATATATTAGGAATGAAAAATCGATTAAAATCAGATTTTAATTCTAAAGCACATTTACCACCAAAACCAGATTCTGCATCTTGTTTATGTATTTCAAAAACATCGAAATTATAATTTGATGGCTTTTTATTTGAAGGTGATTTTGAATGTTTATGGTTTAATTTAGACTGAGTAGTTCCTAAAGCCAAAACAGACTTTTCAGACAATAATTTTTTTACACTAACAGCATCTTTATCACTGTAATAAGTGATTTTTAATTTACCATCGGGTTGTTGCTCGACTTTTATATTTTCTACACCAATAGATTGCAATTGTGATTTTACGATTGCAATGGTGCTTTCAGCCTCGTTAGCAGGTACTTTAAGATGCGTAAACTGCAATACAAGTTCCTGATTTGCTTCTGGAATTTGATTGTGATTAACAACACCTAAAAAGGTAAAAATAAAAATGAGTGTACAAATGTACCATTTAGCCTTCATGCGCCAAATATATGTTTTTTACTTATAAGAGCCTAAAGTATTTAAAGTTAAAAGTGCCTAAAATTGTACTTTCATACAACTTTAGGCACTTTAGAAGTTTTATAATATTAGTGTACTTATAATTGTACACTTTAGTCATTTAATTTACAGTAAATCGTTAACCGCTTTAACACCGTTAGCACTTTCAATCATGTTTGCTTTTTCAGCATCATTTAAAGTGATATCAACAATTTTTTCGATACCATTTTTACCTAAAATTACTGGTACTCCAAGACAAATATCATTAAATCCATATTCACCTTCTAATAAAGCTGAACAAGGAAATACTTTTTTAGTGTCGCAAGCAATGGCTTGTACCAATGCAGATACTGCTGCACCTGGTGCATACCAAGCAGAAGTTCCTAGTAATTTAGTAAGCGTAGCACCACCTACTTTAGTTGCTTCTTTTACTTCCTCTAGTCTTTCTTCACTTAAAAACTCGGAAACTGGCACACCATTTCTTGTAGCTAAACGCGTTAAAGGAATCATTCCTGTGTCGCTATGGCCTCCAATAACCATTCCGTCAACATCACTAATAGGTCCACCTAAAGCTTCTGCCAATCTGTATTTAAAACGAGCAGAGTCTAAAGCACCACCCATTCCAATTATTTTATTTTTAGGCAATGTAGTAGATTTATGAACTAAGTAAGTCATGGTATCCATTGGGTTACTCACCACGATAATGATCGTTTTAGGAGAGAACTCAATTAAACTTGAAGAAACCGATTTTACAATTCCTGCGTTTATACCAATTAATTCTTCACGCGTCATTCCTGGTTTACGAGGAATACCAGAGGTTATTACGCAAATATCACTGTTTGCTGTTTTGCTGTAATCGTTTGTTATACCTGTTATTTTGGTATCAAAACCGTTTAACGAGGCTGTTTGCATTAAATCCATAGCTTTACCTTCTGCATAGCCTTCTTTAATATCTAACAAAACAACTTCTGAAGCGAAATTTTTAATAGCAATATACTCTGCACAACTTGCGCCTACTGCTCCTGCACCTACGACTGTTACTTTCATTTTCTAGTTTTTAATAATTTTTAGTTGATAAATATAATTTTGATATTTTTTCCTTTCAAAATGTGCTATACAGTTAATGAGAAAGCACAAAAGGGTATTAATAGCTTTAAGTACGCTAAATTACAAATTTAAATACATTAAATAAAAAAAGTGCGAGATTTAATCTTGCACTTTTTGAACTAAACTAACTAAAACTAAAACAATTATTATATATGAAATTTTCTATTTAAAATATCTTATCTAAATCCAAAATTTAATCCTACTGAAAAGGTATCAAATTCAGACAAATGATATTCAGCATTGAATCTAAAAAAACCTAATTTTAACTTGGTGCCTATTGTTCCTCTAACAGCAGTCACTTCACTCGATATTGAAAATGGGTCTTCAATTCTTTCTGAAAATAAAGGACCACTAGATACGATATAAGTACCTAATAAATCGGACTCCGATTTTCCTTTAATATAGCCAATACCGCCATAAAAATTAATAACTGGCAATTTTGTTGATGCTATTAATTGGAACAACCATGTGTTGGTGTTATTTTCTAACTTTTGATTGTCTCCACTAATACCAGAACTTTCTGTTAAATCGTATTCACCATTTAAATGGGTGTATGCTACTAAACCTGAAACTGCCACAGGTAATATTTTATCTGCTGGTAACCATTTTGTAAATTCGATTTGCAAACCTGCTCCATATAAACTTAGAGCAAAATCTTCTGTATCCACTTTAGGAACAAAGCGCCCTTTTAGTTCTACACCGCTTCCCAACCCTAAGGCTCCTTGTATAAATGCTGTAGGTATCATATTGGCACTAGCAGAACCAATTCCGTTTGGCAAGGTAATTCGCTCCTCCTGTTCTCCAAAAATAAGATCATCATATCTCACAACAAGCTCAATATCTGGCTCATTTTCTCCTAATGCCGTTGCCACTAATTTCGAATTCGCAAGATCTGCGAATTCTACAGTAAAATCTTGATCAGGATCGGTATTATAATCAGCGATGTTCATTGAAAAAGATTTATGTTCATCTTTAATTGTTGCAGCATTGGCTAAAACAGATATTTCAAAACCTCCTAAAGGTTTCGCTACAGCCGTATTAAACCAGTTGGCATTCATACTATACATTATACCGTTAGAAGCTGGTTTAAAATAATCGTCTGCAAATCGTTCGGCATTTTTTACACCGGCCGCCAATAGCGCATCGATATCTTGTGCGTTTGAAGAAATGGTTGCAATACACAACATCATGAATAAGGATACTTTTTTCATTATTTTAAATTTGGGTTAAACAAATATATATATAAAATCACAACAAAAAAACATTTTATCGTGATTTCTTGCATTTAATCGGTGTTTATAAGTGCTAAGTACATTTAAAAATTTAATCGGAAACTTAAATTTGGGGTTAAACCTAACGAGATATTATCAATTTGAATCGCTGATTCTGAATTGTTCGGATCTACTTCAAAGTATCTGTTAATCGTGTTTTTCCGGTCCAAAACATTCAAAATACCTGCTCGAAAAGACGCATTCATTTCAGTTGAAAGATTAAACGTGTAATTTAGAGATGCATCCAATCGCATAAAATTTGTTAGGTTTTTGCTATTGGGCAAATCATAATTAACAATTGTTTGATTACCACTTTGCACTGTTTCATTGCCAACAACTGGATTGGTGTAAGGCTGACCCGTACGCCAGATACCTCCAACAGACAATTCCAAATTGTTAAAAACATCATAATTAAACGCCAAGGAAACAGAATGTCGTATATCAACATTATTAGGAAACTTTGAAGGTGTAAACGATTTAAATTCGTAATCATTAATACTGTAAGTATAACTTAACCAAGTACTGTAATTGCTAGCTGTTTTATTTATTAAAAATTCAAGCCCCTTAACCTCATAACTCCCTGTGGCATTTATATATTGAAAATTATTATAAAATCCCTGATTTGAAGCCGTTATGCCTTCTACACTTTTATAAAAACCTTCAACATCTAGAAGTAAGTTATTCTTCATGAATTCAAACCCGAAAGAGGCTTGTTTACTTTTCGAAATTGGAATGCTTTCCTCATTAGCCAAAATCCAACGTCTGTTTTCAACCCCTAAAAAATCATCCTGAAAATCGACAATTTGAGTTGCCGATTGGTTTTTAAACTCACCTTGCAATTTAATCGCAAATTGATTTGAAAGTTTTTGTCTGAAATTTAATCTAGGTTCAATCAACACCTTATCAAATTTTTGAAAATAATTAGCCCTAACCCCAAATCTTAAATAAGTCTGGCTTTTATTAAACTCCACCTCACTAAACACCGCGTGATTAAGCAACACATCTTTTTTCGTTTTATCATAATTAGGAGCTGTAACAGTTGTTGCATTTAAAATACCTATTTCACTAAACTGGTAACCATTTAACAAAACCAAGTTTTCACTCAACTTTAAATTCGTTTTAAACTTTGTACCGGTTTCCAAAACTTCATTAGTTTGTGTTAATTTTTGGTCGGTTTCAATTCTGTAATCAATAGCATTTACATAATATTTGGAATAAAAACTACTTAATTCCATACTGAAATTACTATTCCAACTTGCCTTCCAATTTACTGCTGCACCAATATTTTCTTGACTTAAATTACTTGTTTTAGACTCCGTTTGGTTATTGTTATTCGTATAACTTTCGTTGTAATCTAAATTATTTGTAATGCCTATAATGTTTGCTCGGAATTGATGATTTTCATTTAAATCGAATAAAAGCTTGGCTGTATAATCATAAAAATAAAAATCTGACGACCGATTGCTTTCGCTTATATTATCGCTATTGGTAGTTAGTTCACTATCTTGAAAACTACGTTCAAAATAATTATCATATGCTGGAGATGCAAAAAAATCAGTAAAGGAACGCCTTCCGGAAATATGTAAGGCTAACTTTTTGGTAATTGGCATTTCTAAAAATGCATCTGCATTTATTAAATTAGCGCCAACACCACCTCGTAATTTATTGGTTATTTCGTCTTTTGTGAACATACTTATGGTACTAGAAACACCATCACTAAATTCACTGCTTGTACCGTTTTTAGTTACAACAACTTTATTTGTTAAGTTTGGATTATAAGCTGAAATTAATCCGAAAAAATGACCAGCATGATACATTTTAATATGATCCCAAATCATTAGATTTTGGTCGTTGGTGCCACCTCTCACATTGATATTTGCTATACTTTCATTAACACTTTCTACACCTGGCAGGGCCTGAATGGATTGTAAAATATCAGGTTCAGTTAATCCTGGTAACACCCCAAATTTTTCAGTATTTAACACAACACTTCCATCAACACGTTTTTGCAAACCTGTAGTTAAAAATTTGGTTATAAGCACCTTATTCAGTACCTCTTCTGTTTCTTCAAGTGAAATTTTACTGCAATTTCCATTCACATCAAACATGGTTTCCGCTTGAATTTGCTTTCCTTTAAACCCTAAATATGAAATAGTTATTGTTGCATTTAAAGGCACATTATTTAATTGAAATTTACCCATTTCATTAGTAATCACCCCCTTATTTGAGTTATTTATATAAACGGAGGCACCAAATAATGCTTCTTTAGTCTCAGAAGACACAACAAAGCCACAAACGGTTATGGTTTTTTCTATAACTGAAACTGTAATATAGCGGTTATCTAAAGTTTTAAAATTTAAAAGTGTCTTATTATTTAAATAGTTTAATACCTGCTGTAAATTGAAATTTGAATCTGGTTTTTCAATAGTAACATTAAGCACATCATCATAAGCATACGAAAATTTCACATTAAATTTATTTTCAATAGCTGTAAGAAGTTCGGTTAAAGCTATCTTTTCAGACGGCTTCTGGCTATGGCCTAATTGAATAAAAAATAAGAGTATGTAAATTAACCATTTTCTATTTTTCATAACTATATAAGGTAACGTTTTTGCCTTCTATTTTATAGCTTAATTTTAAAGGAATGGTGATGGCTTGTAATGCAATATTTTTATCGTTATGGGTGAAAGTTCCTGTGAATAATTGTGTGTCGTCAACATCTTTTAAACTAATATTCAAATCGTATTGTCTTTCTAACTCACTAACAACCTGACTCAACGGAATTTTATTAAAGCTAGATTCATTTTGCAACCACGATGGTATTTCCGCATTAAAATCATCCACAACTTCCATAGTTCCATTTACTACCCGAAACGATTTTCCTTTGGATAATTTTAAGGTTTTATTATTGTAGGTTACAGCCACCAAGCCCTCGTAACATTGCACTTCAAAGTAATTAGCTCGTTCCTTTACATTAAATTGCGTACCTAAAACTTGTATGGTTCCAACCTGAGTATTTACAGTAAACTTTTGCCCTTTACTCACTTTAAAAAAGGCTTCACCGTTTAACTCTAAATCACGTTTATCTTTCCAGGTTTTCTTATTATATTTTAATGAAGAAGCCGCATTTAAAATAACTTCGGAAGCATCAGGTAATATAATAGTTTGCGTTTGAGCAATTTGAGTTTCAAAAGATTTTGCATTATTGAAGAAAATAAAATACGACGATGTTAATATGATTACAAAAATCGCCGCAATTCGCATGAAGGTTTTAACGTTTAACGGAATTACTTTAGGTTCTTTCTTAGATAGATTTCTTGATTTGAAAGCTTCTAAAGCCTTATGCTTATCTATTTGTGGCACTTCCATTTGTGAAGCATAAAAAGCTATTTTCTCTAAAGTTTCAAAGTCTTCAGATTGTTTCAACTTGGCAACCTCAGCTTCAGAAAGCTCGTCATTTAACCACTTTAATATGTTGTTTTCGTTTTTCATTTGTAATATGCTTCAATTCTAAGACAACTCAATTTCTGTTTACCCTACCTTAATTAAATATTTTCTATGTGATCTCTCAAAATTTTTAATGCCCCAGACATGCGTTTCTCAATGGCTTTTTGTGAAACGTTTAATAAATCGGCAATTTCTCGGTATTTTTTTCCTTCTATTCTATTTAATAAAAACACTTCTCGTTGCGCATCCGATAATAACGACATGGCGTTTTGAAGTTTCTTTTTAAACTCTTCTTCCTCCAATATGTATTCTGGACTCTCGTTGGTTCTATCAATATAGGGAGCTGCTTTGGCATATTCCATCACTACCTTATTATGTTTCACCTTGTTTAAAAACAAATTATTTACAGTAGTAAATAAATAGGTCTTGGCTTTAGTAAAATCTATTTTGGCACAGTTTTCCCAAATTTTAGAAAAGGCATCTTGCACCAAATCCAGAGCATTGTCTTTATCGCCACATTTATAATAGGCAAAGTTAATTGCAGGCTGTACATGCTCTAAATAAAAATTATTAAAAAAGGTTTCTTCGCAAAGTTTATTATCGATTTGATTCATTTAATAAGTAGTTTTTTTAGGGCACATTAATTAAATACTTTTGCAAAAGTAGGGTAAATTAATTTTAGGTTGTCTTAGTTATGTAGGTATCAAAAACCTTTATAAAATTCCTTAATCGTTAAATTGATCATTTTCAACAGCAATAAAATTAGTTGAAAAAAAATTAAAAAAAAGGTAGGGTAAAAATAAAGGTAGTTGTCTTACTTAAACAAAGGCGAAAAAGTCGCTATGAAAAAGAAAAAAAAATTTAACCCAAAAAAACGTATTATCATGAAAAACTTAAGAAAATTTACCGCAATCTTGTTAGTCTCTGTATTAGGATTCACATCTTGTCAAGACGAAATAGATTCAGAAAATGGACAAAACCCAAACACTAATAGTGCCGACTCTCAAACAGCAAGTAACCTAGAACGCTCTTCAATGTACGATGGCAGCTTTGACGACTTTCTAGACGGTATGTCATGTTCATCAATATTACTACCAGTAGTTGCAACTGTAAACGGACAACAAGTATCTATAATATCACAATCAGATTATCAGTTAGTTTTAAATATTTTAGGGCAATTTACTAATGATGACGATACCGTAACATTAAAATTCCCTCTAACAGTTAAAACGAGCAACTATACAGAGGTTGTTGTAACAAGCCAGTCGGAATACGATGCCTTAGTCTCAGCTTGTGAAACTATTGAAGCTGAAGGAAAAGGAGCTATTTCTTGTATTGATTATGATTTCCCTATTACAATTTTAA
Source organism: Mariniflexile sp. (assembly GCF_041583155.1). Taxonomy (GTDB): domain Bacteria; phylum Bacteroidota; class Bacteroidia; order Flavobacteriales; family Flavobacteriaceae; genus Mariniflexile. Next base: position 11,187 of record NZ_JBFHGK010000064.1, read on the forward strand.
CTTATAGCTTGAATTTAGAACAAACTGGAAGCGTTGTTATTCAATCGGAGCAACAACTTTATACGTACATGAATAACTTTGGTAACGACGAATTATTCTCTGTAAAATATCCTATAACAGCTACTTTAAACAATGAAACGGCTATTACAATTTCTAGTGATTTAGATTTACAAGCAAGTGTTAGCGATTGTTTGGGTGTTGAAGAAAAAGAAGATGACGCTGAAGCAGAAGCAAAAAACCTTGAAACCATTTTAGTGAATGGCGCTTTTAAAGTACAATCATTTTTAAATGCTGGTGTAAATAAAACAACTGATTTTGCTAATTACACCATCGATTTTGCTAACAATTCAACTTGTACTGCTGTAAACGGCGTTATAAGCACAGTTGAAGGAACTTATAAAGTAACATCAGAAACTGAAGTGTTTTTAAATTTAACTTTTTCAGGAAACGCAACATTCAATTTACTTAACCATACTTGGGAAGTAACAAGTTATAGCAACTCGTCTATCTCTCTAAAGAGTACAACAAATGCTGCGGTAACGCTTATTTTGACTCAAATTTAGTATTTACTTAGTTTTAGGGTTGATTATCCAATCAACTTGTTATGGTGGGGCGGCTGTTAGGAAACTAACAGCTGCTTATTTTAAAACAAAAAAGACATGAAAAATATATTTAAAATAATAGTACTTGTATTGGCTTTAGCTGCTTGTACCAATGAAGATGATACACCGATTATTGATGAATCGGAAACGATAGATACGAATGAAAACAAAAAAACAACTGGAAGTTCATCAAACGATTTGTTATCAGATACAACATTTAAAAGTATGATTATCGAATTAGTTTATGTTGAAGGCTTTAAACCTTCACAAAGTAGTATTAATAATTTTGTTTCTTTTTTAAACACCAGAACTTACAAACCAAACGGCATTACGGTAGAAGCTAGAGCCATTGCGTCTCCAGGAAAATCGACCTATAGCAATGCTGATATTATAGCTATTGAAGATGCCAACAGAACTAAATTTAACACCAATACCCAAATTGCGGTTTGGGCATTTTTTTCAGATGGCGCTTCGGCTAGCAATTCAAATTCTGGTTCTGTTCTAGGAACCGCATACAGAAATACGTCTTTTGTTATTTACGAAGAAACCATTCAAAACCTGAGTAACAGTACCTTTGAGCCTAATAGAACGGTTTTAGAAACAACCGTTATAACTCATGAATTCGGTCATATTCTGGGGCTTACCAATTTAGGATCGGACATGGTAGAAAATCATGAAGATTCTGAACACGCTAAACATTGCAATATAGAAAGCTGTTTGATGTATTGGGAAGCTGAAAGTGGCTCTGGCCTATCAAATTTAATAGGCGCAACTTCTGCACCACAATTGGACGAAAAATGCATTGCCGATTTACAAGCCAACGGCGGAAAATAAAATCACATAACCATTTAAATTTATCACAATGAAACCTATTTTAAACTTCATATTCATTTTAAGTATCATTCTTTCAACCCAAGCGCAATCACAAAAATCAAATGCAGGTATTAAGGGTGGTTACAATTTAGCTGCTGTTAGTTTTGATGGCGACACCGAAACAGGACAACGACATGGCTTTCATATTGGTTTATATGGCGAATCGTTTGTTTCAGAAAGTGCCTCGTTTCAAATAGAATTTTTATACTCCCAACAAGGTTACGAATTGGAAGATAACAGCGGTACGTTTACACAAAAACTAGATTATATTAATGTTCCATTACTTTTAAAATTGTATCCTTCTGAAAATTTCTATTTAGAAGTTGGTCCGCAAGCAGGTTTAGCCATTTCTCATAAAGAAGAATTTGACAGCAGTTTCGGAGTTTTTGATACCTCTCAGGAATTTGATCCACAAAGTTTCGATTGGGGTGTGAATTTTGGTACTGGTATTAAAACCGATTCCGGAGTCAGTTTTGGAGTTAGATATCACTTAGGTTTAGGTAGCATTTATGATGAAGGAAACCCAAAGAACCGTGTTTGGCTATTCTCGGTAGGTTTTGACTTTTAGACAATAATTAACCTAACAACAACTTTTAAAAGTATTCAATTTAACTTGAATACTTTTTTTTTGATATTTTTTTTAAAAATCAGGTAGGGTAAATAATGTTTGAGGTGTCTTACTATTGAAACACCATATTAATAACATTAAAAATTATAATTATGAAATCAATAAAACCAATAGCATTAATTATAGCATTAAGTTTTGCATTTACCTCAAATGCACAAAACACAAAAGCATCGAATGAGAGTTCAAATGATAAGGCGTCCTATTACCAAAAAAGAGCTGAAGAAGATGCCAAGTTCGAACAACAATTTAGCGCCAAATCAAAAGCTGAAGAAGAAACCTTTTGGGAAGACCAAAAAAGTTATGAAAAGAACTTAAAAAAGGAAGATAAAAAAGCATACAAAGCTTATATGAAAGGTAAAAAAGATGCTTATGTAGAACATTACAACCATTGTAACCATGAATGCCATCATAGTGATTACTATTATCACCATGCTTCATTCTATTATTACAGGTATGATGGTTATTACTATGAAAGATATCCTAGGAACAGAAGTTCTATTAGTACCAATGTTAGATTAAGCACACCTAGTGTACGCCTTGGGTTATTTTAAACCAAAGCTAAATCTTAAAATTTTTGCTCCAAGTTTCCCGAAAAAAAAGGCTGTTTAAGTAATTTAAACAGCCTTTTTTGATTTATTAAAATTCTAATTATGCATCAATATTAGCGTAAATAGCATTTTTCTCGATAAACTCTCTACGTGGCGGCACTTCATCACCCATAAGCATAGAAAATATTCTATCAGCTTCGGTACCGTTGTCTATTTGAACTAAACGCATGGTTCTAAACTCAGGATTCATTGTAGTATCCCAAAGTTGCTCTGCATTCATCTCTCCAAGACCTTTATAACGTTGAATGTTTACACTACCACCAAATTCTTCCGCGATACGATCACGTTCTTTATCACTCCAAGCATATTCTTTTTTATTACCTTTCTTTACCAAGTACAAAGGTGGCGTGGCAATGTAAATATGTCCAGCCTCAATTAATTCTTTCATATATCTAAAGAAGAACGTAAGTATTAACGTCGCAATATGGCTACCATCAATATCCGCATCACACATAATAACTATTTTATGGTAACGTAATTTTGAAAGGTTTAAGGCTTTACTATCTTCTTCAGTTCCAATAGTAACCCCTAATGCAGTGAAAATATTTTTAATCTCTTCATTTTCAAAAACCTTGTGCGTCATTGCCTTCTCTACGTTCAAAATCTTACCTCTTAAAGGTAAAATGGCTTGAAACGCACGGTCACGTCCTTGTTTAGCAGTTCCACCTGCCGAATCTCCCTCTACTAGGAATACTTCACATTTTGCAGGATCTTGCTCAGAACAGTCACTTAGCTTTCCAGGTAAACCACCGATGCTCATAACAGTTTTACGCTGCACCATTTCACGAGCTTTTTGAGCCGCATGGCGTGCTTGTGCTGCTAGAATTACTTTTTGAACAATGATTTTAGCATCGTCTGGATGTTCTTCTAAATAATCAGTTAACATTTCAGATACTGCCTGACTTACTGAAGCTGACACTTCTCTGTTTCCTAACTTCGTTTTAGTTTGCCCTTCAAATTGAGGCTCCTGAACTTTTACCGAAATAATGGCTGTTAGTCCTTCACGGAAATCATCACCAGAAATTTCAAACTTTAAATTCTTAAGCAAGCCTGAATCATCGGCATACTTTTTTAAAGTCATAGTTAAACCACGACGGAAGCCTGATAAATGCGTTCCTCCTTCATGGGTATTGATATTATTCACATACGAGTGTAAATTCTCAGCATACGATGTATTATAAACCATGGCAACCTCAACAGGTACACCATTTTTTTCACCTTCAAAAGCAATTACATCTTTCATTAAAGGCTCTCGGTTACCATCCAAAAACTTTATAAATTCTTTTAAACCTTCGTTAGAATGAAATGTTTCACCTTCAAAAGTACCATCTTCCTTTTTAGTTCTTTTATCTACTAAATGAATGGTAATTCCTTTATTTAAATAAGCTAACTCACGCAATCTACTCGCTAGGGTATCGTAACTATACTCTAAGGTTTGTGTAAAAATGGTATCGTCTGGTTTAAAAGTAACCGTCGTACCTCTTTTTTCAGTTTCACCAATTTGTTTTACCGGATACAAGGCCTTTCCTCGCTCGTATTCTTGTTCGTAAATTTTCCCATCTCTGTAAACTGTAGCTCGTAAATGTTGCGAAAGTGCGTTAACACAACTTACACCAACACCATGCAAACCTCCAGATACTTTATACGAATCTTTATCAAATTTACCTCCTGCTCCAATCTTGGTCATTACAACCTCAAGTGCAGAAACACCCTCTTTTTTATGTAAGTCTACGGGGATACCGCGACCATCATCTTCAGTGGTAATGGAATTATCTTCATTAATAATTACAGTGATATTGTTACAGTGTCCTGCTAAGGCCTCATCAATCGAGTTATCTACCACCTCATACACTAAGTGATGCAAACCACGAACACCCACGTCTCCAATATACATGGACGGACGCATACGCACGTGTTCCATACCTTCTAAGGCTTGGATACTATCTGCTGAATAATTGTGTTTATTAAATTCTTCTTTTGCTTCGCTCATTTTATCCTTTAATAATGTTATTGCTATTATTTATTACATAAAAAAAGATGCCTTTTAGCATCCTTTTGAATACAAACAAATATACGAAATTATCATGGCATTAAAAAGCTTTTTATAGAATGAAACATATAATTATCAACATTTGTTAATTACTTAAAAATGGCTTAAATCGCTTAAAAAAGGCCTTAAACGCCATTTTAGCTTGTTTTTTTATTTTCAAAAATAACAAAAAGATGAACGTCGCTCTAAAGCTTTATTTTACTGTAAAGAGCTTTTACCCAATATTCAATTTTCGGTCTAAAAACACCATAATCGAATAAAAAAACAGTCCATTTTTATTAAGTTATACCTCGGTCTTCCAAAGATATTTTATGGGGGTATTACGCATTAAAATACTTTTTCTCAATCTGTGTTCCTTTTAAAACTGGTTTAAACAGTAATCATAAGCTCTTATCTATAAACCTTTATATACTATAACCCCGAATTATTTAAAAAACCTATAATTAAACTTTAAGTTTTTTAATAATTTGACAAAATAAAAAAGCATCTAACAAAAAATAGTGCTTAGCACGTATATTCTACATATATTTGGCTGGTAAAAAAAAGTTATGACAACTAATAACAATAATAATTTCAATAATCCTAATTGTTAGGACTGGAAGGTTATTGTTTAAAAAAATATATAAAGCCTTCCTTAAACTGGAAGGCTTTTTTTAATTTAAAAATTAAGATATGAGTAAAATTATGACAGTCGACGTATTGTCGAGTATTAAAGGAGCACAACCCAGTGAGGCTGTGAATAAGTTATTTGACGTCATTAAAAATGCACAAGCCACAAATAATAACTCTTTTAATAATTATAATAATAGCGTGTCTTTAAACGATTTAAGAGACGATGTGGTTATTGAAAGTTCTGCATTAGAAAAACAAATCATTATCGAAAATTTTCCGAAAGAGAAAAA
>NZ_JBFHGK010000065.1:0-16718 GCF_041583155.1 Mariniflexile sp.
CTTTTGAAAACCCAGATGGTTCGCCAGTAACCATTAATGAAGATTATTTTGGTAACCAAAGAACAACTAAAACGCCTTTTGTTGGTCCGTTTGAAAATTTAAAATTAGGTAAAAATAAAATTAAGGTTTGGAGTAATTAAATATGATCCATGCATATTTATTGTTAAATTATCAATTATCCAAAGAATGGAACGTAAAAAATTTATAAGAATTATTGGTTGTGGAGCTTTGGGTATTACACTAGCACCTGCTGTTTTTGCCAAAGGAGCTTACAATAAGTGCAATGAAGCACTCTGTAAATTTACTTGGGAAAAGTTGTGTGGCACTATTGGTAATTCGTATAGAACGAATGCGTTTAAGTATGTGCATCCTAAAAAAGATTTGCCTAATGTGTTTATTTATGGAGACTCCATTTCTATTGCGTATTCTTCAGCAGTTAGAGACATATTGGAAGGGAAAGCCACGGTAATTCGTTTATTTAAAAATGGTGGCTCTAGTAATGATTTCATTTCTAATATGGATACCATGCATAAAACCATGTTTCAACCTGGTTTAGCAGAAGGTTGGGATTTTAAATGGGATGTCATTCACTTTAATGTGGGATTACACGATTTAAAATACCTTAAAGGAAAGAATTTAGATAAGAAAAACGGAAAGCAAGTGTCTTCAATAAGTGTGTACAAAGATAATTTAGAAAAAATTTGTTCTTATTTGAAAATTAATTTTCCCAAGGCAAGATTAATTTTTGCAACAACAACCCCAGTTCCTAAAGGGGAAAAGGGTCGGTTTGAAGGAGATAGTGTAAAATACAATAAGGCCGCCATGGAAGTGTTGGGAAATCATCCTGATATAATAATAAATGATTTGTACGGCTATACAAAACCAAATTTTGAAGCATGGGTACAAGGACCAGGAAATGTTCATTATAATGAATTAGGTTTTAATCAACAAGGGGAAAAAGTAGCACAGGTAATAAGGGAATGTTTATAGTAATTAACTAGTTTATGAAAAATTTATCAACACAGGTTTTGATGTTTTGTTTACTTTTAATAGGAACAACGAGTTGTAAAAATAGGAAGAGCGAAGTAAAGGAAATAAAGCGGCCTAATTTTTTATTCGTTTTAGTAGATGATCAATCACCGTTCGATTTACAAGTGTATAATGCTAAATCCATTTTACAAACTCCTACCATTAGTAAATTGGCTAGCGAAGGAGTTGTTGTAGATGATGCTCGATTGATGGGAGCAGCTATAGGAGGTGTATGTACGCCATCAAGACATATGATAATGTCTGGTCGAACTTTGTGGCATTTACCACCAAGTTCAGGTCATAAAAACAACAATGAAAATGTACCAGATAGTTTGCAAAATCAAACTATAGGAGCAGTTTTTAATCGAGCTGGATATAAAACAATGCGCACATGTAAAAAAGGTAACTCGTATGCTAAGGCAAACAGCCAATTTACTGTGGTTCGGGATGCTACAAAACGAGGAGGAACAGAGGAAAGTGGAAGTGCATGGCATGCTAAACAAGTATTGGATTATTTGTGGGAAAGAGAACAAACAAAGGAAAAAGATCCATTTTTTATATATTTTGGGTTCTCGCATCCGCATGATACACGTGATGGCACGCCAGAATTATTAGAAAAATATGGTGCAGTAAATCATAAAGACAAAAATAAACTGCCAGAATTAAATGCGAAGCAACCCCAGCTTCCTGAAAATTACCTTTCAAAACACCCGTTTTTTCATGGGCATCCAGATCTTAGAGATGAAGTGCGCGTAAGTGGTGTATGGAAAAACAGAGATGAGAATACCATAAGAAATGAATTGGGAAGAGAGTTTGCGTGTTCTGAAAATATTGATACACAATTAGCTAAGGTCCTTAAAAAGTTGGAAGCTATGGGTGAATTAGATAACACATACATTATCTATACCGCAGATCATGGTATGGCTATAGGAAGACATGGTTTGCAAGGCAAACAAAATCTTTATGAACATACATGGCGTGTGCCTTTTATTATAAAAGGTCCTGGTATTGAAGCTGGAAAACGAGTAAAAGGAAGCATGTATTTGTTGGACCTGTTACCTACCGTATGTGATTTGGCAGGTATTGAAATTCCAAAAACGGTTGAGGGTAAAAGTTTAGTGCCGGTTTTAAAAGGGAAGCAAGAAACTATAAGGGATGTTATGTATGGAGTTTATGCAGGAGGGACTAAACCTGGTATGCGAACTGTAAAAAAAGGGGATTGGAAATTAATAAAATATGATGTTATGGATGGCCAATTGAGAGAAACACAGCTTTTTAATTTAGCCAAAAATCCAAATGAATATTTGCCAGAGCACAATAAAAAAGGAGATATGCAAACTAATTTGGCTAATAACCCTAAGTATGCCCATAAATTAGCAGAAATGGAAGCCTTGTTATTGGAACAAATGGTTACTCATGATGATCCATATAGGTTATGGAATCAGCCAGAGATAGATTAAAAAGACTTACTTACAAAAAAGCACTGTATCTTATTTTAGACACAGTGCTTTTTTGTGTGTTGTGTTTGTCTCTTTTTAAACTATAAAAGAGGTTTTAATTTTCCACATTAAAATACACCTTATAAAAATGCATTTTTTTGTCTTCATCATAACCACGTTCCATATATTCAGTGGATGCATCGGGGGCATCAATATCTAGTTTTATTTGTATGTTGGTATCTAGCTTAATATCGGTTTTAAACTTTTTCTTTTCTTTGTTTACAACACTTTCGGCGACATCAAACTGGTTTCTAATGATTACGTTTTTTTCTTCTTGGAATGTTTTTTTATAATCTTCAAATAAGTTTTTATGTTTGTCTTCTTCAAAAAGTTCGTCTTTAAAACGTTCAATATTTACAACTTCATTTTCTTTAAAAAAATCGATGGTTTTTGCTAAAAACGTATTTTGTTCCTGTGCTCCGTAGGTAGTTTTAATAATCTCTGTTGAAAAATCTTTACACAGTTCTATATATTGTTGTGTGTGGTTGTTGGCATCATCAGCATATTTAATGTTTAAAAACTGATTTAACCAATATTGAGCATCGTAACTGTTATTGTCTACACTTAATATAATATTGCCTTCAGTATCTGTTTGATTTAAAATAATACAGCCTTTATCTACTTTTTTAGAAGAAATTCCTTTTTGTACCAAAACATCATAACTATTATTTTCTAAATAGGTTTGAAAGAAGTTTACCTTGCTTTCAATCTTAAAAATGCCTAGGGCATTGGTTGTGATTTCGTTAAATTCAATACCCTCAAACATAACCACCAATACGTCGCCTGTTTTAATTTGGGCAGAAGTAGATTGCTCAAATAAATGCGTTACAATGTGTTTTGAAACATCTATAAAAGCGTCTTCGTCATTAAAAATTTGTGTGCTGTAACTATTAATTTCGTTTAATGCAATATTAGCATGATGGTTAAACCTATAACTTTGAACCACGCTTCCGAAAGGTCTTAACAGGAAAGGTAGCATAAGGTCGTAACTTGCTTCGTCAAACTCAACTAGTTTTTCTGAAAAAGCGTTCTTAGTGTCATTAAATTTATTTCCAACTTTGTGAATGATGAATTTTGAAATGGAGGCGTTTTTTCTTGAAATCATGGTGTTTTTTAAACAAGTTTTGTTAAATGTGGGTTTGTGATTATTTTTTATTAAATAATTAAACGGTGAATTAGTTTATGCGATACAGTAATATGGAATTGCTATCACCTTTAGTAACAAACTCCAACCCTGGATCTTTATCTATATTATCTAAGGCCATTTCTGAATTTCCATATAAAGGGAAATTAGAAATCAGGTTTCCTAAACTGTCATATAGATATACTTTTTGAGTCTGTAAATCGGTGATGGAAACATAAATTTTATCGTTAATATAGAATAGCTCCGGTTTTGTATAGGTGCCGAATTCCATTTCTACAGTATTACTTTTTATGGTTAGTTTGTTATCGCTAAGAGTTACCAAGGTTTTACTAGATGCGTCAATACTATGTTTCTCGGCAAGATTTAAATTTTGAGTTGAAACATTACCTCTAGTATCTACAGAAAGCAACTGTCCGCTCGAAGTAGTAGTAGTAGTAAACCTATTATTATATAAGAATATTGGTTGGTTTGAGTAGGTTACAGAACTTTTTGGTGTTAATCTAGGGTTGCCCACTCTATCTATAATATGTAAAGTGTTTGCTGTTTTAAACACAATGTAATCTTTACCGCTTATTCTAAAATGTTTAGGTTGACTAATTATAGGGTCTTTAGCCGATTTAAAGTTAAAGCCATTAACCAATTTAGAGTTTACATCGTAAACCAAAAGATGTTTGCCTTGAGTTACAAATAATCGGTAATTTTTGTTTTTATCATAGTCAAACACCGAAAGCGGTTGTGTTATTTCATCATTAAACTTACCAGGGAAAGGTGTAACATCTTTGCCATCTCTGTCAATAACGTAAACGCGGTGCGGTGTTGCAAAGGCCAATTGTAACCTCCCGTTTTTAAAAATATCTATTTGTTCGATAGTACCTAAAACAGTTCCTTCAAGTTGCTTTTTCCAAAGAATTTTGCCTTTATTCGAAATTAGATACAGATTGTTTTTAACATCTTGAATTATAATTTCTTTTTCTTTGGTTAAATGATTGGTTACAAATTGCGGTTTGGTTAAAATATCATCACCCAATTTTATGTTTAATTCTTGAGAAACAGAACTTTGAACTGCTGTAACTTTACTCTTATTTATTATAGCATTTACATGAGCAAAATTAGAATCGTAAATAAATTGAATTGCCGAGGTGCTGTAATTATTGAAGCTGTCATCTAAATCATCTTTAAAATGATTACTTAATATAGTTTTCAATGATTGATTATTTATAGCTAACAATAAGGAAGAAGCATTACTCAGTTGCTCCTTTATTTTCACAAAGGTATCAAGCTCATTATATGTTGTTTTGTTTTGGTAATTAGCGATGATGGTTTGAAGCAAACTTACATTTTCAGAAAACACAAAAAAGTTGTCTAAAACGCAATAGGAATCAAATGTCTCTTTTTTTACTAATGGGGAGAATGTATTAGCAAATAAGCTAGGTTCGCTAAAGCTATAAATTTCAATACCTCTGTAAGTTTCTTTAATAGTTTGTTCGCTAATGAGAGCGTCTTCGGTAGCAATAACATCTATAGAATTAAGAGCAATAGCTCGGTTTTCACCTTCATAAATTACCCCAACTTCAGTGATGTTGTCAAATATTGGAGAACTATTTGTTTGCTTATTTTTTTTATTAAAGGCTTTTAGATTAGCATCAATAGTTTTAAAACTTTTAAAAGTAAAACTCATAAAGCCATCGCTACTATTTGGTGTTACGTTTTGTATTTGATTTTCTTGCGGAATGGTGCCTTTAAATATATTGTTGAGAATTTTTGTAGTATCTGTGGCCTTTGTGATACCATTAATATAAATGCCGTTTTGGTTAACATCAACATCAATAGCCATGTAGCTTGTTAAAGCTTTTAGGCTCAGGGCATCTTCTATAAAAAATGACTTTATAAAAGGAGAATTGGCATTAATAATAATTGAAAATGTTTTATCATCGCTCGTTGAATTGTAAATTTTAACTAACTCTTCATTCATGTTTGGGTTAGCAAAAATACCGTCTATTATAGATCTAGATGAAGTTGCAAAAAAAGTGCTATCTACAACAGTGCTGTAAAACGTGTAATCATTGAAGGTAGATTTTGTAAGACTTTCATTTTTGTAAGTTAGTGTTTCTTCAATGTAATTTTTAATGGAATCTCTTTTGAATAAATGTGGCGTGTATTTGGTAATGATGGAATATTGTAAACTGTCGTTACCATCATTTGAAAAACAAATAAGCATTTCGCCATTTGGTTTAAAAAGTTTTAAATTTTCAAGTTTTGATTCTAAATTTTTATAGGCAGCAGTTTTTGAGAATTTACTAAGAAAGTCACTGTTTTTAATACTACTTTTTAATTCCTCTAAATTGGATGTTTTTATAATAATAGAAGCGTTCTCTGGAACAAAATCTATGAGATTTGTACGCGTAGTAACCTTATTAGAACAACTAAAAACCACAAGAGCTAAAAGGGCTAAATAAAGAAATTTCATTTGTTTAAATTTATTGTTTTAAGGTGGTCAGATGCAATTCGCTAATAAATATCTTGGGTTGTGTTTAGAAGTTTTATATAACGAATTTCATTAATACGAATTAAATTATACAAACCTACATATTTTTCAATTTATAGTTTGTAAAAACAATGTAATCTATACTACTTTTTTCAATTAATAACCCTAAACTTCCAACTTTAATTGTTCTGGGATTAATCTAAATGATTTTCGGTGGTATTTAGTTACACCATATTTTCGAATGGCTTCGCGGTGTTCTGCTGTGGGGTAACCTTTATTTTGCTTCCAATTGTACATTGGGAATTCTTCATGAATGGTGTTCATGTAGGCATCGCGATACGTTTTTGCTAACACCGATGCAGCAGCAATGCTTAAATATTTGCCGTCACCTTTTATTATGGTTTCAAAGGGGATATCATTATAGGGTTTAAATCTATTACCATCAACTATAATAAATTCAGGCTGAGGGCTTAATTGACTTATAGATTGTTGCATTGCCAAAATAGAAGCATTCAATATGTTTATTTGATCAATTTCTTCTTGATAAACGTGCGAAACTCCAAAAGTTAAAGCTTGTAACTCTATAATAGGTTTTAGTAAATCTCTTTTAGGCTCACTTAATTTTTTGGAATCGTTTAGTAGCGAATTTTTAAACTTTGGAGAAAGAATAACGGCTGCGGCTGTAACCGGACCAGCTAAACAGCCTCGGCCGGCTTCATCTGTACCGCATTCTAATATAATACCTGAATGATTTTTTAGGAGCATTTGTGTTTTAAATAATTACAAATTTATGATTTTTATAACAACCGTAAGGGGTTCAGTAGGTTAGTTTTGGAATTAGTGAATATTCAGGCTTTTTCAAAATTTATTAAATCTTTTTTATTGGAATTGCCAAAATCGTAATTTTTATTTACTGAAAATCAACAAATCGTTAAATTTTAACTTATTAATTTGCAATTTTTGCTTGTTTCTTTAAGATAATATTAAGAAGTTTGCCGCTGACTAATTCAAACAATTATTTTTTATGAAAATAAAATTTACGTATTTATTAACGTTTTTTCTAGTGTTAAGTATTCACTTGTCTTACGCTCAAGGAAAATCAATCACTGGTAAAATTACTGACTCGTACGGCATCCCATTGGAAGGAGTAACTATTATTATAGAAGGCTCTAACCGTGGTGTGGTATCAGATTTTGATGGAAACTATTCAATATCTGCAAAACCAACGGACGTTTTAAAGATTACATTTATCGGAATGAAAACCCAACTTATTACGGTTGGTACTAAAACTACGGTGAATGTAGTTTTAAAAGAAGATCTTGAAGATTTAGATACTGTTGTAATTACAGGTTATCAAAATGTGAAAAGAGAATTATTTACAGGAGCATCTCAAACCATTAAAGCAGCCGATATTAAGCTTGATGGTGAAGCAGATATATCACGAGCTCTAGAGGGTAGAGCAGCAGGGGTAAGCGTACAAAACGTTACAGGAACGTTTGGTGCTGCGCCTAGAATTACCATTAGAGGTTCGTCATCTATTTTAGGTGATACTAAGCCAATTTGGATTATTGATGGTGTTATTCAAGAAGAAATTGTTAGTTTATCTCTAACAGATTTAGTTTCTGGAGATGCCAATACACTATTAAGTTCTGCTGTGGCAGGTTTAAATGCTTCAGATGTTGAAAGCTTTGAAATTTTGAAAGATGCTTCTGCAACAGCTTTATACGGAGCAAGAGCACTAAACGGTGTGGTTGTAATTACTACTAAAACAGGTAAAAAGAATCAAAAACCGACCTTTAATTACAGTGCAGAATATGCTGTAAGAGATTTACCTAGGTACTCAAATTATGATTTGTTAAATTCACAAGAAACTGTTTCTATTTATAGAGAAATGGAAACTAAAGGATTTTTAAACTTACCGTCTTCTTTTCAAGGTCGTTATGGTGGCATATATAATATTATGTACAGAGCCATTAATAATTATAATGAAACAACAGGCGAATTTCAACTTGTAAACACTCCAGAAGCCAAAGCGGCATTTTTACAGCAATATGAAACTGCCAATACAGACTGGTTTAAAGTTTTGTTTAGTGCAGCACCAACACAAACACACACATTGAGTTTTTCAGGTGGTGGCGAAAAATCGACGTCTTATGCTTCTATTGGTTATTATACAGATGCTGGTTGGACAGTTGCAGATAGAGTTAGAAGAATTACCAGTAATTTAAGAAATACTTATTATTTATTGGATGACGACTTAACAATTACTACACAATTGCAAGGGTCTATAAGAAATCAATTAGCACCTGGTACTTTTTCAAGACAGGAAGATGTTGTAAGTGGTTCTTTTTCAAGAGATTTTGATATTAACCCATTTAGTTATGCTTTAAATACAAGTAGAGCATTAAGACCTTATGATAATAATGGTGAATTGGAATATTCTCGTTATAACTGGGCGCCTTTCAATATCTTAAATGAAATTGAGAATAATACGCTTGAATTAAACGTATCTGATATCAAATTTCAGATTCAATCAGAATATAAATTAAATGATAATTTAACTTATAATTTCTTAGGTTCTGCAAGATATGCTACATCTAATAATGAACAAGCGATAACAGAAAGTTCAAATGTTGTAGGTGCGTACCGCGCAGATGAAACAACAATTGTACAAGATTCAAATACATTTTTGTTTACCGACCCAGATGAACCAAATTCAAGACCAAAAGTAGTATTGCCTGTTGGAGGAATTTTAACTACTTCAAAAAATTCATTAGTAACATATACTTTAAGAAATACATTAGATTTCAATAAAAGGTTTATGGATGATGTTCATGGCTTAAGAGTTTATGGAGGTCAAGAATACAGATATACCGACAGAAGTGCAAGTTCATACACAGGATACGGATATCAATTTGATAGAGGTGGTATTGTATTCACAGATCCAGATATGCTTAAGAAAGTTATTTTAGAAGGAAATGATTATTTTTCTGCTTCGGAAACCAGACAACGTGAAGTATCCTTTTTTGCAAACGTAACTTATGATTTTGATAAAAAATATGTTTTAAACATTACTGGTAATTACGAAGGATCTAATAGAGCTGGAAAATCATCACAATCTAGATGGTTACCAACTTATACTATTGGTGGTAAATGGAATGCAGATAAGGAAGATTTCATTAGAAATTCAAATGTTGTTTCAAGCTTGGCATTCAGACCGAGTTACGGTTTAGTAGCGCTTTTAGCAGATAATGCAACCAATAACTTAGCGGTATTCAGAAACCAAGTAACAGACAGGTTGTTTTCAGATGACCGTGAAAATTATATTAATATTGAGGATTTACAAAATAGTGAGTTGACTTGGGAAAAAACTCTTGAGTTAAACTTAGGTATGGATATAGGATTCCTTAATAATAACATATTAATGAACTTTGATGTTTATTTCAGAAAAGGTAAGGATTTAATTGACCTTATTAGAACAACAGGTATTGGAGGTGAGTCTTTAAAGCTTGGAAATAACTCTGAAATGACTACAAATGGTATTGAGTTTCAATTAACAACAACCAACCTAAAAACAGATAACTTTAGTTGGAAATCTAGTTTTAATGTTTCTCACTTCAATCAGGAAATAACTTCATTAAAACAAGAATCTAATGTTTTTGATTTAGTAGTTGGTACAGGTAACGGAAACGCTATTGGTTTCCCAAGAGGATCTTTATTCTCTTATAAATTTCAAGGACTTAATGAGTTTGGGTTACCACAATTCTTAACAGATCATCCAGATTTCGATCCAGCAAATCCATACGACCTAATAGATTTCCAAGATACTGACAATGTATTGGAATATTTACAGTATGAAGGAGGAACAGAGCCAAATATCTCTGGTGGTTTATCTAATAATTTCAAATATAAAAATTGGGATTTAAGCTTTTTCATATCGTTCTCGGCTGGAAATAAAGTAAGATTAGATCCGTCTTTTGCATCGGTATACAACGATTTAGATGTATTTCCTAGAGAATTTGTAAACAGATGGATTAATCCAGGTGATGAAAATATTACAAACGTACCTGTTATTGCATCTCAAAGTTTACTTCAATCATTTGGAGAAAGTAACTTAGCAAGACTATACAATGCTTATAATTATTCAACAGAACGTGTGGCTGATGGTGGTTTTGTTAGAATGAAAAATATTTCACTTGGATACTCATTTGATAAGAATACAATTGAAAAACTTGGTCTGTCAACTTTTAGATTAAGTATGCAATCAACAAATCCATTTTTAATATACTCAGATTCTAAATTAGGAGGTCAAGATCCAGAATTTTTCAGATCTGGTGGTGTAGCATATCCTATATCTCGATTATTTACTTTTTCGTTAAACCTTGGATTTTAAAAAAAATAACTATGAAAAATATAAAATTTAATATTATATCGATAGGTGTTCTTTTTCTATCAGTAGTTTCATGTAATGATATTTTGGATGAAACACCAGACAACAGAACAACCATAGATTCGGCAGAAAAAATTGCAGAACTATTAGTGGCAGCTTACCCAGAAGGCGCATATGCCCCTTTTTTAGAACCTATGTCAGATAACGCTGGAGATAAAAGTGCCAGTGCTGCTGAAGTTAGGATTAATGAAGAAATGTTTTTTTGGAAGGATCTAAATGATACTGATAACGATACCCCTACAAATTACTGGAACAGAGCTTATAAGGCCATATCACAAGCAAATCAAGCCTTATTGTCTATTGAAGAATTAGGAGGTGGTGCTGAATTTAATGCACTAAAAGGAGAGGCACTAATTTGTCGTGCTTATGCTCACTTTATGTTGGTAACTATTTTTTCAAAAGAATACAATCCTGCTACAGCCGATACAGATTTAGGAATACCTTACGTGTTAGAACCTGAAACAGTACTTTTAGGTGATTACCAAAGAGGAACGGTAGCAGAAGTATATGCTAATATCGAAAAAGATTTAGAAGAAGGTTTGCCATTAATTTCAGATGACTATGGAGTTAAAGCTTATCATTTTACTAAAGCAGCTGCCAATGCATTTGCATCTCGTTTTTACCTTTCTGTAGGAGAGTGGGAAAAAGTAATAACACACAGTACATTGGCTCTTAGTGGAGGCGGTGCAGAAGTTCTAAGAGGGTGGGAAGCCTTTTATAGAACAAGTACTTATTCTGAACAATCAAGTAGATATATTTCATCAACTGTAGAGCCAGCTAACTTACTATTGGTGTCGGCCCCTTCTACATTTGCAAGATTTCATTATACTGCAAGATATCAGTTAAATACAACCAAAAAGAATGAGATATTTCCAACCTATAATGGTACAAATAAACAATGGTCTTATGCAGTTTATGGTTCTAATGATTTGTACTATAACGTACCTAAATTTTCTGAATATTTTAAAGTAACTAATCAAGCGGCAGGTACTGGTTTTGCTTATGTGACTTTTGTACTTTTTACTACAGATGAAGCCATTTTAAACAGAGCTGAAGCTTACGCTATGTTAGGACAATTACAAAATGCAACGGATGACATTAATACCTCTTACTCAGTAAAAACGAGAAGTTATAGCGCAGCTACTGATAAGTTAACTATTGAAAATGTACAAAGCCGTTTTCCTGTAACGGATAACACATTGTATACGCCATTTTACACGATTCCTACGGAAAGCTTACCATTTATAAATGCCATTTTAAATATTAAAAGAACCATATTTTATAATGAAGGAATGCGTTGGTTTGATATTAAGAGACTTAATATGGCTGTTGAGCACCGTGATATTTTTGGAAATATTTATAATTTACCAAAAGATGATCTTAGAAGACAATTGCAAATTCCTGAAGCAGCAAGATCTTTTGGTATTACTCAAAACCCTAGATAAATTTAATTTTTACAAATTATGAAAAAGCATATATATATAATTCTAACTTATGTTGCATTTGCCACAATGTGGACTTGTAGCAATAATGAGGATCGAGTTGGCGAAAGTCAAATAGATACAACAACCCCAATATTAAATGAATTAGATATTTATTTAAGGGAAAATTTTGTTGCACCTTATAACATTGAAGTGCAATATAAATGGAATATCAATGAAACTGATATTGACAGATATTTACATCCGCCTTATGAGTCTAGTGTAGAGCCAGTTGCCAATGCGCTTATTAAAGCTTGGATAGAACCGTACACAACAGTAGGTGGTCCAGATTTTATAAAAAAAATTGCTCCTAGACAATTTACATTTGCTGGAAGTTTTAATTACAACCCTAACAGTCCAACCATAACTTTAGGTGTGGCTGAAGCTGGAGCAAAGATTACTTTGTTCAATATTGATTACCTAGATTTTTCAGATATTAATAGTATAAAAGAGCCATTAAAAACAGTGCAACATGAATATGGTCATATTTTAAATCAAAACTATCCAATTGATATCATGTATGGTCAAATTAACCCTGCTGATTATACAGCACAATGGTTTAACAGAACAGATGCACAAGCTAGAGAATTAGGTTACATAACAGCTTATGGATCAAGTCAAGAAAGTGAAGATTTTGTAGAAATGGTTTCAGAAATGTTAACGAATTCTAAAGAATCTTTTGACGCTATAGTTAATGGCATTTCAAGTGCTACTGCTAGAAGTTACATCAGACAAAAAGAAGCTTTCGTTGTAAAATATTATCTTGATAATTTTGGAATAGATATTTATGAACTTCAAGCATTGATAGAAGCAGCAACTCAACAACTCGTAAATTAAAAAAGCTATGAAAAATATTCGCAACACAAGTTATTGGCTAATTAGCCTGATGTTTATAACTTTATTTTCTTGTAATAATGATGATGACAATTTGCTTTTTTCGGAATCTCCGGCAGAACGAATTTCACAAAGCACTAGTGAATTAGTAAATTTATTAGTTGAACAGCAAAATGGTTATAAAGGGGTGTATTTCACAAAGAACGATGAGTTTGGAGGTTTTACATTCTATATGAAATTCAATGCTGATGGTACTGTTACTATGACTTCCGATTTTGATTCTGAAACAGATTTATTTACATCTTCTTATGATGTTAGGTTAGGAACAGCAACAGAGCTTGTCTTCACAACAAGAAATCATATTCAAAAAGTAAGTGATCCAGAATATGGAGGTTTACGAGGGGCAGGATTTAAAGGAACATCAGTTTTTCAATTTTTTAAGAATGAAAATGGTACTTTAACTTTCAAAGATGTAAGAAACAGTAGTACTGCAAGTTTTATTTTAGAGCCTACAGGATTTAGTGACTTTGAAACAGAAAGTGTAGCCAAAGCAAAGGAATCACTTGCACAACGTGATAATCTTTTGCCAACAGCGCAAACTTCTGTGTTTCAGGTTTTAAGATTTGAAAATGAGAATGGCATCCAAAATTATAATTTAAATTACGACTCTTTAAGATTGTACGCAACCCCTAGAACCCAAAATGATACAGGGGAGGTTTCCGAACTTAATTTTGGTGTAGCATTTTCGGATACAGGATTAACCATAAACCCAGCAATAACTTTTGAAGGAGAAACATATGAAGATTTTGTGTTTGATTATCCTACAAATAGTTATGTGTCAACCGTAAATGGAACTACTGCAACTATTTTATTCAGTAATACTCCTGTGTTTTTAACAGATGATGTTAATGGTCTTGGAAAAACTGGTCATCAAGTTTTTGGTTCACGTTTATCGTTTGGTGTAAATAGCTTAACTTCTCCAGGGTTTGATGCGCTTATTTCAACAGTAAACCAAAATATTAAAGGAATAAGTGCTAACGCAAATGCTTATTGGAGTTATAGTGGTATAGAATTTTATGTAGTGCCTAATGCTACAACAGGATATGTAACTTTGTATGTTATGGTTTATAGTTCTGGTCCTACTTCTACTGCTACTTATTATGCAGGATATAACTTTAGACAGACTATTGAAAATAATAAAGTTTATTATACTTATGTAGGCGCTGCAAATGGCAATGGTTCATATTTCCTAAATGCTGTAACACCGTTATTGCAGTTCTTTTTAAGTCCAGATGGTATGTATTTTACCGATCAAGGTTCTTTTTCTTCAAGCCTTTTTAGTTATTCTAATTTATCATCAACATTTACTAGCGCATCTCAACCAAACTTGCGTTTATATGGGTTATGGTTTAATTAGAAAGTAGTTTAACTTATTTACTAAAACCTCTAAATTCAGCATACTTGAATTTAGAGGTTTTTTTATTCCTCGAAATAAATAATTTTTTCAATATACAGCGTTATCATATTTTGTATTTACATTTGCAGCGTTATAAAATGATTAAGCGTTTATAATCACTTAACTTAGTATCGAAACAAATTATTATGACTTTACATTCAGGATTTAAAATGACCAATATTTTTTATTTAAATAAAACCTTAGTCGTAATAGTGTTCTTTATAGCACAGTGTAACCTGCTCTTGTCTCAAGGAAAACCAGAAAAACCAAATCGTTTAGGTAGGGAGTTGGGCATCACACAAGCCAAAGATTCTTCCGAAAAACCACTTCCTAAAATTTCTGAATATTTAATAATATCTTCCGAAAATGATACCACATACGTTGATACCACGCTTTCTATAAAAAAAGAGTACAAATTTAATTATCTACGAAAAGACGAGTTTGGGTTAATCCCATTTTCAAATATGGGGCAGACTTATAATAGTCTTACGCACAATTTTCAAAACACCAGTTTAATGCCTGGTATAGGAGCACGAGCAAAACATTACTTTTTTTGGGAAGTGGACGATGTTAATTATTACCGAGTACCAACACCGTTAACTGAGTTGTTTTTCAAAACAGCCTTCGAGCAGGGGCAGACAACGGACGCTTTTTTTACAATAAACACATCACCACAATTTAACTTTTCGATAGCATATAAAGGTTTGCGTTCCTTAGGTAAATACCAACATATATTGGCAAGTAGTGGTAATTTTAGGTTTACTACCAACTACCAGGCAAAAAATGAGCGCTATTTCATGAAAACGCATATTGTAACTCAAGATTTGCTTAACCAAGAAAATGGTGGATTACAAGATGATAATGTTCAGTATTTCGAAACGGGTGATCCAGAGTTTTTGGACCGTTCTATTTTTACAGTAAATTTTGAAAATGCTGAAAACCTATTAAAATCAAAGCGATTTTATTTAGATCACAATTATTATTTAATTTCAAAAACAGATTCGCTTTCTAAAAACAAACTTAGTATTGGGCACATTATGTCTTTTGAAGATAAATATTATCAGTTCGATCAAACATCTAGCGATAGTTATTTCGGACAGTCTAATGCCAGCACTGGTTTAAAAGATCGTTCTTCTTTAGAATATTTTTATAATCAATTCCAATTAAATTATAGCAACAACATTATTGGAAACTTACAGTTTAATGTAAGTAATAGTAATTATAATTATGGTTATGATAAAGTAGCCGTGTTAAATGGAAATACAATAACCAACAGATTAAAAGGAAATGTGTTTGCTGCTGGGGGTAAATATTTAAAGCAATATAGAGGTTTTCAGTTAGATGGTGATTTTGGTGTCAATTTAACAGGAAATCTATCAGGAAATTTTCTTAAGGCAACCGCTAGTTTTAAACTAAATGACGAGATAGCAGGGTCTGCAACCTTAAACCACAGTTCAAAATCACCAAACTTCAACGCACTTTTATATCAGAGTAATTACGAAAATTATATTTGGCAAAATAATTTCAATAATACGGAAACGCAGCAACTTGCCTTTCAATTAAAATATAAAAGTTTAGCAAACATTACAGTAGATCTTAACACAATAACCGATTACGTATATTTTAAAAAGGACGAAACCACACTTCAAGTCGAACCATTTCAGAATAATAGTACCATAACATATTTAAGAGTAAAATTAGAGAATGAATTAAAACTAGGAAAGTTCGCGTTAAATAATACCATTCTGTATCAAAATACACAAGACAATAATAATGTGTTAAATGTACCAGATTTTACTACTCGTAATACGCTGTACTATTCAAATCACTTATTCAAAAAGGCGATGTTCTTGCAAACAGGGGTGACTTTTAATTATTTTACAAAGTATTACATGGATGCCTACAACCCTTTATTAGCAGAATTTTACGTACAAACCGAAAAAGAATACGGAGCATTTCCGCGATTAGACTTTTTCGTAAACGCCAAAATCCGTCAAACCAGAATTTATTTTAAAGCAGAACATTTTAATTCATCTTTCACAGGCTATAATTTTTATTCAGCACCAAATTATCCGTATCGCGATTTTACGGTACGTTTTGGATTGGTTTGGAATTTCTTTCTATAAATAATTTACACCTTCCCACAGTATTTTAAATTTTCTTGTTATCCAATTTAAGAATAAGTTTAAGTTTTAGAAGGCACCTTGCGTATTCCATTTTGATTTGGCTGTTGTATATCAATAAAAATAAGCAAGGCATACAATATAAAAGGCGTAGGTTAAGAAGTGGTCCTGCAATAGGATGCTTCCAGGAAGGTAAGGTCTTAAAAGAAGATCAAAA
>NZ_JBFHGK010000066.1:0-16325 GCF_041583155.1 Mariniflexile sp.
ATCTTGCATCGTGTAGGGTACAAATTGTGGTGTTCCAACAACTTTAATCTGATTTTCATCTATGGAAGTATAAAATTGAAGTAAATCTTGCCTCATTAAAACACTCCAAACTAAATAATAGTCAAAATTTGAAGCCATGCGCCCTTTGGAAGCTAAATTATCCCAACTAAAAATAAAGGCAGCTGTTTTTAATTTTTGTTGTTGTGCAGCATACACCAAAGGCGCTATATACGGCGGACGTTGATGCGTGAAAAACAATAAACTAAATGCTTCTTTCTCTAAAATAGTGGCATATTCATTCGTTATTTTATGATTAGCAAAGGTTTTATTTTGTAGTTTTTGAAATTGTTGA
This sequence comes from Mariniflexile sp., assembly GCF_041583155.1. GTDB lineage: Bacteria > Bacteroidota > Bacteroidia > Flavobacteriales > Flavobacteriaceae > Mariniflexile. Next base: position 353 of record NZ_JBFHGK010000066.1, read on the forward strand.
ATAGTGGATTCCGAATGAAATAATGCTGTTAAATTGTAGATAAAACGTGTTGCATACCCACGACTCGTTTTCAACTTTGAATCGTTAGTTTTTAAATTGTCTTGTATTCCCAAATTTCCCTTCTGGTGTAATTTGAGGTGCGCAATTTCTTTGGCTTTTCTAAAAAACCAAGTTTTGAAGGTTTCTTCAAAAACATCCAATTCTATAACTCTTAAATTAGTATGCGCTGTATAGATTTCTTTCGGTAAGCACGATAAAATTACAACCTCATCAAAAGTGGTTTCAGCAAAATGCAAAAAATCGCTTAAAATAAAATTTCTAAAGCCAACGCCATCGGTTATTACCAATCCAAGTTTTTTCATGAAAGCGCTCTAAATTGTTTTTGATGATTTGTTTTCCAAAATACGTCAGATTGTAGAACTTTTATAAATTCTTCGGCACTTTTTCCATTCCCAAAATCATGAATGTCCTTTTGAAATTTGATGGTTTTTATCTTTTTAATGCCATTCAAAATACCCGATTTTGTGTAATCGGAATTTATAATAGCCTTAGAGAAAGTTCTGTTATTCTGTCGTGTTCCAATATTTATCGTAGGAATTCCATAATAAGGTGCCTCCCGAACGCCAGCACTACTATTACCGATAATAAATTCAGAATGTTTTAGCAAGGTTAGAAAATATTCAAATCTAAGCGATGGAAAAACCCTAAAATTTCGATGGTTTTTAAGCAATAGATAAGCATCTAAAATGGTTTGACTTCCCATGTCATTATTAGGAAAAATAACCACATAGTTTTTGTTGCTATCAATTAAGGCTTTTACAAAATTATCGGCATACTGCTGCATTTGTGAGTGTTCTGTGGTAACTGGATGAAACATCGCTATGGCATAGGCTTCAAATGCAATATCGTAATAAGTTTTTGCTGTTTCCAGTTCTGGTAATGCATTCGAAAACATGATATCGACATCGGGCGACCCAATACTATATATTGTTTCTGGCAATTCTCCCATTTGCTCTAACAATATTTTTGCTTTTTGATTCGCTACAAAATGAATATGGCTCATCTTGCTGGTAGCATGTCGTAATAATTCGTCTATCGTTCCAGATAATTCACCACCTTCAACATGAGCGACTAGAATATTGTTTAAGCTACCAACAATAGCACCTGCTAGTGCTTCAACGCGATCGCCATGAATCACAATTAAATCTGGTTGCACATCCTTAACGAATTGAGAAAAACCAGTGATGGTTTTTGCGAGTGTTAAATCCATACTTGCTTCGTGCGTATCATTTCTAAAGGTTGATATATTCTTAAAACCACAACGCTCTACTTCAATAAGGGTGTAACCATAAGTTTCGAGCAGATGCATGCCCGTAACAAATATATGAGGATCAAATTCGTGATGATTTTCAAGAACTTGAATTAGGGGTTTCATTTTACCGAAATCGGCACGGGTACCTGTTAAAAATGCTATTTTTTTTTGCATACTTTTCTGCTTCCGACAAATATAAAACTTTAATCATTGTTAGGCCGAAATGGGTTATTGTTTTGTAACTCTGAGTTTGCCGAAGTTTAACAATAATTATCTTTTGCGCTTCAACAAGCTCAGCGTGACACACGTATTCTAATACTATTCTCAATGTCAGACTGAGCTTGTCGAAGTCCTAACACTCTTATCTTAACTTCGCTTCGACAGGCTCAGCGTGACAGCGTTATTTAATTTATAATTGTAACTCCAAATTTCAGCAAAAAACAACCGAATTCTGTTAACTTATCAAACATTGTCAGACTGAGCCTGTCGAAGTCCCGTCATTCTTACCAAACTGCGTATAATTTTTAGAATATGCCACTAGCTTATCCCAATCCTCATCAATTAAAGCTTGTTTTTTCCTCCTACTCCATCCTTTTATTTTCTTTTCAATAGCAATAGCTTGGTTTGGATCTGAAAATATTTCAACCCATACTAACGCTACAGGTCGTCGTTGAAAAGTATAAGCATATTCGTCAATCCCCTCATTATGTTCAAATAATCTTCTTTCGAGATTATTTGTAAGGCCAGTATAAAAGGAATCGTCATGGCATTTTACGATATAAACAAAATAGTTTTTCACAATTTTATTTTTTTTAAAAGCGCTTCGACAGGCTCAGCGTGACAAACGTTTTCTAACTTTGTTCGTATAGTCAGGCTTAGCGTGTCGAAGTCCAATACTAATTAACTTATTTTTGCTTCGACAGGCTCAGCGTGACAGCGTTATTTAATTTATAATTGTAACTCCCAATTTCAGCTTAAAATAACCGAATTCTCTAATTACACCAAGTATTGTCAGACTGAGCGTGTCGAAGTCCAAAACTAATTATCTTAATTTCGCTTCGACAGGCTCAGCGTGACAAACGTATTCTAATACAATTCGCAATGTCAGACTGAGCTTGTCGAAGTCCTAACACTAATTTTCTTTCGCTTCGACAAGCTCTGTATGACAACTTATTTTATTGAATGTCCTCCCAAGTTATTTGTTCGTCATTTTCTATATCGCGACTGGCCTTTTTTCCGAGTATACTTTCAAAATGTTCTGCTAAAATCTTTCCTGTTCCAGGGCGTTTTACCCATAAATTTTCTTTAGTAAAAACAGTCCCTTTTTTTATTTTTGAAATGCTACATACGGTAGCAAAGGCGAAATCGATGGTTACTTGTTCCTCTTTAGCAGCTTCTTTGATACCACCTCGCATAAGTGCAATTTCTTTGCTGTTTACAATGAGTTCTTTACACGCTTTTTCATCCATACTACATACAATATCTGGTCCTTGCCGTTGCATATGGTCGGTAAAATGTCGTTCTAAAATAGAAGCACCTAAAGCCACAGCACCTAAACAGGCATTATTATTTAACGTATGATCGCTTAAACCAACGACCTTATCTGGAAATGCCTGATGCATTTGTATCATTGCACCAAAACGCACCAAATGAGTTGGTGTGGGATATAGATTCGTTGTATGTAATAAGGCAACGGGCACTTTGTATTTATCAAAAATGGCAACTGCTTTTTGGATGCTTTCAATAGTATTCATTCCTGTGCTTAAAATAACAGGTTTCCCAAATTGGGCAATATGCTCCAACAACGGGTAATTGTTACACTCACCAGAACCAATTTTATAAGCTGGAATATCAAAACGCTTTAAACGTTCGGCCGCGGCACGAGAAAAAGGAGTTGATATAAAAATCATGCCTTTACTTTCTACGTAATTTTTTAACACCAATTCATCCGCTTCATTCAGTGCACAACGTTCCATAATGTCGTAAATAGACACTGTAGCATTTCCGGGAATGACTTGTTTTGCAACAGCACTCATTTCGTCTTCTACGATATGGGTTTGGTGCTTTACCACTTCTACACCTGCGTGATGAGCGGCATCTACCATCTCTTTTGCGACTTGCAGAGAGCCTTCGTGATTGATGCCTATTTCGGCAATAACTAAGGGTGGGAAATCTAAGCCTATTTTTCGGCCTGCTATGTCTATGAATGGATTATTCATTTATTTTCTTTTTTTATTTGCGCTTCGACAAGTTCAGCGAGACAACTAATACTATTCTCCCTTTTTTGTCAGACTGAGCCTGTCGTAGTCGTCTATATTTTTTATTTACCAACGCTTCGACAAGCTCAGCGAGACAAACGTTATCTAATACTATTCACATTGTCAGACTGAGCCTGTCGAAGTCCTTATAAATCTCTTTACTTTATTAACGCTTCGACAAGCTCAGCGAGACAAAAGTTTTCTAATACTATTCACATTGTCAGACTGAGCCTGTCGAAGTCCTTATATATCTCTTTACTTTATTAACGCTTCGACAAGTTCAGCAAAACAAATGTTTTCTAATATTATTCGCATTGCAGAATGAACCTGTCGAAGTCCCCTTCTAAACTTATCTTGAATCTTTTTTTAACAAGAACTCCGCATACTCAAAATCTTCTTGTGTATCAATATCGATGGAGGCAAAAGGATGATTTACAATTAATGGAAACGCTTTTCCTGTTATGATTTGGTTATTTAAAATATGCTTAGCCTTTGTAATATACAATAAACCATTTTCAAAATACAAAGGTTCTAAATCTTGACTTCGCTGTCCGATGCAATAATTAAACGGCTTAAAAACTGTGTTTTCAATAGTGCCAAATTTTTGGTGATTTCTTGTCACCGTAAATAAGCTTTCGCTCATTGTATCGTTAAATAATTGAAATGCTTCTTTTAGTAAGTTTTTAGGACGTAACGGATTGGTAGGCTGTAACAACACCACGTTTTCCACATCATAATCTAAAGATTCTAATACATGTTTTAAAGCAGTAACTGTTGGCTCTAAATCGCCCGATAATTCATTTGGTCTATCAATAACCTTAGCGCCATAATTTAACGCAACATGTTTTATATCTTCATCATTGGTTGAAACATAAATAGCATCAATAAAATCGTGCTGTTTGGCATAATAGATACTATGTACCAATAATGGAACGTTTCCCAATAATTTAATGTTTTTATTAGGTAAACGCTTTGAGTTGCCTCTTGCCGGTATGATGGCTATGGTTTTCAATTTAAAACTTTAATTTAGGTAACTTATTTATTTCACTTATTCGTTTATTATCAATTGGATTTCTATATTTTAAAACCCTAGGAATACCTAATAAAATCTCAAAAATAGTTCTAAAAAATATTTTAAAGTATTTAAAATCCATTAATCCGTATTTTATAAAGTTATGCCTTAACAATTTTAATATATCCCTAAATGGATATTTATAATATACAACATAAAAATAGGCTCTATTTTTTAACTGTTTACCAAATCTATAATAGTTTTGCTCATTAAGTTTTCTTTGTAATATATTAACTCTGTGATTCACAGTAATTCTATTAGTGTATAAAATATTATATCCTTTTGATAAAACTTCTATAGCTACACATGATTCCTCGCCATAAATATCTACCCAAACTGGAAAACCTCGAGTTTGTTCGTAAACATTTTTTTTAACAGCAAACCCACATCCTATAAATTCGTTTGTAAAATATTCTTCAATAACCTTATTAAAATCAATAATTTCACAATCATTAAAATTAACGACTCCTTTTAATTCTTGATACGCAATAATACCTACATCGGGATACATTTCAAAAAGCCTTATTGTTCTAGTTATAAAATCATCATGTAATGGATGCGCATCATCATCTAACCCTATTAAAATATCACCTTTTGCTTTTTTATATAAAACATTTCTTGCGCCAGAAGCCCCTAAGATCTTATTAGAACTACTCCAAACCACTCTAGGAAAAATCGTTTGTAATTCTAAAGAATTATCATTACAACCATCCAAAAACACTAGTATTTCGTGCTTCGAATAATCTATATATTGCTCTAATTTTGAAAGTGTAAAGCTTAATTCTTCCTTTCTGTTATGTGACACAATGAGAATAGACGTATCCATGCTATCTATAAAGACTTTTTAGAGTTTTAAATTTACCAGCAAATTTCACTTTAGTAAATAATATAACCCATATTGATAAATCTGTTCTAGATACACCTGACCTTTTCCAAAAACCTTTTATGAATCTTAAAAACTTATATTGAAAATTCTTTTTCCAAATTGAATTAAGTGACGCTATTTCTTTTATGTATAAAGCATTAAAAACTTCTATTAATTCAATCAAATACTTTTTGAATGTTTCTTTCTCTATTTTATCACTGGAATAATAGTATTGAAACACTTTTTCTTTCGGAATTTCTATATCGAAAGTTTTCCAATGATTGGAAATTACGTCAGATCGTTCCATGAAATGTATTTCCTTTTTATCTTGGGCTCTGTGATTACTATTTACAACAATTCTGTACTTCATTAAAAACTCTGGCAAATTAGCCAATTCAACTTTATGAACGGCTCTTGTCCATAATTCCCAATCTTCGCAAGTTGAAACAGATTCATTATAGTAACCTACTATATTTATAAAATCTTGTCTAAACATGACTGATGAATGGCCAAAACAAGCAGTGAACAACAAGCTTAATTTTATAACACTATGATTTGTTGGGTAAGTCCAACTAGACTTGTCTAAATTTAGCATGTCTTTTAACCAATAGCCCTGTGTTCCACACATTTGAATGTTTGGATTAGCCACTAGATAATCTAGTTGTTGTTTAAAGCGCGTTGAAAAACACCAATCATCTGCATCCATTCTAGCAATAAACTTATATTTATTTTCAACAATCTTTAAACCTTTATTGAGTGTTTTTGAAATACCTATATTTTCACAGTTTTTTAAATATACTATTCTTGAGTCTTTGTAGCATGCAACAATTTCTTCTGTTCCATCTGTAGAACTATCATCTAAAATATACAAATCAAAATCCGTAAAGCTTTGCGTCAAAACCGAATCAATACTATCATTCAAATAAATTGCCGAGTTATATGTAGGAAGTATTACAGCTAAAGTTTTCATGATAATATTTTTACTTTAACATAATCGATCACATTTTTGTTTACTTGGTTGTCAAATTTTCTTCCAAATAGTGTGTCAGTGTTTATTTCATTTTCTAAATCTTCAATTGTTAAATAATTAGCATTTGCATTTGTTCCATTAAAAATCACTAAATGATTTTTTGTGTTTTCAATTTTAACTGCTTTTGGTTTAGATAATTTAAGTAAACTGATAAAAAACATTTCGTCAGGGGCAAAAGTATATCTGAAAATGGAAGTCAATTTAGGATGGATTGTTATCGTATTAAGTAAGTGTTTTATTGCTATTGGATTTAAAATCATCCATTGTGAACTTCCATACACTTCCATTTCTGGATAATGAGCATTTAATCGATTGTATGGTTTTAAAAAATTGAATCCAATTTTTGAAATTATCTGATTTAATATTTTATGCAAATATGGTTTAGTAATACTATTAAAAATAAATATATTATTAAATCTAAATAAACCTCCATCCCACCAGCCACTATAAGGTAATTTCCAATAATTAATTAAGGATAAATCTTGTCTTTCGCAAAGATAATCATGAATATAAGTACTACTTTTTAATGGCATATCTTCACCCGATAACAATATAACATGGTAATTTGATGAGGCAAAATAAGTATTCATATAATCACGAGCTTCTATAAACGAATTAATAGTGGCTTTTACTAAACTAAAAGTTCCCCATTTACATTTAACTCTTTTTTTTACGAAAAAACAATTTGGTTGAACTATTAAATTCTTAAAATCTTTTAGTGAAGATTTTCTATCAATATGTATGAAAACCAAAGTCTTTTGATCTAACAATAATTCAATCAAACTCTTTAATTGTTCGGGGTTCTTATGTGCTAATATCACATACACTTTAAAATACATATCTATTTTTTATTTATAAGCGATAGTAATTTATTAGCGAAAACAACATCTGGTTGTTCTGTCACTTCAGTCACAATATATTTTCTTGCTTCTTCACCTAAATGCTTCCAATTCTCCCTTTTAACCCATGCTCGTTCTAGCGCCTCATCTACATATTCTGGTCTTGGAGCTGCGGCAATAAAACCTGTTAGATTATCCATTACCAATTCTGCATTTCCACTAACATTAGTTAATATTACCAATCGTTTGCAAAGCATTGCCTCAACAAGCGCTATTGGTAAGCCCTCATATCGAGAAGTCAGCAATAGTCCTTGATTCTTTTTCCAAATTTCAATAGTATCTGTATAAGGATGAATTACTACATTTTTAATACTAAACAATTCAATCAAATCTTTTAGATTTTCAATATCATTTCCATTTCCGTAAAAATTAACAATTAAATTTCGGTTTTTCCATTTCTCCTGAGACAAAACACGTAAAAGCACATCCTGCCCTTTGGCATTAAAATCAAATCTTCCTACACAAGCTAAATGATAATTGTTATGTTTAGGATAATCAATATCTACTGCATATGGCACATTAAATGGATTCCTTACAATTTCACTATTATCTAAAATTACTCCTATTTGTGCTTCGGTAACTTCAAGATTATCTTTACTTACAAAAAAATTACTTAAACTTCCTCTAAAACCATCTCGCATATCTCGCCTTAACTTCAAATTAGGCCAAAACGCTTCATTCACGGCATGCGAAACAGTAACATAATTTATACGTTTAAATTTGGCAAATGACATTAATTTAACGCCATTAAAATTAAAACCTTGATTGATTACCAATAAATCTGGTTGTAATTCTTTTATTTTTATTAATCTCTTATCCTTTGGTATTAGTCTATATTTATAAGGTAAAAATCGATTTAAAATGTTATTAACAATTCTTAATTTAGGTGATTTAATACGGTGCAAATAAAAATGTTCAAATCGCATTAACCAATCTGGTAAGTTCAAATCTTCATATACCAAAACATGAACTTCGATTTTTTGTGCCAAAATTTTTGCTGTAGCACTCCATAAAAGTTCGCTTCCCCCCCAAGTTCTATTTTCGCTTGTAAAAACTATTTTTGTTTTGGCTTGTTTCAAAATCGCATTTTTCTTTTTATTTTTTTACCAATAATACTCAATGCATAAGTATAAGTTGGTTCTTTTTTAAGAGCTCTATTTTCTAAGACACATTCTCTAAAGGGCATTAAATGCTTAAGCTCTTTTTTATCGAATATGTAATCTAATAGTTCATCCCTTTTTTGCCATGCATCACTTAGCATAGAATTATCTCTTACCCTATAATCAAAATACACTTCTTCACTATAAAAAAACCCACAACCTTGTACCAGCATTCTTAACCACAAATCCCAATCTTCAAAACCCATTATTGGCATACTTTCATCATATCTTCCAACTTTATCCCAAGTAGATTTTCTAAAAGCTGCACAGGCATCTATATGGTTACTCAGTAACATTTCAGTAATATCTAATTTTTTGTTTCTCCAAATAGAATTTTTATTTCCAAAAAATTGGGCATCTCCATAAATGACATCAATAGAAGCGTCTAAATCAAATAACGAAATACTTTGAGAGATAAAGGCATGCCTTAATTTATTATCGGCATCTAACGGAATTATATATTTGCCATTTGACATTGCAATACCATTATTTCTTGCCTTAGCCAATCCTTGGTTGTCTTGATTCAGAATATATATTTCGGGAAATTTTTGTTCAATACGTTTTAATGCATTAATGGTTAAATCATCTGTTGATCCATCGTTAACTACGATAATCTCTATTTGTTCTTTAGATGAATAATTTAGAACACTAGCTAGAGCTTCTTCTAGATAAAGACCTAAATTATAGCATGTAATGATAATGGATAATTTTGGTTGCATTAATTTTTAATTTTTTTAATGAAAGCTTTTCTAAGTAATGTAAAATAAAAAGATACCAATTTTTCAGCATTTCTAATTCGCTTTAACTCATTTTCTAAATTATGTGCTTCTCTAGATCTATTTTGAAATAGAATAGGATGTATTAAATATTGTCCCTTAAAACTTTTATATGACTCTAATTTAATTTTTAATGATTCATTTTTACAAAATATAATCATATTTTGCTTGTACCACCAATCAACTTGAATATTCTCCCAAAAAAGCGGTCTTAAGATGTCATAATCAATATACCCCCTAGATTTAAATTTTTCAATCCAATATGCTGGTTCTTGTTCATTAATGTGATTTTGACCTCCTTGACTCGGTATGGCTGCGGAAAAAACAATAAAATCGCCCAACTCACATAATGAATCGATAAAGTTATTAGCGCAATTGGGTTTTAAGTGTTCGGCTACTTCTAATGATAGTACGAGACTAAATTTCCTATTTAAGGTGAAAGGTTGCTCTAAGTCTTTAGCTAAAAAATTAGATTTATTGATAACTAATTTATTAGAATCAATGTAATCTCCATCTATACCTAATATGTTTGAAACTCCATTTGTTTCAAATACTTTAAGCCAAGTTCCAATACCACAACCCACGTCTACAACACTTCTTATTTCATGCATTTTAAGCAATGCAGGAACAACTTGATTTGCTGCTTTAAGATTATGTACAGATTCAGTATGGATATATTTCATTAAAATTTAAGTTGAAATTTTATTTAAATAATATACTAATCTATTTAATCCTCGATTAAAAATGATGTAAATTATTAAATATAATGTGAATACAAATTTGATTTTAAACGGTATAATTTCACTAATAAACAACTCCCTTAAAGTTAGTTTATAATTTTTTGAACTTATAAGGTTTTTTATTTCGAAAAGATATAGATGATAGAATCTTAAAACAGTTTTCTCGTCATAAAATTTTTTGGCATATATATACATGCGTTTTCTTACATACAACTTATCTTCATTAACATTTGCTTTTTGATTTATTGAAATGCTATCACCAAACACTCTTACCTCTATTAAAATGCCCTCTATACTCTCCCCTTTTAAAGTGTTTGTTTTTAAATTTTCAAAAATAAAATTTAAGTCTTGAAACTTATTTATGTTTTCATCCCAAATAACATTTTCAATGACTGTTTTCTTCCATAAAATATTTTCCGAATTAAGTTTTAATTCATCGAAAATATAACTCAAAATATAATTTTCAGATTGTTTAGTGTAATTATGAAACTCCTTACCATTATTAAAAATTACTTTAAATCCACATACTACAAAATCAATTTCCTGATTTTCTAAAAATTTGTTTATTTTAAAACTCAACAAATTAGGGAACATCAAATCATCACTATCAAACCAATTTACATACTCCCCTTTGCTTAATTCAAAACCAAAATTTCTGCATGCATTCGCGCCTTTTGGCCTACCATTTGGACGATGATGGTATTGAAACCTACTATCTTTTTGCAAATAGTCCTTTAACACCTCGTCGGTATGATCTGTTGAGCCATCGTCTACAATAATACACTCCCAATTAATATAAGTCTGTGCCAATATCGAATCCAGTGTTTCACTAATTAAATGCGCACGATTGTAGGTCGGTATTATTATCGAGACTAAAGGATTATCCATATTATTTTCTATACAAACGCTAAAATATAAATAATATTAAGAGAAGTTTGACTATAATTTAAAATAAGCTTATATGTATCCAATTGAGCTGTGTATTTAAAGCACTCACAACCACCGCCAACTGCAAACAAATCTAAGCTTAACTCGCCTTTCTTTTATTTAAACTTGCATAAACATCTTCGCGCTCTACCATAAAGTATTCGCAGTATGCTTTAATACTAATATAGCGAACATTTGGTAAGTTATATTCCTCCTTAATATCTTTCATAATCTTAAGGGCAATCTTATCACTTACCAAATTTAATTGTTCTATATGTTCTCTATATAAATATAACCGCATAGCTTGATATCAACGACTTACAAAGATAGGCCTTAATCTTACTATTCAAATACTTAGTTATTAAGAGTTTTAAACAAAAAACAGATAAAAAAAGACGTAAAATACTGTTTATCAAGTATTTAAAAAATTATAAACAATTAAAAGTCAATAACTTTATTCTAATAAAACGCCAATAGATATTTTTCAAACATAAAGTACAATTAGCACTACTTTGATACTCCGTAGTTACCCTATAGATACCCTATGAGAACCCTATGAAAATTACGCCCAAACAAATGCCAATAAACAATATCTAAATTTGCTTCATAAAAAAACAGCACTAATACAAATTAACAGCACCTGTAAAACACTTAAAAACAATTTGTTACACAAAAAACACAGAACAAAAAGACACGAAACCACCATAAAAACTATTAAAAAAGAAAACTAAATAAATGTTAACACATAAAATACCTTAGAATAGAAGTTAAAAAATAACAGCTATAAAATTGCCATATCATTGTAGCATCAATTGAAAAAAAAGTAAAACACACAACAGTATAATACCGGTGCACAGGTATAAAAGTTTCGGTGTAGTCCTTTTTTAAAATTGAACATTTAAAGTTTAACCCGTATAACAAATTAATGTTATACATAAATACTAAAAGAAAATGGCAAAATACAAATCATTATTTAATGTAGAAGGAACTCTAGGAGAAATAACCTTTTACAAAAACAAAGACGGATATTACATTCGTAGTAAAGGCGGCGTTAGTAAAGAACGCATTTTAAAAGATCCAGCCTTTGAAAGAACTCGCGAAAACCTTACAGAATTTGGTAGAACGGCAACAAGTGGTAAACAATTAAGGCAAGCTATTAACGTCTTACTTTTCGACGCCAAAGATGGCAAAGTCACATCCAGACTTACTAAAGCGCTAAGCCTAGTAAAAAACCACGATGCAACCTCCCCACGCGGACAACGTATGGTAAGCATTGGCCTTGCAACGGCTCCTGGTAAAGCCAGTTTAAAAGGCTTCGACTTTAACAAAAATGCAGTACTTAATAGCGTGCTTAAAGCACAGTATAGTTTAAATACAACCACAGGAGAAGTAATAATTACAGATTTAATTCCTAACCAGCAACTCGCTGCTCCTAGTGGCGCAACGCATGTAAGCCTAACTTCTGCTTTTTTAAATTTAGATATGGACAATGACATTTCTGATTTGCAAATAAGCCCTATTGCTAATCTACCTTTAAATGGCTTGGCAACTACCGTTACATTAACACCCTCAGCACCTGCAACAGGAACTGGAATAAGTTTTTACTTTCTAAAAGCAGCATTTTTTCAGGTAATTAACGGCATTCAATACCCACTAAATAATGGCACATTTAATGCTTTGCAAATTATCGACATTCAGTAAAGTTTAACAAACTGTTAAAAAAAAACGGAAGGTGAAACTTCCGTTTTTTTATTTTGTTTGAGAATAAAAGTAGTTTACTTTTAACAATATGCTTTAAAAACCAGCAATTAAATGGAAGTTATTGGTTTATAAAGAGCTGTAGCAATAACCACAACACTCTTGCGGCCATCATATATTTGTGTAAACACTTTTATTGATTTTTTAGCCAACACTGCTAGTAAATTTTTTATTGTGTCTTGCTCCCCCTTTCGATTAATATCGTCGAAAATGATAATAAATTCATTTTTCGCGCTAAACTTTTCGGCAATATCTACAATATTATATCTTGAATAATGCAAGCTACCAATAGGGCCATCAATAACATATAAATCATACGAGCCTGTTATTTTTGTACTTAAACCCGAATAATAACGGCTATTATAACCTTCAACTTCTTTTTCTTCTAAAGCGGCAATAAAAATTTCACTTCTATCACATAGTATTGCAGTTTCTAAAAACTTTTCTTTCCACTCAACATTATGCTCAACAACCAAATGATGCGATTGTAATAAAGTATGAGTTAAATACGTTGATATAAATTTAGTAGACTCCCCTAAACCAAATTCTAAAATAGTTTTAGGCTTATAATCTTGTAACACTCTATTAAGCACATAAAAAAACGAATAATTACCCGCCCATCGACCTATATTTAAAGGTAATTTCTCTAAATACTCTTTACCCCTAATACTATCATGATAAACATTCGCCCAATCTAATTCTTTTAATAAAAGAAGTTGTTCTTTATGATATTTACGATTTTCATCAACGAGTTGTTTTATTTTCTTTAAAATCATAGTTCAATTGTAAAATTTAATAGAGCTTTACTTTGAATATTTGGTACCATAAAACCAGTATTATAATAATCTCCCTGCTCTACTTCAAATGAAAAAGCATTTTGAATCCAGTCTGAAACTTCTTTTTTTACAGCTATATGTGTTGTTACATAATAAAATCCATCATTAAGCTGTAATTTATCCATAACAAAGGTTAAGCGATTGATATCGCTTTCATTCGTTTTTTGTTTTAAACTTGTGCTTAACCATGATATTCTTTGTCCTAAATTATCATCAATTCTTATATCAAAAGAAATATCTTGATATGAAATTTGATGTTCATTATCCAATTCAAAACAAATTGTAAATGGCTTTCCTGTTTGTGGCTTACAATTCGTATCACTTCCAAAAACCATTACTCTTTTAATTTTAACAACTCCTGTTCCTTTTCTATCTTTAAATTGCCCAAGGGTAAAATTACTCTTTGTTCCATCTAAATAATAATTGATTCCATTTTCAACTTCACCGCTAAAACCCACTTTCCCTTTTTCTAAAACAATAGCCCGCGTACACAAACTCTTAACCGCCGCCATATTATGGCTCACAAACAAAACTGTTCGTCCTTCGCCTCTACTAATATCTTGCATTTTTCCAATGGCCTTCTTTTGAAATTCGGCATCGCCAACAGCTAATACCTCATCTATAACTAAGATTTCGGGTTCTAAAAAAGCGGCGACAGCAAAGGCTAAGCGTACGGTCATACCCGATGAGTACCTTTTTACAGGCGTATCAATATAACGTTCACAACCAGAAAAATCTATAATTTCATCAATTTTAGAGGCGATTTCTTTCTTGGTCATCCCTAAAATAGCACCATTTAAAAAGATGTTTTCACGCCCCGTCATTTCGCCATGAAACCCCGTTCCTACTTCTAACAACGAAGCAATACGTCCTTTGGTTTTAATTTCCCCAGTTGTTGGGCTTGTTACTTTAGAGAGTATTTTTAACAAGGTCGATTTTCCTGCACCATTTTTCCCAATAATACCTAACACTTCACCACGCTCAACCTCAAAATTAATATCCTGCAACGCCCAAACATAATCTGATGTTCCTTTGGTACTTCGATCGTTTCTTTCACCAATTTTTAAATAGGGGTCTTCTTTCCCTCGAACCTTATGCCACCAACGGTTTAAATCATGGCTAATGGTGCCTGTACCTACTAATCCTAATCGGTATTGCTTGCTAATGTTTTCAACTTTTAAAATTACGTCTCTACTCATGCTAAACCGTATCTATAAACGTTTTTTCTGTCTTATTAAAAACAACTAACCCCATCAAAAACACAATAACACTTATTATGGAAGCATAGGCTAGTTTAACTACCGAGAATTCACCTGCTCCTAAAGTAACATATCGAAACAATTCTATAACGGTGGTCATCGGATTATATTCTATCAAATACCCTACAAAATTTGGCAAAACACCTTCGGAAACTTTATTTTTTATTAAAGAAATAGGATACATAACCGCCGATCCGTACATCAGCAATTGGACACCGAATGCCACCAAAAAGCTTAAATCGCGATACTTGGTGGTCATAGAGGAAATAATCATTCCGAATCCCAATCCTAAAATCGCCATAATAATGACTAATATTGGTAATAAAATAATGGAAATTGATATGGACACATTATAAGCCAAATCGGTAAAAAACACAAAATAAACATAAAAACTCACAAACACCAGTAACTGAATACCAAACTTAATAAGGTTTGATAACACCGTAGACATAGGCATAATAACCCGTGGAAAATACACTTTCCCAAAGATGCCTTGGTTTTGTTTAAACGTGTCGCTCGTTCCGGTAAGGCAAGCGCTAAAATAATTCCAGGCACTAATGCCCGCTAGATTAAATAAAAATGCTGGTACACCATCGCCCGTGTCAATTTCTGCTATATTATTAAAAACCAAGGTAAAAATAACCGATGTAAATAACGGCTGAATAAAATACCACAGCGGTCCTAATATGGTTTGCTTGTATAGTGTGATTACATCGCGTTTTACGAATAACAAAAGCAAATCTCTATAGTACCAAATCTCCTTAAAATTTAAATTGATGACACTCTTTTTTGGTGAGATGGTATAAAGCCAATCGGTATGGTGTGTTTGTTTATTCAAATTAGATGTTATTACAATTCCATTTTCAATTTTTCAATTAGATTTCGATTCGGTTCCTTTATTGATCCTTTGTAGATCCTTCGTAGATACGTCGTAGATAATGCGTGCGACTGTTAAAATTCCCAAAACTATTAAAACATACAAAATCTCCAGATTTTACAGAATTCTTAAAAATGGATAGATTCTTGGCACAGTACGTTTACATTAAGTATCCGATTTACGCAACAACGCCTTTAGTTTATA
>NZ_JBFHGK010000067.1:0-16014 GCF_041583155.1 Mariniflexile sp.
ATACCTCCAAAAAGTGCAATGCCCACTAAAACAAACGATTCTAGTTCTATTTGAATGCCGCTACTTATTTGTCCGACTAGTCCAGCAGCAGAATTTACCCAAATAAAAAGGGCAGAAACAGCTGCAGCTTCTTTCATATTACCCCAATGCAGGAGTAAAATTAATGGTGTTAAAATGATGCCACCACCAATGCCAATTAAGCCAGAAAAGAAACCAATAATGCCACCAGCTAAAAGTCCTTGCCATAGTTTAACTTCTTTTATGTTTTTAGTTTCTTTACCAAAAACATTGAGCATTTTTAAAATAGCGAAGACTAATAAAATAGCTAATATTTTTTTGTACCAAGAAGCATCAATCTCGATGGTACCGCCGATAAATGCTAAAGGAATAGACGTGATTGCGAATGAAAGAAACAGTTTTTTATTGAAAAAGCCTTCTTTATAAAAATAATAAAACGAAATTCCCGCTACAAATAAATTAAGTAGTAGGGCAGTGGGTTTCATAGTTTCTGGAGCGAACGAAAACAAAGCCATTAAAGCTAAATAACCACTGGCACCGCCATGACCTACACTCGAATAGAGGAATGATACTATGGGGAGTACTAGTAGAAATAGATATATGTTTTCGGTTTGTAACATTTATTTTAAGTGTCTAAAGTTTCAAAATATTTTGTTTTGTCTGGTCGAGCGCAGTCGAGACCTTTTACAGTATTCCAAATAATAACCTCTTGATTCGCTTTGTGAGCTACCTTCAACCAAAACATGTTTTGCTTTCGGCAATGCTCGAGGCGACAATATCTTTCTTAGTTTTATAGTTTCTCAATTTTTTGAAGCTGGACATCCAAAAACTCCCAACAATTAGTATTTATTTCATCAAAAACTTGGATTAATGATTTGCCGTATTCAGTCAATTCCGCTCCACCGCCTCCTTTACCACCGGTGGAATTTATGGTAACTGGTTTTTTAGCCGATTTGTTTACGGAGTCAATAAGGTTCCAAGCTTTTTTATAAGATAGATTTAATGATTTTGCAGCTTTTGATAACGACCCTGTTTCGTCTATTGCTTTAAGCAATTGCACACGACCTTCGCCTAATAACACGTGGTTGTCGTACTCAATCCAAATGCGACTTTTTATTTTATAACTCATAATTAAACAGGTAAAAGCATGGTTTCTAAAGTATCATTTATTTTAATATTCGTTATGTCTTCAGGAACAAAAACAAGTGCATTGGCAAGAGCGAACGTTTGTTGCATTGCTGAACTTTGTCCTTCTAAAATTTCAACATGACCATTGGTATAAATTGCTTTTAAAAATTGTGGTCGGTCACCATTTTTAGTAAATTGGGTTAAAGATTTAGCTTTAACTCTTGGCAATTCAGTGTCCTCTTTGTCCATCATTTTTTGAAGTGCTATATATACATAAGCATAAAAACAGGTTAATGCAGCTGCCGGATTTCCAGGTAATGCAAAAATCAGTTTATCTTCTTTATTCCCAAAAAACAGTGGTTTTCCGGGTTTCTGTTTTACTTTATAAAAGCGTTCTACTACGTTTAATTCGGTAAGTGCTTTTCCAACAAAATCGTAATCGCCAACTGAAATACCTCCGGTAATAATAACCATATCATTTTTGGCAATAACGGATTTTAGTTTTGAAACAGTTTTATTGTAATTGTCTTCAACTTTATGAATGCTAACATCATAAAATTTTAAATTGTAAAGAGCGCTTTGAAGCATTTTGGAATTGCTCTCATAAATTTTACCGTAGCTTAAGGTTTTGCCAGCTTCTACCAATTCGTTTCCAGTCGTTATTAATGCAATAGAAGGTTTTTTAAATACCGTAACATTTGAAACGCCTAAAGAAGCTAAATACCCGATTGCAGCTGGCGTTAATTTTGTGCCTTTGGCTAAAGCGATATCACCTTTTTTTACTTGTTCTCCTTCAGGGCGAATATTAGTGTTTTCGGCAACTCGATTTTGAATTGTCAATGTGTTTTCATTAATCAGAACCTTTTCTTGCATCACCACAGCATTAGCAGAATCAGGAACAGGAGCACCGGTAAAAATGCGAATAGCTTCACCTGGTTTTAAATGTGGTTGATGTGCGTCACCAGCTTTCACTTCTCCAATAAGCTTGTATGTTAGGTTGTTATGTAGGTGTAATGCATATCCATCCATGGCAGATTGCCTAAATGGCGGCATGTTTATAGGTGAATAAATGGTTTCAGACAGCGAGTAACTTCCCGATTTTTCAACGGTCTTTACTGTTTTTTGCAAAAGTGGTTTGGCAGTAGCTTTTACTATATTAATGGCTTCTTCTATGGAAATCATTTGAATTTCGTTATGTATTTACAAATATAACGAAATAAGAAACAGTAGTATATGATTTAAATTAGTTCTTTGTGTTATTTATGAAATTGAAATTATTTAGGAGTATTATTAAGGATAATGTATCTATTTGTAAAGTTCTAAAACTCTTATTTTATTTCTGGTTGAATATATTTTTTTCTCGTCGTGTAATTGTTTCAATATTCTGGAAACAACAACGCGAGAGGTATTTAAATCGTTGGCAATGTCTTGGTGTGTTATATCAAGATCAATACTGTTATTTAAATTAACTTTTTCGGTTAAATTTTTTAATATTCGTTCACTCATTTTAAGAAAGGCTAAGCTATCTATGGAGTCTACCATTTCTATTAACCGAATATGGTAACTATCAATAATAAAATGTCGGAAGGATTTGTATTTAGCTAACCAAGGATCAATTAGTTCTACCGGTAGAAAAATAGCCTCAATATCTTTTTCAATAATTCCTTTAAAAATGCTTTTCCTTTTATTGATGCAGTTAGCGAAAGATATGGCACACGACTCTCCAGGTTCTAAAAAATAAAGCACTATTTCCTCACCGTCTTTATCACGTCTAATTATTTTAACCAGACCTTGCAGTAAAAGCGGAATATGGCTCATATCATCACCAATATCAATTAAAAGATTGCCTTGAGGTATTTTGTTTAAATGGCAGACTTTTGTCATTTCTTCTATTAATTCTTCTTCAAAAACTTCAGAATAAATGCTAATCAGTTTTTCTTTAAGTAATAAATTTAGAGTCTCCATACTTATTAATATTCAGTTGGTTTACACAAAGATAATCAATAAAAAAGGAAACCCTCCATGTTTACTTGGAGGGTTTTAAGTTCAAACAAACTGAACTTTTTAATAGAATTGAGTCACTTATTTTATTAAAATTTAATTTGTACTTGGGCTAATAAAGCATCATTATCTACATTAACTACGGTGTCTATATTAGCTTGATAATTTAGTTGGAATCTTACTTTATCATTAAAGAAATAATTTGCACCGATTGTCATTCGTTCCATATAAGAACCGTCGTCTTTTAAGTCTAAATTGGGATCAAAAAATTCATATTTAAATACGGGTTGAATTTTTTCATCAACGCTATAAGAAGCCATAATGTAGGCACCATCTCTTTTTTCTCCCAAGGCAACTGGGGTAGAACCACAGCCTCCTGTAGCTCCACTAAAGTAGGCACCTTCATCATAAATATACTCGCCTTGAAGTGCTAAATTGTCTAATTTTAATAAAAACTCAGCACCAACAGATGTTCTAGAATCTTCAATGTTGTTAGGTATTGGATAACCATATCTAAAACTTCCTCCTATGGTTAAATTGCTAGTTACTTTGTAGGTGACTCTACCAATCAAATCTTTTTTGGTGTTATCATCTTTTACTTGTAAGCCTCTACCATTCATTAAAGCTACCCAATAATTGAATTTTGTGTAATTATTGCCACCTAAAAGCATTAACCCAAAGTCTCTTTGAGGCGCTACCAATTGGTCTGCTACAATAGATCGGTCTATGGTGGTTAAGCTATGGCAAGGTGTTGCCACGTCCAAACTAAAAGGTTGTTTAAAAGTACCTATGGATACTTTTGCCCAATTGTATTTAGTGTAAGATACAAATGCATCCATAAGATAGGCGTCACCTGTGCTTCCTACAAACGGACTAGCTTCTAGCATGAAATAGTATGCAAAATCGTCGTAAAATGCACCTCTAGCTCCAATTCTGGCACGTTTAAACTTAAATGTATTGTCCTTGGCATCTGTAAAATTATAATCATATTCAGGTTGAATGTAGCCAAATATAATTACAGAAGGGGCCTTTGTAGAATCTGTTGCAATAGGTAAATCTCCTTCACAGCCTTGTGCAGTCATATTAACAGACAGTAAAAGCATACCAATTGTAACTGCTATGTATTTAATATTTTTCATAGTATATTGTTTAGAAGTTCAATTAGTTATTGCCTATGGCGTAGTTTTTAGACATGGAAGCGCTCCATTTGTTTGGGCTTGTTCCCCAACCAGGGTTACTGTTATAAAGGCCATTCATTCCGAAGGTTAAACTATATGCATCGTAACCTAAAACTCTTAAACAGGCGGTAATAACGGCAGAAGTTTGCCCTGTATAACAATAGGTTACTACTTTAGCATTGGCAGAGGGGTTAAGACCTAAGTACCCATTATTGGTAAGTAACAGGTCTTCTTTTATTCTATAGGCATTGGCGATATGTCCATAGCCTAAATAATCGGTTTCAGAAAAATAATTATTAATAAAGTAGTTGTTTGGACTGCTCAATACGTCTATTCCTTTTACAGTTTGAAAGCCTAAAGCCACAGTAGCTTCAACACGCTCTTTCAGAATTGTTAGTCCATCTGATGATTGACTAGTAATAGATGGGTCCACATATACTACATTGGAAGGCGCTACCGAGTAAGACCAGTTTATATGGTTGCTTGCAGAATTACCAATGGCATTATTCCAGGAATTGGCAGTACTTGAGTTCCAGCCAGACATGCCCCATTTTAGGGCTCTTGTTTTCGAGTAGCCATACATTCGCAATAAAGCGGTTGCATAACAAGCTGTTTGGCCTGTGTAACAAACTACCAAAATAGGTTTGGTGCCGGCTTTTTCAGCTTCGGTTAAAATGTTTGAGAAAGCTACGTTTTTAGCTCCAGCAACGTGACTAGTAGTGTAATCGGCAGCACTTCTTATATCCATAATATAGTAGGAGCTTAGGAATGCATCTACCAAATCGGAAGATGCAGGCGCAGGTACTACAAACGATTCGCCATCAGTATTAGTGAGTATTTTATCAATATCCAAATTGTTTTGTACCATGTAGTCTTTCATTATTGTGAATTTGGCTGTAGCCACAACATCGGATGAAGGGTCGTCTCCTCGGTCGCAGGAGGTTAGCAAAAATGTAGGTATAAAAAGTAATCCTAAAATTAAAAATGATAGTTTTTTCATGACTTAGTATTTAGTGGTTAATTGGTTTTTTATTCAATAACAGGATACATGTTTATTTCCTTTTTGGTAAATGCATCCATGCCATTTTCTTTTAATAGGCTATTCATAAAGCTATTCTCTCCGTAAGCTAAATTGCCGGCGTTATAGCCTAGTACATTTAAATAGGCAACGATATATGCTGCTTTTTGTCCTGTAGCCTCATATACTACTATTTTCTCATTAGAGGGAAGTGTCATTAAATCGTTAGCTAATGAGGCTTCTGGGGTGTAGTGAATAGCGCCAGTAAGATGGCCTTGGCACTTGTTTTGATCCCAGTAGTTAATAATGTAGAAATTAGAAGGTTTCTCAAAAATCTCCGTAGGTTTTACAATTAGCTCGTTGTAAGGTTTGGCAAAAACCTCTGCTAATCTTGCCATTAATATGTCTTTGCCTTCCGTTTTTCCAGTTTTTAATATGGGGTGGGTGTTTTTAACTTTTTTTTCAACTTCAATCGATTCTATTTTTGAAGCATAATCATTGGCTATGTTTTTGTTCCAGGCGTTGTTTGCAAAGTCTTCTCTCCAGGAACTCATTCCCCATTTCATGCTATATACGTTTGAATATCCTGCCAATCTTAGAAGTCCGGAATAAAACGCTGCAGACTGCCCAGAATAACAAACTAGTACAATTTTATCGAAATCTGTTGGTTTAATTTTGCCTTGGAAATAAGAAAGTAAGGTTTCTGCTTTTACATTAACGGCCCCTTTTATATGCCCGTATTCAAACCAGCTATCGTTTCTAATATCTATAATATGATATTTTGGGTTTTTCATATTATCTTTAACTTCGGAAGCCATGATAATAGGTAGTTCGCTTTTAAGGAAGTTGCTTGATGCTTCAATGTAATTTACAAGTGTTTCGAATTCATCTGGAGGATTGGTGTTAGAAGTAGCAGATGCCGAATAACTCTTGAAAACTGTTGCTAAACTTAATAGTATTGTAAATACAAAAATCAATTGTTTTTTCATGGTGTAAATATTTAGTTGTCAGTGGTTTAAGTTGATTAAATTTACGATTGAAACCCGCCAACTTTTATGATTTTTGTCAACTTATACTAATACATATTGGGTCAATTCTGTAACATTTGTTACATTTCTAAAATTCAGATAGACAGTGTTTTAAGGTGTGTGTGGGTAGTTTTATTAAAATTGGATTTTAGAGATAAAAAACCATAGTACTTTAAAGCCTTGCTTTTAAGTGCTAGTTTAGGAGAGTTTTGATGTTTTTACAAAAAAAAAGCTGCTTTATTAAAAAGCAGCTTTTAAGTCTGGTATTACTTAGCACCCACCTTCTGGGGCTTTTTTCTTCTTTTGTTCTAAAATGATAATTTTTTTAACTGGTGGTGCTACCTTTTTAATTTTTTCCGGGATGACTTCGGCAGCTTTCACAGATTCATTGATAAATGCTGTAATATCCTTTTCATAATTTTCAATTTCACAATTTTTTGTAATCAGTTTGTTTTGTGAATAACTGTTTTCTGCTTTTAATATTTTAATATTATCATAACCCATTTGATATAGTATTAAAAACACAGGATTAACTTCTTGGGGGTTCTCTCCGTATAAAACGGCGGTTTTGTTTTTATTTTTTAGTTGTTTGAATATTTGTAAATTTTCTGTATCTAAAATGTCTGGGGTAGGAATGTTTATGGCATTATTTAAATGACCTTTTTCAAATTCGTATACATTTCTAATATCAATTAATTGATAATTAGAAACGTTTCCGTTTTCTAGTGAAACAAAGAAGTTTTCAGATGTTAGTTTTTCAAGTGATGGTTTCGTATTAATAGTAAAGGTGTTTTTTGGCCTCTTATAAGTAAGGAGTCCAATTATTACTGCCAATATAAATAAGATAGAAACAATTGATATCCGCTGTATTTTTTCCATTTCTTTCATGTGTGTGATTTTATTGTTGTTAGTTGTTTCACCTTACACTTCTTAATCATTTAACTTCTTAATTATTATTTAGTAGTTGGTGTTTTAAAAACAAATAGATACTTAGCTTCTTAAATTAGCAACCTCCCTCAGGTGCTTTCTTTACCTTTTTAACAGTTATAATTTGTTTTGGTGCTACTTTTTTTACAGGTTCGGGAGCTTTTACTTGTTCGGGGTAAACTACTCCAAAATACATGCTAGATGCCTTTCTGGTGCTATATAAATTGAAGGCTTCTTCAGGCATGTTTTCCGACGGTTTTGGTGGGTTTATAATGGTTTTAAACCACATATTTATACCACCTTTTAAAACGCGCTGATTTTTGTATCCGAGTCTATTACATAAAACCCAAGCCTGATCAGAATAAAAATTATCATTTGAAAAAAATATCACATCATATTGATTTTGATTTACATACATAGAAAATTCTTCGTCTAATATCTTTTTGAGTGGAATATGTACTGCATTTGGTAATGTGTACTTGTTGTAGCTTTCTTCATCTCTTACATCAATTAATATAAAAGAACGGTCTTGACTTATAATCTTATGAGCAATTTCATCCGTTGAAATATAACGTGCGGGATTGATAACGTTGGCAAGTAATTGTACTGGTTTTATGCCTTCGTTTTTTTCATATTTAGGCAATGCAACTAATCCACCTGCAAGTATTAAAAGTATGATTGCTAAAAACTTATATTGTAATCCTGAAAATTTTGATTTATTTTTATTAGCCATTTTGCTTATTGTATTAACTAATTAGTAAAACACCTTTTTTACTTTTTTCTGAACAAAATCAGCAACTGCAAATGCTATAATTGCTACAATTGCAAAGATGAAAATAAACCAATAAGGATCCCATTCGAAGGTATCTATTAGGGTGATGTTCCCAAAATTATAACCATCAAAAATAGGTTCAATAAAATCGAATAATTCAGAAAAGATAAAGATACCAACCAAAATACCAAGAACATAAACCCAAGCATCTAATTTACCAATGGCAACGGCACATAAACTCGTTCCAGGGCAAAATCCACCGGCAACAAATCCAACTCCCATAATCGCACCACCAATAATGGCTGCCCATAAATAAGTAGGATGCACGTAAAGTTGTGTGATATCTAAATAACCCAGGTAGTCCATGTAATATAAACCGATTACAGATACTATGGCTGCTGTAAAAAATACTTTTAGTACGGCAAAATCATAACCGTAAAAAACACCGGCTAATTTTCTAGAAGAAGAAAAGCCAGAAGCCTCAAGTACAAACCCGAAGGCGATACCAATTAGTATTGCAATGATATTGTTCCATTCTAATGGAATTAAATCGTTAGGAATTAATGGTCCCATAATATTGTTTTTTTAATTGTTAAATCCAGTTTTTTCTAAAAAAGTAAGCCGTTAAATAGGCGGTTCCAAAAATGGCTAGCATGGTTATAAAACCTCCGGCAGATAATACAGCCATTCCGCTTAAAGCGGCACCACTGGTACAACCTCTGGCTATTTGAGCACCAAGACCAAATAATATACCACCAATCAAAGCGAAAACGAGTCGTCGTTTGCTAGAAATTTTTGGTGAATGCTGTATTCTCCAACTAATGCGTCCGCTTAAACCACCCGATATAAAAGCACCGATTAAAACACCCAAAGCTTCGAAAACTAACCAAGTGTTCATTGGGGAGTCGTCTTCACTTATAAAATTTTTGTAATAAGCGTTATTCTCAGCGTGGGTAGGTGCTACGGTATCTACAATAGATACTACGCTGCTTTTCATGGCACCACTAGCTCCTAAACCCCTGCCTGTTATATAAAAGGTAAAAATGATTATGAGCCCTAAAAGGAAACCACCAAAATATGGGTTCCAATACACGTGTTTATTTGCTTGATTATCTTTTTTCATCTGTATATAATTTTAATATAAGTATCGGGTTAATTGTCCGGCTTCTACCATAACAAATCTAAAAACGAGTCCGCCAATAATTACTAGCGTAGCAGGTACAATCACCGGAACTTTAAAGCCTATAAGATCAATTAGTTCCATTACAGCAGGAACCAATAGGCCTAGAATGACTACAAAACCGAAAAACATAACTGTAAAATCGCCGCCAACTAATAATTGCATAGCTTCCAATTGTACTTGAGAGCCTGCATAGTAACCCATAATCATGTGTACAATTAAAGCCAATTCAACAATGATTAGTGCTAAATCTATTTTTCCGAAAAGGTGTCTTTCGTGTTTGTCTTTTGATAATAAAATAATGGCTGCCGCACCAGTAGAAAGCCCAGAAGTTAAAAATAAAGGCCCCAATATAGCGTTGTTCCAAAGCGGCCTTGCATTGAATGCCGACAATAAAATTCCGGTATAAACACCTAATATTAATGCTAACGGAATTAAAGCATAAGCTATATATATTCTGTTTTTACTAAGAAAAGCTTCAAGCGAATTGAGAAATTTTAAACGTTGAAACAGTTTCAGTTTTGCTTCCATTTTTGGATATACTTCTCTGTAATAACTAAAAGTCCAAAGGAAAGACAATGGCGTTACTATAAGTAGAACCCAAGCACCCCAAGACATAGGAGATTCAATTCTAAATGTAGTATATAGTTGCCAAGTGTAAAGTTTATGGGTTAAATCGTAAACTAATGCAAGTAAGCCAATGGATAATGCTATTGGTGGTACAATTGAGGCTATTTTTACTGCTGTTGGATACTCCTTGTCTTTTCCTAATATATAAAATAGGGCGGCAAAAAATAAGATGCCAGCAGCGAGTCCTCCTAAAAATAGGTATAATGAAATTGGCCAGTGCCAAATTTGTAATGAAGGATCTATGTTGGGAATATGTCGTCCGCTTGTAAATAATTCTTCTTGCATAATAGCTATTCTTTAAATTAAATAATATATGTGAGGCTTCGTTCCGGCTTCTGGAGCCAAGGTTTTATGTTTTCTGTTTTTTAGTAATTGAGACACTTCACTGTTTGGATTGTCTAAATCTCCAAAATACATACATTTAGTAGGGCAAACCGAAACACATGCAGGTTGTTGTCCTTTTTCTAATCTGTGATGGCAGAAGGTACATTTGTCTACATAGCCATCAGGATGTTGAAAGCGCGCATCGTAGGGACAAGATTCTATACATGCGCCACAACCAATACATTCATTAGGTGTTACTAAAACAATACCGCCATCTACAATATGGCTTGCTCCAGTAGGGCAGCACCTTACGCAGGGAGCCTTTTCACAATGGTTACATCGTTCTGATTTTAATTCCATTACAACGTTTGGATACGTTCCATGTACTGATTCTGTAATCCAGTCTCTACAATACCCAATAGGAACGTCGTTTTCTGTTTGGCAGGCCACAACACAATCACTGCATCCAACACATTTTAAAGTGTCTATTACCATGGCATATCTCATATCGCTTCGTTTTTATGTGGATTTTCGGTTAATATGGAAACAAAGTTTCCTCTTAGGCCAGTACCGCCCATTAGTGGATCTACAACAATTTTTGTTATTAAATCGGTGTCGCTAACTCCTTTACCAAAAGCTCTGGTTAGTTTTTTATTGTTATGGCCAAAACCATGATACATGTAAACAGAGTCCCAACGAACGCGTTCCGTTACTCTAACTTTAATGGAGAAAGTGGAGAGCACATTATCCTGATTTTTCAACCAAACTTCCTGGTTTTTTTGTAGCCCTAATATTCTAGCAACTTTTGGGTTTACCCAAAGTGTGTTTTCACTTTTTAAGTCGTTTAAGTTCGGGTTATTAATAGTTCTGCTGAAGGTGTGCATTGGTGATCGCCCATAGTTTAGTCGGTAAAACCCCTGTGGAGGTTCAGGGTGTGGTGTATAAACGGGTATGGGGTCAAACCCTTTATTGGCCAAATCATGAGAATAAAACTCAATTTTTCCAGTAGGTGTTGCAAAAACGTTCGTTTTGTTCTCTTCAAAGAATAGGGGGCCAGATTTTCTATCATAATTTTTAACACCTAGTTTTTTCATTTCTTCCAATGAAGTTCCTAATTGTTGTAATTGCCATTCAATAACTTCTTCAAAATCATTATAATTAAAGTAATCGCCCAAACCAAGTCGTTCGCCAATTTGCTTACTAATCCACCATGCTGGTTTGGAATCATATTTTGGTTTTACAGCTGGAATTCTAATAGCTATTGACGGATTTCTATTTGGGGCGGACCGAATGTCATCGTAACGCTCTAAATAAGTACATTCCGGAAGCACCACATCTGCATAACCTGTAATTTCCATTGGCATGGTGTCAATTACCACCATGAAATCTAAGGCATTAATAGCTTCGATTGTTTTATCTCGCTGAGGTAAAGTATGAATTAAATTTGTTCCGGCTACCATCCAGGCTTTTATGGGGTATTTGCTGTTTGAGCCTGCTATAGTTGCATTAATAACTTCGCTGGTATTACCCATTTCCGCGTAAGGATATTTTTCTCCAATCTCTTTCCATCCCCACTTAGGTTCTGGGTATTCAGGACAAGGAAAATCGGGTACTTTTAAACCTTCTTTTAAATAAAATCCGCCGCGATTTCCCCATGAACCTAGTAGCCCGTTTAGTATAGCGATGGCACGTTCTCGCTGTGAGTCGTCGCCATACCAAGTTACATGTCTGCCAGGATGAATTATTGCAGAGGGTGCAGCATTCGCCATAATGCGAGCGGTTTTTCTAATATCCTCAGGCTTTATTGTTGTAATACCATAAGCCCATTCGGGTGTGTATTTTTTTACGTGTGCTTTTAGTTGTTCGAAACCTGAAGTGTTTTTCTCTACATATTTTTTATTATAAATATCTTCCTCAATTAAAACATGCATCCAAGACAATAATAAAGCAATATCTGTTGCTGGTTTAATTGCTAACCAATGTTCCGATTTACTTGCGGCTGTTGAAAAGCGCGGATCTACTGTAATAATGGTTGCGCCGTTATCTATGGCGTCGGACATTTCTTGAACTTGTGTATTATGCATATTCTCACCAATGTGTGAACCTATTAATACAAGGCATTTGGTGTCTCTTATATCTGTTGGTTCTGGTGATCCAACCCAACTACCGTACGTTAATCCAAAGCCTGTTTCTCTTGGTCCGCGACATTGGGCATAAGCTGGTTCTGCAATAGTATCAGAACCCATGGCTTTAAATAAATGTTCTAAATGACTTCCAGGAGAGCCGTGTTTTAAGAGGGCAATAGATTCAGCACCATAAGTGTCTTTTATGCCTTTAAATTTGCTGGCTATTAAATCTAGGGCTTCTTCCCAACTGGCTTCTCTATAGGTTTCTTCACCGTTTATGGTGGTTCTAATTAAAGGTGTTTTTAATCGGTCGGTATCACTATACATTCCAACACCACCTGTTCCACGGGGGCAAAGTCGGCCATTACAATGCGAATCATCATCATTTCCAATTATTTTTTGAATATTTCCTTCGTCATCAGAATAAGCCCAAGCGGCACATTTCCAGAAGCAAACTTCACAATAAGTAGCTGTTCTGTTGAAGTTTTTTGTAATGCTTTTTGCTGCTAAAGTGTCTAGGTATGAATTAGTTCCGAACATTTTAATAGCGGTGGTGCCTGCTGCCAAACCTCCTAAACCTAAGGCAGAAATTTTAATAAATTTTCTTCTAGAAGTGGTCATAAGTTTAATTGTTTTTCGGAAATAAATTTATCCATAAAAAGCGTTTTGCTATATGATAATTGTCATGTAATCAGCATTTTATATGTAACAAATGTTACATAAGCATTAAATATTATTCCAATGAATTGGTATTTAAGATTTTAAAAATTGTAATTTTGATAGACATTCAGAAAGATGAAAAACAAAAATTATTTTAAAGGACTTATTGTATTGGTGTTCTTGCTATTTGCAGTTCTTTTTGTTTTTAGAAATAAGTATTTTTTTAATACTGATGCTATCTATGAGGATAATAGATCTGTATCTCATGTTTTGAATGCAGAGTCGTGTATTGCTTGCCATGAAATGACAAAAGGGTTTTCAGATTTTCATAATCCAGAACTTATTGGTTGTGCTAGTTGCCACTTAGGAAATATAAAAGCGTTTAATAAAGAAGAGGCTCATGAGGGCTTGGTTTTAATTCCTGGAAATTTAGCTGATGCAAAGGCAACCTGCGGGACATGCCACCCAAATGAATTAGATAAAGTGAATAAATCATTAATGACTACCAACAGTGGTTTGGTAGCAGTTGATAAATTTATATTTGGTGAAGCAGATTCTCCTGATTATCATTACCATATTAAGGATGTGAAAACTACGGCTTCAGATAAACATATAAGAGATTTGTGCGCCAATTGTCATTTAGGTGCTGAAAAATCTAATTTCGGACCAATAACTCAAATTAGTCGGGGAGGTGGTTGTAATGCCTGTCATTTAAATTACTCTAAAGAGGCAAAAGAAGGTTTGGATGCCTATTTGGCTTCTGGGAAAAAGAAACTACCATCTTTTCATCCTGCAACAAATATTTTTGTGAACGATACCCATTGTTTTGGTTGTCATAGCAGATCCAGCAGAATTTCAACCAATTATATAGGACTTCAAGAAACACTTTTAACTAAAGAGGATGTAAAAAACAATAAGAGTTATAAGGTGTTAGAAGATGAGAGGGTATATAAATATATTGCAGAAGATGTGCATCATACCAAAGGATTGCTTTGTATAGATTGTCATTCTTCACACGAAGTAATGGGAGATGGTAAAACCTATGCGCACGCTGAACAAGCGGTAAAAATACAATGTAGTGATTGCCATTTTAAAAATATTCCAAATACGATTCCTTATGATTCTTTAGACATAGAAAGTAGGTTGGTGTTTTTGCATCGGGATTACAAACATTCCGACAAACAGATAATCGTAACCCAAAAGGACAAAAATCCCCTGGTTAATACCTTTGTAGATTCAAATGGCAAAGGTTATTTAATAGGAAAAAAGGATGGTAAATACCATGATTTAAAACAACAATCTTTAGCCTGTTCGGGTGATAGGTCTCATGAAAAGGTGAGTTGTTCTAGTTGTCATTCCTCATGGACGCCGCGTTGCATTGGTTGTCATAATCAATTTGATAAAGATGAAGCAAGTGGCTTCGATTTGTTAGATAAGAAGTATGTAAAAGGCCAATGGAAAGAATATGTGGCAGAATTTGGTTCGTCTAAACCAGCTTTAGGTGTTCGAGAAACTAAAGAAGGGAAAAAAATTGAACCCGCAATTCCGGGAATGATATTAACCATTGATAAAGGAAGCTATTCGGGTAAAAAAATAGGAGACGATGTGTCTTTTCATAGGTTGTATGCGCCAAACTCCCCGCATACTATTACAAAAAATGTTCGAGACTGTAAATCCTGTCACTCTGATGCTGCCACTTTGGGGTATGGCAATGGCGCTTTGATATATGAAGTTAAAGGTAAAAGTGGGAAATGGGTTTTTACACCAGAATACGCTTTAAACAATTACGATAATTTACCTGAAGATGCTTGGGTTCCTTTTTTGAAAAATGAAAAAAAGGGTGTTGTAAAATCTACAAGAACAGATTTTAGACCCTTTATTGTGGCTGAGCAAAAACGGCTGCTCTTGGTGGGGGCTTGTTTGCAATGCCATAAAGATAATTCTAAAGTAATGAAGCAGACATTGGATTTAGGCTTAAACCGTGTTTTAAAACGCATAAGTGCTTCTTGTGTTTTGCCAAATAATTAGCTTTTTGATATAGGCTTTTAATAACACCCAAACTCTTGTGTAACATAGGTTACATAAGGGGGCTTTTAGTCTTTTTGGATGTTAAAACCTAACAAATATCATAGATAAGGGAGATAAGTCGTGTTAAATTTGTGTTAACAACTATTCTAATCGTGTCATTTTTTGATGCACAAATAACCTAATTATGAAAACCAACCTTATTAAATTATTTTTTTTGTTTTTTACCTCTGCTATTTTTTCTCAAGCAGCACATATTATGCAGGGTGTAGGCGCTGTAAACATGTCAATGGGTGGGGCTGCTACTGCACAACCACTTGATATTTCAGGAGCTATGCAATGGAACCCGGCAACACTTTCAACTTTCGATAGTAAAATTTTAAAGCTTGATGTTGGCTTATTCTTTTCGTCTCCCGAATTATTTTCATCCATGCCAACTTCAGTAGGAACATTTAGTGGCAATACGGAAGATGATAGAGGAATATCTCCAATGCCGGCGTTAGCCATGGTTTGGGGTAAAGAAGGTAGCAAACATACTTTCGGTGCATCTGCTTTTGGTATTAGTGGTTTTGGAGTGACGTTTCCTGAGAGTATGACCAATCCCATTAATATGCCGCAAAGTAATGGTGGTTTTGGGCATATAGAATCTGATTATATGTTGCTGCAAATAGGATTATCCTATGCTTATGAATTAACCGAAAAAATTTCTATCGGTATTCAACCCAATATAAATTATGCTGCTTTAGAGTTGGCACCAAACCCTACTGCTAATCCTACTTCGGCCGGGTATCCAACAACCGATAAAGCTTCGGCTATAGGTTATGGCGCACAATTCGGATTATTTTATGATTCAGGATTCGGATTAAAACTAGGTGCTTCTTATAAAACCGCACAAACATTCAGTGAATTCGAATTTACTAATACTTATTTAGATAATACCACAAGTAAAAATACATTCCAAATGGATTATCCAGCAATTATGTCGATTGGAGTTGGATA
>NZ_JBFHGK010000068.1:0-15616 GCF_041583155.1 Mariniflexile sp.
AATTCTACGTTGAGGGATGAGTATACCTTCAAGCTTGAGGGTTCTACAATTGATGGCAAAATAAGTAGTATACAATGGACAGAAACAGCATCCATTAATGGTGTTGTAAGACTAATTGATCCGGTAGGTGATGATGCAAATTTATTTTCTTTGAGCCTTCCCCAAAGATCAATTAGTAGATTTATTTTCACAATAAAATAATTAATCAATCGATATTAAAGAAAACAGAAAGGCAAATAAAGTGTATTGAGTTACTTTTATTTGCCTTTTTTATCACTTATAAACAATATTCATAATTGAGACAAAATGAGTTTAAAATCTTTTTTCATTCTTGCATCATTCTTATCGCTTTCATGTTTTAGTCAAAATAACGAAGGAATTATTAATATAGATACAAAAAGTGGGCATGAAATTAAAGTGGGTGCGAGCGGCTTTAATGTGCGTATTGCAGATAAAAGCTGGAGTTACTTGCATCCAGATTTTAGACAAGCGGTTCACGAATTAAAACCTGGGTGGCTTCGATATTTTTCTGGTACCATGGGAGATGCCTTTAGCAGTGCCACAGGACAATACGATATTGATTATGCTATGATGTTCGATCATCAAAAAGAATATCTTAAGGGATATAGGTTTACAGAAGTAAAGGGACCACATCGCATTTATGATCTTTATCAACTCTTAGGAGAAATTAATGGTAAATTAATTATTACTATTAATGGTTTTACGGAAACTCCGGAAATGACCCGAGAATTGGCAAGGTTTTGCAAAAACAATAATATAGAAGTTGCAACTTGGCAATTTTGTAATGAACCTTATTTTTATGTACCCCACAGAGAGCGTTATTGGTGGAATAATGGCTATGATTATGCCGCTAAAATGAAACCCCACGCCGATGCTATTAAAGAAATTTTTCCTGACGCCTTTTTAGCCTTAAATAATACTTGGGATGGTATTTGGGGGTTCATGAAAGAAATCAATAAGTACCAGAAAGAAGAGGGGGCTTATTGGAATGTTTTCTCTAAACATTCATATGCACCACACACAGGAAAAAAAGAAACTATTGAAGCAGCGTACAAAAGAGCGAATACTAAACTTTTAGAAGCTACTTCAACTATGGCTATGCAGGAAATTGAAGATTATAGCTGGAAAGACGTACCTATGGTTATTACCGAATTTGGAGTTTGGAACGCTCCTTTAAATGGAATCTATTCTAGTATATATAATATCGAGTATGTAATGCGCCAACTGCAGCATACCAACACTTGGTATGTGGGAGCTCATGAGGTTAGTAGTAAATATGCCCCTCAAAAAAACATAAACAAACAAATTGAAGATGCTTATCATAAAGGAGAAAAGCTTTTAACAGATAGTATCCACACGGGAATAAATAGAACGCTTGAAGGAAAAGCTTATGAGATTTTTCATGAAGTAACAAATCAATCCAACTTCATTTTTGATACGAATGTCACCAATGGATTTAAAGTTTCAGGACTAAAGGATACCAAAGAAGTAGGGTTTTATGCTCAAGCTTACAAAGGAATTAATGGTTATGATTATTTAGTTTTTACGAATCGTAGTCAAGAAAATAAAGATTTTAAAATAAAAATAAATAACGAGTTGTTGAATAAGGATATTCAGGTAAAATATATAACGGCAAAAAATTTAGAAGTTCAAAATACCGATATTCAAGAAACCCAATTTAAAAACGGAAAAATCAATATACCACCTTACAGCGTTTCTATTGCTAAATGGAAGACCGAAGAACACACGAAACCTATAAGTCCAACCATTTATAAAACTGATGTAACAAATTTAGGGATTAAGGTAACTTGGGGAACTATTGAGAATGTGGATAGCTATGATGTTTTCTACGGAGAAGACCCAAACAATCTATCTGAAAAAATGATAATCACAGATGGTTTAATAAACACCGTTACCCTAAAAGATTTAATTTTATCAAAAACATATTTTGTTCAAATAAAGGCTAAAAATAGGCAAGGTACCAGTGAGTTTTCAAACGTGGTAGAAGTAAACAATAATATACCAGAAATACCAGAGATTTTTAAAAGTTCAAGACGAAACGATACAGCTACCATTTTTTGGGAAAGCGTATCCAGCGCAAATGGATATAAACTTAAATATGTAAATGTTGAAACAAATGAAGTGAAAGTGGTTGAAACCAATAACGTTTACGGATTTAGGGTTGAAGGATTGAAATTTGAAGTTCCCTATCAATTTTCAGTAGCCGCGTATAATGGATTAGGGCTTAGTGGTTTTTCAAAACCAGTTACACTCATACTTTCAAAAAAAGTACCTTTAAGCCCTAGGAATGTTTCTGCAATAAGAAATTTAAATGGAAGCGTATCAATCAAATGGATTGAGCAAGATTCAATACTTCCTGAAACAACATACAATGTTTACAGAGGAGAAGAACTTCATAAGTATAAAAAAATAGCATCTAATGTTAAAGCATCATTTTATGAAGACAATACTCCTGAAAACAAAATGTATTATTATACCGTAAAAGCAGAAACCGCTGCCGGAGAAAGTAATTTTTACCCAAACACCGCAACGTTGTTTGATGTTGAATCAAAATATTCAATAGACATTACAGATATTGAAAAGCAAGCTAACGGATACCTGCTTAAGGTTAAATTCAAAAATATTTTACTGGATGGCGATTATTCTTATGGTGTAAAAATTGAGAATATTTCGTACCTAACAGTAGAGGAGCAATTGATTTTAGGAAGAAATTTATTAGTAAACAGTAATACGTTTGAGGTTTTTATTTCTCATTTTGAATTAGCAAAAAAGTCAAAGTTTGCTATTAAGGCATTTATTAACACTAATGGAAAAAGTCTTTTTAGTAAGTTACCTAGAAATATTGAAACCGATTAAAATTTTTGGTAACTAATAAGATGGTTGTAATACGATATGGATATTGGTTTAAATCATGTGTATTGTAACAATGAAAAAAAGTTGTTTATTCATTAAATAGACTATTTGACTTCAAAAACTAAAAAAATGGGTTACAGTAAATTGTTTAAATCAAGTCTATTTGTTGTTTCAATAATGGTTTTTTTAGGTTGTAAGACTGGTTCAAAATCAGAAGTAAACCCTCCTGATATTATGAATCAGAATCCAAACATTGTTATCATCTATTTAGACGATTTAGGTTATGGTGACTTAAGTTGTTATGGAGCAACCGAAATTAAAACACCAAACATAGATGCCTTAGCATCGGGAGGTGTAAAATTCACGAATGGCTATGCTACGTCTGCAACATGTACTCCAAGTCGATTTGCGCTACTAACAGGCGTGTACCCTTGGCGAAATAAAGATGCCCAAATATTGCCCGGTGATGCCCCTTTATTAATAGATACTAAGCAACAAACAGTCCCTAAATTACTTTCAAAAGTAGGATATCAAACGGCTATTATTGGAAAGTGGCACTTAGGTTTGGGGGATGGGTTTGTAAATTGGAATGAAACCATTAAACCTAGTCCAAATGAAGTCGGTTTTGATGAATCGTATATTCTTGCTGCTACCCAAGATCGGGTACCAACCGTGTATATTGAAAATGGGAACGTTGTAAATTTAGATAAGAATGATCCTATTCAAGTGAATTATAGAATGAACTTTGAAGGAGAGCCTACAGCAATTTCTAATCCCGAAATGCTAACCATGACCTGGCATCATGGACATAATAATAGTATAGTAAATGGGATTCCAAGAATTGGTTTTATGAAAGGTGGAGATTCTGCCAAATGGAGTGATGTAGATATGGCCAATCATTTTTTGGTAAAAGCTCAAAACTATATAAGAACACACAAAGAAAAGCCATTTTTCCTTTATTATGCCATGCAGCAACCCCACGTTCCTAGAACGCCACATCCACGGTTTGTTGGTAAATCTGGATTAGGACCAAGAGGCGATGTTATTTTAGAAGCGGATTGGTGCATTGGCGAATTTATGAAAACATTAAAAGACGAAGGTGTTTTAGAAAACACATTGATTGTGTTTTCTAGTGATAATGGTCCTGTTTTAAACGATGGTTATTATGATGATGCCGTTGAAAAATTAGGAAATCATGACCCAAAAGGGGGGTTACGCGGTGGGAAATACAGTCTATTTGAGGCTGGTACTCGTGTTCCTTTTATTACGTATTGGAAAGATCATATTACACCAAGTGTATCGGATGCCATTGTGTGTCAAATGGACTTGTTGGCGTCTTTTGGTAAACTTGTAGGTGTGGAAGAAAACACAACCGATAGCCAAAACTTTTTATCTACATTATTTGGTGAATCTAAAAAAGGACGCGATCATTTAATTATTGAAGCTAATTCTAAAACCGCTTTACGCAGTGGCGATTGGATACTAATACCGCCATATAAAGGAAATGCCATGAACACAAAAGTAGGTACGGAAACAGGTATTTCACTGGAATACAAACTGTTTAACCTTAAGGAAGATTTTGGTCAGAAAATCAATTTAGCAAAATCAAATCCTGATAAATTAAAAGAAATGATTCTGGTTTTTGAAAAATTAAAACAATAACATAAAAAAGTACAAATAGTTTATTATTAAACATAAAGAATTAAATGCCTAAATACACACATCTTATAATCATCATTTTGATTATATGTTGTTTTAACTGCAAACCTTCCGCAATAAAGAAAAATGGAGAAAAGCCTAATATTATTTTTATTATGGCTGATGATTTAGGTTATGGAGATTTGGGCTGTTACGGGCAAACCAAAATTAAAACGCCAAATCTGGATAAAATGGCGACTGAAGGTATGATTTTCACGAATCATTATTCTGGCTCTACAGTGTGCATGCCATCTCGTGCCAGTTTATTAACTGGCTACGACCAAGGTCATGCAAGCGTTAGAGGTAACCCTGTTTGGACGCAAAGCGGTGATCCTGTAAATCTTAAGCCGTATGAAGTAACAGTTGCTAATGAACTTAAAAAAGTTGGATATAAAACAGCTGTTATCGGAAAATGGGGGCTTTCTGAAGGAGACACCAATGGGAACATGCCATTGGACCATGGTTTTGATTACTTTTTAGGATACAAAAAACATGGCGAAGCTCATCATTATTATTGGAATACCTTATATAGAAATAATGATCCCTTAGTTCTTAAAGAAAACAATTATGCTTTAAAAGAAGGTAAATATACCCACGATATATTCGTAAATGAAGCTTTAAGTTATGTAGAAAGAGAACAGGATAATCCGTTTTTTCTGTATTTAGCTTTAACAATTCCTCATTTAGAATTAACGGTTCCCAAAGATTCAAAAGAACCCTATGAAAATTTAGGATGGCCTAAACGCAAGATGAATACAACAGGACATTACAAAAATGATGAAGAGGGAAATACCACATATGCAGGTATGATTTCTCGAATGGATAGAGATTTAGGAAAGTTATTTGAAAAACTAAAGAAATTAGGAATTGATGATAATACGATTATTTTTTTTACGAGTGATAACGGCCCCGAGTACGAGAGTATAGATAAATTTTTTAATAGTAATGGCGATTTAAAAGGAGGGAAAAGAGATTTATATGAAGGTGGAATTCGTGTCCCTTTTATTGTTAAATACCCAGGGAAAATAGCACCAGGATCTAAAAGTAATCATATTTCTGCTTTTTGGGATTTTTTGCCAACCGCTTGTGAGTTAGCAGGAATTACACCTTCCAATAAAAATATAAATGGTATCTCTTTAGTACCTGAATTAATGGGGCGTAAAGCCGACCAAAAAAAACATGATTATTTATACTGGGAGTTTAACGAAAAACAAGGTCCTATTCAGGCCATTCGTAAAAACGATTGGAAATTGGTTTGGAAACTAGAAGGAAAACCAGAGCTATACAACCTTTCTACAGATATAGGAGAAACCAAAAACCTTGCCTTACAAGAATCAGAAAAGTTAAACGAATTGTTGGCGCTATTAAAAACCGCTAGAACTGAAAATAAAGATTTTCCATTAACAACAAGACCTGTTGCACTTCAACGAAGAGGAAGTAAATAGAATTTAGAACTAAATAATATTAATAAAACCACTAAACTCATGAAAACCAATTTGCTTTATTTACTAGCGCTATTTTTTGCCATAAACAGCTTTTCGCAATCCATCTCTTGCGTTAAAATAGTTGATGATACTTTTGAAAATGGAACTACCTTATCTAATGGTTGGACAGAATACAATACTTCGGATAGAATAACTGTTGAAAATGGTAAACTAAAATTTAACCATAATACAACAAAACCTTCTGCATATCGAACGTTTAATCCTATCGCTAGCAATTCAACTTTTTCTTTTGATGTATCAGCTTCTCGTAGCACAGTAAACTGTCAAATACATTTAATTTCATCAACTGGAAAATTTTTATCTAGTGTAGCTGTGGGAGTTCAAACACCGTCTATTAAATATGCAACTACACTGGCATCTGGAGTTCCTAGTGGTTTTACCACAGGAGCATCAGGAACAAGTTTTTCAACAAATACAACGTACAGCATTTCAACTAATATTGACTTTACTTCTAAAAAAGTAGATTTTTATGCTGATGGTGAATTAATGGCGGCTGACATCTCGTTTTTAGAAGATGCAGAAGATATTGCTAAAATCGATATTCAATTGATTTACATGTATGCCAACAATGGGCAATTCTATTTTGATAATATATCTTTATTAAGTGGAGAAGAAAATCGTTTGCTATTAACAAGTAACACAAGTTTTGCTACCACATTAATTAACACCGCTTCTCCTGGGTCGGATTATAATCAATATCCCCAAACTGCTGTTGATGCATTTCAACAAGCAATTGATAACGCAAATGCTGTACTTGATGATTGTGAGTCAGCTTCTAATACTATAGATGATGCTATTACAAATCTTCAAGCAGCTCAAGAGGCCTTTACTGCAGCAAGAGTGAATGGTTTAGTTCTTTCACTAAAAAACGACACAGGAATTATTGAAGATAATTTAGGATCGGTGATCCGATGGGAGAATCAAGTTGAAGGATACGGTGATGCTACTCAAAGCATTAGTGCTCTAGGGGGTGAACAGTTACAGGAAACTTATCCTGGAAAAGTGACTGTTGGATTTAATAAGGAAGGTTCATTTCTTGAACTTGAAGGTACCAATACTTCCGTGTCAGATAATACCTTTAGTCTTTTTTATGTGGGTAAAGCAAATCCAACAAATAGAGTAGCTTCATTAATAGGTAATTATATTATTGATGGTGCTTGGGATAAAATATCAGGAGTAAGAATTGTAAAGTTAACAGATGGTACAATCAATTTACAATATGGTACTCCTGGATTAAAAATTGTAACCTTAGGTTCTATTCCTGGGGATGGTTATTTCTTTATTGGATTTTCCATAGATGCATCAGGAAATTACACCTATTTTGATAGTAGTTCTCCATTAATTAAAGAAGGAACCCTTAGTGTTGGAATACTACAAAATAGCACAAATTTTCAATTAAATCTTTTTGAAGATATTGATGGACCAAAAACTTACGATCATACAGAAGTGGTAGAATTATCAATGTATGATGTGAAGCTGAATGATCTTGATTTTCAAAATGAGTTTACTAGATTATCTACAGAATACCCGGAATTAGTAAAAGCTGAATTTTCTGTTACAGATGTATCGCCAACAGAACGCTTAAATTTACCCGCAAATTCAAGTATCATCATTACGTGCGATCAACCTATAGAGCCAACTTCTATATTTCCAAAAATTTACATTAATAAAAGTGTAGATGAAGCTGCTGGTACCTGGAACTTAACTTCTTCTAACATACTTACTTTTACTCCAAGTACAAATTGGCCTGCTAATGCCTTAGTGACCTTAAAAGTAAGCGAAGGTCTTACTTCTATTGAAGGGGTTCCTGTTAATCTATCAAAAGGATCAAACTATAACTTTATTGTAGAGAGCGATAAAGATTTTGGTGCCTCAGAAAACATAATACTAACCTCCATAGCTACTGTAGATTTTCCTCAAGAAGGTCATACTTTAGGAATGAAATTAAATTTACCAACAAACAGAACCGAAAAAACACCTGTGCATTTTTGGGTACATGGTGGTGGTTGGTCTGGTGGTACAGCTGCAGCTTCTGCTGGATCTTATTCACCGCACGGAGAATATTTAGCAGAAAATTTAGGTATTGCAACTTTAGGAATTGGATATAGATGTTCTGGTACTAGTGGAACCTTTTCTTTAGCTATGGAAGATGTAGCTATTGCATACCAATGGGCTCTAGACAATGCTGATACTTATAATTTTGACATGACTAAAGTTTTTTTTAGTGGAGGATCTGCAGGAACACCTTTAGCAGCCTTAGCTTCTCAACAACTTCCTAATGTTATTGGATTTATTGGGTTTAATGGAATTTATGATTTTGTAAACGATGCCGGAGATTTTGGTACAGGAAACTGGTACAAACAAAATGTTCCTAGCGAAGAAGCAAACTCGCCAATTTTTCAATTAAATGATAATCCACCAGCAACAATTATGATGCATGGCGATGCAGACACCACCATATCTTATACCCAGAGTACTCGTTTTGCTGAAGCTATTAACGCGAAAGGTGGGACTGCCGAAACTATAATTTATCCAGGGGAAGTTCATGCCTTTTTTAATCTAGGTCAAAAAGCATATGAAGATGTACTGTATGAGATGGCTAGTTTTATGAGAAATTTACTTTCAGAAACCTTAAGTGTTAGTGGTTTAGGTAAAAAAACAGAAAGTAAAATAATAGCATACCCCAATCCTGTAAAAAAGGGAGATATACTTAAGGTTCGTTTAAATTCAAATTTTACCTCAGTAAAAGTACAAGTCCAAATAATAAATAATTTAGGTCAGATCGTGTTAAATAATGCCATCAATTCAAACTCAAATACAATTATACTAGACATTAAAGGGTTTGAAAAAGGTATTTATTTTTTGAAAGTAGGGGCAAACCAAATGTCACAAACTTTAAAATTTGTTGTTCAATAATAACAACAAAAACCAATCTAAAAATTAATGATAAAAAATAGTATGCTATTCGTAGTGTGTTTAGTGTTTCTCAATTCAAACGCACAAGAGAAAAAAATATGGAATGAAACCGAGAAAGAAAAGCAAGAAAGATTAGCTTGGTGGACACATGACCGTTTTGGAATGTTTATACATTGGGGTACGTATTCTATGGCTGCCAGACACGAAAAAGTGATTAAAAACGAAAAAATGTCTGAGGAACATTATAAAAGATATTTTGACAATTTCAATCCCGATTTATACAATCCAACCGAATGGGCAAAAATGGCCAAAGCGGCTGGAATGAAATACGCTGTAATAACCACCAAACATCACGAAGGATTTTCTTTGTTTGACTCTAAATATTCTGAATACAAAATAACTAAAACTCCTTATGGCAAAGATGCTTTAAAGGAATGGGTAGATGCCTTTAGAGCCGAAGGGTTTAAAATTGGGTTTTACTACTCGGTGATTGATTGGCATCATCCAGATTACACGATTGACAGAGTTCATCCTCGTGCACCTAAAAATGATGCAGACTATGCGAACCTTAATAAAGATAGAGATATGAATGTGTATCGTAAATTCATGAAAGACCAAATTACAGAACTTTTAACTAAATATGGGAAAGTAGATATGCTGTGGCTGGATTTTTCATTCCCCGGTAAAAATGGGAAAGACAGTGAAGACTGGGATTCGGTAGGGCTTATGAAGTTAGTTCGTAAACTACAACCCGCTATCATTGTCAATGACCGATTGGATATTAAGGATTATGCAGGGGGATGGGATTTTACGACACCCGAACAATTTAAAGTAACCGAATGGCCTACCGATAATGGTAAAAAAATCCCTTGGGAAACCTGTCAAACTTTTAGTGGCTCTTGGGGCTATTATCGTGACGAATTAACTTGGAAAGATAACAAACAACTCTTAGTTCTATTGATTGAATCCGTGAGTAAAGGAGGAAACGTTTTATTGAATGTTGGGCCTACGGGAAGAGGCGAAATCGACTATCGAGCGCAAAATGCTTTAGGGAAAATAGGGGATTGGATGAAATATAACGGGAAATCAATCTACGGTTGTACACAAGCACCAGCTGAATTTGAAGTTCCTGAAAATTCTATATTGACTTACAATCCAACAACAAACAGACTGTATATCCACTTAATTGATTACCCTTTAGAGAATTTTACGCTTAAGGGGATGAAAGGAAAAATTAAATATGTACAGTTTTTACATGACAATTCTGAGATAAAAATTACCAAACGCCAAGGTTTTGGAGCAGGTGCAGGAGAAGGGTTAAACGAAAATGATGTCAACCTTTCGATTCCAGTCGTAAAACCAAATGTTGTAATACCCGTAATTGAGATAATTTTGAACTAAAAACGAGGTTATACACTTTCATTAAGTGGGGTAATCAATTTTTTTCAACAGCAATAGTCCTGAGGTTTATTGCTGTTTTTGTTTTCTATGAACTTCAATAACGGACTGTTTAGCAACAAATGTAGTCTGCAATTGAGATGTTTATTTTTTTTATAAACGCTTAATTTGTCTTAAAACTTAATAAGCTATCGCTTTAAAGAATATTCTTAACTAACTATAAACCAAAAAGAATGAAGATAAAAATACTTTATCTAGTAGTCCTTTTATTTACTATTAACAACTTTGGACAAACTAGTCAATGTGGAGCCATAGTCAATACTAGTTTTGATGTGGATGGTGCTTTGCCTACTGGCTGGACAGAGTATAATACCTCAGGGCGTGTTAGCGTTGATGCTGGAAGATTGAAATTGGATTACACAACTGATAAGCCAGCTGTGTATCATACTTTTGATGCGGTAACGGACAATTTTTCCTATGCTTTTGATGTTGCTGCTACCCGAAATTATGTCAATTGTAACATGAATTTAATTTCGTCAACTGGTAAATATTTAGCCAGTGTTACATTTGCTCTAAACAGTAATTTGAATATTCAGTATGCAACTTCTATGGCTGCTGGTATTCCAGGTAGTTATTCTGGAAGTTTAATTCCTTCTAATTTTGTGACCAATACCACTTATTCTATTTCTTTAAATGCCGATTTTGCCCATCAAAAAATAAACTTTTACAACAATGGTGTTTTGATGGCTGCTGATATTCCTTTTTTAGAAACTACTCAAGAGGTGGCTAAAATTGACATTCAGTTGAATTATATGTACAACAATGAAGGGCGTTTCTTTTTTGATAATATTTCCTTATTAAGTGGAGCAGCCAATCGTTTGGCTTTAACCAATAATGTAGCTGCCGCAGAAACACTTGTTGGTTCAGCCTCGATAGGTAACAAATACAATCAATACCCGCAGTCAGTCTACGATAGTTTTCAGCTGGCAATTACTAATGCTAAAGCTGTTCTTGCTGATTGTAATTCGGCTTCCAATACCATCGACAATACACTGTCTGACCTTCAAACAGCTCAAGATGTTTTTACCAATTCAAGAGTCAATAATCCTGTTATTAAAATTTATGAGGGCTATAATTTTTCAGGTGAAGAGCACCAAATTTATTGTGGTTACTATAATGGTACTTTGGGTACTTATGATGATTGGGGAGTTTCTTTTACTTTGGAAAAGGGATATATGGTAACTTTTGCTGAGAGCATTAACGGTAAGGGAGTTAGTAAAGTATATGTTGCTGCAGAGACAAATTTAAGAATAAACCTTCCAGAAAATTTACAAAAGAAAGTCTCTTTCATTCGTGTTTGTCCATGGAATGAAATTCATAAAAAAGGGCTTGGAGCAAAAGGCGATGATGTTGTAGCTGCATTGAATAATTCTTGGTATTATAACTGGGGAACTACAGGGGAGGCTATTGGTAGTGCAGAGTTTGTTCCCAATCAATGGGGTGGAGGGACTGTAGAAAAAGCCATTAGTCTTGGTGAGCGAATGGATATTTCGCATTATATGGCTTTCAACGAGCCTGACAATGATGATCAGTCCAATATGACGGTAGATAATGCTATTATAAAATATGAGAATCTGTTAGCATCTGGTTTACGCTTGGGCTCTCCTGCTGTAACTGACGGTGCTGCAGGAGCTGCTTGGAGAGATGAGTTTATGACTAAGGCAGAGGAGAAAGGTCTGCGTGTGGATTA
Organism: Mariniflexile sp.; assembly: GCF_041583155.1. GTDB lineage: Bacteria > Bacteroidota > Bacteroidia > Flavobacteriales > Flavobacteriaceae > Mariniflexile. The sequence goes on from NZ_JBFHGK010000068.1 coordinate 12,163, forward strand.
TATAGTTGTCCATTATTATAAAAAATCAACACCTACTGGTTTCTACAATTGGTTAAAAGCCATCTATGACAAATGGAAACGCCCTATTTGGATTAAAGAGTTCAACTATGGTGCGACTTGGGTTGCAAATAAACCAACAACGAATGAAGCAGCAAGTGAAGGACTGGAATCTTATATTAATATGCTAGATGCTACTCCTTTTGTAGAACGATATGCTGTTTTTACTTGGCAACCTGACCAGCCAGTGTACTCTTTAATGGCTGTACGTAATCCTATCACCTTAAGTGCTTCAGGGATTATGTATAGAGATCATGTTTCACCTATAGCTTATACGCAAGAGATATATGAGCAAGGGACTCCATTGTCTGTAATTAAAAACTCAAAATCACCAAATGTCTTACTCTTTAATACAATAGTGAGCGATGGTTCTTTTAATTTGATTTATTCAGATGAGTTTGAAAATAGCGAAATCGAATTAACCATTTATAATACGAGTGGGCAGCTTGTAAAAAAAGTGTCAGATTCCAGGACTAGAATTGATGTTAGTACTTTTTCGAGTGGTGTCTATTTTATTAAAATAGCCTCCGACTTAGGAAATTTTGATGGGAAAATAATTGTTCCGTAAGTACTTCTAAAATAAAATAATAGCTTAAAATAATTCATTAAAAAATAACAGTTATGAGAATACTTTATCTAATCGTACTATTTTTTAGTATCAACAACTTTGCTCAAACTAGTCAATGTGGAACTGTCATCGATCAAACTTTTGATACTGCTGGTGCTTTACCTACTGGCTGGACTGAATACAATACTTCTGGGCGTGTTAGCGTTGATTCAGGAAGATTGAAATTAGATTACACAACTGATAAGCCAGCCGTATATCATACTTTTGGTGCGGTAACAGACAATTTTTCCTACTCTTTCGATGTGGCTGCTACCCGTAATTATGTTAATTGCAATATGAATTTAATTTCGTCAACAGGGAAATATCTGGGCAGTATTACTTTTGCTTTAAATAGTAATTTAAATATTCAGTATGCAACTACTATTGTTGATGGTATTCCAAGTGGTTATTCTGGAAGTTTAATTCCTTCTAATTTTGTAACAAACACAACCTATTCTCTTAGTCTGAATGCCGACTTTACCAATCAAAAAATTAATTTTTACTACAATGGCGTGTTAATGGCGGCGGATGTTCCTTTTTTAGAGACTACACAAGATATAGCGAAAATTGACATTCAGTTGAATTATATGTACAACAATGAAGGGCGTTTCTTTTTTGATAATATTTCCCTTGTAAGTGGGGCAGCCAATCGTTTATTACTTGGAACTAATCTAACTACTGCCGAAAATTCGATTGCCTCAGCCGTTATAGGTGATAAATACAGTCAACATCCACAGTCAGCTGTAGATGCTTTTCAGTTAGCCATTACTAATTCGAAAGCCATACTAGCAGATTGTAATAGTTCGTCTAATTCCATTGATAATTCTATTGTAGAACTTCAAAATGCGCAAGATGCTTTTGCTAATTCGCGCGTTAATAATCCTATTCTAAAGCTGTACAATGGGAATAATTTTACTGGTGAGGAACACGAAGTATACTGTGGTTATTATAATGGCGGTTTAGGCGAGTACGAAGACTGGGCGGTTTCTTTTACCTTAGAAAAAGGATATATGGCCACTTTTGCTCAAGATATTAATGGATTAGGTGTTAGTAAAGTATATGTTGCACAGGATAGCGCTTTAGAAATAAACTTGCCTTCAGATTTGCAGCGTTCTATTTCATTTATACGCGTGAGTCCTTGGTATCCAGTAGGTAAAAAAGGTAGTTTAGGATATGTTAAATGGTCTACGGCTGATAATTATAACACCACTTGGTATTATAACTGGGGTTTGGTGCCTACTAGTCAAACTTCAGCAGCGCAATTTGTTCCCATGGCTTGGAGTAAGTCGGATAATTGGACCTCGCTCGAGAAGATGGAAGAAATTGGGAAGAATATGTCATTTAATCATCTCTTAGCGTTTAATGAGCCTGATAACTCCTCACAATCAAACATGACAGTAGCACAAGCATTGGAAGCTTACCCTAAACTATTGGCTTCGGGACTTAGACTGGGTGCTCCTGGTGTCGAGAATATAGATTATAGTGCAACAAATGATTCGTTTAATGAGGATTCATGGATTAAAGAATTTATGGATGAATGTGTAGCACGTGGGTACCGTGTTGATTTTATTCCAGCTCATGATTATGTACGTCGTTCAAAGGTAACTTTCATTGAACGCTTTAAAGGCCTTCATGACCGATATAACCTTCCAGTTTGGGTGACTGAATACAACTATGGAAATCCAAATATGGGTTCTGCAAATCTTACCGTCGAACAAGGATATACAAATATAAAAGGCTTAACTGAAGGGCTTGAAGAGGTAGATTTTATTGAACGTTATAATTGGTACTATTTCTTTGGAGCTTCTTCAGGAATTGGAGGAATGACTAATGGGGAATTGAATATCACAGGACAATTTTATCGAGATTTAGCCTCACCAGCTCCCTCTTATATTCAAGAACAATATGAACAAGGTCCAAGTTTGAGTTTAACAGATCTTGATAAAAACAACAAATATATACGGGTTTATCCTAACCCAGTAACAACGCCAATACTTAATCTTAATTATACAAAATCATTAAACGACGCTACAGTTAGCGTATTTAATGCCTATGGGCAAGAAGTGATGAAGAAGACAGGTTCACCTCAACATATAGATGTTACAAATTTAAGTAATGGATTTTACTTGATAAAGGTATCATATGCAGGGGCGAATATGACAAAAAAAATTATAATTAATAAATAAAACATTAAATTAAGAATAAATTACTAATGTTTTTAATTGCCTTTTTATTTACACTTTATGGCTTTTTATAATCCAGTCCTAGTGGCGTTGTAATAGATAGTACCTTTGATGCAGCAGAAGCGTTGCCTGATGAAAAGGAGGCGATAAAATCCTTGAGATGATGATGATGATTGGGAAAAGGATAGAATCAATTAAATGGGATATTATTTAGTGTCTTAAAAAGGAGTTTGCTCCCTCAATTCTTTTTCAGTGCCTTTTTCAGAGGCACGAAATCAAAGAATTGGCCCATAGCGAAGGTGTTTTACTGGATCCTGTTTATACAGGAAGGGCATTTTATGACATGTTAGACCATCCTGAATACAAAAATATAAGAAAAAATTCCAATGTTCTTTTTTGGCAAACGCGAGGTTTGCCTGCTTATTTTCATTCTTCCAAGGAAATAATGTAGGAAAATAACAAGAGTTTGATTGAATTTGGTGCTATTTGTGCGTGTTTGGTATGCCTAAATAAAAAAGAACAAAATGTTTTAGCAATGTTTTAGCAAAATAAAAAACCCAAGAATTAAAATCCTTGGGTTTCCCTTTGTTTACAAGTAGCGAGAGGG
>NZ_JBFHGK010000069.1:0-13904 GCF_041583155.1 Mariniflexile sp.
ATCATCATCTGGTCCTCGATGAATAATCAAATCATTCATTAGCGTTATATCTTTTTTTAATTGATTTTCACTAAGGGGTTTCGTTGATATAAATCCATTTATTCCGCACATTGTCTATTCGTTTAAAGAGTTTTGATAAAAGTGTTGGAGCATTGATGCATTATTTTTTATATCATAATTACCTTCAATTATTTTATTGAATGTATTATTTCTATTATAATCTAATGAGTCTAAAACTAATTTTGCCCAATATTTTGCTGATTCTTCGAGTGATACGAAATCAACTAAATCAGTAACTTTAAGTTCTTTAGAAATATTGCTTGATGCAAGTATTTTTAAACCAGACGCTTGAGCTTCTATTAGGGTTACAGGGAGTCCTTCATTAGTTGATGGAAAAACAAAGATATCCATGGCTTGTAAAATATCTTTTACATCGCTTCTAACACCTAAAAAAAGCACGTCATTATCTATTCCGAGTTCTTTCGTCTTATTTCTAAAACGAGTGGCATCGCCACCTCCCACGAGTATTAATTTACAATCTTCCTTAAGTTTTTTAAATTCATAGAAAATATCTAAAAGAAATGCATGATTCTTTTCAACAACAAAATTGCCTACATGACCGATAACCAATTTATTTTCAACACCCAGTTCTTTTTTTTTCGATATAGATGTATTGGGATTATAAATAAATTGGCTCGCATCAATGGCATTATTGATAATCTTTACTTTTTTAATATTTCCATTTCCAAACAACCATTTACCGGCCGTAATACCACACGCATAATAATGATTAGCATATTTGGGTACTCCTAATTTAAATATGTTTTGTGTAAAAAATTTAAAAATGAAACTTAAACTATGTCGCTCTTTTGAAAAAGGATTCAAGTTTAAATAATGTAAACTTGTATGGCTATGTGCTATCCGAACGGGAATATTGTGTTTTTTCGCTGCTTTTAGAACAAAAAAGCTAAGGGCATTAAGATGCGAGTGTACTATTTTATACTTTGAATGCTCTTGAAAAAACTCGTCCAAACTTTTTTGATAGCCCAACAAATTTTTTAAACTTATATTTTGTAATCTAAAAATATTTCCTCCCAATTGATGTATTTCTTGATCGAAGACTCCCTCGTCTTGGCGATGTAGTAAAAAATCAAATTGAACCTTGGTTCGATCTATATGCCGGTAGTAATTCATAACCATGGTTTCAGCACCCCCACGGTTCATTACTGTTAAAATTTGTAAAATTCGAATAGGTTTTTCCAATTAACTATTTTTTGAGGTTTTTGATAAAATGTATAAAAAAAGTAATACACCAAATGGAATTGCAAAAAAAGTGGTGATTTTCTTTGTTGAATCTTTTAGAAACGCATAATTTTTAGAAAGAAAACTACTGGAAACATAATGTATTGCTTTCTTAAATTGTTCCTTATATGTTAAAGCCAGTTTCATTTCTATTAATCTAGAATAAGCAAATCCTTGAGGATTTTTGCGGTATTGTTTCAACATATTTAAACTTGAACCATCGGGTAAGTATTCTACAATACATAATACTTTGTTCAAAGGGAGTATTTTATAATCTTGATCGATAAGTTGATATAAGCAACTAAGTGGAACAAACTTTTCATTTTTAAAAATTGGATATTTAGGGTATTTCTTTACGACTTCAGTTCTATAAACCAGTTTTTTATCGCCTTTTATTTTATGAATTTGATGTAATTCGCTGTAAGTTGATTCATTTATATGTTTTGGTATTTTTGATCCTATAATACAATTTGATTTATCGGCATCAAGTCCTATGAATCCAGCTAAATTTGAATTAGCATTATTGTGCCAAAATTCAATTATAATTTCAACGGCATTATCAGGCATAAAGTCATCAGAATCAATACAGACATTTAATTCAGTTTTTATTAAGCTGTAGGCAGTGTTATGACCTCCATGCATACCTTGATTTTCTTGATAATAATACTCAATATCAATTTTATTATTTGAAATCCAAGAGTTTACTAAGTCTTTAGTATTATCAGTTGAACCATCATCTATTATTAGCCAAATAAAGTTCTTATTCGACTGTCTAAGTAAGCTTTGGTAGCACTGGTCAAGACAATATGCTCGATTATATGTTGGTGTGAAAATTGTTAGTGCTTTCATTTAAGTTTTTAATTTATTATTATAATTGTTTTCATTCATTCATTAAATAATCAAAAACTGTTATATCTTCAATTCTGTTCATTGTATGCATTCCAATATATTCTTTTGGTGGATTTATTTGTCTCAAAATTTTTTCTTTGTAATTATCAGTTGATAATTCTAAAACTTCATTGATCACCAAATTTTCACCATATTGATCAAAACAATTTTGAGAGACACGACATAATTTGTCTTTTTCGAAAAAAAAGTTTCCTGCATTTCTAGCCGACTTGGCATTTGTTATTACAGGGTTTTCCTTATGAGGTGTCCATTTAGTAGAAAATAAATCTTTTGAATAGAAAATATATAATCTCTCATTATTTCCAATTTCAAAATCTTCTATAACATTTGCAAATAAGTAATATAAATTATTATGATATACCCAAACCGTATCTAATAATTTAACATTTTCCATTAGATTCATTTTAAAAGACCATTCGTAAGGGAAATTATTACATTCATAAAGCTGTAAAACATTATGTTCTGATGTTTCGGGTATCATGTAATATTGGTTATTGAATAAAAAAACATTGGGAAATGAAAAATGATAGTCTTCATTTAAAACCTCCTTCTTTTTAAGAATTTCAAAATTCTCAGCTAATTCAATCGCAGAGATCATACCTGTTTTACCATCATTTTTTAATTCTTCAAAAAATATAACAATATTATTTTTAAAGTTTATAACAAATGGATCGGCCCAAAATGAATTTTTTGGTTGGTCTATAAGGGCTCTCTTATTCTTTTTTTGAACAACGAGTTTCCAATTAAGTTGCTTCTTCCAAGCTTTCCTTTTTAATTGTTTAAAAAGGAAAGTAAAATAATATGTTATAAGACTTAAATAATTGAAAGTTTCTAGCCTTGAATCGTATTTAACACTAGATTTTTTTGTGTAATTTTTTAAATATTTAGCAAGATAAATAGAATAGCTAAATAAAATTTTATTTATGTTATTGTTGAGACCAATTTCTTTTTTTAACTGTATAGTTTCAGCAATGTCCCAATTGATAAAGTTTTCATTATAAATAAGAATATTTAAGTCTATATAGGGCAAAGTGTTAATTCTATTTATTAGTTTGTTTTTATTAAAATCTAAAGTGATAATGCCATTTTTAGAAAGGGACTTATATGTATTCATATTATTGGGAATAGACTCAAAAATTATCCAATCTACTCTCTTTAATTCTGAAGAATTTTTGATTAGAGATATATTGCCTTCTTTCTTTATTAAATCAATTATATTCTTATTTTCAAATGGGTTTTTTGTATAAAAGTTAAAGACTTTATCTATTTGATTGATAATAAATGGTAAAGTTACTTGGTGGCTTTTTATGGATTTGTCCACAAAAAAAAGAATTTCAACATTATCTATATTTTCGGCTAGCTTTAAAATGCATTCCCAAAGGTAGAGATGGATTTTTTCTGAGTTTGATACAAAAATTATTTTAGTCATAAAAGTTTTTCTTATATGCAATTTAATTACTTACTTTAATTTTATAATGAACACAATATCTATTTATTGACTGTCTTTTTGTCTTTTAATTATAAAATTTATAATTACTTATTAATAATTTTAGCTAGAGCCCTCATAATAAAAATAATACATTAAAAAAGTAAACATAAAATAGGCGGTAAAAACTTTACCAACCATTACATGATGTTTTGAAAAAAATTCATTTTTCAAAAAGGGGTAAATAATTATTAAAGCCATCATAAACCAAGATAGATATGCAAAACGATTTGAAAAATTTGCACGAATCACTAATATCCAAAAGCCGTTACAAAATAGATATATGTTGTATAGATGCGTGTAAATTTTATCATTAAAGTTCTTTTTAAAAATAAAATACCAGCCTGTAAATACAGCCCCTGCACTGTATATAAGAAAATCATATCTAAACCCAGTACTACTGAAAGTAGTACCTTCGAGATCATCATTACCAACTAAATATCCCGTAAGGCGTTCATCACCAAAACCTAATGAAGCAAATAATGATTCCCAAAAACCTCCCAATGCAATTGAAAGCGGTATTGCTAGAACCCAAAAAGTTAAAAACCATTTTGAATTATTGTATAGATGGGACAATAAAAACGCCAGTATAGGTAATAATAATGTTTGATGTATTTGACTAGAAATTATGAAAAATATTATCATCCAAATTTTTTTATCATAATATGATACTGCTAGTAGAAAGAATGATGTAGCCAAACCATTCCTCATACCATTTACTCCATAGGACCAAAATGAAAATGACGTTGCGAGCATTAAAAATGCATAAAACCAATATTGTTTAAAAAATATTTTTGAGACTCTATATAGTGGAAATATATATAACATAGCGCTAACCACAAAAAAGCCTCTGGCGGATAAAAAATAAGAACATATTTTCATGAAATATTGAAAAAATGGATCCTGTGCTGTGTTCAATTCCCCACCAAAACTATATTTCATAAAATCCCTATAGTATACGCCCATATCGCCGAAATACGTACTATATGGTCTAAAACCAATAAAAAGAACTAAAAAAACAAAGAAAATATAACCAATAATATTAATATACGTGATGTTTTTTTTCTCCTGAATTTTTAAAATGAAAGTGTGAAATAATGTGAAAACAACAATGATTAATGATATGTTGATATACACATCATAATATATTTTTGCAGGTAAAAAATCGAACATTGTTTTACTAGTATTAAATTTTTGTCAGATTATTAAAAAGAACAATCCATTGATTCATTATTATATCTTGATTAAATCTTCTAATATTTTCTCTTGCTTGTTTTCCTTTCTTTTGCAGATTATCTTTGTTGTTAATAATAGAAAGTACAGCATCAGCTAATTTTTTTTCATTGTCCCTTTCAACTAAGTGGCCATCGATAGCTTCGTTAATAATATTTTTTGGTCCATGAGGGCAATCAAATGAAATTACAGGTAATCCGCAACTCATGGCTTCTAACAAAACCATTGGAAAACACTCGGTTTGAGACGACATAACATATAAGGATGCATTTAACATAGCAACTTCTAATTCGTTCGTTGCGCCACAAAGTTGGACTTGGTTCGTAAGATTACATTTATTTATTATTTTTTGTAATACCTCTATATCATTAGTATCTCCATTTCCATATATTTCTAATTTCCAATCGGGATAGACATTGGCCACATAAGCCCATGCATTAATTAATTTATCAAATTGTTTTACTGGAGCAATTCTACCCGCACTGATGGCTACTTTGTTTTGTAATGACGATGTTTTAGATGGGTAATTTGTTAATGCATTTGGTATTACAACAATATTATGTGAGTTGTAATATTGCTCTTCATCTTTAGTTAAAACTGCAATAGTATCATACTTTGACTCTATATAGTCATTGATTTTAAAAAATAGTTTTCTTAAAAAAGAGGTGTTATTCTGCCGATTTAAAGCATTTTGATGCCCTGATGAATGGTATTCTTTTATTTTTGGAATTTTAGCCATTATAAATGGTAAAAAATAAAAATCAAATTGGGTACTTAAGGTAACTACCACATCTGGATTTATTTCCCTAATTGTTCTTTTTAATTTAAAAAAATGCGAAGGTATTTTAATAAAATTAGCAATGCTGAAATAACTTTTAGTTCTATCATAATTAATGGCTAAATCTTTAAAAATAACTTTTTTATTTATTGGGTAACATGGTGGGTTCCCTTTTTGTTCTGAAGTAACAATAAATATTTCTGCAAGGTTATTTTCAAGAAAGTAGTTAGATTTATTAGTAAGTACACGTTCGCCACCCCCATGTAAATATATTTGATCTGTTATGTACATTACCTTCATCATAATAAATCGCCTATTTTAAGTGCTCCTTTAGAAATTTAACGATTCTTTCTGAAGCCAAACCATCGCCATAGGGGTTAGAGGCTTCAGACATTTTTATATATAGCTCATTTGAATCTAATAATGCAGAAACCTCCCGAACGATTACTTCTTTATTTGTACCAACCAATTTAACTGTTCCTGCGTCTAAACCTTCGGGGCGCTCTGTGGTGTTGCGCATTACTAAAACCGGTTTGCCAATGCCTGGCGCTTCTTCTTGTATACCTCCAGAATCTGTTAATACCAAGAAACTTTTACTCATTATATAGACAAAAGGCAAATACTCCATAGGTTCTACAAATAACACATTGTCTATGCTGATGTCTCCAAAAACTTCCTTAATTGGTTTTCTAACATTCGGGTTTAAATGCATTGGATATAAGAAATCTACATTTGGGTATTTTTCCGATAGATGTTTAATAGCGTCACAAATATTAGTAAAACCTTCTCCAAAATTCTCTCTTCTATGACACGTAATTAGAACCAGTTTACGCTCGGAAGTTATCCAGCTTTGTAATTTTAATGGTGAGACACCTATTTTGTCTAAAATAGATAGCACATCACTTTGTATATCTTTATTATTGGCAATCTGTTTTAAAACCAAATGCAATGCATCGATTACTGTATTTCCTGTAACTAATATATTATTGGAATTTATGTTCTCTTTTTGCAAATTTACTTTGCTTAGGTTTGTTGGCGCAAAATTATAGGTAGCAATGCGCCCAGTAATTTGACGATTCATCTCTTCTGGCCAGGGAGAATAAATATTGTGGGTTCGTAATCCCGCTTCGATATGACCCACAGGTATTTGCTGATAAAAGGAGGCTAGGGCAGCGGCGGTAGATGTTGTAGTATCTCCATGCACTAACACAATATCAGGGGTTACCTCTTTTAAAACACTTCTTAGACCCAATAAAACACGCGAGGTAATATCGTATAAATCTTGACCCTGTTTCATTAAATTAAGGTCAAAATTCGGGGTTATATTAAAAAGTGTTAGCACCTGATCCAACATTTCGCGATGTTGTGCTGTAACACAAACTATAGTTTCAAAAATTTCAGGATATTTTTCAAATTCTTTTATTAACGGAGCCATTTTAATAGCTTCTGGTCTTGTTCCAAATATGAGTAATATTTTTTTCATATAAATTTTTTAATTTTTTCTAAGCGCAATGTTTTTATTAAAAATTCAACATTTTTAACCCCAATAATTCGCATTAGTCTTCTTTTTATTTGCGTTAATCTTTTTGCTTTTATGGGTAACCATGATCCAGAAAAATGATGGATACAATATGTGTTTTTGGTGACCTCTATTTTACCAGAGACCTGTGATTTTGGACAGAAATAATCTTTTGGGAAGATGTGTATTTCGTTATCAACAACTTGATATGTGTTATTTGGAAGAAAACCTAGTTTTTTAGTCATTTCCCCAATGGTATACGTATTTGATGTAGCATGATGCGTTCCATCTTCTTTAATAAAAGGCAAACTATCGTAATATGTGAGTAAATATTTTACCCAATTGCCACCTTTAGCGCTAGCCATTAATCCTGTTGGAATATTTATTTCATCTTCAAACCCTGAGAATGCAGGGAATTGAAGAAAATAATCCATATTTTTAATTACTTCAACATCGGTATCCATATATAAACCTCCATGGTTGTATAATGCATGTAACCTCACATAATCTGTGACGAAAGCAAATTTTCTAGACTCGTAGGCTTGTTTTGTAAATAAATTACTATTTACATCGAAAGTGTCTTCATTCCATAAGCGAAGTTCATAATCTGGTAAATGTTTTTTCCAAGACGCGATGCATATTTCTGCCAATTTGGGCATTTTACCCCTTCCAAACCAACAATAGTGTATAACTTTTGGTATCATTTTGTTTTAATTTAATGTATTGTCATTATTTGAGTCAAGTCTTTTTTTCTTGAAATAGCTACTTTATAGGTTTCTTTTAAATTTCCGATGCCAATCATCATTATAACCTTTTCATTTTCAGGAATTGTTCCAATTTGTTTAACTTTCTTTTCTGAAGTAAAAGGAAAACAGGTATTTAGGCAACACGCACCAATTCCTTGACTATGTAACGACAAGACGAGATTCATGGAAAATAAACCGCCATCAATATATATTTGATTACTTTCTAATTTTGTAAAGGCCTTCGTGTCGGTAGTAATTATAATTAATTTATTGATATTGTCTGAAAACCCATTACTTCCACCTTGAATTTTTAATAATGATAAAATATTTTCCTTTTGAGTATAAACATGAGCTTTCCAAGATTGTCTGTTGCATACAGATGGCGCATACTTAGCAATATTTACGGCTTTTTTAATAACCTCTATTTCAACATCCTTTTCAGCAAAATCCCTAACTGAAAATCTACTTTTTACAAAATTTTCAAAATCAATATTTGTTCTATTTTGCAAATCAGTTTTATTAATTTCTAAGGTACCACCTTCATTATGATTTTTATTTAAACCAATAAAATCTGTAATCGATTTAAAATAGTCTCCTTCAATTTTTACATTATTTTTTTTGTTAAACTCAATATATTCTAATAAGCAATTCTTAATTGAAATTACTAACGCATCATCTCCATTTTTTTTATAATACTGTTTCGTTCTATCTACTAAAAGGTTTATTTTTTCTTTTCCAAAACCAAGCCTGGGGTTAGGAAGTGCTAATCCTTTTTCGACGATATGATATTGTTTTGTTAAAAAAGCTATTTCACTTTCTTTGCTTTTGAAATTATTATTTTTGAATGAGTATTTGTAAAATAATTTTAAATCATACATTTTATTGGCAAAATCGCCAATTGAACTTTGCCAAAAAATTAAAGCATGGAGCTTCGATTTTACTCTTTGGAATAAATTTTTCATTCTAACTTTTATTTTCTAATGAGTGTTTTATATAATTCTTTGAATGCTTTATAAGTGCCATTAAATTTGGTTCTATTCTATTATAGTCGATAACATAATTAAAATTATCAATTTCAATCTCCTTAGTTAATAGGCATTCTGGAATTTCGAGTAAATTAGCAACATCTCTCATTCTTGTATTAATTTTTTCAAACCTGTTGAATACTGTGAACTGTTTTTGGAAAATAATAGAGAACGCCACGGCATGAAAGGAATTAGACACCACAAAAGCAGCATTTCTGATTAATGATAAAAAGACTTCAGGTCCTTCTAAACTATAATCTTTATCGGCATACTTAATATTATTGTTAACTGTAATAATTTTACAATTTAATTTTTTCTTTAGAAGTTTTACAAATTTTTGAATTAGTGGGTCACTATCGCAATCATATACAAAAATATAATTATCCGCTAATTTTGGTGTACTTAATGTTTCCCAATAGCCTTTATCTAATAGAAATACAGGATCCAAAACCTGTACCGTTTGCTTAATTTCTAATTCTTCAAGTATTTTGATCGCCGACGATTCTCTAACTGAGATATAATCTAATCGCGATACTTTTTCTTTGACAAATTGTTTTAAATTATCTTCAATAGCATCGATAGCAAAACTAGCAGCATAAGATATTTTTAATTTATTGTTCGGCACAAAATCAAGATAAAACGCTGGATCCTTGCCATTTTGAAAAAACGAATTCCAAATTTGATCACTACCGCAAATGTAAGCATCGGCTTCTGGGATATCATTTTTTAAATCATCGTTTGATTTATAAAGCTTTCCCGTAGATTTAATGTGTTTTTTAGAAAAAAGATCGAAGTTTTTTTTTCGTTTAAGATTTTTTAATCTGCCTGGTAATTTTAAAATTAAGTAGGCAACTTTAAGGGCTAAATTTTTCTCATAACGGGGGTTTGAAACTATCCATAATTTAAAATGATTACTTAGGTAATCTGGTTTATAATTAATAGTTTCTGCATCATGGCCTAAGCTTTCAAGATGTTTTAATAAAGCATGCTCTTGTAAACTAGCCCCATGATTATAAACGTCATGGCATGTAATGGTTTTTATTTTCATGATTTCGGAGTCAATTCTTTAAACAGTTTTTCCCATTTAGGCATAATACTTTCTGGAAGATAATTTTTAGCTTTCTCTCTTGCTTTCATACCCATTTCTTTTCTAAGCTCGTCTTTTTTCATTAACTCCTTGAGGCGATTTATAAACTCACCTTCATTATTTAACTCCACTAAATACCCGTCTTTACCATTGGTTATAATATCTGCAGGTCCTGTGGGACAATCGTAAGATACACAAGGTAATCCTGCGGACATTGCTTCAATCAAAACCATGGGTAAGCCTTCAGCTTCAGAAGTCATTATAAAAATAGAGGATTCGATAAGTTTTTGTGGAATTTCATTAGATCTGCCATGAAGAATTATCTTGTCTTGTAGCCCTAATTTCGTTATTAATTTTTGATACTCATTAAATTTCACCCCATCTCCATAAATATTTAATGTCCAATCAGGATAGGCAGCATTAATTTCTCTCCAAAGTAATATTTGTTTATGAAACCCCTTTCTGTCATCATTCATACTTCCAACACTTATTACTTTCTTTTCGTTTAGTTTAGAGTATTTAATTGGAAACGACTCTAACATATTTTCAATCACGGTTGTGTTATTTCCATAATTTTCCGAAATCTTATCCCCCTGTGTCAGTAGTACTAATTTGTCATATTTTTTAAACTGTCTATATAATAGGGTATACAAAATTTTATACCTTAGTTTTCTAAAAAACGGTTTCATAATTTTAGCTCTTAGACGTACTGCTCCTTTAGAAAAATGAAATTCTCGAATTTTAGGTATATTTTGAGCAACGTAGGGTATAACAAAATCATGGTAGCCACGTTCAACTGCTAGAATAACATCTGGTTGAATTTCTTCAAGTTTTTTATTATAAAGTGTTCTTATTTTATATACATTCTTAATAAAGGAAATTCCTGGAATAGTTTTTCCTTTTTGTAATGAAGATACTTTCATGTCGTGTATTTGAATTTTTGGAGAAAACTCATAACACAAAGGAGATCCTTTCTGATCAATTATTAAAATATGCACGTCGTAGCCTAATTTATCGACCATATAATTCACTTTACTAGCCAAAACTCTTTCTGTACCCCCTGGTTTAGCCAGTGAACCTATACAATATGCTAATCTCATTTTTTTCATTACTTTATATAGTGTTTTTTCACAAAATTGATCGGACTATCATAAAAATCTTCAATTCTGTTTTTTATCGTTTCTAAATCCCAATCCCACCACGCTATTTCATTTAATTTCGAAATAGTATCATTATCAAACTTTTGTTTAATGACGACGGCGGGTACTCCAGCGGCAACCGAATAATCAGGAATATCTTTTGTTACTACTGCATTTGCAGCAATAGTAGCACCATTTCCAATTTTAACTCCAGGCATTATATAGCAACCCAATCCTAACCAAACGTCATTACCAATGCTTATCCCTTCTTTTTGATTAATGTTTTTTAAAAAATCTACTTTGTCCTGATCTGTATTTGACTTAATTTCGTTTTTGTAAAGATTATTTAATAATGGATAAGAGGTTATTTTGGATGAACCATGATATCCTTCATCTACTATAAATCTTACTCCATTCGCAATACTGCAGAATTTTCCAATTTTTAAAGGTGCTTCTGACCATCTAAATACTATAGCTCCATTATCATAAGTTTGTTTTCCTGAAACAGAAAACTTATCATCTTTCAAGAAAACATAATCATGAATACTAAGGGTTTGCTTATAATCGATTCCAAGGATTCTCCAAAAGATGTGTCTTAATCTATTTTTCATTTTTTTTACTTATCAATTTAAGTTTTGTCAAAAAATTATTCACTAATTCCTTCTCATAATTATTTACTACATAAAAATAAAAAACTGAGGCAAATACTAAGGTAAATAGAACTGCTTTAATGATAAAATTGAACCAATCAAATCCAGGTATTTGATTTATTAACAAACCAATAATAATTGAAAAAACAAAGCCTAAAATGGTTTTGTTAAAAAGTTCATTAAAAAACCTTATAATGTTTAAACCAATTGTTTTTTGATAATAAATATTCATAATATTTTGACAAATAAACCAACCAAATACTATCCCAGAAATCATACCTATTGCATTATATTTTTTAGCTAAAATTGCACCTAAAATTGTACCAAGGATTAAAAAAACAAAATATATTAATGCTTTAAAAGCTAACATATTTCTAGCTTCGAGAATTGCATTTGCAAATCCTTGAACTAAAGGTACTGTATATGCAAACATTATAATGAGCGCTATTATATATGCATCATAATAGGCTTCACCTACCCATAAAAAAACAAACTGTTTACCAAATAATAAAAATGCTCCAAGAATAAAAATTAGCGAGATAAATGAAATTCTTCCTACACGTATCATCATATCAGTTAATTCTTCATTTGAGACTTTTGCAACTGTCATTTGCGTTGCTCTAGGAATAAAAAGACTTGATATTGCTGAAGAAAATGCTCCATAATATCCACCGAGCATAATTCCGACTGCAAAAATAGCTACAGACGTCGTATCCGAAATTATACCCAATACCATTTGACCTGATCTCCATTGAAATTGAGCAATTATCATAAAAATAAAAATCCAAAAAGAGTATTTGAATATTTCCTTAACGAAATGTGTTTCAAATTTATGCAGTTTAAAAGTTACTTTTAATTTTTTAAAGACATAAAAGCCATTTATTACAATAATGATCATGTTCATGATTGTATCTAAAATTACAATTGAAATAGCTTTACCTCCAAAATATAATATACCTACCAGCATAATAGATCTAACAATATATTTTATAATATTTAATGCTTTTGGAAACACAAATTGTTCATAACCTTGCAAAATGGCATCAAAAGCTCCACCTGGAAGAACAATAGCTAAATTGAAAATTAAGATTATAAACATAATTTTCGCTTTTTCAAGCTCCAAATTGTTTAAAGATGATTGAAAAATAAATTCTAAATTTGTATTGCAAATAGCGCCAATTAAAATTACGATTATCGATATAAATAAATAAATAGCCATAGTTGTTGCTAAAAAATTCTCTTCACCTTTTTTATCGTTTTCAGCTTTATATTTGGCGACAAATCGAATAATTGTATGCCCCAGCCCAAAATCTAAAATCGCAATATAACCAACTAAAGCACCAACTAAGGAATATAATCCAAATTCAGCATTACCTAATTGTCGAATCATATAGGGAGTAATCAGTAATCCAACTAGATTAGTTAAAATTATAGTAATATAGTTTAAGGCAGCACCTTTTTTTAATTGACTCACAATACTTAAATTTGCTTTAATTTAAATCGCATTACAACTTTCCATTAACTTGCCCCTTCAAAACCCCTTTCACATCGTATAAAACACCATTCGGGTTTAAAAGGGCTTTGAGGTCTATATTTAGAAACTCGTTGTGAGCAACGGTAAGCACGATGGCATCGAATTGCCCTTCGACAGGCTCAGGGTGACCATTCGTGGTTATCAAGCCATATTCATGCATCACTTCTTCTGGGTTCGCCCAAGGATCGTAAATGGTAATATCTGTACCGTAACTTTTAAGTTGATTGATCACATCTACCGCTTTGGTGTTACGTACATCGGGGCAGTTTTCTTTAAAGGTGATGCCTAAATTGAGGATTTTAGCTCCTTTGATACGGATATCATTCTGTACCATCAATTTAATAATCTCTGAAGCTACATAGTGCCCCATACTATCGTTCACACGGCGACCTGCTAATATAATTTCTGGGTGATAACCAACCTCCTGTGCTTTTTGAGCTAAATAATAAGGGTCAACACCTATACAATGTCCACCAACTAAGCCCGGTTTAAAAGG
>NZ_JBFHGK010000070.1:0-13049 GCF_041583155.1 Mariniflexile sp.
CTGCCATCAGATTATATTTTACAGGATATTAAAACCGAAGCCATAACAGTAAAACAGTTGGAAGAAATGAAAGCACTTGCAGGGAGCTATGAAGCGCTTTTTAGCAAACGTTCTAAACTTTACAAGGAAATGGATTTAAAAAACCAAAAACTTGAAGAACGCGACTATAAACACTATATCTTGGAACATTATACCTTTTTAAGCAGACCTGTAATTATTGTTGACGGACAAATTTTTATTGGGAATTCAAAAAATACCGTTGAAGCTTTGAAAGTTGCAATCTCACAAAAATAAATTAGAGTGTAAATGTTATCTCAATAATAACAAAATTGAAAATATACTTGACTATTTTAAAATATAATAAAATTTATAAAAACACGTTAAGTTAAACCCAAATCAATATAAACAACAATGAAAACAAAATTAAAATTATTCGGATTTGCAATGTTTTTAACCCTAATGTTTGCAATGCCTTCGAGTGCTGTATGCCAAGAAAAAAGAAACGGGCCTCCACCATGGGCTCCTGCGCATGGTTACCGCGCAAAAGTTAGACATGTTTATTTCCCAGATTATAATTTCTATTATGATTTACAAAAAGGAGTATACATATATCTCGGTAAAAACGGTTGGCAAGTAAATGTTAATCTACCATCACTCTTTGGCAGCATAAATTTGAAAAACACCCTAAAAGTAGAATTAGATTTGAGTACCGATACCCCTCAAAAATACAATTCAAGTCATATAAAAAAATATAAATCCAAAAAAAAGAACAATAAAGAAACTTCTTCAAAAGGAAACGGAAATAAAAAATAATTCTTTATTAGTTAAGGATTGAATCCTGTAAAAACAGATAAAGCACTTACATTACTGTAAGTGCTTTATCATTTCTCTATAGACTAAAATAACAAGTTAAATAATCAGTTTTTTTGAATTCATTTTTTTTATTTTTTTGGTAGATTAATTTATAGTATAAAAACTGCAACCTTATATGCAACCTTTTTTATAACAAAAACTAGGCAAGTTGGTATTTAAAAGAAAAAGTACAACACGATTATAACAACACGTATTTCTAAGAAAATATTATCTCTAATAAGGTTTGAAAACTGAAGTTATAAATCTTTCAAAACCTAAATAAACAGTGACTCCACCAAGACTCCCTTCGACTCCGCTCAGGGTAAACTTCTCGTCATTTTAATGATTTAGATAAAAAATTTAATTAGCTATTTATATTAGGAAGTACAAAAGTTAGTGACTCCATCAGGATTCGAACCTGAATCTAAAGTTTAGGAAACTTTTGTTCTATCCCTTGAACTATGGAGCCTAAAACTAAAAAAGACCTACATGTAAATGTAAGTCTTTTTCTTGTTAACTTGCTCCCCCTCTTGGGCTCGAACCAAGGAGAGTATATTGTTGTTATTCAACTGTTTGACAACTTGCCAACTTTTATAGTGACCTTTTTGTATGCCGTTCAATGCTGATTTATTACAAATGTTGTGATATTATTTCTGCATAAGCTCTTCCATAAGTTGCTCTAGATTTTTCTACAATAGCAACATTATTAGCCTTTAAAAATACATCTAAATTTTTACCTCTTGTACTTCCTGACAGATGTAAAAATGGCAATACCGGAACAGAATAGCCATCAACTACTTTCAAATGTGTTTTTGTTTTTTCTAAGTTTTGCGATAATTTAGGGGAACGCTCTCCTGTTAATTGTGAATATGCAATTCCTCCAAATGTAATAATTATATCAGGCTTTAAAAATTCTATTTCACTATAAATGGTTTGTCTTAAACATTCTTTAAGCTCTCTATTACCCGAATTGTACACATAGCTTCTAACCTTGGAAGCTCCTTTGTTTACATAAAAAAAAGTTTTGTATATATCAGTTAAATAAACAAAATGCTCAGACTGTAACTGATTTACGAATGCCCAATATGCATTTTTTTCTTTATGATTGTCCTTAAAATGTAATGCATAAGGTGTACTTATTATCACGTCATTTTTTCTATCTGATTGTTTAAAATCGGATTCGGCTCTCAAAGGATCAATACCTACAACCATGATTTTTTTATTAGTTGCATTTAAATCACCAAACCAATAAGGTAAGTCAACACCTAATAAATAGGCTTCATCTGGAATGCTTTGATTGTCTTTATTAACTAAATTACTATTGAAAATATATTTATCAGAAGGCTCATTATTAAACCACTTACTATACAGCCCTTCAAAATTTTCATCCGTTAAATCAATTACATCTGCTTTAATTTTATTAATAATAAAACCTTGTAAGTCTAATTTGGTCATAAAATTATTTGTTGGTTAAACAGCTCCTCGTTGATATAAATGCTCTTGAAACCCTATAAAGGTATTTCTTATAGAAGGAATATCTCCTAATTGTGTTTTTGCATCTGCAAGAGCCTTGTATTTCAGAATTAATAAATCACCCAACTTTTCATCATCTAATTCCTCAACACCCACTTTTACATATTGGTCTAACACAAAATTTAAGAACTCCTGTTGTGCAGGGTTATAGTCATTAAAATAGATTTTAGCACGGTCTGCTCGGGTTGTTCTGGGTATCATACTTACACTATAAGCTACATGAGATAACACATCATATAAGTCGCTATCTTCCCCATGTACTAGCTTACGTAATTCATCTAATTGCGTAGTAGAGTATCCTTTTTCAGATAGTGCTTCTAGTAGTTTTTTACGTGTACTTGGTAAGCTCCAAATTTTACGCAATTCTTCTTCATCTTTAAACAAAGAAGGCATGTCACCAAACAGTGCTTTAATGAATTGTTCCGCGGAAATAGGTGTACCTTCTGGACTCCAAAATGATGTTTTTATCATGGAATCTATCTGTAACGATTTATATTTGGAAAGTTTAATTTTTACAATACCTGTTCCTTCCCTTTCACAAACACAAGGGTCATTATCACAAACATAACAAGTAGGTTCTGGTTCTTTTGAGCACTGACATGGTTTTTGCCCACACGTACTGCATATTCCAGAATTTCCACCTCCTGTTGGTGTTACGGGGTCTATAGGTTCACCATCCCACTCTGGGTCTTTAAAATGCTCATGTGCCTTGACAAAATCGTATATGGTAAAATAATCTTTATTATCAAACAAACGTGTGCCACGACCTACAATTTGCTTAAATTCAATCATGGAATTTACAGGACGCATTAATACAATATTCCTTATTTCTGGAGCATCTACCCCTGTACTTAATTTTTGAGAGGTGGTTAAAATGGTTGGAATACTCTTTTCATTATCTTGGAAATCCCTTAAATGTTGCTCACCTATTTTACCATCGTCTGCTGTAACTCTATGGCAATAATTTGGGTTTTTGCTTGTAGCATACTGATTTATTAAATCTCTTACGGCTGCTGCATGGATTTGAGTAGCACAGAACACCAAGGTTTTTTGGTTCTGATTGATACTATCCATAAACAGTTTTACACGGTATTCTTCTCTTGCCTTAATTTCTATAATACGGTTAAAGTCTGCTTCGGTGTATTCACGACCTTCCTCAATATCTCCAGATTCAACTTCATCATCTGAAGTGTATTGGTAAGTATCTAAAGTGGTGCTAATTTCCTTGACTTTAAAAGGCGTTAAAAACCCATCATTAATACCCGCTTTTAAGGAATAAATATATACAGGGTCACCAAAGTATGCATAGGTATCGCCGTTAATATCCCGTTTTGGTGTAGCAGTTAAACCCAATTGTACTGCCGGTTTAAAATACTCTAAAATAGCACGCCATGTGCTTTCATCTTTTGCTCCGCCTCTATGACATTCATCTATAATAATAAAATCAAAAAAGTCTTTAGGATACTCCCCAAAATATGGCGAATCATCTGGACCAGACATAAAGGTTTGAAATATGGTAAAAAAGATATTCCCATTGGTAGGCACCCGCTTTTTCTTTTTAATTTCTGAAGGTGCTATGCGTACCAACGCATCTTCTTCAAAGGCATTAAAAGAATTGAAAGCTTGGTCTGCTAATATATTTCTATCTGCTAAAAAGAGGATTCTTGGGCTTCTAGTTGCATCACGCTTTAAATTCCATTTGGAATGAAACAGTTTCCAGGCTATTTGAAACGCAATAGCTGTTTTTCCTGTACCTGTAGCTAAGGTTAATAAGATTCTATCTTTCTTTTCTGCAATAGCATCCAACACCTTGTTAATGGCGTTTTCTTGGTAGTAACGTGGTTGCCATGTACCACTTCTATCCTCAAAAGGAACAGCAAAAAAACGTTCCTTCCAGTTAGCAATCTCAACTTTATAATCTTCTTTTGGGGTGGGATAGGTCATTTCCCAAAGTTCTTGAGGCGTTGGGTATTTAGACACATCGCCTTCTGTACCCTCCTGCATATCTACCCCATAAATTTTTAACCCGTTTGTAGCGTATGTAAACCTAATATTTAAACGCTCGGCATAATCTTTTGCTTGCCCCAAACCATCTGTATAATACAAATCTCGCTTTTTGGCTTCTACAACACCAATACGTTTGTTTTTATACTCTAAAATATAATCTGCAAATAATGCTTGTTTACGCTTGCCTTGACCAATTAAGCGCCCTTTTGTAATAGGATGCTCTAAACGTAAACGACTGCCTTCTACAACACCCCAACCTGCCGCATGTAGGGCTGGTGTTATTAAATCGTGTTTGGTTTGTGCTTCATTCATGGGCTATCAATAAATTTACAACCACTTTTATCATCATATCCATATCATTAGGATTACTTTGGGCAATCATTAATGTAAGGGCAACTAAAGTATTATCAGTGACTACTTTGTTTCCGTTAGGTTTATAAAGCAACTTATTTCGCTCTAAAAACCACACAAATAAAAAGGCTGCAATACGTTTATTACCGTCTGTAAACGAGTGATTTTTTATCACAAAATACAGCAAGTGCGCTGCTTTCTCTTCGGTAGTTTTATAGAGGTCTATCCCATCAAAGGTTTGGTATATATTTTCAAGCGAGCCTTTAAATGAATCGTCTTTTTCTTTACCAAATAACCCTTCAAATTTTGTTTGCTTCCCTAGTTCTTCAATGGCTTTTTTAGCTTCGGCATATTCAATTTTAACAATCTCAGCACTTTCCTTTTCTGGTAACTGCAACCTTTGGTGGTCGTAATCATCTAATAAGTCTAAAGCTTTGGCATACCCTGCAATTACTTTTATTAAACCTTGTGCTTCATCATTTTCTAAATGATACTCTGAAATAACATGTTCTTGCAACTCAATAACTTTTTTAAGTTCTTGAAGCTGTTGGGTTTTTTCCTTTAGAAGTTTTTCGTTAACGGCATACCCTTTTACTAAATAATCTTTTAAAATAGTATTTGCCCATATTCTAAATTGTGTACCTCTAACCGACTTTACCCTATATCCTACAGATATAATAACATCTAGGTTATAATATTTTACGTTTTGTGTTTGAGTTTTCCCTTTAACAGCACCGTGTTTAGTGGTATGTGCAAAATCTGCACACACCTCTTCTTCTTTTAATTCTCCTTCTTTAAAAATATTTTTTATATGACGCCCAATAACCGTACGGTCTCTTTCAAACAATGTTGTTAATTGTTCTTGATTAAGCCATACCGTGTCTTTATCAAGCTGAACGGATACTTCAATTTGATTGCTGCCCGATTGGTATATAACAACGTTACTCATATAAATTTTTTAACTACAGCGTAGGCTAGGTAGTTGCTTTTCTTTCTAACTCTTTGTGTTGAACTTGTGCCATTTTTGCACGAGTTGCCACTTTATTTTGATAAATTACTATTTGGTTTTGTGCATTCATACCAGCACCTCTTTATTTGTTAACTCGCCTGCAAAGGCTTTTTGTAATATGGATTTTTTGAGTTCATCCAAATTCAAGAGTTTTTTATCATATACTTGAACGATCTCTTGTGTTTCAGTTAAAAATCCTTTAAAAATATTTAATAATTTTTGCTGTTTGTCAATGGATTTTGGATATGAAAAAACAACCTGTTTAAGAGCTGCGCCATTGAAATGCGGTTGTGCTGCTCCAGAAGATAAGTCATTTGCTTGTTGCCAGTAATAACCAGATTTTGAAAAGTACCAGTATAATTCGTTTTCAATTTTTTCTTGAAAATTTATTCTTATAAGATATGAAGCAAAAACTGAAGGTTCTACATTATTGTGTAGAAGAACTTTTGCAAAAGTTGCTCCAGTTCTTGCCATAAGCAAATCTTTATCTTTTAAAATAAATTTTTCTGCTTCTTTTGAATATTTTATATACTTTTTATCTTCAGAAATAAGCTTTCCATTATTGTCAATATCTGTAATTCTAACATACCTATAGTCTCCTTCGGTTGTAGATTTGTCAGTATAACCATATTCAACAGATGCTATTTCACCTAACTTTTTCTCTTCCCAATCATCTCCTTTTTTCAAAAAAACAGAATCAAGCTTAGATTGAAACAACTCCTTGGCATTGTCAATATTTTTCTCAATATTGGCTTTGGCTTGGTCTATGGCTTTAAATGCCTTATCTAAAATGGCAACGATTTGTTGTTGTTCTTGGAGTGATTTTGGATAAGTGATTTTAACCTCTCTGATTTCTTGTAAATGCAAGTTTGGCACACCAACTCCTTTTAACCTAGAATTGAACTGTTCCTTGGCAAGTGGTGAATTAATAAAATACAACATGTATTCAGGAGTTATTTCATCAAGAACTCTAATATGAGCTAAACTAACATAGATATCAAATACTACATCTCTATCAACCATCGCTGCAACTCCTGTAGTTCCATTTTTAGCCAATAAAATATCACCAACTCTTGGAGCAACACGTTTGTGCATTTCAAAATGTTGAGCTTCATCAATATATTTTATGTTGTCCCAGTCAATTTTTCCACTTGTAACGTTTTTTGAAGAAAGAAAAATAACGCCTTCGTCAAAATACTTAGGAGTTTGATGAGTTCCATCAGTAATTTTATCACATACCTCTTTTAATTTTTTAGATTTCCACCCCTCTCTCATATCAACTCTTTAATAGATTTCAGAATGGTATTGGTTTCCAAATCCAAACGCTCCATTTCCGCTAAAATAACTTCAGGGGTACGCAATGGTGCTTCTTCTGGTGTGTTTGGGTTTTTAACGCTTAAATCAAAGGTGGTTTCGTCTATATCTGCCATGTTTATATTCCAAGACTGTTCTGTTTCAGGGTTGGTTTTTTGTAAGCTAACAAAGGCTTCTAAATCATTATCATTTAAAGGATTGGTTTTACCCATATTACGCCCTGGGTCTAACTGGTAATACCATATTTTTTTGGTAGGTTCTCCTTTTTGAAAAAACAAGACCACTGTTTTTACGCCAGCCCCTAAAAATGTCCCACCAGGCATATCTAAAATGGTGTGTAGGTTGCAACTTTCTAAAATAAGTTTACGCAGAGCTACAGAGGCATTATCGGTATTACTTAACACCGTGTTTTTAATAACAATGGCTGCACGACCTCCTGTTTTTAAGCTCTTTAAAAAGTGCTGCATAAACAAAAAGGCGGTTTCGCCTGTTTTAATATCAAAATTTTGCTGTACTTCTGGGCGTTCTTTACCTCCAAATGGTGGATTGGCTAGAATAACATGGTAACGGTTCTTTTCTTGAATGTCGCGTATGTTTTCACCCAATGTATTGGTATGGATAATATTTGGGGCTTCTATACCATGCAGAATCATATTCATGATACCTATAACGTAGGCAAGATTCTTTTTTTCCTTACCATAAAAGGTAGATTCTTGTAGTGTTTTAAGGTTGCTCGTGGTTTTATCCATGCGTTCGTACATGTACTCGTAGGCTTCACATAAGAAGCCACAGGAGCCTGCTGCACCATCATAAACTGTTTCTCCTATTTGTGGATTCACCACTTGAATCATGGCTCTAATAAGCGGTCTTGGGGTGTAGTATTGCCCACCATTTCTGCCTGCATTCCCCATGTTTTTAATCTTGGTTTCATATAGGTGACTTAACTCGTGCTTATCGGTGGTGCTACGGAATGGTAATTCATCGGCATAACCCAAAATTTCACGTAAGTTATACCCACTTTGTATTTTGTTTTTAAGTTCTGAAAAGATTTCACCTATTTTATATTCTATGGTTTGAGCATTATCTGCCGTTTGTTTAAAACTTGCTAAGTACGGAAACAACTTACCATCTACAAACTGCACCAAATCGGGTCCTGTTAAGGCTACGTGGTTGTCTAATTTTCCATCGGGACCTTTAGGCATTGCCCATGTGTTCCAACGGAATTCTTCTGCTAAAATGAAGTTATATTCTTGTCCTTTTAACGCTGCTTCATCTGCTTTGTCTTGTTCCAACTCATCTAAATACCTAAGGAACAACACCCAAGAGGTTTGCCCTATGTAATCTAACTCGCTATCGGCTCCTGAATCTTTATAAAGGAGGTCATCTATATTTTTGAATGTTTGTTCAAACATGTTTTGTAATTATTTTATTGTCTAAAAATAAGAAAAGGTAGCTATTAAACTACCTTTCTTTTTATAATTTTATAATTGGTATTTCCAGATATACCCTCCTGTCCTTTCCCGTTCACCTCGGCAACATCTTGAAATACATGTTTTTGATATTCCAGTAAGTTTGGAAGCTTCGGCCACAGATTTATATTTTTGTAAAGTACGCCCATCTAAATCCATTTGCATTACGGGTTTCCTCCTTCCATCTTTAAAATTCATCGGGTAAGTAGAAGAATAAGACCAAATATACCCTTTGCAGGTTTTATTTTGACCTAAACATGCGTTTCCAATGCTTGTTTTAGCGGCACTAACTGCATTAGCTGCACTTTGTAAACTATCAAAAGAATTTACTAGACTACCATCTTCGACAGAATATTGGTAAACAGTTTTTTGAATACCTCCACCAGAGTCTGAATTATAGCCATTTGCTTTGCTATCATATTGTATAATATATTCTTTTTCTTTTTGTGCTAATTCATCAGATGAATAAGCTGTATCAATTTGGGTCCAAATAAAAGCTTCGGGACCATAAGTCCCGATAGCTTCTTGAAATTGACCTTTTTCATGCCTATTTGCACGTTCCTGGTGGTCAAGTTTACGTTGATGAATACTATTTTTAGTTACACCAACATAAATTTTTCCACTTTCCTTGTGGGTCACTTTATAAATAACACCTTTATTTTTCATCTTCATCTTTTTCAACGGTTTTTAAAATAAATGAGTAATCTCCACCTGAAGACTTATCATGATATTCAAGGTTGTTTTGACTAGCAAATTCCTTCTGCCATTTCGTTAATTGATGTGATGTAATACCACTATGTTCTGGATATTTTTTTATAAAATCTTCATGAAAAGCTCTTTTATCAATCCATGTGTCAAGTTCAATACCCTTCATGAAATCAACAAATTCCATACTTGTATTCGACACCAATTTGTTTTTCACAAGGTTTATTGCTTCAGGTATAATTAAACCCTTATCCAAGTATAACTTGGCGCAATTCATCATCAGTGTGTCAAAATAATTCCATTGCTCTTGATTCCAATCATCAAAAAAGTGAAGTCCAAAATCATCTATAGGCTGATGATTTTCATTGTAATGGTTCGCTATTTCAAACTCACAGCGCCTTCTTTTATCAGTTGACCCACCAGTACCTTTTACTGGATAATTACTGCTGATAACAATTTTAGGTGCATCTTCAGGGCTGATATAGAATTCATCTTGATATTTCTTCTCAACAGACACGCCCGAAGTAATCATTGAATATAAAGTTTCCAAACTAAAGTCACGTTGAACGTCATCATATCTGATAACATCTGTGGTGTTAGCTATCCGCTGGTTTTTAAACAAGCTTTTCGCTTTAATATTCTTGCCATCCACGCCAACTAACTCACGCATTTTCCCAATGGCTTCCGTGATAAGTGTTTTACCTGTTCCGCCATGAGCTTGTCCGTCAAAGCTCATGTTTTCATCAAGAAAAATAATTGCTTTTGTAATGGACTTATGATTGTATCGGTGCAGTAAATAACCAATTACAGACTTTAAAGCTTTAAACCTATCATCATTTTGCCCCGCTAAATTGTACAAAAAGTTTTCAAAATCTGATTTATCACCTTCAGCTATTATATAGTCTCTGTCTAAAATTCTAGACTCCCATATTTTATGTGGTAAATCCTCGTACTTGACCAATTCAATTCCACTTTTAGTAATTTTTACTCCGGTGTTCTTATAATAGAACCAACATTCATCTTTTGGATCTTTGTCAATTGGTATAATAACAGTATCAAGTAGATTGAGTTTTGTCCTATTAATATAGTTTGAAACTCCTGTTGAAAATGTTTCTAGTACTTCCATCTCATTGATGGATTTTAGATACTTTTTAACATAATCGATCATTTCATGATCTGGAGCCTCTGAAACTATATTGTTCGTAACTCGCACAACACTTTTGCCATTCTTCGTTGTAGTTTTAAAAAACCCTCCTTTTTGTAAAAATTTAATTAATCTGTACTGATTAATTTTTAATTTCCCTCTTGCATCTGTAGTCCAAAAAACAAACTTTTTTTTATGCCCATCTGCATCATTGTTTTTATTCATTATTAAAAATTTAATTAAATTCACCTTGCTGCTTTGCAACATAGGGTTCTATAACTTATTAGAACAATGCGAAAATACTCCTTTAAAAGGGCTGATTTTTAAGATTTTAAAAAGTGTAGTATGGATTTAGTACGACGTTGATTTAGTTGACTAAACAGCAGTTAATACCTAAAAAAAAGAAAGGAAAAGAAATATGGGAATGTAGTATGAAATCAGTACAATTTGAGGTTAAACTATCATTTTTTGAAAATATCACGGACAACCAATGTGTCTAAAAGAGTTCTTGTATTAGATGTGATTTTATATATGTTAAGGTCTCGAGAAGAAATTGGTTTTAATGTTTTGTTACTTATCTGGACAAAACACTTTACGCCTATTTTCCATTTAGAACTTTTATTATCATAAAAATTTAAGTCTGGTCTATTAATTAATTCAATAAAATATTTAAGTTGGGATGTTTCACCTATCCACCTTATTTTATTATCAATTTTTTTATTTTGAAAAACCTTATCAAAATCTTCAAACTTGGTTTCGGAACCAATTAAATTATTTGCTAAAAGGGTTTTATACAAATTTCTTATTGAATCATAACCAGAGGCTCCGTCTCTATATTTAAAAGAGCTATTTGTTTTATCTGCTTTATCTTGGTGTGAAATATATTCTCGGGAAAGTTTATCTATAAATTTCTTGAATTCATCAACATAAATTGATGTTTCTGGATTTTTGGAGAACTTTTTCAACTTATCCAAAAGATAATTTCTAAATGAATTTCCGAAAGCTAATTTGTCCGTTAATGCTTCATATGATAAATATTCATATTCAAAAACTTCTTTAAGGCAATTTAAATCTTGCTTAAAACTTGAAAGCTTATAATGTTCTAATTTATGAATTTCTTTAGATTCCTGTTTATCACCTCCAGCATTAATACCAAAAGAAACTGTGTACTCATCATAATTCACCCTTTGGTCTAAAGGCGGGATTTCCATCCCATTAAACTCATAATATTGTTCATTGAACTTTATCCTTAATTCATTTGAATTAAAAAACCTATCTAACTTATTTATATTGTCAATTAGTCCCAATTACTATAGATATTAACTTTTAGTAAAGCAAAATACTAATTACTATTTTAAGAATATCAATATGAACAAAAAAAACAGTAACGTTTTAGCTATTATTATTTTTAAACTGAAAGTTTTATTATTTATAAAATCTACTAAAAAAGTAGGTGTTTTGGATTAGTAGAGAAAAAATTAAGTGTGAAACCTAACCTTTTCTTCTACTTTTCCAGTGCACAAATAACGTTTTCAGTGGTCTTTTTTAAAGCTGAGACCGTCTCAAAAGTTGGGTATCAAAATACAGCACAACAGCTTAATCAATCAAAATATCAAAATAATAATAGTAATAAGCACTGCTATCAATTACAAATACAGTCTTTAACTGCATAGTTACTTTCACTGCTTCAACCCAAACAATCTGCCCTTCAAATAATGACCCAACTGACCTTAATACGACCACTTTAAAAGGACAAAACAATTGTTTGAGCAAGTTATTCCACGTCACTATATAGAGCCATTCTGAGCTACTATATTTAAGCTGCTCTGCCAAGTCTTGTCTATCCATTCCATTGTTTAAAATTTAACGAAATAGCTATTAGTTCAAGAACCAATTTTCTGTTTGATTTTGCATTGAGTTACCAATATTAAGTGCAAGTTCATGCGCATTAACACTTCTTCCTAAAAATGTATCTATATATGAAGATTTCACACTGCCTGTTAGCAAATTAAAAACCTTCCATAAGCTTATACTGCCATCTGCTTCTCTTGCAAAATTCTCATCTTCATAATACCCTTTAGCTACGGCATTTATTTGCCCATCATTTAATAATAATTCTGGCACACCTTTCTTTTCATGCTTAGGCAAGAAATTATACATTCGACATCTACCTAATACTTTAGCAAATTGCTTTTCACTCAACTTGATTTCAGATAACAGTTTTAAAGAATTTAGATGATTTTGCATTTCATAACCTCCGATTAAATCCATTATTTTGGTTTTGAGTTCATCTACGGAGGATGCTCTTAATTCTTCTACTAAACCATCTGAACTTAAGCACATATTCGTGCATACTGAATTTAAAAAACCAATTCCTATTTTAAACTTTTCATAGCTTTTATAGCTATAAAGGTTTTCTTGATTATATGATCTCACTGCAATAATTGATAAATTCAACCTGTTTCCATTTATTACCTCTGAAATGCTTGATACATCTATTTTAAACATCATTCTCTCAAAATATTGAGTCTTTTCATGCTCCAATAATTCCTTTACAGGCTTACCTATTGCAGAAGGCACACGTCCCATAACTTTATGGCTTACTCTCATTTCTGGGTTTGATATATTCTGTCCTTCAAATATTGCTCTTACGCATTCTTCAGTA
>NZ_JBFHGK010000071.1:0-12816 GCF_041583155.1 Mariniflexile sp.
CAGATTTACATTAATTGTAATACGAGTTCCATTATTTTTTTCACTATTAATAAAAATCCTACCGTTTATGTAGTTAATTCGCTCTTTCATAAAGAACAATCCCATTCCGCTTTCGCTTTTGGTTGCTGTTAATTTTTGAGCTTTTGGTTGAGCTTCATTTCGAGCTAGCACAAACTATAACGGTATAAAAAAAATGAGTGATAATAATTACTGGCTTGGTATTTACTGGAGAAATAACGAATATAATTTATAATTTTTAAAAGAGTTTTGTGTATTTTTTTTTAGAAAGCAACCTTTGTAAAATTTGTATTACACCTTGAAAATCATTCATAATAAAAGGATTAAATAAAAAATACAAACTAGGTTTAGAAAAATTATTAGGAAGAATAAGGTATAAACGTTCGTCATTCTTCTTTAGAATTAAACTGGCACTTGCCTGTAGATGACAAAGAAGCGTTGGAATTGAAAAAGTTTATTGTTAGTAACTTTGACCAAAACGATATTAGTACCTGTGGCTTAACTTTTGGAATTAGCAGCAAAATAAAAGTTATTATAGAAGTAAAAACTAAACGAAAAGTTAAAACCGAAAAAGAAGTATATCAATGCTCAGCTTGCATGACAGTTTACGACAGCGATTATGGCGACTCCATTGCCAATATTGCAAGTGGTGTTTTGTTTGAAAATTTGCCAAGCGACTATAAATGCTCGGTGTGCGAAGCCTCTAAAGAAGCATATTTGCTTGTAAATTTATAAAATTACACTCATTTAAACTTTTTTAGATATCGTTCACATGAATTAAAAACACTTCTAACAAGAAAAAAAATCATTTTAGAAAGTAAAAAATGAATAAATTGATATTTTTTCATTGATTGTTTGGTTTTATTCGTTTTTTTTCACCATAAAATCGTTTTCGTAAAATTATTTTCTGTAAAATGCTATTTTTAATGTATTATTCGTACATTTAGAAAAACAAAAATTATGGAAAAAACTATTGAACTTCCGTTATTCTCTTCATATGAATATAATTCCAATTTTTATGACGAGCTATTTAGTAAAAACAACGAAGTACGTGAAATTTACAAAACGTTGTTTAAATTATTTAGTCAGTATTCAGTTAATGAATTTAACTCATTAAATGAACGCGCCAAAGAATCCTTTTTTAACCTTGGAATTACGTTTCAAGTGTATGGAGAAAACTCTGTTCAAGAAAAAATATTTCCATTTGATTTGTTTCCTCGAATTATAGAAGAAAAAGAATGGATCAACATTGAAAAGGGTGTTTTACAAAGAAGTAAAGCACTCAATCATTTTTTATGGGATCTGTATCACGATCAAAAAATTATAAAACAAGGTATTGTTCCGCTTGATTTAATAAGTTCTTCGGAAAACTTTATTGAACAAATGAAGGGATTGGATCCACCTGAAGGCATCTATAACCATATTTCTGGAACCGACTTAATTAAACATTCCGATGGAAATTATTACGTACTGGAAGACAACATCCGCTGTCCTTCAGGTGTAAGCTATGTGGTAGGAAACCGAACTGCCGTAAAACATGCACTTTTTGGTATATTTAACAAATACAACACCCATAGAGTAGTTGATTATGGCGCCAATTTATTGGAAATTATGGAATCGGTAAAGCCAAAAGGAGTTGACAATCCTGTTTGTGTTATTATAACTCCAGGCGTTTACAATTCAGCTTATTACGAGCATTCATTTTTAGCTAAACAAATGGGAATTGATTTGGTTGAAGGAAGAGATTTATTTGTTGAAAATGATTTTGTGTACAAACAAACTATTTATGGCCCAAAAAAGGTTGATGTTATTTACAGAAGAATAGACGATTTATTTATAGATCCTTTGGCATTTAGACCTGATTCCCTTTTAGGTGTACCAGGTTTATTTTCAGTTTATCAAAAAGGAAATGTTTGTTTGGTTAATGCTCCAGGAACTGGTGTTGCCGATGACAAGGCAATTTATACCTATCTGCCTGAAATTATTAAATATTACCTAGATGAAGATTCAATTTTAAGTAATGTTCATACATATCATTGCAGCAGAAAAAACGAATTGAGCTATGTTTTAGAAAATATAGACAAATTGGTAATTAAACCAGTTGATGAATCTGGCGGCTATGGAATTTCAATTGGTAACAAATTAACTAAAGCTGAAATTCAAAAAGTAAGGGATACTGTAAAGGCAAACCCTAGAAAATATATTGCACAACCAATTATGTCATTATCAACACACCCAACATATATTGAAGAAACTCGGTCGTTTGAACCAAGACATGTTGATTTAAGAACTTTTACTTTATTAGGAAAAGATAAAGAATATGTTTTAAAAGGTGGACTTTCAAGAGTTGCTTTAAGAAAAGGAAATTTAATAGTAAACTCATCTCAAGGTGGAGGTTCAAAAGATACTTGGGTATTAAAATCATAAAATTATGTTAGCAAGAGTAGCAAATAATCTATTTTGGATGGGGCGTTATATTGAACGTTCAGAACATTTAGCACGATATTTAAATGTAAATTATTTTTCATCATTAGACGCACCAAATGAATTATCACAATCAAGTGATTTTGTATTGCGATCTATCATGTTTATGGCTAGTGGCGAAATAATTGATTCAAAAATAAACCTAAAGGAAGAAGATGTATTATTTAATGTTGGTTTAAATACCGAGAAATCGTATTCAATTAAACAGTCTTTTAATGCAGCTTATGAAAACGCACGAAGTTCGCGAGATTTAATTTCAACCGAGTTATTCGAATCTATAAATAGAATAAACCATAGTATAAAAAATTATGACCCTGAAGCTTTTGTAAAAAACGGTTTGTACGATTTTACAACCATGATTACAAAATCTACTGCTGAAATTAGAAGTAAAATTAAGGGAACTCTTTTGCATGACGAGACTTATGCTATAATAATGCTTGGTATTTATTTAGAAAGGGCACTTCAAGTGACCTTAATTATCAATTCAAAATGTAGCGATGCCTCTGTTGAAAAAAACGAATATAAAGGCACTTTATTAGAAGATGGCAGTCATGTTTGGTCTACTTTGTTAAAATGTGCATTCTCTTATGATATGATGAGAAGATTGTACAAAAAAACACCTATTAAAAAAAACACATTAGAATTTTTAATTTTAAATGAAGACTGCCCACGTTCCATTAAAAATAGTTTAAATCAAACAAAAAAATACATTGGAATTCTTGCAAAGCATCAAAAAATTACGCCTAAATCTGCAGCATTTTTAATTGGGAAAATAAATTGCGAATTTGAGTATAAACAAATTGATGATATTGAAGAAAATATTGAAGAATTTATCAGCGACCTAATTAACAAATTGGTAGTTATAGGTGAAAAATTAGATGATAATTATTTTAAAGTCACAAATCATATTCCAAAAACTAATGAACTTACACCTCAAATCCAAAAGCAATAATATTTACACTTATTGTTGCGATTGACTTTGAGACTGTAGCTGCGTTTTGGATTGGTATTGAATAACACTTGGTCTAATATCAACAGAAACTTCCAGTACATTTTTTCCTGAACTATAAGTAACACCTTTTAATGGAGCAACATCAAAATAATCGCGGCCATAAGCTACAACTATGTGTTGATTTTTAGGAACTTGGTTATTTGTTGGATCAAAATCAACCCAACCATAAGTTGGAATATACACGCCATACCAAGCGTGCGAAGCATCGGTACCTACTAATTTAATTTTCCCCTCTGGAGGTAATGTTTCAATATAACCACTAACATATCGAGCGGGTAACCCAATTGAACGAATACACGCAATAGCTATTTGAGCAAAATCCTGACAAACACCTTTCTTTTCTTTCATAACAACATCTAAAGGTGTTGCTATATTTGTAAAACCAGACACAAATTTAAAATCTCTAAAAATTCGCTCCATCAAATCAAATGAGGCTTCATATACAGAGCTTTTTGGTTTGAACGATTGCTTTGCGTAGGCTTTTATTTCTTTTGAAATATTTGATATTAGTGGCGAATTTAATGTGAATTGCTTGGCATCAATAAGAGCATCGGAACATCCTTCTAATAACTTTTTAGCTTCCTTAACGGTTATTAATTTCGCTTTTTCCATATCAAATTCTAAAACCTGATCTTCATAACTTCGCATCACTTTACTTTTAGCAGTAACTTCTAGCTCGTTATGAAACTCTTGAATAGAAAATCGTGTAATTGTATTTCCAAAAAAATCAAGGCGTTCAGACCTATCGTTTGGAGCTGGACTTATATATAAATTATAATCCAATACCGTTTGACCAGGAATGTCTTTAGGCTTTAATGTAGCAAGATTATGGCAAAAAGAAGCGCCATCTTCATATTTATATTTTGTAGTATGAATGATATCAAAAACCATGTAGATTTATTTATAAGGTTGCGCAACCATTTGCGTTTGTTGGTAGGTATGATTAAAATAAGTGTTTGAAATAGCCATTGAAGTTGCATGTAGCAAATCACTCAACTCTTCTAAAACTTCATCTAAATGCAATCTCATATTAGATTCTGCATCTACTTTTAAAAGATCTTCAACTGTAACATTTTTAATTTTTTCTAAAGCCTTTGATATGTTTTTCTGACATTCAGTAAATTCATCCTTACTATTATTTGGCAAACGATTTATGTCTTTTTTTAATCTTTTTACTTGATACGTAAGTGATTTAGCATATTCCTTATCTAATAAAATTAAGTTTATTACGTTTTCTAAACTCAAATAAGACTTATAACTATACCTATATATGTTTAAACTTTCATGACTACTTAATAACGATTCTAAAATATCATATTCCAATTCTTGGTTTTGCTGAACGATCACTAAGGATCTAAATTTTGCAATAGTTGTAAAAGCTTCTTCCATTTGTAAACCAATAAAATAGACCAACAAACCTTGCTTTACCATGATACTTTCTTCAGTAAGAGACATAAAGGCAATTAACCTTGTTATTATTCTGTCGAAAAATTTCACTAAAACTGGTATTGTATACTGGTTTTCTTCCTTTAAATTTTGCCACAATTTTTGAATACTTTCAAAAACGCGCCACATATCTCTAGACCATAAATTTCGTAACGAATAGTACGAATAATTAAAGCTTGAAATAGTTTGTGCAAAACTTCCAATTTTGGTTTCATCTAAAATAACTGCTTCAATTTCCTTTAATGGAAACTGCATTGCTTTATCCTCATTTTCACCAGTAAAACCAGGAAAGGTTGATGTAATATTTGTAACCGACTGAAAAAGAATTCTTAAACTTTCAGACTCCGATTTTCTATGGTTAAATTGAACGTTTGTCATTTGATTTAAAACCATTCTTAAATAACGCGCTGTTACAATGGTTCTACCAATATAGCGTCCAGCCCAAAACAAATTTTCGGCAGTATCACTAGGCACATCATTTATCCCTGAAAATGCATTACCTGCTGATTTATGCCAAGAATAATGCTGAATATTATGTTGCTTTTTATCACTTACCACCCAAAAATCTTTACTTGTTCCTCCTTTCTGGTTAGAAACTAGCAACTCCTCTCTTTCTGCCGCAACACGTACCAAGCCACCTGGCATTACGCTATATCCGTTATTTTTTGCTACTGAAAAAGTACGACATACAATTTTACGAGGCTCTAAATGGCCTTCAACAAAATTTGGCGCTGTTGAAAAATTTATATTTTCCTGTGCAACAAACTGATAAGGCGCTTTTAAAATTTCAAGTTTAAGATTTTTTAATTCACTTTTCGATAAAAATTCGCAAAAATAAATATGCTCTCTATGCGTACGATCTATTCTTTTTACCACATAAGAAGGTAAATTATCCAGCACATGTTTTCGTTCTTTTTCTTGTCCGCACCACCACGATGCAATTTGAGGTAATATTAGTTCTTCGTTTAAAAAATACTTACAAATACCATTCATAAAAGGTATTAAACCTGGATTTTCTAAAATGCCACTTCCCACTGGGTTTACAATTGCAACATTTTGAAGCCTTACTACCTCCATTAAACCTGCAACTCCCAAATAGGAATCTTCACGCAGCTCTAAAGGATCTACAAAAACATCATCTACCCTTCTTAAAACAACATCAACTTGCTTTAATCCTTTCAATGATTTCATCCATAATTTACCGCTTCTCACAACTAAATCATTGCCTTTTACTAAAGGATAACCTAAAAAAGAAGATAGATAAGAATGCTCAAAATACGTTTCGTTATGCGGTCCAGGAGTTAATATTACTACCGTTGGATTTTCAACATTTGAAGGTGCTGCTTTTAACAACAACTGATTGAAGTCTTTAAAAAACGAAGAGGGTTGTTCAACACTAATATCGCCAAAAACTTCAGGAATAACTTTGTTAATTGAAAGTCTATTTTCTAAGGCATAACCCATACCCGAAGGTGCCTGGGTTCTATCATTAACCACCCACATACGCCCATCGGGACCTCTGGCTAAATCTGCCGAATGGATTAATAATTGTTTTGCTGTTTTATATTGAATTTGATCACAAGCTCGTAAAAAACCACGATGCGAAAAGATAACTTCAAAAGGAACAATTCCTTTTTTAATCAATTCGCGTTTACCATAAATATCCTTCAACAATAAATTTAATACTTCTGAACGTTGCTGAATACCTTTTTCAATGGTTTGCCATTCTTTTTTTTGAATAATAAAAGGAACAACATTCAGTTTCCACGGACGATTAAGCCCTTTTGGATAATTATAAACATTGTAAGTAACACCGTTTTCAGCTAACAACCAATTTATTTCACCAGTCTTTTCATTTAATTTGTTTGCTCCAATAGTTGAAAGTATATCAAGTAATTTATCCCAATTTTTATCAATTCCTAAATCGGAGGTAAAAACCTCATCATAGCCTTTAAAATCTTTGAAATAATCTTTGAATAACGTATTTGTACTAATGGACATGTAGGTGTTTATTTTTTTCTTAAATCCAGCGTATGCGGAAATTCAAAATTAATCGGAATTTCTTTATAACTGAACTTTTTCGAACTTTCTTTTTCATGAACAGTTCTTGTTGAATTATCATCGTCCTGTACGGTCTCTTCAATTGGGTCAATTTCGCCTTGCGTATGACCAAATTCCCAAAAACGATTGATTCTTCTTGACTCTGCCTCATAACTATTAACTGGATACGTTTCGTATGATCTTCCTCCTGGATGCGCTACAAAATAGGTACAACCACCAATTGAACGACGGTTCCAAGTATCTACAATATCAAAAACCAATGGCGTATCTACACCTATTGTTGGATGCAATGCCGAATATGGATTCCAAGCTTTGTATCGAATTCCGGCCACATATTCTCCTTTAACAGTTGTATTTTTCAACCTAACTTTAACACCATTACACGTTAATACATATCGTTCTGAGTTAAAACCAGAAACTTTTACCTGAATTCTTTCCAATGAAGAATCAACATATCTCGCAGTTCCTCCGCCAGTCATTTCTTCACCTAACACATTCCAAGGCTCAATTCCTGAACGCAATTCAATATGAATATTATTAATATCTACCATACCGTGCAGTGGAAATCTAAATTCAAAAAACGGATTGAACCAATCTTCTTTAAACTTATAACCAGCCCTATTTAATTGCTCTACAACATCTTTTATATCTTCACGCACATAGTGTTCAATTAAAAACTTATCGTGCAATTCGGTACCCCAACGCACTAAATTGTGTTCGTAGGGCTTTTTCCAAAACCAAGCAACTAAGGTTCTAACCAATAACATTTGCATTAAACTCATTTGTGGATGCGGAGGCATATCAAAACCTCTTAACTCTAAAATCCCCAATCTTCCTGAAGAAGAATCAGGAGAATACAATTTATCTATACAAAACTCAGCTCTATGCGTATTTCCTGTTAAATCGGTTAATAAATGTCTAAATAACCTGTCTGTTAACCAAAAGGGTACTTCTCCGTCTTTAGGAATCTGGCTAAAAGCAATTTCAAGTTCGTATAAATTTTCCAAGCGTGCTTCATCAATTCTTGGAGCCTGACTAGTTGGACCTACAAATGAACCAGAAAATAGGTATGATAACCCAGGATGATGCTGCCAAAATGTTAACAAACTTCTTAATAAACTCGGTTTTCTCAACAACGGGCTATCAGCAGGTGTTGTACCGCCTAAAGTAACGTGATTTCCTCCACCAGTACCTGTATGCTTTCCATCGAGCATAAACTTTTCTGTTCCTAATCGTGCTTTTTTTGCTTCTTCATAAATGGTAAAAGTGTTTTCTGTTAACTCTTTCCAATTATGTGTAGGATGCACATTTACTTCAATTACACCTGGATCTGGCGTAATTTTCATTGATTGCAAACGATGATCTTTTGGCGGCTCATAACCTTCTAAAACTACAGGAATTTTTAAATCGCGTGCAGTTAATTCAATTGATGCAATTAAATCTAAAAATATTTCAGCACTATCCAAAGGAGGTAAAAATAAATACAATTTACCGTCTCTTACCTCTGCACACATTCCAGTTCTAACAAAATAATTGTACTTATTTTGTAAAATACCTTCGGTTAAAAAAGCTTTATATCTTAATAAGGCAAGTCGCTTATAACTTGGTAATTTTTCCTTTTTTGAAAAATTATCAGGTTCATATCTTGGAAATTCATTTCCAGAATTTTGAATTAAAGAATCTAACGGCAATCTTAATCCAACTGGCGAATTTCCAGGAATTAAAAATATATGTTGCCTTCTAAATTCCCATTTATTTGTATACCATTGTCCTTCTGAATTATTTAAAGGCAATACATATCCAACAACATTTGAAGTACCATTTTCTAATATTTCGTTTAACTTTTTACGAATTAATGAAGCATCTTTATCTTTAGAAGGATCTACATCAACAGGTAATTTGCCTTGTTCCCATAAGAAATAAAACGCGTCTTCAAATGTTGGTATAATATTTTCATTGGAAATTCTTAAATAATTCGTTAGTTTATCTAAAAATTTGAATGCTGCATTTTCAGGCAAGTTAACTTCATCAGCAAATTCAGCCAATAATTTTTCGTTATGCCAAATAGGTTTACCATCTTTTCTCCAACACAATTCAAATTGCCAACGCGGTAAAGGCTCCCCAGGATACCATTTTCCTTGGGCTTGATGCAACACCCCACCTTTTGCAAATTTGTTATAATACTTTTTGGTTAAGTTAGAGGCTAACTTCCTTTTATTTGGCCCATCAGCATCAGTATTCCATTCTGCTGATTCCATATCATCAATAGAAACAAAAGTAGGCTCTCCGCCCATTGTTAGGCGAACATCACCTTTTTCTAATTGTTTTTCAACCTTAAAACCAAGCTTGTAAATCTCATTCCATTGTTCTGCAGTATATGGTTTTGTTACACGAGGCGATTCAAAAATTCGTTTTACTGAATTTTCAAAAAAGAACTCAGTTTCGCAAATATCGGTCATACCTTCTACTGGCGCAGCACTTTCAAAACTAGGTGTACATGCCAAAGGAATATGCCCTTCACCAGCCAATAAACCAGAAGTGGCATCAAAACCAATCCAACCAGCTCCAGGAATATAAACCTCGGCCCACGCGTGTAAATCGGTAAAATCTTCTTCAGGACCCGAAGGACCGTCCAAGGATTTTTCATCTGATTTTAACTGTACCAAATACCCCGAAACAAAACGTGCTCCAAAGCCTAAATGACGTAATGTTTGCACAAATAACCAAGCATAATCTCGGCACGAACCACTTTTTAATTTTAAAGTTTCATCGCAGCTTTGCACACCTGGATCCAACCGAATGTTATAATTTAAATATTCATATATTTTTCTATTGATATCAATTAAAAAATATATGGTTTTACGAGGTGTATAATCTATGGTTTTTAAAAAATTTTGTAATAATTTTCCTTTCTCTCGAACTTCTAAATACGGAATCAATTCTTTTTTTATGGTTTCAGAATATT
The DNA here is from genome assembly GCF_041583155.1 of Mariniflexile sp. Taxonomy (GTDB): domain Bacteria; phylum Bacteroidota; class Bacteroidia; order Flavobacteriales; family Flavobacteriaceae; genus Mariniflexile. The sequence continues at coordinate 9,987 of NZ_JBFHGK010000071.1, forward strand.
CAAAAGGATATTCTTCGGCCGATTCTTCAACAAAAAAATCGAATGGATTTATGGTTTTTAAATCTGCAATTATTTCAACATCAACAGATAATTCAGTTGTTTTTTCAGGAAAAATAAGTCGTGCTAAATAATTTCCAAAAGGGTCTTGCTGCCAATTTAAAAACTGATTTTCAGGCTTTATTTTTATTGAATACGATTCAATAGGTGTTCTGCTATGTGGAGCAGGACGCAACCTAAAAATATGAGGAGAAAGAGAAACCTCACGATCATATTTGTAAATGGTTTTATGAGATATTACAATTTTTAAAGCCATAGGATATTTTTATATGAATGATTTTATTATAAAAAGTAGAATGGAAAAAAAGGTCATTCAACTTAAGAAGCTAAATTTAGCAATATTTCAAGAAAAATAAGGTTTTATTGAATTTATTATTTCATTATTCAAAAAAATGAATAAATACTTCAACTAATAATTGAAAATGATTAAAATATTACTTTTGAAGTATTAAAATTGAGATTAACATAAAAAAGGATTCATTTCTGAAAAGAAGTTACTTTTACTTCTTTTCAACAATTCCTTTAGTTAAATCATTTAACGTATCTACTTTTTCTTGAAAATCACCTTTAATGGTTTTTCTGAAGGAGTTTAAATTTTTTGCTAATTCGTCAATATTTTCAGGGATTACTTCTTCAAAAAACTGACGTAAACGTTTTGCCAAGGTTGGCGATTTACCGTTGGTTGAAATGGCTATTTTTATATTTCCTTTGGTTACAATACCACCCATATAAAAGTCGCAATACGGTGGATTATCAGCCACATTTACCAATATACTTTGCGCTTTACAATCTTTATAAACTTGAACATTTACATCAATTTTATCAGTTGTAGCAATTACCATATGTTTTCCTTCCAACAAAGAATCATTATAAGCACTTTCAACTAATTTTACTTGATGTTTTTTAGCTAATTTTAGCAATTCAGCATTAAAATCAATAGAAACTATGGTGACTTTGGCGTTTGGACTAGATTTTAATAAGAAGGTTAATTTTTCTAATCCAACATTTCCTCCACCAACAATTAACACATTTAACTGTGCAACTTTTAAAAATATTGGGTATAATTCGTTACGTTCTTCCATAAAGTTATTTTTTAAATCAACTTTTTTTCGAAGTTAATTTCTGTAGCTTGAGCTTTCAACTTTTACAGCTTCGAAATAAGCACGCAATTTAGCACTTTCTTTAACAACTTCACCAATTACAATAATTGCGGGCGATGATAAGTTGTTTTGTTCAGCAATAGTTACAATAGTATTAATGGTTCCAACACCCATTTTTTCGTTTGCTGTTGTTCCATTTTGAATAATTGCAGTAGGAACATCGGTTTTACCAAATTTAGTAAATATTTCAACTATTTCCTTTAGCTTGCTCATTCCCATTAAAATTACAATGGTAGCTGTAGATTGTGCTGCTAAACACACATCTTTTGATAGTTTTCTTTCGGAAGTAGTTCCTGTAATTACCCAAAAGCTTTCAGAAATACCTCTATGAGTTAGAGGTATTCCTAAGCTTGCTGGCACAGCCATTGATGATGATATTCCTGAAACGACTTCGGTTTCAATACCGAAGGATTCTATATAATCTATTTCTTCAGAACCTCTTCCAAATATAAAAGGATCACCTCCTTTTAAGCGCACAACGTTTCCAAACTCGAAGGCATTTTTTACAATCAATTCATTAATTTGATCTTGCGTAAAACTATGCATTCCTTTACGTTTACCTACAAATACCAACTTAGTTTCTGGTGAAACATATGTCAATAATTCGCGGTTAATTAATGCATCGTATAAAACAACCGACGCATTTTTTAAAGCTTTAATACCCTTAATGGTAATTAACTCAGGATCACCCGGACCCGCACCAACTAAGGTTACTTTTGGCTTTATATTATTCTTCATTAGCTACTGTATTTACTCTATATTCGTGTGCTTTTGTATAAAATAATTGGGCATCAGCTAAATATTTTTGTGCAAATTCTTTAGTTGGTTCATTTTTTTGAATTTGATAAACAAAATCAGAAAACGATGAATCCAACACTACTTTATCAGCAAATAAAGCATCGAATTGAGAAATAATTCCAGCTTGTGTATTCGTTTTTTCACCTTCAGTTAACAACAATGCTTTTGCTGTATTTACAATACTTGTGTATGAATAATAAATACTATCAGAAAACTGATTTAACTTTAAAGCTTCAGCAGCATTTACAGTTTTTTCTTCGCTTTCAAATAACAAGGTAGCTACTAAATCAATTACAACACCTGCACATTCTCCTACTCCAACTGCCATTTCATAAGGCGCTTCAGCTCCCCAATCAATAAAATCGCTTGCCTCTAAATTTGTTGTGTCAGATAAATGTTTTAATAAATCGTAAAAATAAATTTCACCCTGACGGTCAAAGTAGTTTAAAAACGATTCACCTTCTAAAACATTTGCTTCAAAATCTGTTAAAATAGTTCTTAACGCTTCCGGACCTCTTTTACTTGGTATTTTTAATACTTTGTTTGAAACTCTTCCTTCACCATTTCCTAAAACGCCTCCACCTAATAACACTTGCAAAGCCGGAGCTACTAATTTACCAGATTTCACAGTCATACCCTGAAAACCAATATGTGCCATTGAATGTTGCCCACACGAATTCATACAACCACTAATTTTTATGGTAATTTCTTTATTATTTGCGTATTGCGGAAATTCAGATTTTAATACCTTTTCTAATTCAGCAGTTACTCCAGTACTACTTGCTATTCCTAAATTACAGGTATCGGTTCCTGGG
>NZ_JBFHGK010000072.1:0-11278 GCF_041583155.1 Mariniflexile sp.
CAGGTACTGGCGACCTCCTTATTTACGATTTATCATCAAAATCGTTGACTACTACTAAATCATTAAAAGTAGGAGCTGCTAAAATTTACTTCAACTAAGACTCGTTTCTTTCAACTTACTTAAAACCATATGGTGTTATTTTAAATTTTATTTTTTGAAAAGCATATGGTTTTAAGTTTAAGTTAATTCTCTAATACATAATATAATAGATAAAGTTGCCATGTGCGACTAAATTTCCACATCCAAATTTTAAGATACATTATGAAACAAAATTACTTTTTTTTAGGACTATTTGCATTGTTAAATAGTTCAATGTTTGGGCAATCGTATGCGCCCGCAGTAGGAGTTGAAGGCACCACAGCTATTTTCAGGGACTCCGAAGTTTTTACAGGTTGGGCAACTGGTATCACAGTGGTTAGAGGACCTCAGGATATAGCGGCAACCACCGTTGCCTTAGCAAGTGCTGGAAGTCCTGAATTCGCTATTAATAAATCGAACGGACAAATAGTAAGTTTAGGAGACGGCGGAACAGCAACGTTAACGTTTAGCACCCCAATAGCCAATGGTTCGGGGTTTGATTTTGCTGTTTTTGAAAATAGTTTCAGTAATACTTTTCTGGAATTGGCTTTTGTTGAAGTGAGCTCTGATGGGGAACACTTTTTTAGATTTCCGGCACATAGCCAAACGCAAACCACCACCCAAGTTGGAGGCTTTGGAAATCTTGATCCTACTTATATTAATAATTTAGCAGGAAAGTATAAAGCAAGTTATGGTACACCTTTTAATTTAGATGATATTGAAGAGGATGCTTTGTTGGATAAAAACAGCATTACACATGTAAAAATTATTGATGTTGTTGGAACCATTAACCCAACTTATGCCACTTATGATAGTTATGGCAATATGGTAAACGATCCCTATCCAACACCATTTACTTCATCGGGTTTCGATTTAGATGCTGTGGGAGTTATCAACCAAAAAACATTGAGTTTAAAGGATGAATCAAATAAATTCGCGATCGCATTATACCCAAATCCAGCTACAACATCTTTCCAAATTTCAGAAACAGGCACTCTGGAGGTGTATTCGGTTTCAGGAAGTTTGGTTTTAAAACAAGAATTAAAAGTGAAGCAAACGCCAATTTCAATAGAAAAGATACCTTCAGGAATTTATGTTGTGAAGTTAACAAACTCACAAGGTTTGCGTATTCAAAAATTGGTTAAACGTTAATTTCAGAATTTTAAAATTTGAAGATAGAAGAAGCTGTCTCAAAAGTGTATTATATTTACTTTGTCAGATTGAGCTTGTCGAAATCGATGTTGATTATCAATAAGTTAAAATATTTCGACAGGCTCAATATGACACAGAATTACACTTTTCAGACAGCCTCTTTTTTATGGAATCAAATCGCAATACCATACGCCATATGTATCGCTTTCACTTTGTGAATTATCTGTTTTTGGACTATCGTATTCGCGATACACTTTTTCTCCAATCGTAAATGGAATGGGATTTTTAAAAATGGGTCCATCGAAACAAAAGGTGTGAAATTCGCCGTTTTCCCCACAGGGATCTACACCTTCTGGTAAATTGTCTATAAAGTTTTTATCGATTACGGTTCCAACAAAGTCTTCACCAAAATATTTAGAATTAGCACAAACAACAATGGTTTTAAAACCTAAATCTAAAAACTCATGTATTAATTCAGCGGTAACTCGTTTCCAAATAGGAAACACGGCATTTAATCCGACTTTCGCCAGCTGGTTTTCCCGATAGGTTTTTAAATCTTCTAAAAAAATATCACCAAAAGCGGTGTGTGTAAAGCCATCATTTTTTAACCTCGTAACCGCTTCGGTCATTTTTTGTTCGTACACAGCCATGTCTGGCATTTCAGGTAATTCAATAAAGCTCGATTTTATTTGTATTGCTTCGGTTTGAGCAATTAAAAGTTCTTTTCTAAGTCCGTGCATAGACACACGGTTGTAATGACTGTTTATGGTAGTAATTAATTCTTCAACCGTAAAGCGTTCATCTTTTAATAAATGATAGAGCGCTAAAGCAGAATCTTTCCCAGAACTCCAATTAAAATAAGTTTTTAGTTTATTCACTTAATGCTTTTCTTAAAATAGAAGAAGGTATTTTGGTATCGTCATGCATGTTGTTGTTAAATGGTTTAAAACTATTACTGTCTTTAAACGATGTAAGAGGTTCTACTGGTTTTGCCTTAATAGCATTTAGTTTACTTATAGAACCTTCAATGTTAGCCAAAGCCGCGGCTAATAATTTTTCATTTACATCGCCAATAACGCCTAAGTTTAACTGACTTTCTTTTAGCTCAATATCTGGTGTTAAACCATTAAAATAATCGGTTTTACCAACTTTGTTGGACGATTTATAAATAAGTGGTTGCATAGCATACGTGTGGCTTGGATTTGCACCTTCACGACCAAAATCTTCCGAGTCATATAAGGTTGTGGAGGCTTGGTATTTACCGGTGGTATAATCGCCAATATGCATCACATTAATATAAGGATCTAGACTATTTATTACAAGTTCGCTAGCAGAAGCCGATGATTTTGTAGCTAACACATAAACTTTACTAAGGTTTAAGCTGTTTAAAGCAGTTCCTTTATTAGTGTTGGTAAATCGGTTGATTAGTAATTCTGGGTCTTCATTTTCTATAGCGGCTTGAAATTCAGTATTCCATTGTTCTTTGCTGAAAATGTCACCATTAAACTGGCCAGTAATCATACTAGATAATAGTATGGCAGAATTTACAGAACCACCAGAGTTATACCTTAAATCTAAAACCAAATGTTTTACGTTGTTTGCTTTAAATTCTCCGAAAACAGTGTTAAGTTGCGAATCATAATTAGCCGTAAATCCGTTATACATTAGGTAACCAACATTTTCTCCCTTCACAGAAATAATTTTTGTTTCATAAATCGGGTTTTCAGAATACTGAACTTTGTTAAGCGTAATGCTAGTGTTGGTTGAAGTTACCGTATCATCAGTAGTTTCAGTAGTTCCATTAGTATTGTAAGTTGCTAAATTTATGGTATATGAGTTTTGAGATATTAAACTGATGTAATTGCTAATGGTTAACGGCGTTCCATTAATTGCATTAAAAATATCGCCACGTTTTACACCTTTACTTTCAGCATCGCTATCATTTAAAACTAAATGCACGATACCTATTAATTGTGTAGTGCTGTTGGGTTGTAAATAGAGTGTAAATTCCATACCGTTACTAACCGAAACTCCGCTGAACAATTGCTCCAAAGCAATATAATCATCAACAATCCAACTGTATTTGTCTTCAGTTTCTGGTTTATAAATTAAACTTTCAAATAGGGATTCTGGACTTGTATAGCTGCTTAAATAGTCGGCATAATCATTGTTTGATGTGAACCTGTCGTTGGCAAGATTGGGAACATAATCCTTATAAAGGTAAAAGATGTTCATTCCTTTCCAAACGAAATCATTAATTTCACTTGCCGATACTTGTTGATCGTCCAAATCTTCAAAACAACTAATGTTTAAAAATGATACGATACAAAGTAGAATTAGGGCTCTTGTAATTTTCATAAGATAGGTTATAATTTATAGTAGTTAATCTATAAAACTTTAAATTTACTTACATTATTATATAATTAAAAATATTTTGTAACAAATTAGATTAACAATCGTCGTAACTTCAAATAACCTAACTAAAGTAATAAAACCAACCAAAATAATATCAAAATGACTCAAACAGAGTTTTTAAATATTGTGATGCCTTTTAAAGACAAAGTGTTTCGTTTAGCAAAGCGGTTACTGGTGTCTACGGAGGAAGCTGAAGATGCTACACAAGAAGTGCTGTTGAAGTTATGGAATAATAAAACAAAAATGGCGGATTATAAGAACATTGAAGCATTTTCAATGACCATGACGAAGAATTTTTGTTTTGATAAGTTGAAATCCAAGCAAGCACAAAATTTAAAAATCGTGCATAATAATTATGAAGATGGAAACACTTCATTGCAAAAGCAAGTAGAGTTAAATGATAGTTTAAGTTGGGTTGAAAGAATAATTGAAGACTTGCCTGAACAGCAAAAATTAGTAATTCAATTACGAGATATAGAAGCATATGAATTGGATGAGATAGCAAAAATGTTAGATATGAATAACACCGCAGTACGCGTAGCTCTATCAAGAGCCAGAAAAACAATTAGAGAGAAATTAACTAATACTCATAATTATGGTATTAAATAGTATAGAAAAGTTACTTGAAAAGTACGAGAACGGGGAAACATCACTTAAAGAAGAGCAACAGCTAAAAAACTATTTTTCTCAAGAAGCTGTACCGCCTCATTTAGAAATGTACAAACCCATGTTTGCCTATTTTTTAGTAAACCAGCAAGAACAATTTACTAAAGCCCTTCCATTAAAACCTAAAAAAGTTTATAACTTAAAATGGATTGCAGTCGCTGCCGTAGCTGTTTTTATGTTGGGTGTTTATTTCAAAGAACCAATAAAGAAATCTTATCAGGAATACGCTTATGGTACCTATGACGATCCTGAAGAAGCGCTTGAAGAAGTAACGAAACAATTAGCAATTATTTCAAATCATTTTAATAAAGGCGTTTCAACAGTTGGTTACCTTAATGAAATTGAAAACACAACAAGTATTGTTTTTAAAAACAACTAATCAAATCAGAATCTATTTTAATAAAAACACTTAAATTTCTTAAAAATAAACAAAATGAAAAATAAAATATTAGTAATAGCAATGGCAATCATGTTATTTCCACTTACAGGAATGGCTCAGGATATTTTTGAAAAATATAATGATAATTCGGATGTTACATTTGTATCGATTAAACCCAAAATGTTTCAAATGATTGCAAAAATGGGTATAAACGAGGGCGATCCTGAGGCAAAAGCCTATATGGATATGGTGAAAAGCATCACTAGTTTTAAAACAATCATGACGGATAACAAAACCATTTCTGGAGATATTAGCAAATGGGTAAAATCACGATCTGGTTCTTTGGAAGAACTTATGCAGGTAAAAGACAATGGTTCGGAGGTAAAGTTTTATGTAAAAGAAGGTAAAGACGCCAACCATGTAAAAGAACTTTTAATTTTTGTAAACGGCATTGATAAAGTTATAAAAGAATCTGTAGATGTTAATGGACAACAAAGACGCATTGAAACGGTAATTGTATCGCTAACAGGAGATATTAATTTAAATGAAATATCGAAGTTAACCGAAAAGATGAATATACCAGGAGGAAATCATTTAGAAAAAAGGAAAAAATAAATCATCAATTAATCATGAAGCGAACAGTTAAGTATTTCTTAATAGGCCTTATTACAGCTAGTGTTTTAGTAGGTTGTAATGATAGTGCCAGTTTACAACACTATTTTGTAGATCATCAGGAGTCAAAAAATTTTATGACTCAAGATATTCCAATTTCGATGCTTAATGTAGATGAGACCAAATTAACCGAAAAACAAAAGGAAGCTTATTCTTCGGTGAAACGGTTAAATTTTTTAGGCTACAAAACAGAAGAAGCCAACGATGAAACCTTAAAAACTGAATTAGCCAAGGTTAAAACGATTTTAAATGATGAAAAATATAAAGACCTTTTAGAGTTTAGTGATAGAGGAAACAGAATAGTTGTAAAATATCTTGGTACTGATGAAGTTGCAGATGAAGTTGTTGTGTTTGGCAGTTCAAATGAATTAGGTTTTGGGATTGTTCGCTTGTTAGGTGATGATATGAGTCCAGATAAAATGGTAAGCTTAGTAGGTGTGCTGCAAGATGCAAATGTTGATGAGGAAAAAGTTAAAGATATTTTAAATTTCTTTAAATAATTTCAAAAAAAAACTGCTTAAAAAAGGTTCTTTGTTTAGTCGAGCGTTGTTAAGACTTCAATAAAGAACCTTTTTTTACTAGTTCTTATCGGGCTACAACATTCGGAACGAATTACTTTTTTAAGCAGACTTATTGATTTGAATCCTTTTGTCTTTCTTTTTTTGCTTTAGAAAATACCACATAAAAATTAGACATAATCAATAAAAAAATAATAGTTAATACCGTTTTAGTAATGTAATTATCTAAAAGATCTAATATGCCAAACACAAAAATACCGGCTACCATAAGGCCACAAAGTATTAAGGATTGTCTGTCATTTAGCATAGTGTATAAATTATATTCCAGTATAGTTACTAGGTGTTATACGTTTTAATTCCTCTTTTATTGTGTTAGACACCTCTAAAGTATCAATAAAATTTGAAATCGAGGTTTGATTTATCTTTTCATTGGTACGCGTAAGTCCTTTTAAAGCTTCATAAGGATTTGGATATGCTTCTCTTCGTAAAATTGTTTGAATCGCTTCGGCAACAACCGCCCAATTGTTTTCTAAATCTTCAGCAAATTTAGATTCATTCAACAGTAATTTGTCCAACCCTTTTAAAGTTGATTTAAAACCAATCAAAGTATGTCCGAACGGTACGCCTATATTTCTTAAAACGGTACTGTCAGTTAAATCACGTTGTAACCTAGAAATAGGTAATTTTCCAGATAAATATTCAAAAATAGCATTAGCAATACCTAAATTTCCTTCACTGTTTTCAAAATCAATAGGGTTAACCTTGTGTGGCATGGCAGAACTTCCAACCTCTCCAGCTTTAATTTTTTGTTTGAAATAATCCATAGAGACATAAGTCCATATATCTCGGTTTAAGTCAATTATAATCGTGTTTATACGTTTTAAGTTATCAAATAAAGCAGCCATATGATCGTAATGCTCAATTTGTGTTGTTGGAAACGAATGGTGCAAGCCTAATTTTTCGTTAACAAACTTACTTCCAAAAGCTTTCCAATCAATACTTGGATAAGCAACATGATGTGCGTTGAAATTTCCGGTTGCACCACCAAATTTTGCGGCATTAGGTACCGCTTTTAATAATTTAAACTGCTCTTCTAAACGAGTTACAAATACCTCAATTTCTTTTCCTAAACGGGTAGGCGAAGCAGGCTGTCCATGAGTTCTTGCAAGCATAGAAATAGCGGCCCAATCATTAGATAAAGTTTTAAGTTTATTTAAAACAACAGTGTATTCTGGAATGTAAACATCGGTAACGGCTTCCTTAATACTTAAAGGAATAGCTGTATTGTTTATATCTTGAGAGGTTAGTCCGAAATGAATAAACTCTTTGTATTTTGTTAAGTTTAACTTGTCGAATTTTTCTTTTATAAAATATTCAACCGCCTTTACATCATGGTTTGTAACACTTTCAATTTTTTTAATAGCTAAAGCATCTTCCGAAGAAAAATCTTTGTAAATAGCTCTTAAATCGTCAAAAACATTGCTGTTAACATCTTTTAGCTGAGGTAACGGAATTTCGCAAAGCGCAATAAAATATTCTATTTCAACAAGAACGCGGTATTTTATTAAAGCTTCTTCTGAAAAAAAAGGAGCTAATTCATTAACCTTGTTTCTATAACGACCATCGATAGGTGAGATGGCATTTAATGATGATAACGACATGTTTTTTTTGGTTTTTTTTGAAGATGCAAATATAGTAAAGAATCTTTGAAGAGAGTTGATTGTAGTGATAAGATATTTTTAAAAGCCTTTTGTTAAGAACTTGCCGATTTTAGCTTTTTCAGAATTCGTTTTGCTCTTACTTTATAGCCCGCACTTTGGGTTGGGAAATCTTGTTCTAATATTTGAATTAATTGGGGGTGAACCCACGGATAATCTAATCCTAAAATATAGAGATTGTCCATTGCATAAACTTTTGCAGCAATTTTTTGGTTGCCAATTAACCAATCAAAACAAGCTTCAACGATGCGCTCTTTATGTTTTGGTTGTAATGTTTTTTTTAAGGTGTTTGGTTCTTTGGAATTGTATGCATTCAATAAAAACCAACATACCTTAGCCATGGGCCGAATTGCCGAATCCAAATGAAGTCTTTTAAGGTTTTCGGTAAAAGTGTCTAAGTAAGGAATTATTGCATAAATGTATTTTTCGCAAACAAACTCAAAAACCCAAGCGGCGCGACACGAAGTTTTGTCGTCTACCATAAATGAAATCTCTAAAAGTTTGGGAAAAAGTGACATATTATTTAACACCAGATTGGCATATTTTAATCGGTCTTCGCGAGATGCTGTTATTCGAGATAATTCTTGATGAAATTCGTTTATTTTCATTTATATTCTTTACTTTTAAACAACTAAAATATTGTTTCAATATCTTCTAAAATTAAAAATTTAAACCAATAACATCATGAAATTAACAAAAAAAATACTACTCTTTTTTTTAGTAGTTCTTGTCATCGCTCAGTTTTTTGGTCCCGAAAAGAATGAAGGGAAATTAACTTCCATAGATGCTTTTTATGCAGAAACTAATCCACCGGCCGATGTAAAACAAATTTTAGAAGTTGCATGTATCGATTGCCATAGTGATGTAACAAAATATCCTTGGTATAATAATATTACACCAGTTAATTATTGGTTAGCTAGTCATGTTAACGATGGCAAAAAACATTTTAATTTATCAAATTGGGAAGCAAATTCCATAAAACGTAAGGACCATAAATTTGAAGAATTAATAAAGATGGTAGAAGATAAAGAAATGCCATTGGATTCATATACTTGGACACATACCGATGCTAAATTAACAGAAGCGCAAATAAAGGCGGTAGTAGATTGGGCCAAATTGGTACGTGTAACATATGGCTTAATGCCACAACCTGAGTAAACATTTTAAAACCTTCAGTATTTTATATTCAAAAGTGTTCTTCTGTTTTTTGAATTATAAAATTTGATTCTTTTTATGAAAAAAAAGTTGTTAATCATTGGTTTTGTATGGCCAGAGCCAAAAAGTTCTGCTGCAGGTAGTAGGATGATGCAATTAATTAATTTCTTTCAGTCTCAAGATTATCAAGTAACGTTTTCTAGCCCTTGTGCTAAGAGCGAAAATGCTTTTAATTTAAGTGCCATTGGAGTAAAACAAGTTGCTATTGAATTAAATGATTCAAGTTTTGATGGTTTTGTAAATGAATTAAACCCTGCCATTGTTTTGTTTGATAGGTTTATGATGGAAGAACAATTTGGCTGGCGAGTTGCTGAACAATGCCCCAAAGCGATTAGAATTATAGATACTGAAGATTTACATTGCCTGCGAAAAGGTAGGCATCAGGCCTTTAAAGATGGAAAATCATTTGATAAAACGTATTTGTTTAATGACATTGCTAAACGCGAAATAGCTAGCATTTATAGAAGCGATTTAAGTCTAATTATTTCGGAGGCGGAAATGGCTATTCTTAAAAGTGACTTTAAAGTACCGGCTGAATTACTAATGTATTTACCTTTTCAGCTAGATAGCATTACAGAAGAAACAATTTCTGCGTTGCCTAAGTTTGGAGAGAGAAATCATTTTGTAACTATTGGAAATTTTCTGCATGAACCGAATTATAATGCAGTTTTATATTTAAAGGAAGCCATCTGGCCGGTAATTAGAAAACAACTTCCAAAAGCAGAATTGCATATTTATGGGGCTTACGCTTCACAAAAAGTGAATCAACTCCAAAATGTAAAAGAAGGCTTTATTATAAAAGGGTTTGCAGAAGATGTAAATGAAGTAATGCAACAAGCTAAAGTGTGTTTGGCTTCTTTACGATTTGGGGCTGGTTTAAAAGGGAAGTTAGTGGATGCTATGCAAAATGGAACACCATGTGTTACTACAAGTATTGGAGCAGAAGGGATGTTTGGTAATTTGAGCGTTAACGGATTTATTGAAGATGCTCCTGAAGTATTTGCCAATAAAGCGATTGAACTTTATCAAGATGAAAGCTTATGGAAAGAAAAACAACTAAACGGATTTCAAATAATAAACAATCGTTTCAATAAAGTAGAATTTCAACATAAATTAGCTTTAATTATAGATGAAACAACTCAGAATCTTCACAACAAACGCCTAAACAATTTTACAGGACAAATGCTGCAACATCACGCAATGCAAAGCACAAAGTTTATGAGTAAATGGATTGAGGAAAAGAATATGAAAACCTAAATTACTTGTTTATGCTAATAAGTAGTTTACAATTGAAAATTTGAAATTTGTATTCCAAAACTACAATCGTCTTGGCAACCATTTGGTATATAATAACAGTTTTTAATAATATTGGCATCATCAACTGTGAACGTAATACTATTTGAATCTGCATCAACCGATAAATACTCACTTAAACAAGTGTCGTAAAGAGAGTCTATTGTAACAGGTTTTGCTCCCGAATCATGACTATTTAAAGTTTCAGAATTTTCAGAATACGACTCATAAATCACTCTATAATCATACCCAACATAGTTGTTGTTTTCATCATAAATAGAATAACTTTCATAGTCTCTTGAAATAACAGTATCATTAAAAACCGTTATGGTGGTATTACTTCCAAAACCAAAAACAGAACCTGAACCTATGGTATACGAGTAAGAAGTTCCATTGGTAAGTTTTAAAGCATTCCAAGCATCTAAACTGGATCTGTACTCGGCAATAGTTTTCGCTTTTGAGGTGTTGTTGGTATCACAACCTGAGTTCAGGGCAAAAAAAGAAGTAATAAAAATTATTTGAATCAGTTTCTGGTTCATGCTAGTTTTTATTACTTAGATGTGTAAATTGTATAAAGGTTGCGTAAAAGTTTTGATTAAGCTTCTACTTCACTTTTCTTAATTTTTCTGTAAGTAAATGAATTGAAAATATTGCGTTTTGCAAATCGCGTTAATTTATCAGACTGACAAAATTTGATGTACAAAGCTTTATTAACACCAAAATATTCATACGTATTGCCATCTAAAAAAGTGATTTCTAAAACCAAACCTTTATGTTGCCAATCTATAATAGGGCTATTCATCGTTTCGTTATATTCATCTAAGTTAGCAGCTTTGGTTTCTGGTGCAATGCTTACTAAAAAATGGTAGCCATCAATTATTCGTCTACTCATTAATTCAGCTTCAATAGCTTTTTCATCACCAGCTTGAAACTTATCAGGATGCCACTCTTTTACTAAATTTCTGTAAGTGGTTTTTAGCTGTTTAAGTGTCATGTCATTTTCAACATTAAACATTTTCTTGTATTCGTTGATACGTTTCATCTTATGGATTTTTTTGAAATGAGGCGCGAAGATACTCTTTTTTAAGATACTAGATATCAGATAAAAGACAAAAGATAGTAAGTTTAGAAGGAACATTATTTTAGGAGGTCTAAAATCTTAATTCTAACAG
>NZ_JBFHGK010000073.1:0-11021 GCF_041583155.1 Mariniflexile sp.
TAGTCAAGAAAGGTGCCCTATATAGGCACCTTTCTTTTTACTATGCACCCAATTAAGGGTTCACTCTTTTTAATGGGGTTACAAGAGCTGGTTCATCATACAATTGATAACCATTATGGGTACATAAATTACCATTGGCATCAAGTTCGCAGTCTGTTGGCACCTGTTGAAGGTTAAGGTTACATCAGGCATTGATTTAGAGATTGATTATTAAAATGTACCCTTAGGTAATAGCCTTGAAAAACGAAAAGCTTCCTATTAAAGTTTAGGGGAGGAAGTTGTTTATGGGCATGGGATGAACAGGACTATAAGAAACAAGAATTCAAATTGATTTGTATGTGTGCTACCTAGATTTGTAATAGGATGATATCAAAGAAATATGGTTTATATTAAGAGTTTTACAAAATTGGGGAAAGATATTTTATATGTTCTCAATTTTTTAGAGTTTACTTTTTATAATTACAAATAGAAATAATAAACTATACTAAATGACTATTGAATTGATATAATTTTATTTAATTTACGACTTCAATTATTATTATAACCCCTAGATTTAAAAACGTATATTGTTTACTAAAGGTAATTTAAAGCTTATTTTCGACACATATTACGAATCACTTGTTCAATATGCGAACCGATTTTTGCCTTTAAGAGATGAATGTGAAGATTTAGTTCAGGATATTTTTTTAAAATTATGGGAAAATAAAAATACTTTTCCAGACGAGCTATCATTAAAGGTTTTTTTGTACAAAAGTACTAGAAATAGGTGTTTTAATGTTATTAAGCACAATAAAGTTAAAGAAAAATATACTTCAACTAACGTACAATTTTTAGAGGATGATAATTTGTTTTTACAACAAGTTTTAGAGGAAGAAATTACAAGACAACTGTATAAAGCTATTGAAGCACTGCCTCCAAGGAAACAGGAAATTATTAAACTAAGTCTTAAAGGGTTAAAAAATAATGAAATAGCCCAGGTACTGAGCATTGAACTTCAAACAGTAAAAACATTAAGATCTCAATCCTACAAGATTTTAAGAGAAAAATTTAAAGATCTACAGACATTTATCTATTTCTTGCTGACTTAAAGTGCTACATACTGATTATGTTTTAGCATAAAATCAAAATTTTAAAAAAAAACATAAATATTAATAGTACTCTTTTTAAACTCTGTTGTTCTATATATAACTAAACGAAATAGTGAATATAAATGAATAATATTTTTATCATATCAAAATTAATAATAAAGAAGAAATTAAAAATTTTAAGTGATTCGGAAAAAGATCAATTAAGACAATTTAATAAAGACTACCCATTTTCAAAAAATATCGATTTTGAAAAGATAACTCAAAAGTTTACAGATTATTCAAAAGTAGATAAGAATAAAGCATGGGAATCATTATTAACTAAGATGGAGGTTCATAAAACAGAGAAAACGAAACCTATTTTTTTGCTTTCATGGTTTAAATACGCAGCAATGATCGTTTTATTTATTGGTTTAGGATATTTCTATCAACAAGGTTATTTCACTAAGCGAACAACACTTATAATTCCTAGTGAACAAATCACACTGCAATTGGACAGTGGAGAGATAAAAGTGATTGATGATCAAAACTCAACTTCAATATTAGATACAAAAGGACGTATTGTTGGAAATCAAAAAGGGGATAAATTAATATATACTAGTGATTCTGAAGAAGAGCTTTTAGTTTACAACACAGTAACAGTTCCATATGGTAAACGCTTTGAAATCCAACTGTCAGATGGTACAAGAGTGAATATAAATGCAGGTTCTTCATTAAGGTTTCCAGTTACGTTTTTAAAAGGCGAAAGTCGTCAAGTATTTTTAAAAGGTGAAGCTTTTTTTGATGTAGCGAAAGATGCCAACCATCCTTTCATAGTCAATGCCGATGAAATAAATGTAAGGGTGTTAGGAACTAAATTCAACATATCATCTTATTCTGAAGATGAGAACATAAATACAGTATTAGTTGAAGGAGCTGTTGTTACATACAGAACAGGAGATGACTATTTATCAAATTCTGCTGCACGGTTAAAACCAAATTATAAAGCCGCGTGGCATAAGAACAACAAGTTAATACGAGTTGAAAAAACAGATGTTGAAGTCCATACCGCTTGGTTAGATGGTAAATTAGTATTGCAAGAAGTAGTTTTTAATGATATACTAAAAAAGCTTGAGCGTCAATACAATGTGATTTTTGAAAACAATAATAAATCATTAGAGAGTAGGTATTTCACAGCAAAATTTGATGTTGAAGATATTTACCAAGTATTAGAAAGTTTAAGTATTTCTGGAAATTTCACATATAAATTTAATAAAAATATAATTATTATTAATCCTTAAAAATACAGCCTATGATGAAAAATTGACTACATATTATAACCACTTTAATTAAAAATAGTCACTTTTTAAATAGATAAGGCAAACAAGATAAACCGCTTATTTGCAAAAAAAACCGGAAAATGTTGCAGCATTTCCCGATTTTCAAAAAAAGTGATTTAAATGTCTAACACACTAAATCAAACCAAAAGTATGAAAAAATTCATCGAAGAGATGTGTAAATTGCTATGTCTCTCTAAAATTAGTTTAAAAATGAAGCTAGCTTATATCTTGTTTCTCTTTTCATTATTTCAAATTCAAGCCAATACATATTCTCAGAATGTAAAGGTTACCTTAAATTGTAAGGACATGAAAATGGAAGATGTTTTAAGTGAAATTGAGCGAAAAACAGAATTTAAGTTTTTATATGAAAAGGATGTTTTTAAAAAGAACAAAATTGTAAGTATCTCATATAATAAAGAAAAGTTATCTAACGTATTGGACGCTCTTTTTAATGGTGGCAATATAGATTTCAAAGTTGTAGATAAACAAATTATATTACTTACAAAGATTAAGGAGAAAGATAATTTTGTTTTTTCAATCAAAAAAACTGTTGAAAAATTATTTCAAGAGGATATAACAGGAACTGTTACTAGTACTAAAGGAGAGCCATTACCAGGTGCTACTATAGTTGTTAAAGGTAGCAGTGTAGGTGTAAGCACAGATTTTAACGGTGTTTTTAGAATCTCAATGCCTAGTAAAGATGCTATTTTAGTAGTTTCTTATATAGGTTATGAAACGAAAGAAATAGTTGTTGGTAACCAAAGTCGCATAAAAATTGAATTAAGCGAATCGGTAACTGGTCTTGAAGAAACCGTGGTGGTAGCTTACGGAAAGGTGAAAAAAGAAGCTTTTACAGGGTCGGTAGGGGTTGTTGATGTTGCAAGTGTTGCGAATCAAGGTAATATATTAAATGTGGATCATGCTTTACAGGGTCAAGTTGCTGGTGTACAGGTTAGTAGTTCGTCAGGTAGACCAGGATCTGCTGCTAGAGTGAGAATTAGAGGGAGTTCTTCTATATTAGGTACCAATCAGCCCTTGTACGTGGTAGATGGGGTGCCCATTTCTCCTTCTACTGAAATTCCAGGATATACAGGTTTTATTGACTACATTAGTAGTAATGATGCAACGACTCTTGAAAATGAAGGATTTAATAACGATTTAGGATTTTTAGATTTTAATAATATTGAAAGTATTTCCATACTTAAAGACGCTACTGCAACCGCCATATATGGTTCTAGAGCAGCAGCAGGTGTAGTAATCATAACTACTAAAAGCGGGAGTAAAGCAAGCAAACCTCAATTTGAACTATCTATTACACAACGATCTAACATCACTCAGAAAATAGATGTACTCAACACGTCTCAATACGAAGAGATTTATACTGATGCCATACAGAATTATGTAAATTCTGGAGGTGTAG
Source organism: Mariniflexile sp. (assembly GCF_041583155.1). Classification (GTDB taxonomy): domain Bacteria; phylum Bacteroidota; class Bacteroidia; order Flavobacteriales; family Flavobacteriaceae; genus Mariniflexile. The sequence continues at coordinate 3,825 of NZ_JBFHGK010000073.1, forward strand.
TGCCTACCAGCGATTCATTTGCGTTAGGTATTTTAAACGGAACAGAAATTAATAGAGATATAGATACCGATTGGCAAGATTTAGCGATTAGAAAAACGTCGCAAACAAGTAATTATGCCTTTAGTGTACGAGGTGCAAGTGAAAAAGGGTCTTATTATTCTTCTCTTTCGTTGCAAAATGATAACGGTGCTGTTATTGGAGACAAGCTTTCAAGATATGCCTTTGGTTTAAATTTAAAACAAAATTTAAAAGACAATTTGTCATTTTTCAGCAATTTAAATTTAGGGAGATTAGAAAGTGATTATGCCTTAAATGGTCTTTATAGCACTTTAGAGGCGGCTACTTTTATTAGGCCAGACGCCACACCATACAATGAAGATGGTTCTTTAATTCCTCAGATAGGGGACATGTATAATCCGCTTTCTTCAAAGGAAAGAAGGGTTACTACAACCAATTTTTCAATGGTGGCCAGTGTTGGTTTGGAATACGAACCTATTGAAAATTTATTTCTGAAAACTACGGGTATTTTACAACATATAAATGCTGAAAGTTATTCTTTTTACCCAAGCTTTACACAAAGTGGGGTATCTACCAATGGAAGAGGAAACCTAATAGACAGAGCTACCCTTAATCCATCTATAGAAACCACATTAACTTACGATTTTTCGGTAGGTAAAAGCAATGCCAATATATTAATTGGTAATACCTTTCAAAACGAGAAAACGGAAACCAACAGTTATTACGGAGAAAATTTTCCAAATGATGATACTTTAACGGGAATAAGTTATGCGGGTGAAAGCCTTTCAGCGCAACAAGCTATTACAGAAAGCACATTGGTGTCTTTTTTCTCTAGGTTTATTTATGATTTTGACAATAAATACCTTTTAAGTTTTGGAGGTAGAATTGATGGGTCTTCTAAATTTGGTGAAAACAACCGTTGGGCATCATTCCCTTCTTTTGGTATTGGCTGGAATATTCATAGAGAAAAATTTGCCGAAAACTGGAACGGTTTAAATTTTTTAAAACTTAGGACCAGTATTGGGCAATCGGGTAATGTAACTTTCGATCCTAATCAGTCTTTCAGTTTATTTGGAGCGCTAAATAGCACGTTGGGAGTTTATGACGGCAATACAGGTGTTGTGCCATTAAGAATAGGTAACCCCGATTTAAAATGGGAAATAACCACCCAAAAAGATTTTGGAATTGAGTTTGCGGTGCTTGATAACAAAATAAAAGGTGAAATAGGCTATTACATCAAAGACACAAAAGATGTTCTTTACCAAACCGAGCTACCTTCTTCAAGTGGCTTGTACACCGTAATATCAAACTTAGGCGATACCCAAAATAGTGGTTATGAGTTAACACTTAACTTTAATATTCTAGATTCAAAAGATTTAAAATGGAACCTAGGTTTTAATGCGGCTACCGCAAAGAGTAAAATTATCCGTTTAAATAGTAGTTATAAAGATGAGTTTGGTGGTGTTTCTTTAAATGGTTTATATTTTAAAGAAGGTCAAGCACTTGGGTTGATACGTGGTCATGTTGCTAAAGGATTGTTTCAAACACAAGAAGAAATCGATGCTTTAAATTCAGCTGCACCTGATGGCCTATATCAAGCTTCCTTAACAGGTCCTGGAGATATTTATTTTGCCGATTTAGATGGTGATGGAGTGGTCAATACATCTTCTTCAGGTCCGGATGTAACAAATATTGGAAGCATTGAACCAGATTTTTTTGGGGGTATTAATACCAATATAAATTATAAAGGTTTGTCTTTAAACGTTTTTGCAAACTATAGTGTAGGCAATGATATTTATTGGAAAGCTGGTGAGAATACTTATAGTTATACATCTCTTAACGACCAGGGAAATAAGGAATTGATTGCACTGGACCGTTGGACCCCAGAGAATACCGATGCGAAATACCCAAGAGCTGTTTATAGAACCAATTTAACAGGTGGTAACCAAAATAATAGAATATCGAGTTTGTATGTTTTAAAAGGCGATTATTTACGTATTAAAACGGTAACCTTAGGGTATAATTTGCCAAAAGAGGTATTAGAGACTATTAATTTTCAAGGACTCTATATATACCTAACTGCTACAAATTTATTTACCTTAACTAAATACCCTGGAACAGATCCGGAGTTTTCAAATTCTAACAGCTTTAGGACACCTGTAGATAATAACAAATACCCAGTAACAAAACAAATAGTTGCAGGTGTAAGGTTAACTTTTTAAAGATTTAATTGATATAAAATGAGGCCTAACAATATCGGCATAATGAAATAATATGCATTCAAGGATAGGTTTGATAATTAAAAATTCAAAAAAACATAACAGATGAAAAATAAAATAATATTACTCTGCATATTCACTAGTCTTTTATATAATTCTTGTGATGATGCCTTAGACGTAAAACCGGAAAACTATTTGTTTGAAGAACAGTTGGTTACCGATGATAAAAGTGCACAAACGTCTCTTATAGGGGTTTATACACAATTAAACTGGCTTTATGCACAATATTTTGAGCTTGTTCCACCAATTATGGATGGTTCGTTAACACCTACAGCTAGTTTAACTGGTATTTGGAGTGAAGCTAAAAACAATACATTTGATTCTTCAAATGTTGTTACAAACACCATGTACGAATGGCCATATTATATTATAAACTCTGCAAATGCTACTATTGCCGCTGTTTCAGGAAACGAGGCTGTATCTCAATCAGAAAGAGATAGAGTGCTTAGTGAAGCCTATTTTTTAAGAGCCTTTGGTCATTACCAGGCCTTACGTCTTTTTGGACAATTTTTTGATATTTCCAGTAATTACGGTATTGTACTTAGGGATAAACTTTCTACCGTTGAAAATAGTCAAAAAGCACGTTCAACAGTACAGGCTAGTTATGATTTTATACTAAGCGATTTAGATAAAAGCATCAATTTAAATGCACCATTTTCAAAAAATTACTATGCTTCAGCAGTAGCTGCTAAAGCTTTTAAAGCTAATGTATTAATGTATATAGGTGGTGATGCTAATTATATTGAAGCCATTAATTTAGCCAATGAGGTAATTGCATCGGGGGCTGTTTCATTAGAGACTAAATTTGAAGATGTGTTTCTTAAAGGATCTGCAAATAGTGAGGTGATTTTTTCAAGAACAGTAGGTACAGGACAATCCAACAAATTGTCTAGTTTCTATCAGACCAATGTAAAGGCTTCAACATGGGTGCAAAATTATTTATTGGGCGATCCCAGAGCTACTGCATCCTATTTAAGCACAACTAAGGTGATTAAAAAAATATACACAACAACTTTAACTGCAAGTCCTACAAATTATATGCGTTTAGGAGAAGTATATCTTATAAAAGCAGAATGTCAAGCCCGACTAAATTTATTGTCTCAAGCTGAAACCACGCTTAATGTCATAAGGAATAGAGCATACAGCGGTGTAGCACCAGCTTTGGTTTACTCCACAAAAGAACAATTACTGGATTTAATTTTTAGCGAGTATGTTAAAGAACTTAGTTTTGAAACAGGTGCCGTATGGTTTGCTGCTATTCGATTTGGTAAGTTAGAAACTCTTAGACCAAGTGTAACTAGCACCAATCAATATATTTTACCTATTCCTATTTCAGAGTTAGAAACAAACTTATCGTTTGGGGCGCAAAACCCAGGTTATGTTGGTTTATAAAAATTGAATTTTTTCAGTTAGTTTTTTAGTTGAAATTAGGGTTATAATCGCTTTAAAATTTTATAGCCCTTGTTTTAAAAAATAATAGAGGTATGCAAAATTTTGTAATTCAATTTATTTTAGGGCTGTCTATCGCTCTTTGGATTTGGACATTAATGGATTTTTCACAATCAAAATTTAAAAATTTCAAATATAAAATGGGTTGGTTATTGTTCATTACATTATTCCCAATTTTAGGTGCCATACTTTATTTTCAACTTAAAAAAAATAGTAATATATCCGATTATGAGGTTAATTAGAAATTTTTAACCAAAAATCACTTAAACTAAATTTCTATTTTACCCAAACCATATATTTCAATAGATATTAAAAAACGTCAATCATGAAACATGTCAAAACAATATTCATCTTTTTCTTACTTGTAAGTATATCGATACTTTCAGCACAAAAGAAGACCTGGAATATAGCAACTTTAGATTCAGAAATACCTACAGACCCTACAATTAAAATAGGTAAGTTAAGTAACGGGTTAGTTTATTATGTAAAACAAAATGCCAAACCAAAAGATAAAGCAGAATTGCGTTTAGTGCTTAAAGTAGGTTCTGTGGTAGAAGATGAAGACCAACTAGGATTAGCCCACTTTATAGAACACATGGCATTTAATGGCACTAAAAGCTTCGAAAAAAACAAACTTATAGACTATTTACAAAGTTTAGGTGTGGAATTTGGAGCCGATTTAAATGCACATACCGGTTTTGATGAAACCGTTTACAAACTATCTGTGCCTACAGATGAAGAAACGCTTAAAACAAGTTTACAGGTATTACGCGATTGGGCAGATGGTATTACTTTTGAAGATGAAGAAATAGATAATGAACGCGGTATTGTAGCCGAGGAATTAAGAGCAAGAAGTGGTGCGGGCATGCGCATGTATTACCAATCTATCCCAGTAATTACCAATAACTCCAGATATGCCCAAAGAACGCCAATTGGAACGCTGGATATTATTATGAATGCTGAATACAATGCCCTAAAGCGTTATTATAAAGATTGGTACAGACCAGATTTAATGGCTTTAGTGTTAGTAGGAGATTTTGACGTTAATGAAACAGAAAAGAAAGTAAAAGCAATTTTTGAAAGTATTGAACCCGTAAAAAATCCAAAAGAAAGAATTTACTATAAAATTCCTGAAAATACGGAACCTAAAATTGCTGTTATTACAGATAAAGAGGCTAGAGGAGTTAGTATTTCTATTTATAGTAAAAAAGAAGAAACCAGAGTAAATACATTAAGCGATTATAAAGCAGTGCTTTTGCAAAAATTATATACAGGTATGTTACGCCAAAGATTTTCGGAGGTTGAATTACAGCCTAATGCACCCTTTCTATCTGGAACCGCTGGTATTGGAAACTTTTTGGGTAATATGGATAGCTATTATTTAAGGGCGACACTTAAAGAAGATCAATTAAAGCAAGGTATAGAAGCTTTGGTTTTAGAAAGTGAACGTGCCAAACGTTATGGTTTTACTACTTCGGAATTAGAGCGTTACAAAATTTATTTGCTAAATAATATTGATGTTAGAAGAAAAGAATCAGGAAAAATAACTACAAAATATTATGTAGAACAATATATAGATAACTTCACTGATAATGAACCAATTCCTAGTGATGAATTTATTTATACATTTTATAAACAACAATTACCTGCCATTACTATAGAGGAAGTTAATAAAGTAGCCAATGAATGGATAAGCGATAAAAATATGGCAGTGGTTTTAAATGCTATTGAAAAAACAGATTTAGTAGTTCCTAACGAAGAAGAAATATTACAAATAATTTCTAATGTTGCACAAAGCGAAATAGCTCCTTACAAGGATACTTTAGAAAACATAGAATTAATGCAAATTAAACCAAAGTCAGGTAAGATTACAAAATCAACTTATAATAAGGAAGTAGATGTTACTACGTGGCATTTATCAAACGGTATTACGGTTATAGCAAAACCTACTAAGTTTCAAAACGATTTAATATCTATGACTGGTTTTAGGCCTGGAGGAAGTTCCGTTGCTCCAGATTCGTTGTATGTTTCAGCTAGAAATGCAGGTACTATAATAGGATCTAGTGGTTTTAATAACATTTCAGATATAGATTTAAAGAAAATAAATATGGGCAAAACTGTAAATGTAACGCCTAGAATAAATTATTATGACGATCTTTTTTCAGGAAGCAGTTCTTCAAAGGATCTAGAAACCATGTTACAGATGGTGAATTTATATTTCACTAAACCTAATAAGGATAAAAATGTTTTTGCAGCGGATAAAGAAAACATGAAATCTCTTTATAAAGATCAAGATAATAGCCCAGGTACTTATTTTGAGAAAATAATAGACCAAACGATGTCCCAAAATCATTTAAGATCCATACCACTAACTGTTGAGCAAATTGAAAATGAACTAAATCTTGACGAAGCCTATAAGTTTTATAAAGAGCGTTTTTCTTCAGCCAATGGTTTTACGTTTGTTTTTGTGGGAAGCTTTGAGATGGAAGCTTTAAAGAAATTTACAGCACAGTACTTAGGCAGTCTGCCTTCTAATTTAAAAGAAAAAAGCACATGGAAAGACACAGGGTTACGTAGGCCAACAGGTGTTATTAAAAAAACCGTTATAAAAGGGGTTGATAATAAGAGTGTTGTTGATATGAGATTTACTGGAATACTTAATTACTCAGAGGAGAACAAAGAACAAATAGTCCTATTAGGAAAACTACTTAAGATTAAGCTTACTGAAGAGTTAAGGGAAAAAATGTCAGGAGTCTATGGTGTTAAAGTTTCAGGTTTTACTACCGATAAACCTTATGAGTGGTATAGAATGAATGTCAACTTTTCATGTGCCCCAGAAAATGTAGATAAACTTATTAAAAAAGTTTTTGAGGAAATCAATAAAATCAAACTAAACGGGGCGTCTTTAGAAGATGTAAATAAAATTAAAGAAGCAGAATTAGCCAACACCAAAGAATATCTTGAAATTAACGGTTATTGGTCATATAAATTGAAAGAACTTTATGAAAATGGGTCAGACTTCGGATCTATTTTAGATTATAAATCTGATATTGAAAAAATAAATTCTAAAACTTTTCAAGACGCAGCAAATATTTATTTTGATGAGAGCAATTATGCCGAGTTTATTTTGATTCCTGAAAATTAATTGGACCATTTTAAAATGTTATAATATGCTGAATATAAAATGTATATTTGTTTAAATAAATGCTGCCACCTTGTCAAGCTTGTTATATGTATAAAAAAATAGATGTTTTCTCTAATTCTATAAATACCCAACCGTTTGAATTTGGATAAGGAATGAGAGTTACAATTTTTCTTATCTGAATTAGTCAAGAAAGGTGCCCTATTTAGGCACCTTTCTTTTACTATGCACCCAATTAAGGGTTCACTCTTTTTAATGGGGTTACAAGAGCTGGTTCATCATACAATTGATAACCATTATGGGTACATA
>NZ_JBFHGK010000074.1:0-10536 GCF_041583155.1 Mariniflexile sp.
GCCGTAGACCTAAAAATGTTTTTTTGAGGATTATCCAACATTTCTTTACTATATATATGCCTATCATCAAATAAATATCGGTATGGGAAACTTCCATAATCGCTCATATCACCCTCAATCAACACGTTTTTGTGTTTTTTACATAATAGGCTTAAAATAGTTTGATCGTGTCTGTTTTGAATAAACTCAGGGTAATCCTCCCCCAAAACACTTGGGTCGTCGCTTAAAATTCTACTATCCGCAGAAAATCTTTCCCAATCATTTAAAAAATCTATAGACTCTTTACACTTTTTTACTAAAACAAATGTGGACGTAATTTGAGGAGTGTCTGTATATTCTGGTTCATCACAATTCATCAAAATAAATGCATCTCTTTTTGTCCACTGCTTTTCTATTAAAAGCAACCTAAAGCATAAAATATTTTTTTTATTTTTTTCTAAATGATTTATGAGTGGTTTAATACTCTTAATAAAAATAGTACCACTATCTGCAGAAAACAAATAATCCCCTTCATTAACATCTTTTAATGCTTTATTAACCAAATAGGGTTTCCAAAAATAATTTCCAAATCCTTTAGTGTATTTTAGGGAACTTTTGTGTAAATCCCACTGACTTTTTTCAATATCATCTGGACTATATTCAATTACCCTATCTACCCTTCCAAAAACCTTAGCAGTAAAACTACTCCATTTCTGTTTTCCTCTAAATTTCTTATCAGCAAAGTTTACTAATGTTACCATTGTATTATTTTAATTGTTGATTAATTACCTTATTCATAAAACTGAACATATTATATTTTTCAAAAATTAAGTCTCTTGCCTTTATCAATTGTGATAGGTTTTTTTCATGGAAATCACTCTCAACTACGTTTATTATTTCTTCAATACAATCCTTTTTATTAATATCGATAGGGTAATAACTTCCTTCGGGAAAATAATCGGATATGTTGGTACAGCCATAATAAATTGGGGTTGCAAAACTTAAAATAGCATCGGAAAATTTCTCACTCCAATAAAATGGTGCTTTTTCATTTTCAATAACTAAAATGTACCTGCTTTTAGAAAATGGAAACCATTTACCATTGGGTGCATTATCAATGTACTGATTAAATCTAGCCCACTTAGAACCTCCGTAAAGATTAAAATTGTATTGTGTATTACAAAACTTTTCTAAAAACTCTGCTCTTATTTTATGCCCATCTATATTCATTAAATTAGAATTGATGGTAGCTAGGTTATCGGTTTTTTTTGGGTATGTTGCCTTTATTAAAAAATCGTAATCTATAAGAAACTCATCCTTTACTTTATTTATATGGCTGTTAGAACCTAAATGCCAATGTACAAATGGTGGCGATGCTATAAAACGTTCATCAGCTTTATCTATTAAATAGGGATCTGATGTATATATTTTATTGAATTTATTTAAAATTTTAGGTGAAGATAATCCAAGTTTATTTATATATGATGGAGGTTCTATATGAAGTAAAAAACTTTTATTCCGTTTATAGTTTATTGTTAAATTTGGTTTATTAACAACAAAATCAAAATCCGGAAATAAACCATTGTAAAAAATGGTATTACCTACGATACCTGACCGGTTTGGTGTTTGGTCTGTAATAAAATCGTTGTACGTACCTCTGTGGGATGATACCCTAACTTTATGTAAATTATTATTTAATAAACTTTTTCTATTATGAGCACCCCTATAGTCATTAGTTAAATTTATTAAATCTCTAAGAAATGCTTTCATCGCTAAAATATTTAGGTTCATAGTTTCCAAAAGGTGAAACGACAAGTTTTGAAGGTTCCCTTTTTCGTAAAACTTTACAAGGGTTTCCTACGCATATTGAATAAGACGGTAAGTTTTTGTTTACAACAGATCCTGCGCCAATAATAGTGCCCCTTCCTACAGTAACACCTCCCAATATCGTTACATTAGCACCAATCCAATTTTCTCCTTCTAAAACAACCTCTTGATTTTCTGTTATCGGGCCATAATCGTCAATATTATGGCTTCCAGAAACTATTGTAAGCCCTATGGCAGACTGAACATAATCCCCAATATAAACTTTATTAAAAGCCCATATCTTATTGTAATGGCCTAAACTTACATTTTTTCCTATTGTAATGTTTTTAGGGTATATAAATCTAAATCCTTTATCTATAAAACATTTATCTTCTATTTGAATTCCGGCTAATTTCAAAATAAAAGATCTAATTCTATTGCAACTCTCCAAGTTTAAAACAAAAAATTCTGAAATAAAATTTAGAATACTTGAAAATGTCGATAATAAATAACCCTTAATAATTCTCATGATGGCATTTTTAAGATAGGTAATTCAGTACTTTGATTAAAATTCCTTTTGGTTTAAATGCTTTTGGATAAAAATGGATTAATTTATCGAACTTATAGTTATCATTTTTGAATTTTTTTAACTCTTGCCACATGTTTATACTGTAAATTCCTATATTTTTTTCTTCATAATTAGACAAATAATATCCTTTAGCTGCATTATAAAATAAGGCTAATTTAGACCCCCCCGAATCTGTAGATATGGAATCACTATGCTCTCTAAAATAACTCAATCGTTTATTCACAAAACTGACTTTTTTGTACTTACTAGCTGTTATAAGAAAACATAATACGTCGTTCCCTATAGCTATTTTTGAAAAATCGTAATCAAAATAGTTCGGGATATCTACCTTTAAGGCTTCTTTTAAAGCAATAGTTCTAAAAATTGCACAGCCAGGTGAGTAAGGTACTTTCCCAGAATACGTTCCAGAAAAAAACATTTTTTTTATAAATATATTACTTGAAAACTCTTTTGTTTTTTTGAATGTTTCATGAATTTTAGATTTTACGTTATGAATATTATCCATAAATATAACAGTGGAAGTATATACAAAACCGACTTCCTTATTTTCAAAAAATGGAATCGTTTCTTTTATAAAATCTTCGTGTATTAGGTCATCAGACCATAAAATTTTAGAAAATTCTCCTTTAGCTTCGTCAACACATCGCTTCCAATTTCGTACTGGCCCAATGTTTTCATCATTCCTAAAAACACGTAATCGGTTATCATTTAAGGCGAGCTTTTCAAGTAATTCCCAGGTACCGTCTGTACTGCAATTATCAACTACAATTATTTCTATATTGGTATAGCTTTGGTTAGCTGCAGATTGTATAGTTTCTTCAATTAAATTTACCCTGTTATAAACAGGTATTAATATACTAACAAGGTCTTTAATCATAATGTTTGTTTTTTTAATATAGAAAATGTTTCAATTGCTCCAAAAACCGCAAAAAATAATAGCGAAATAATTGTTCCAATAATTACTCCTCCAGCACCATAACTTTTTGCTAATAAAATTGATAAAGGTATGTTAATTATTAAACCTACAATAGATGTTTTAATTTGTGTTTTGGTTTTACTCAGGCCATTTAAAAACATGGCAAAAATATTATTCCAAACTGAGACTACAGAAAAAATAGCGGTTCCAATGAGTAATATCCATGATAATTCCATCTCCTTATTAACCCATAGTTTAATTATTGGTTTTGAAAAAAGTAACATAAGTGCTATTATAACCATAATTAATAAAAGTCCTTTTAATTGCTTATTAATTATATTTTTAATCCATTTAAAATCATTTTTTGCATAAGCCTCTGTATATGCTGACCATAAGGGTGTTAAAATAATTGTAGTTAGCATAATGGTTATGGAAAAATATTTATATACAATACTATACGGGGTAACTTCTTCTGGCGATAAGGTATGTGAAATAATTAGTGCATCTGTTTGAAAAATGACTAAACCTGCAAATTGTATAATAAAAAAGCTGCCTCCTAATGAAAATAAATCTTTAACTTTTGCTTTGTTATAAAATAAAATAGAAGGTCTAATCTCTTTGTATTTAGTATTAAAAACCCAAAAACTGAATATTAAAAATAATATTAAAGGAACAATTGTATATATTAAGCCTATTAGTACAAGGCTTTCATTTATTAATGATTTAAAAAGTATAAAAATAAAAAGAATTATGGTGTTTGAAATGGCAAAGATAAAACTTGGGAATGCTGGTTTATGGTAGGCAGTAAGAATTGAATTCATTAAATTTAAAAAAAACTGAAGAACTGTTATAATATAACAAACTCCTATTAATATCTTTAGCTCAGCCTCAATATCAATACCTGTATTAAACACTCTAAACCATTCAATATAATACCATGGTATTAAAAAAAAGATAATCAACAATAGTGCTAGTACGGCCATAACCACATAAGAAGTACTTACGTACTCTCTTGCGTTTCTTATTTCATTTAATGCTAAGGCTTCGGCTAATTTATTTCTAAGTCCGTTACCAATTCCAATATCAAAAATTTGTAACATCGAAAGAAAGTTAAATACAGTTATCCAAACACCGTATTTGTAATCATTTAACAATTCCAAGGTCAATGGAATAAGAGCAAAGCTAATAAACACACTGTATCCTTTTATAAAAAAAAGAGATAGTATGTTTTTCTTGGCCTTTATAGATCTTTCATGCCCTGAAAAAAAAAAGTCTTTATATTTTATTAAACCTTTAATCATTTAACCAGTTAATCATACTTTGAATACCTTCCTTAGTTTTAATTTCTGGTTTCCAGTTTATTAAATTCGTAATTAAAGTATTATCTGCTATAAAAACCTTTTGATCACTTTCTCTAAATGGTAATTTTTTATAATCCATTTTTATATCCAAAATGCTTTCCAATAAACTAAATAATTCTAACAGTGAAAGACTATTTTCAATACCTCCTCCAATATTAAAAGCTTGACCTTTTATTTTTTCTATGTTTGCAACTGAAGCAAAATAGAGTGAAACTACGTCTTTTGCATGTAGTACATCCCTAACCTGTTTTCCACTTCCTGATATAGTGAATGGCTCCTTAAAAGTATTATTTTTTATTTCTAACGCTTTTTGGCAAAACCAACCAATCCAACCTTGATCAATGGTTGAATGCTGATTACCTCCGTACATTGAAGAATGTCTAAAAACAACTGTTTTAAGACCATATATACGGCTAAAATCCAATAAGTATTGGTCGGCACTCCCTTTAGAGCAACCGTATGGCGAATGAAAATTTAAGGGTAAATTTTCATCAAAACCATTCGGGTGTTCTTTACATGTATAACGTGTATTACCTTCTTCAAAGGTAAGTTCTTCAAAATCACCATAAACTTTGTTTGAAGATGAATATAACACCATGGTGTTTGGCAAATATTTTCGTATAGCATCTAATAAATTGAAAGTTCCTAAGGCATTTGTTTCAAAATCTAATCGCGGATTACTTATAGAGGTTGTCATGGCGACTTGCCCTGCCAAATGAAATACAACATCAGGCTGCTCTTCTTTTATTACGGTTTCAATATCATTGTTGTTTCGAATATCAAAAGGATAGTATTTAAATTCTCCTATAGCTTTTAACCAATTCAAGTTTTGAGCACTTCCATGGCGAAACAAATTATCAAAAACAATTAACTCTTCACCTCTTTTTAAAACTTCAGCAGCCAAATTACTGCCAAGAAAACCACAACCTCCTGTAATTAAATATTTCATATCAATTTTCTATCGTTATTTTTATTCCTTCATCTAATGAAAACTTTGGTTTCCATCCTAACTTTAATAGTGCCTTATTATCCAATTCTGGTACCATAATATCACCTTCTCTATATGGTATAACTCCAAATTTCAATTTTGAAACTACATCAATGTTATATACCTTTTCAATTTCTTTTCCAATAGCTAAAATAAATTCTTTAACCTCAACAAATGTATTAGTACCCAAATCAAATTGATTCCATTTTGGTAAGTTTTGGGCTTCGTTTACTACCATTAAGTAAGCAGAAACCACATCTTCAATATAAATAAAATCACGCTTTTGTATTCCTGATGTTAAATTTATTTCTTCTGAACTATTTATCATTTTATCTATTAACCAAGGCGTAAATTTATTTTTATCATCCTTAGGTCCATACATATATTCTGGCCTAATATTAATTACTTGAATTTTATCAGATTGTAACTTAAGCCATTGCACAAATTGATTCTTTGAAAGACTATAATTATTTACGTTAACAGGAAGTAAGGTATCTGTATTTATAAACGTTTTTACTTCGTTAGCAATAGCTTCCTCTAGCAATTTTATCCCAAAAATTAAATTTGAATCTAATATTTCAAATAAATTATCTTTTTTTCTGCCATAATTGCAAGCAGTATGTACAATAACATCTGGTTTAACTTCGGTGAAAATAGCTTTTAAAGATACCATATCGGAATCATACCATTTTATTTTTGGTAATAAATGATTTATTCTCCAAGTATCCGATGTCGATCTTTTTAAAATTACAACATTAAACCCGTTTGAAATAAAAATTTCAAGTAAATGACTCCCTAAAAAACCTGTTGCTCCTGTTAATAAAAGAGTCTGCATAACTTAAAAATTTAGTCCAAAAAATTCTTCCAATTTCTCTGCAACAAACTCAAAATGTTCAATACCTAATGCTGGATAAATACCAATCCAGAATGTTTGATTCATGGTAATATCTGTATTAGTTAATTCACCAACCACACGATATTCTAAATTTTTAAAATATGGCTGTTTGGTTAAATTACCTGCAAATAATAGTCTTGAACCAATTTTATTTGAATCTAAAAACTTTAATAAATCTACGCGGTTTACTCCAGACTCCTTTTTAAGCGTAATAGGAAACCCAAACCATGATGGGTCGCTATTTGGTGTCGCTTCGGTTAACTCCAAATAATCAGTTAAAGATTGTAAACGGTTTTGTAAATAGGCGAAATTTTCTCTTCGTTTATTAATAAACCCTTGTGCTTTATCTATTTGAGCAAGACCACAAGCGGCTTGCATATCGGTAATTTTTAAATTATACCCTAAGTGTGAATACACATATTTGTGGTCGTAACCATAAGGTAAATCGCCATGTTGTTGCTCAAAACGGCAACCGCAAGTATTATCGCAACCTGGAGCGCAGTAGCAATCGCGTCCCCAATCTCTAAACGATTCGGCTATTAATTTAAGTTCGGCATTATTGGTAAAAACGGCGCCACCTTCGCCCATGGTAATGTGGTGTGCTGGGTAAAAACTTAAGGTAGCAATATCGCCAAAAGTACCAACCAACTGACCGTTGTAAGTTGCTCCTAATGCATCGCAACAATCTTCAACCAACCATAAATTATATTTTTCGCAAAGTTCTTTTATTTTACCTAGGTTAAATGGATTACCCAAGGTATGTGCTAACATGATTGCTTTAGTTTTAGGAGTAATTGCCGCTTCAATAAGGTTGGCATCAATATTATGTGTTTTAATATCTACATCTACAAAAACAGGAACAGCACCAAACTGCACAATAGGGTTTACCGTTGTTGGAAACCCAGCAGCTACGCCTATAACCTCATCACCTTTTTTGATGGCGCGATCACCTAATTTAGGTGATGTTAGGGCACTAAAAGCAACTAAATTTGCTGAGGAACCAGAGTTGACGGAAATACAGTGTTTAACACCTAAAAAATCGGCTAATTTTTTTTCAAATAAGGCATTAAATCGGCCGGTAGTTAACCAACCATCAAGTGATGCATCCACCATGTTTTGAATTTCCTCATTACCCAACACTTTTCCTGCAGGTGGTATTGTAGATTTACCAGGAACAAATGCTTTTTCCTTGTAAGCCTCGGTGGTGTATTTGCTAACTAATTTGGCTATGTCTTTTCTTAAACCTTCTAAAATTTCTTTACTTTCCATTTAAGTATTTTTATTTACTATAATTTTCAATTTCGGCTAAACACACTGCTTTCATATTTTTGCCAGCCTTCCATTCTTTATGCCAATTCACTATTAAATTTAGTGTGTGTTCTATAGGCCATTTCGGATGCCATTTAAGTAAGCTTGCCGCCTTTGAACAATCTAATTTTAAAAAACCTGCTTCGTGTGGGTTGTTTTCTTTATCCAACTCCCAACTTGCACCATTACCCCAATCATTAACCATGGTATCTAAAATCCAATTTACTGATTTACAATCTTCATCTTTAGGACCAAAATTCCATCCTTCAGCAAACTCATCACCTTTCTCATATAAATTTTGAGCTAATACTAAATACCCTGAAAGCGGCTCTAAAACATGTTGCCATGGCCTTGTAGAAAGCGGATTTCTGACAATTACTGGTTTCCCATTTTCAAATGCTCTTAAAATATCCGGAATCAATCTATCATCGGCCCAATCGCCACCTCCAATCACATTTCCTGCTCTTGCTGAGGCAATACTCGCACTACCTTCGGTATGAAAAAACGAATTTCTATAAGCCGATGTTACCAATTCTGCACAGCCTTTACTATTACTATAGGGGTCGTGTCCGCCCATGGGCTCATTTTCTCGATAGCCCCAAGCCCATTCTTTGTTTTCGTAACATTTATCAGTGGTTACTGATACAATAGCTTTAAGCCTTACACACGATCTTGCAGCTTCTAAAACATTTACCGTACCTATTACATTAGTTGTATAGGTTTCTACAGGATTTGTATATGATAGTCTAACTAATGGTTGGGCTGCCATATGTATTAAAATGTCTGGATTAAAAGACACCATACTTTCTTTTAAAACGTCCAAATCTCTAATATCACCAATTACAGATTCCATGTTTTCAGCAACGTTTGCCTCAATAAATAATGAAGGGTTTGTTGGAGGCTCCAAGGCGAATCCTTTAACCGTTGCTCCCATGGATTGTAACCACAAGGACAACCAACTGCCTTTAAAACCAGTATGGCCCGTTAAAAAAACCTTTTTATCTTTCCAAAATATACTATCAACCTTTCCTCCTACTCTTGCCATAATTTCCAGGGGGCTTTATTTTTACTCCATAAATCTTCTAAAAGGACTTTATCTCTTAACGTGTCCATTGGTTGCCAAAAGCCTTCATGTTTAAAGGCCATCAATTGATCATCTGCTGCTAAACCTTTTAAAGGTTCTTGTTCCCAAACAGAACTATCACCATGTATTCTATCTATAACCTTTGGTGATAACACAAAAAATCCACCATTAATAAGTGCTCCATCTCCTCTTGGTTTTTCTTGAAATTTTTTTACTACACCGTCAACAATATCTAAAGCTCCAAATCTTCCTGGTGGATAAGTTGCGGTAAGTGAAGCCAATTTACCATGAGATTTATGAAATTTTATTAGTGCTTCTATATTAATATCTGCAACACCATCTCCATAAGTAAAACAAAAACTTTCTTCCTTAAGCAAATAAGGCGCCACTCTTTTAAGTCTGCCCCCCGTCATCGAATCATCTCCAGTATCAATTAAGGTAACAGTCCAAGGTTCTGCTCTTTTTTCATGAACTATCATTTTATTATCTTTCATGTTAAATGTAAGATCTGATTGATGTTTAAAATAATTTGCAAAATATTCTTTTATTACATAGCCTTTGTAACCACAGCAAATAATAAAATCATTTATCCCATAATATGAATAGGTTTTCATGATATGCCATAAAATGGGTTTTCCTCCAATTTCTACCATTGGTTTTGGTTTAGAAACCGTTTCTTCACTTAAACGAGTACCTAAACCGCCTGCTAATATTACTGCTTTCATATATTTTATTACTATTTTTTAACTATCATGTACATCAACCATTGGATTGTACTTCAGAGTTTTAAAGTTTAGGTTATAAATGGCTATTGTCCTTATTAGTTTGAACTGACAAAAGCGTCTGAATAAATATTATGTGTCTTTATTTTATTTTTAATTAATAATTCTTTGGAAGACCTAATCATAGCGTTTGAACCACAAGCATATACCTGAGAATTTTCTAAATCTATTATTTGTTTTAGTACAGCTCCTTGCACATAGCCTCTTTCACCTTGCCAATTATCAGTTTCTCTAGATAAAACAGGAATATATTTGAAATTCATATTATCATAATTAAACTCAAGAAACATATCTTTCTTATACCTACCTCCCCAAAATAACCAAATTTTCTTCTCTGAATACAGTTCGGGATCTTTATTGAATTGATCAAGCAATGCCTTTACTGGTGCTATACCCGTTCCTGTGGCCAAAAATATAATGTTTTTAACAGAATCGTCTTTTCTGTAAAAAAAGGTTCCCAATGGGCCTTCAAAACGCAATAAATCGTTCACTTTTGCTTTAGAAAAAAAGTAATCGCTCATTAAGCCATTTTTATACTTCTTTATAAAAAACTCAAGCTTATTATCGCTTCTAAGGGTATTTGCAATTGAATAACTTCTTTTTATATCTCCTTTAATAATGTTAACATACTGGCCTGCAATAAATTTGAAATTAGCGTTTGGTGGTAATCTAAGAATCAATTTTATAACATCATCTGAAATGTTTTCAATCACATCAATTTTAGAAACAAATATCGAAGTTTCAGCTAAAACAATATCTCCTAAATCTTCAACATCTATTTTAATGTTTGATATTGGTCTTGAATTACAAGATAAAGTGTATCCCAAC
>NZ_JBFHGK010000075.1:0-10186 GCF_041583155.1 Mariniflexile sp.
AAGAGTCGAAAAAAATTACTCATATTGTTTTAGATGTGGATGGGGTTTTTACCGATGGCACTATAACATATACCAAAGATGGTGAACACACCAAGAGTTTCGATATGCGCGATGGTATGGGTCTGGAAATATTGCGTCAGTTTAATATTGAAGTCATGATTATGACTTCGGAAAATTCAGAATTGGTAGCCAAACGCATGCAAAAACTAAAAATCAATCATGTGTTTTTAGGAGTAAAGGATAAATACAGTCTACTACAACATGTTTTAAAGGAACAAAACATAACCATCAATAATGTAGCGTATATTGGAGACGATGTGAACGATTTAACCAATATTTGCAGTGTAGGTTGGTCCTTAACACCGAATAATGCTACCGATGTTGTGAAACAGCATGCAGATATTGTGCTTTCTAAAAATTCTGGAGCAGGCGCCATCAGGGAAGCTTGTCAGTTCATTTTTAATTATAATAAGCGATTTTAATACAAAACATTTATCACGCCGAGCCTATTGTTGCATTGATGTGTTAAAGATAATATGGCCTTCGACAGGCTCAGTCTGACAGTGGAGATTATAATAAGTGATAGAGTTGTCACGCTGAGCCTGTCGAAGCGCTAATTAAACCGAAACCATTTTATGAAAACCTATTTTGTTTATATCGTAAAATGCAAAGATGATTCATTTTACATAGGAATTACAAACAATGTATCAAGACGCTTAATAGAACATAATCAAGGTTTAGATATTGATGCTTACACGTATAAACGAAGGCCAGTGATGTTGGTTTGGTTTGAAATGTTTACCGATCCAAACCAAGCTATTGCATGTGAAAAGAAAATAAAGGGGTGGAGCAGAAGAAAAAAACAAGCTTTAATTGATAAAGATTGGGATAAATTGGTTGAATACTCAAAGAATTATACTCAATTTGGTAAATGCGATAGGACTTCGACAGGGTCAGTCTGACATTATAGTTGGTATTGATGTACGTTTGTCACGCTGAGCTTGTCGAAGCGTTAATTTGTCTTGTAGAAAAAATAATAAAAACTATCAGCTAAAATTTAGATTATTCAGTGTAATTGTTTTTTCTTTATTTTGTTGAATAATGATAAAAAATGAATTTATTTAAAAAACCATATGTCATAGCCGAAATTGGTTGTAACCATAAAGGCGATATGGAAATTGCTAAAGAACTTATTAAAGTAGCAAAAATATTTTGTAATGCTGATGCGGTTAAGTTTCAAAAACGAAATAATAAGGAATTATTAACGGAGGAACAATACAATCAACCACATCCAAATCCTGCCAATTCGTATGGCGACACCTATGGTGCGCATCGTGAATTTTTAGAATTTGATGTTAACCAGCATCAAGAATTAAAAACTTATTGTGAAGAAATAGGAATTACTTACGCAACGTCGGTTTGGGATTTAACGTCCGCCAAAGAGATAGCATCCTTAAAACCAGAATTCATTAAAATACCATCAGCATGTAATAATAACAAGAATATGTTGGAATGGTTATGCAAAAATTATCAGGGCGAACTTCATATTTCAACAGGAATGACAACCAAAAATGAAATTGAAGACTTGGTTCAGTTTTTTAAAAAATTCAATAGAAATAAAGATTTAATACTTTATAATTGTACTTCAGGGTATCCTGTTCCATTTGAAGATGTCTGTCTTTTAGATATCAATTTACTTATTGAAAAGTATAAAAACGAGGTAAAGCATATTGGTTTTTCTGGGCATCATTTGGGAATTGCGGTAGATGTTGCAGCTTATACTTTAGGAGCCAACATTATTGAGCGCCATTATACCATTGATAGAACTTGGAAAGGCACCGACCATGCTGCTTCGTTAGAACCTATGGGACTTCGAAAACTTTCAAGAGACTTAAATGCGGTGTATAAAGCACTTAATTTTAAATCAAAAGATATTTTACCTATTGAGCAAGTGCAGCGAGATAAATTAAAAAACCAAAAGGGATAGATTAAAATGAAAAAAAAAGTATTCGTTTTTTTTCCAGATGGTGTTGGTTTAAGAAATTTTGCATTTACTGATTTTAAGCAAATTGGTGAAAATATGGGTTTTGATATTCATTACTGGAACAATACCGTTTTTTCATTAAAAGAAAACTTGGGTTTTAATGAAGTTAAGATTGAAAATCATAAAACGCACCCATTTACACCACTATATTTAAGAGCCCGAAAGCATGTAGAACTGAATGTGTCTCAAAAAAAGTTTGATGATAATGTGTATCCAACTTATAAATTCCCGTTTAATTATAATGGGTTGAAGAATACGCTTAAAACTTTATATATAAAGCTGTTAATTGGTTTAAATAATTCTGAAAAAGGGATTGAACGCATTCGGAAGAAAATAAATGAGTTAGAACGTTCTACTTCAAAATACAACTACTGCAAAGCACAACTTTTAGAGCATAAACCGGATTTGGTAT
Organism: Mariniflexile sp.; assembly: GCF_041583155.1. Lineage (GTDB taxonomy): Bacteria > Bacteroidota > Bacteroidia > Flavobacteriales > Flavobacteriaceae > Mariniflexile. Next base: position 2,457 of record NZ_JBFHGK010000075.1, read on the forward strand.
TTTGTACCACACAGCGTGCATCACAGTCTATCAGTGCATTATTGGCAGCAAAGGATTTAGGAATACCAACTATAACATTTGTATATTCCTGGGATAACGTCCCCAAAGCCATGCAAGTGGTAGAAACCGATTATTATTGCGTTTGGAGTGACCTTATGAAGGCTGAAGTGTTACAATACTATCCTTTTGTTAAAGAATCTCAAATTTTTGTTACCGGAACACCACAATTTGAACCCCATTTTGATACAACGTTATTAGAATCAAGAGACAATTTTTTCAAACAATATGGTTTAGATGTGAATAAAAAATACATCTGTTATTCAGGTGATGATGAAACCACATCGCCACTAGACCAATATTATTTAGAAGATTTAGCAAAGGCTGTTAGAAGTTTAAACAATAAAGGCTATAATCTAGGTGTTATTTATAGAAAATGTCCGGTTGATTTCACTAAAAGATACGATGCCGTTATTGAAGTGAATAAAGATATTATTGAAGTTTTAGACCCCATTTGGAAACAGGTAGGTAGTATGTGGAACGAAGTGTTGCCCGCCAAAGAAGATTTTAAAATGTTATATAATGTCTGCGAACATAGCGAGTTTGTTACCAATGTATGCTCCTCTACCGTATTCGATTTTGTGGCGCATAACAAAGCCTGTATTTATTACAATTACGAACAACCTCAATTGAAAAAAGGCATCCGCGATATTGGTCAGAATTACAAATACGTTCATTTTAGAAGCATGCCAAGTGATAAAGCCGCCGTTTTTTGCACTAACAAAAACGAATTAGAAGGGTTGGTTCGGCAAATTCTAGATGGCAAATTGTCAAATGTTGAAGAAGGTTTAAAATGGTTTGAAATTGTGGCTGGAAAAGCACCAACTAAGGCTTCAGAAAATATATGGGATGCGATAAACGAAATAATATATAAAAAGTAGGATAAAAAGCTTAAATGATTACACTTTGGTTATTTATTTATTCTTGGCAGAAAATCAATTTTGAAACTATTTATAAAACAAATATTAAAGTTTTCACTACTAATTTATTTAGTGTTTTTTGTTATACAGTTTGGTTTAGATCGATTGTTAGATAATAGATTTGCCTGCAATAATATCTGGTATAAAATCTATCATGCGTCATTAAATACCGATATTGCTATATTAGGAAATTCTAGGGCGCAAGCGCATTATAATCCCGAAGTTATTACCGGCGCAACACATTTAGATTCTTATAATTTAGGAGTAAGTGGTACGACTTTAAATATTTTAAAAATAAGGTGGCAATCTTATATTAATAGAAATAAGTTACCTAAAATTTTAATTATAGATGTAGATTATAACCTTTTAGGTACGGCTAACACTTTCTTTGAAAAACTACAGTATCTTCCTTATGTAAATGAAGAAGAATATACAAATGTCGCAAAACAACTGGATAAAAATTATTTATTAGAAAAGTATGTTCCTTTATATAAATACAGGGGTTTTGAAATGGGGGTTTACAGTCAAATTAAATCTTTAGTTAAAGCAGATTGTTCTAATTATATTAACGGATTTATTATAAATGAAAATAAATGGGATGAACAGGATTGGGATACCTTCGAAACTAAAAGGTTGAATGAAACTGTGGATGCAAAGTATTTTAATACAATGTATGAAAATGGTGTTGAAGAATTAAGAACAATCCTTAAATTCTTTAATAAAAATAATATACAAGTCCATTTAATTTGGTCTCCTCAATATTATAAAGTTCATGCCTTTAAAATTAATCAAAGACAATATGTTGATAGTTTGCTAACAAAAATAGCTAAGGATTATAAAGTAAATTACGTTAACTTTTCTAATGACAGTTTAGTTTATAGCAAAGCTAATTTTTACAACCATTCACATCTTAACAAACATGGGGCCGATTTGTTTTCAAAAAAGTAGCCAACATAATAAATCAACATACAAATCATTGAATAGAATCGTGTTTATTTCATTTTTAACATCCAATTACTCCCATCTTAATTTATTTTATGTGTCAATTGAAAAATCGATTTTGAAGTGTTCGCTTATTTTTTTAATTCATTATATTTCTTAAAATAATTATGAGTGTAACCAAACTAGAAAAACTAAATTATATTGATGCTATTCGTGGTATTGCTATTATTATGGTGGTTATGCGGCATGCAGGACAACAAGGGTTTGTTGAATCACCTCATTTTTTTTCTGTTTTATTAGGATTGGGTTCTAGTGGGGTACAACTTTTTTTTATTGCTAGTGCGTTTACATTATTCAGATCCTATAAAAATAGAAGTTTGATAGAAAACAATCCTATAGGCAATTTTTTTATACGACGACTTTTTAGAATTGCTCCTGTATATTATTTAGCCATTTTATATTATATTTTTCATGAAAGTTTGGGCGCTCGATACTGGTTAGGGACACAGCCAATAATTTCAAATTATAATACTATTTCTAACATGTTATTTCTACATGGGTTTAGTCCACATTGGATTAACACTTTAGTTCCAGGAGGCTGGTCTATTGCCGTAGAAATGATGTTTTATGCAATATTCCCATTCTTGTTTTTCTATATCAAAACGATTAATGATGCCTTTAAATTCTTGACTGCATCATTGATTTTTAAACTAGTTTTCCAAGAAATATTAAGTTATTATCAACTCATGCCATCCGATTTTTTATGGCGTGAATATTTGTTTTATTACTTCCCCTGTCAGCTTCCAATTTTCGCCTTAGGAATTATTATGTTCTTTTTAATACAAAATGGAAAATCCATAAATTTAGTTTCTAATAAATTGAAATTGATTGTTTTACTATTACTTCCTTTGCAAATTGGGACAGCACTCGATTTTTTATTTTTAAATCATATTGTTTTCGGGATTATTTTTGTTGTGTTTGGCGTGCTTTTAAGTAAAGGTTATTTTAAACTACTTACTATACCGATTATAAGATACATAGGGAAAATTAGTTACAGTATGTACATTTTTCATTTTATTGTTATTTCTTGGTTAGCAAAATTTAATCTCATGGATTTTTTTGATAATTATCTAATTAATTATTTAACTAGGTTACTATTAATTTTGTTTATTTCAACTGTAGTATCAACATTAAGTTACCATCTTATTGAAGTTCCGTTTCAAAAGATAGCAAAAAAGATAATTTCAAAAATGGAAACCAATACAAAATTATTAGCTTCAAAAAGTTAGTTTTGTAAAAACATTATAAAATGCACATAGCTTTTCTTACTTCTGAATATCCTCATAAGCGCGTGTCGCATGCAGCGGGTATTGCAACTAGTATTAAGAATTTAGTAAGCGCATTATCAACAAAGGGTGTAACTGTTTCGGTTTTTGTATATGGTCAAAAGGATGATGCAATTTTAATTGAAGATAACATTAAGATTCATTTAATAAAACATAGAAGCTTTAAAGTTTTGGGCTGGTATTGGCATCGTAAGCACATAGAAAAATATCTAAACTCATATATTGACACAGACAACATCGATGTAGTTGAAGCCCCAGACTGGACAGGAATTACAGCATTTATGAACTTAAAAGCACCATTATTTATCCGCTTTCATGGAAGTGACGCTTATTTTTGTAAACTTGATAAACGCAAACAGAAATTTAAGAACTTTTTGTTCGAAAAATTGGCGCTAAAAAAGGCTAAGGCTTATATAGCACCAACAATTTACGCCGGCACAGAAACTCAAAAGATTTTTGGATTAAATAAAAGAAAAATTAAAACTATACATTATGGTTTAAAATTAAAAGATTTTGAAAACGATACACCTTCTATTTACAACCAAAACACCATACTTTATATTGGTACCATTATAAGAAAAAAAGGTGTTTTTGAATTATCGGAAATTTTTAATAAAGTATTAGAATCCGTCCCAGAAGCCCAATTGATTTTAATAGGAAACGATTCCCCCGATATTCAAACAGGTTCATCTTCAACATATAATCTAGTTGAAAATTTGTTTTCAAATGAAGCAAAAAAGAATGTGACTTATTTAGGAAAAGTGCCTTATTCAGATGTAAAGAATCATATTAAAAATGCCCATGTGTGTGTGTTTCCTAGTTTTGCTGAAACCTTGGGTATGGTAACCATTGAATCTATGGCATTACAAAAGCCTGTAATTAACACGAGTATAGGTTGGGCACAAGAATTGATTGATGATGGTGTTAATGGGTATTTAGTACATCCATTAGATATCGATTTATATGCACATCGAATTATAGAACTTTTAAAGGATAACAATTTATCTAAAAGAGTAGGAGCAGAAGCACGAAAAAAAGTGGAAGCTGTGTTTGATATTGATAAAATTGCAGAAATAAACATTGAGTATTATAAATCTGTTATTCAATGATTTATTTAATACATGAAAATAATAAAGCATTAAAAGTTCTTGATAATGAATTTCAAGAAATAGAAATGGCGTTGAAGCAATCAATTACAATGGCGTTAATTGATTTAGCTGAAAAATTTCCAGATGATTTTATTATTTGGTGCGAACATTCCTATTTAGAAGATTTAAATAGGGAAGCTCTAACATCCATATTTCACCATGAACGTATTTTAGCAAGTTTTAACCCTGGAAATCATAACTATATAACAGAAGCAATCGGGTATGTTGATAGGTCGTGGTTTATAAATATTAATAAAAAAGTGCCTTACCCGACATGGATTACAAGTAGTTTAGTTGGCGGTATACATGCTTCAATAATACTTCGTATAAATCCAAAATTGGTTACCAATAACGGTTTCGATTATTTTTTAAACGATTTAGGAAAACGGGCAATACGAGGTGATTTGTTTTGTTATTCATCTCCAGATTTACTAAAGTCTAATTCACGGTGTAAAACCATAATTAAACCATGTTCTACAGCTACTTTATTTAAATTTGTTAAGGAACATTATAAGCTGAGGTGGTTGTTTTTCTTAAGCTTAAGTTATTTGATATATGAAAAAAAAACAACCTTTTTTTCACTACTGAAAGGTTTGTTCTATAAAAAACGCTTGGATAGTTTTAATTTGGAATTTTTACAAGTTAAGTCAAGTAAAATAGTAACATATAACCAAACTATAGATGTAATTATACCAACAATAGGACGAAAAAAATTCTTGTATGATGTATTAAAAGATTTATCAAGTCAAACTATTTTACCAAAAAACGTAATCATAGTAGAACAAAGTGCTCAAGAAAATGCGCTTTCAGAGTTAGATTATATTACAACTAAAAATTGGCCTTTTGCTATAAAGCATACTTTTACGCATCAAGTAGGTGTGTGCAATGCCCGTAATATTGCATTGGGAGAAATTACTTCAGACTGGGTGTTTTTTGCAGATGATGATATACGGCTAGAGACTGATTTTTTTGAAAAAACTTTTGAAAAAATAGACACCTATAAAATAGATGTAATCAGTTATTTATGTTTGCAACCACATCAAAAACAAACTTTTTTTAAAATGGAGCAAACTACGGTTTTTGGTTCTGGTTCGAGTTTTTGTAGTAAAGAGGCAATTAAGGGGCTTAAGTTTAATACCTCTTATGAGTTTGGGTTTGGTGAAGATTCCGATTTTGGGATGCAATTAAGAAATAAAGGATTTGATGTTATATTTATACCAGATATTAAAATTTTACATTTAAAAGCTCCTGTTGGCGGATTTCGTACCAAAGTAAAACAGCTTTGGGAAAATGATAAAATACAACCAAAACCATCGCCAACCATGCAATTATTGTATAAAACTTATTTTACTAACAAACAATTACTTGGTTATAAGTTGTTTTTAGGATTGAAGAGTTATAATTATAGAGCATTTAAAAATCCATATAGTTACTTTAAAACGTATTCAAAACAATGGAGACAAAGCCAGTATTGGGCTAATAAATTGTAGTTTATGGAAAGAAAAAAGGAGCGTATCAGTTTTCTTATTACACATTACAATAGACCGCAGGATTTATTAGCATGCATAAATGCCATAAAAAATATAGATTTACCAGAATATGAGATTGTGGTAAGTGATGATGGAAGTAGCTTAGAGAACATTAATATTTTAAAATCGTATGGTATAGATAGGATTGTTTTAGCAGAGAAAAATCAAGGATTGGCAGCCAATATTAATAAAGGTATTCAGGTTTGTAATGGAGAATATATTATTTATTGTCAAGAAGATTTTGCGTTGGTAAAAGAATTGAAAAGTATTCTTTTAGAATGTATGGAATTGCTTGATAATAATACGGTAGATTTGATAAGGTTCTCTTCTTATTTTAAATTCAATAAACTAAAAAGGATAACCGATAATATATCTAGGATTCCTAAGTTTTCATTTCATAATTTTTTACAAAATTATTATCAATATAGCGACCATCCTTTTATAACTAAAAAAAGTTTTTATAACAATTATGGGTATTATTTAGAAAACACTTCAGGAAGATTTGGAGAAACCGAGTATGCAATACGAATTTTAAGTTCAAAAGCAAAAATAGCTATCACCAATAAAAATTTTGCAACACAGGTAGTTGGTAGTCAATCGGTTTTAATAAATGAAGAGGGTACGAACCATAAAAATTATAACGTTAATAAAAAAATAGTGCAAATAGCACGTGCATTTAGGTTGTATTTTGAATGTGTTTTTTATAATAAAAATAAAAGAGGCTTAATAACTTATAAGAACGGTCGAAATAAAAAGTAAAAACTAAATGCTAAAACTCTATACAAATACTCAATTTTTAACAGAAACTTATAGGCGTCAAGTTTTTCCGTTACTGTTTGACTTGGTATTTGTAAAAAACGAAGATATATTAAATTTTTACCAGTTAGTAGATACAATAGAGGCTTGCGATGTAGTCGTACTTCCAATAAATTATGCAACTTTTTTAAAACATAGAACTTCTTTTTCCGAATTGCGTATTTCTGCTAAAAAACATCAAAAACCCATTTGGATTTACACTGCTGGCGATTATGGCTTTACAACCCATATAAAACATTGTTACACGTTTAGGTTGGGAGGTTTTCATAGTCAATTAAATGATAAAACCTTTATAATCCCATCTTTTGTAAACGACCCTTACCCACAAAGGTTACCTGAAGGATTTTCTGTTTTGAAAAAAGAGGAGTTGCCTAGTGTTGGTTTTGTTGGGCATGCTAAGTCTGGTCTTTTAAAATATATTAAGGAATTATTGAGCCATGTAAAGTACACATATAAAAGGAAGCTTGGTTATATTCTAGTCGATAGACAACCATTTTATCCATCCAGTATAAAACGCGCGGGTTATTTGCATAAATTGCGATTATCCAAAGGCTTAAAAACCAATTTTATTTTAAGAAACCACTATAGAGCTGGTGCGCAGACTGAAATTGATAAGCAAACATCAACCCAAGAGTTTTACAATAACATTTTCAATAATGCCTATACATTTTGTAGTCGTGGTGTTGGAAATTTTTCGGTTCGGTTTTACGAAACGTTGGCAGTTGGGCGCATTCCAATTTTGTTAAATACCGATTGCAGGTTACCATTAAGTAATATAATAGACTGGTCAAAACATTGTGTTATTTTAGACGAAACAAAAAAGGATTCTCTAGAAATGCAAATCTTAGATTTTCATAATTCAAAAACAGAAACCGAGTTTGAAGCAATTCAAAAAAGTAACAGAGCGCTTTGGGAAACACATTTAAGGCGTACATCTTATTTTATTAAAATGCACGACGTATTTTTAAAGCA
>NZ_JBFHGK010000076.1:0-10167 GCF_041583155.1 Mariniflexile sp.
CGTTGCATATTGTTTTTGGAGTGGTAAATGATAAAGATTTAAGTACGATTATTGATTTATTACCTAAAAATGCGCACTATTATTTCTGCAAACCCGATATTCCTCGGGGATTAGATGCACAGGAGTTAAAAAACATATTAAAGCCTCATGGTATTGAAGGTTTAGCCTATAATTCTGTAAATCAAGCTTATAAAATGGCATTAGAAAATGCTACAGCTAACGAGTTTATTTTTGTTGGCGGTAGTACATTTGTTGTAGCAGAAATAATTTAAAATTTTATTAAAAAAGTTTTTGCAGATTAAAAATCTAAGTTATATTTGCACACCTAATTAAAGGGCGACTAGCTCAGTTGGTTCAGAGCATTTGGTTTACACCCAAAGGGTCAGGGGTTCGAATCCCTTGTCGCCCACAAAAAAATCCTAAAGTTTATACTTTAGGATTTTTTGTTTTATGCAATTTAATATTTTAAATAGTGCTGTCTTAAGGGATCAATCAGGTGAATTACATAGTTTATTTTTAGTTACTTATAATCTACTTTTAGTTTTAAAAAATAGTCCATTTACATAATATTTTGCAATTAACTCTGCGGTGTTTTTACATCCCGATTTATTTAAAATATTTTTTTTATGAGTATTTATAGTATGTGGTGATATAAACAACAATTTAGATATCTCATTGAATGTCATGCCTTTAGCTAAAATTTCAATAATTTCTTTTTCCCTTTTAGTGAAAATATCTCTAAATGAAATATTTTGTAATACATTACTAGTTTTATCCACAAGAGAATAACTTCCTGAAATTTTTGAATAATGGTAAGGTTGGTTTTTTGAACTAATAAAGGAAATGTTTTGATTTATAGGAATGTTTAAATAACTAATATCAGCGTGTACACACAATGTTTGCTGAATTTTACCATCATTACACAGGCTAAAAACAGATGCTTGGTGTAAAATAGTTCTATAATTCCCATCAGCATGTTTCATACGCATGACATATACACTTTTGTAATTCAATAAATCTTCGGAAGAAATTTTGTTAAAAAAAAAGTCAAATACAAGAGCTTCTTTTTCATTCATGGAAGCAAGATCTTCTGGATGCATTATTTTAAATCCTTTTTTCATTGTAAATGCTTTTGGTTCAATACCTAAAACATCTTTAATACTTTCATGAATAAAATCGATGGTAATATTCTCAAAATTTAAGATAAAATAATAATAGCTGCCGGCAGCAAACAAAGAGGTTACTTGATCTATAATTTCTAAAAGAAGTTCTTTATTATTAGGTCGATAAATGGGATTTTCTTTTCTCCAAACATTAAATACCTTGGCGCTATCTTCTTTATTCATATTTTTTATTAGCTAAGAATTAATTTAAAATTGAATGTTATTCAAAAAAGGCACTTTAAATAAAAAATATATATCTGTGAAATTTAATAAAATAAATATTACAAAAAAATTAATTTTTTCTTAGCCCAAAAGATGAATCAATTGTTTCGATAATTATTTTTAATCCACTAATTGATTTGCATTTTTGATGGACATGATTCTTAGCGATTTTTATATTTTTCGAGCAATCTTATTTTACATGAAAATACCTATTATTAGGTATTTTGTATGTTGGCGGTTTAGTTTAGGTTTACAATGCTATTAATTAATTCTCAAGGAAAATTTATATACACGTTTCGCTTACTTTAATTTAATGTCAAAATTTAGTGGCTACGCTTTTTCTTTTATAGTTAACCAATCTACTTTAACCTATTCATTGTTTGGTGCGTTTTGTTTTTAATTAAAACCACCCAATTATGAAAAAAAATTACTCGGTCATCACTTTGTTTATGTGTATTATAAGTTCCTATGCACAGCCAGTATTAAATGCTTCAGATTTCACATCCTATTATAGTTCGGATAGATATATGAATAATATGCCTATCGATATTTCAGGACTGTCACCCGGAAATTCAGGCGCTAATCAAACTTGGGATTTTTCAGTATTACCAACTTTGGTATTTCGCGGCATATCAAACGTTGTTCCCATGGCTTCAACACCAGATACTGGCACATTTCCCACTGGAAATTTTGCGATAAAAGATACTTATGACGGATTTTCAGGATCATATTATCGCTATTTTAAGATGTCATCTACAACTTTCGAATCTTTAGGGGGTTCTGATGGGGCGGGTAATACTTATTCTGAAATTAATCCAGCCATAATGTTTCAATTCCCATATACTTATAATACTGTTATTAATGATACGTATCAATATAGCGGTGATGTTGAAATCTATTCCTTTACATCAACTTATGATGGCTACGGAACATTAATTACTCCCTATAATACATTTACAAATGTATTTCGTCAAAAATATCAAGAGACTGGAGTCGATTATAGTTATGAAGAATATCGATGGTTTTCAACAAGTCCGTTTAGACTTATTATGATTATGTATTTTGATATAGACTTAAGTGATAGCGAAAGTGGCGTAATTCTATATACTAATTTTAATACCTTAAGAATAAATTCTTTCAATAAAGAGGCTTTTGTAAAAGTTTATCCCAATCCAACAACGTCAATTTTAAACGTAGAATTACCAAATGCAGTTGCTATCAATAAAATTGTTATTTCAGATATTTCTGGGAAAATTATTATGAAACAAAACAAAAATAGTTCTCATGTAAATGTAGAGAATCTGGCAAACGGACTTTATGTATTGGAGGTTTATTCCGGGAAAGACAAGTTTCAAGCTAAGTTTATAAAACAATAGAATCTAATAATGAGTCTGGTAAAATAATATTTTACAGGATTTTATTATGAAAAGTACGAACACATAAAAACTAACCAATTATGATAAAACCACTTTTTTTAATATTAATGGTATTTGCAATAAATACCTCCATAAACGCCCAAAGTTATTTTGGGTATACCTTTGATAATTATTCGGGAATTAATGGTGTTACTATAAACCCAGCCAATATTGTAAATTCTCCTTTTAAGGCGGATATTAATTTAGTTTCTGCCAGTTTGTTTGGGGGTAGTGATTATTTTGGAATTAATATTCAAGACATTTTAAAATCTGATAGTGGTTTCGATTTTGATTTAGATACCGAAAAATTCCCTAAAGACGATAACAATTTCTTTTTAAATATTGATGTTCTTGGACCTTCCTTTATGTTTAATTTAAATAATAAAAGCAGTATTGGTATAACTACCAGAGTAAGGGCTTTTTTAAATATTAATAATATAAACGGCGAATTATATGAAAGTGTCGCCGATGGGTTTGATGAGACCGAAGATTTTAACCTTAATATGAAAGATTTTAATGGCACCATTCATGCTTGGGCGGAAGTTGGGTTAACCTATGGAAGGATTCTAATAAAAAATGAAGATAATTTGTTAAAAGGAGGGCTCACATTTAAATATCTACAAGGTGCGGGGAGTGCTTTTTTTAGTGCTCCATCTGTTACCGGACAGTATAATGCAGCCGCAAATACACTTACAACCACAGGGAATTTAAACTATGGTTTAAGTCAAGAAGAATTTGATGCCGAAGATGTAGATTTTAATAATCTAACAGCAGGATTTGGAATAGATTTAGGGTTAGCTTATCAATGGAATGAAAAAAATAAAAATGTGGTAACAGACTCTATGATTCCGCGATATAGTAAATACAAACTTAAAATAAGTGCATCTATTACAGATATAGGCTCCATAAATTATATAGAAAGTGAAGTAACAACTTACGACTTAAATAATACTGTAGATGCTGCGAGCTTCGATCAAGGTGATACCAAACAAACACTTGATGATAATTACAGTAATGTTACCACACTTGGTAGCACTAAAATAAAATTACCTACCGCTTTAAACCTTTTAATAGATTATAAAATTAAAGGGAAACTATATGCAAGTTTAGCAAGTTCATTCTCGTTGGTTACCAATAATAGTCCAACGGCCAATAGTATTATTAATTCGATTACTATTGCGCCACGTATAGAAACTAGTTGGTTTAGTATTTATAGTCCTGTAAGTTTTAGGCAGTATGGCGATTTTGCCTGGGGAGCTGGTTTGCGTTTTGGACCATTAACTGTAGGTTCTGGAGCAATTCTAACAAATTTACTTTCTGATACTTCAAAATCTACCGATGTGTATTTTGGACTTAAAATACCTATTTACAGAAAATTTGAAAAGAAAATTAGTTAAAACCAACCAATTATGAAAACAACAAAAATAATAATATTACTAGTCTTTTCAATTGCTGTTATTTTTTCATGTAGCAAAAAGGATGATGATATTTCAAATTTTAAAAGCGAATCTATTGATATAGAGGGTGATTTAAATATTAATTTTGATGACTTAACGGTTGTGACCATTAATGGAGAAGCGGATGTAGATAAAAATGGCGGTTTTAATTTAGATATATCCAATACAATAGCTGAAGCACTTCCACTGTTATTTATAAAGGATAATAAAATTATGTTTGGCTATTATTCAAAAACTGGTTTGAATAATACGGTTTCTATTGATGATATATTATTTTTTTATTTCACTCTTCATCCAGAAATAGCTCTTCTAGGTTTAAAAAATTCAGAACTATTAGCTAAAATAAAACAAAATTCAAACTATAGTGAATTAGCCAGTCTTGTTAAATCATCTTTGAATGCGAATAAATCACCATTTGACAATACCTCTTTTGTTAGTCTTATAAATGCCAGTGGATTAGGTATTGGTGTTGAGGGAAGAGAATCAAAACAAGCCAAAAGTAGTAAGGAAGATGCTTTCGATTTTAGATACACATATTCAAGAGATGGTAATATAATATGGGATAAAAAGTTTCCTTTATTTGCAACGGTAGGCATGGAGGTTGTTGATGCTTCTACAGGGCTTTCTGTTTCTGGACCTCAAATATTTGATAAAAAAGGAATTGTATTGGGTCTAGGGTCGATGGCAGAATGGCTTTATGATTATCTTACTACTGAAGAGAGTGAAAATTTTGGAAAATTTAAATTGCCAAAAGAAGGGCAATATGAAATTAAATTTACAAATGGGGTAGATAATTTTGGAACTAAACCTTTAGAAGCAAAAGTTGACTTAATTAACAGGTATTACATTGGAGTTAATGTCCTTTCAATTGTTATGCCAATAGGAATTAAAAAGTGGTTAAAAGAAAATGATTGTAGAGACGCCTTAATTGACATCTTTAGAAACTTAAAACTAACTCCAGCTGAATTAGTGATAACAGATAAGATAGCCATGGATAAGTTTGTGAAAGATGTTGCAAAAGATGCTTATACAGCTGCAGTAAAATGTATTCCAAGCGTTGAAAAAAAATATTTAGATTACATTGTATCAATAACAGAAGAATTTAATAAAATTGAAGAAGCTTCAAATTTTTATCTTTTGCTTAGAGATTATGTATTCTCAAATATCCAAGGATGGGAAACGAGATATTATTATGACGGTGTTTCATTTGGAGAATTAGAATTAACAAATACTACTGGGCTTGAATTTATTACTCCAACTGGAACTGAATTTTCTGGTGAGGTAAAAAGTGAGCATACTTATTTTGCAATAGTTAATGAAACAACATTTAAATATTCAATCGACAGAAGTCCGATTCAATCCATTATAACTTCAGCTCCAGCAAATAAAGAATATGCTATTGGCTTACCATTTAATATTAATAAAACCAATTCAGGTGATGCTACACTAAAGGAAAACAATATTAATGCGACAAATATTGAAGGAAAGTTGTCTACAACTTTTATTATGGGTGAAAAAAATTCGAATTTTGAAATTAAACCAGCATTTAAAAACTCTGGGTTAGCTTCAGAATTAGTTAATTTAACACAAGTAGACTCTATTGCAATTTATAAAGCTGCTATAATTGGTAATTGGACAACAACTTGGGATGAAGATTATGATCAAGATAATACTTATGTGTTCTTACAAGAAGATAAAGTAGTTTTATATGAAAATGGTACAGGTAACAGGCTATCTACACGCTATAGTGATGGTCGTAATGATGATCATACATCGTCATGGGGTACGGATCCGTATTATGATATTAAATGGAGTTTAACAAAAAGTGGTAATAGGTACTATCTTACGTTGTATGATTTAAGATGGACGGTTAATGTCGGTGGGAAAATATCAGGATTTCCCAATATGGTATGCGAAAATGCTCCGTCTTATAGTTTTAAGACTAAAACTGTTAAAGATTAAAAGTAAACCATAAAGCAGTCTACCAAAATGACTTATACAAATTATATTATATAAAAAATGCCTACATGAGATTGTTTAAAACGGCTTTACATATTGAGAATATAATAGTACAGTAATCTTTTAAAGGAATATAATGCTGTTGGAGCATTGAGAAGCACAATCATTGAAAGTAAATTTAAAACATATGAAAAATATAATATTTACACTTCTAACATTTTTGATTTGCCACAATTTATTTGCAACAGATTATTATGTGAATGCTAATACAGGTAGTGATTCATATAATGGACTAAGTATATCAACTCCTTTTAAAACTATAAATAGAGCCGCTTATATTACGCTACCTGGAGATAATGTTTTTGTAATGAATGGAACTTATATGAGTGAGCAACCTGAATGGAGTATTGTAAATATTACTCGCTCTGGTACACCCTCAAATTGGATTACTTATACCAATTATCCTGGTCATAGTCCTTTACTTTTTTTTACTGGCAGTGGCATTTCAATTTATAATCAGGCGAGTTATATTAATATTAATGGCTTCATAATAAAGGGAAATAATGATAATTTAAACTTAGCATCGGCTCTTAATCAACCAGGAAGCTGTAATGACCCGACAAGTACAATTAACGCTTTATATAATGGAAACGGAATAACCATGTGGGCTGAACCAAACATAGAACAAATACATCATATTAATATTACAAATAATACCATATTTAATTGTCCAGCTGGTGCAATTTATGGGAGCCGATGTGACTATATCACTATAGAAAACAATATGCTGTACAATAATGCATGGTATACGATTTATGGGTCAAGTGGAATAGCTTTTTATCAAAATTCAAATTATGATAATTCGACGGGTTACAGAATGACTATTAAAAATAATCGATTGATGGGTAATTATAATCTTGTTCCCTGGTTGGTTAATTGTGGAATTTATGATGGGAATGGGATTATTATTGATGATAGTAAACACACTCAAAATGGTTCTACTGTCCCAGCATACACAGGAAGAACTCTTATTGCCAATAATATTATTTATGGAAGTGGTGGTCCTGGGGTTCACGTTTATGAAAGTGAACATGTGGACATTATAAACAACTCTGTATATTATAATCAGCAAACAGATGTAAATTTTAATGGAGAAATTGATGCAAATAATTCTAATGATATAGTCATAAGAAATAATATTATGTATTCTAAGTCAGATAAGCCAATAAATTCAGTTGTGCAAAGCGCAAATATAGTTGTAGATAATAATTTGTATTTCGGTGGAAATGGTTATTCTGTGAATGGTACGAACGCCATTAACCAAAACCCGAAATTTTTGAATCCATCATTAACTTTAATCGCAGATTTTAATTTAAATTCTTCAAGTCCTGCAATAGATGCGGGTTCATCAACCCTAGCTCCTTCAACAGATAAAAATGGAAATATCAGACCTGTTGGAGGTGGTTTTGATATTGGTGCTTATGAATTTGGGTCAGCATTAAATATCGAATCTTTTAAGCTTAAAGATAATGAAATAACAATTTATCCAAATCCTGTAGAAAAAAATCTATTTATAGATTTTAATTCTAATATTTCTCTACAAAATGTTTTTATTGAAATTTTTGATGCCACTGGAAGAAAAATAACGACATCTACTCTAAATAAAAATTCAGAGAACATTATTTCATTAAATATTGAAACACTAAATCTTAACGCAGGAATTTACTTTTTAAAAGTAAGATCTAATAATAGTAATATCTTGAAAATTCTGGTTAAAAAATAAATTTTCGAAACCATTTGTTGTTAAAAATTACTTTTTATTATTTTCTCTACAACAATTCCAAAACCCGCTCCAAAGCCATACCTCGTGAGCCTTTTATTAAAAGTAAGGTGTTTTGAAGTTTAGACATATCAGAAAGATTTTTTAAATCTTCAAATGACTTAAATTTCATGGCTTTTTCCGAATTGATTTTAGATTGAAAAAAGTTTTCGCCAACAAATATTAATTGGTCTATGTTCAGCGAAAGCGCTAAATCAGCAATCGTTTGGTGTTGTGATTTTGCCGATTTACCAAGTTCGAACATATCACCAAGAATAGCTGTTTTAAATCCAGACTGTTTTTCAAAATTTAAAAGTGCTGCACGCATACTGGTTGGGTTGGCGTTGTAAGCGTCCAGAATTATTTTATTGGTTCCTTTTTCTATAATCTGAGAGCGATTATTGGTTGGAACATAGTTTTCGATGGCTAGTTTTATTTTGTTTGGTTCAATCTCAAAATAGTCGCCAATTGTTATGGCCACGGCTATGTTGTTAAAATTATATTCGCCAATAAGCTGACTTTGTATGATGATGCCTTTGTAAAGACAAGACACAAAAGGTTGCGCTTCTACAAAACTTATAGAAACATTGGTGCCTGAAACCGTGTTGCCAAAAGTAAATACATGGGCCTTTTTAGTTTTTCTAATTTGAATGGGATCATTTGCATTAACAAATATGATTTTGTTGTTTTTTATCAAAAAATCGTATAATTCGCTTTTGCCTTTTATTACGCCTTTAACGCCACCAAAACCTTCTAAATGGGCTTTCCCAAAGTTTGTGATATAGCCATAGTCTGGTTTGGCAATGCTACTCAAAAACTCAATTTCTTTTTGATGGTTGGCGCCCATTTCAACAATCCCTATTTCGGTATCTTTTGTCATTGATAACAAGGTTAAAGGCACGCCAATATGGTTATTTAAATTACCAACGGTGGCTGTAGTTTTAAACTTTTGCGAAAGGGTTGCATTTATTAGTTCTTTTGTAGTAGTTTTTCCGTTGCTACCTGTTATTGCTAAAATCGGGACGTTTAAGTATTGTCTATGAAATGTTGCTAATTCTTGAAGCGTTTCAAGCACATCGTTTACTAAGATTGTTTTTTCTGAGGTTTTGTAAGCGTCCTCATCAATAATACAATATTTAGCGCCACTTGCTAGAGCTTGTTCCGCATACGTATTGCCATTAAAATTATCGCCTTTTAAGGCAAAAAACATATCGTTATTTTTAATTTTTCTGGTATCGGTGCAAGCACTGGTGCATTCTAAAAAAAGACGATGTATTTGTTCTATGTTCATCTGTGATACTTAATTGTTTTTTATTTGTCAGATGCAATTCGCCATTAAACTTATTTGTTGGTATGTTATGAATTGTTATGGCTTATTTCAAAAGATAAGTTTGTGTTGCAAACTTAAAAGTATTAAAAAAGTCCTAACTTTCATTAGGACTTTTTTACTTATTTTAAAAAAATTATTAATTTTTCTTTTTGGTTGTTGTTTTAGATTTAGAACCTACACGAGACATAGCACATCTAAATCCAATGTAATCGGTAGCCATATCTTGTGGAAAATAACGTCTTTGCGCTGGGTCTAACCAATACTCTCTATCTTTCCAAGAACCACCTTTGTAAACTCTTACTTCATCGTTAATTAATGAGGTTCTGTTATTCGATTTGTCGTATTGTCTAACTAATTTACCAGATGAATCTCTTGTAATAATATTTTTTGGTGAATTATACATTTTTCTGGTTTCATCTTTATTACCATTCGCTTCGTCATCTTCGTTAAAGCTTTCAAAACGGCGTGATGATTGTCTGTCGCCATCTCTAAAGTTTATCGTATTACTCTTATCGAAGTTAGTACGTAAATACGTTTCATTTTCATCTACTGGTACTTGTAAAATTTCGCCTGGTAAGTTACGAGCTACAATTTTACCGTTTGATAAGGTGTCGTAAACAATATTATCAACAGTTACTACTTTAACGGTACCATCGTCATTTATAGCATTTTTGGTATAAACGTTACCACGATAATAATTAAAGTCGTTAAATTCATCATCAACAATAGGTCTGTATACATCGGCAACCCATTCTGCAACGTTTCCAGCCATGTCGTATAAACCGAAATCGTTAGGAGCGTA
>NZ_JBFHGK010000077.1:0-9974 GCF_041583155.1 Mariniflexile sp.
CAGTGGATATCTAATTATCTTGTATCTTGGACTTTCCCTATGATGGATAAAAATACATACTTAGTAGAAACATTTAACCATGGTTTTGCATATTGGATTTACGGAGTAATGGGAATACTAGCAACTATTCTGGTGTGGAAATTTGTACCAGAAACAAAAGGAAAAACATTAGAGGAAATGGAAAATATTTGGAAGAAATAAATTTTTCAACCCTTATAAAATATTTAATAAATAAAAAATGAGTAACATTAATTTAAGAGCAGCAGATAATATAAGAGCTTTAGCTATTTCAATGGTTGAGCAGGCAAACTCTGGACATCCGGGAGGGCCAATGGGTGGTGCTGACTTTATGCATATACTTTATTCAGAATTTTTAAATTTTGATCCAACTGATATGACTTGGCCATTTAGAGATCGTTTCTTTATGGATGCTGGTCATTTATCAACATTATTATATGCACAATATTATTTATTGGGCAATTATAAAAAAGAAGATATTAAAAACTTCAGACAGTGGGGTTCTGTTACTCCAGGTCATCCAGAGGTTGATGTTTTAAGAGGTGTTGAAAATACTTCTGGACCATTAGGTCAGGGGCATACAATGGGTGTTGGAGCAGCAATTGCAGCTAAATTTTTGGCAGCACGTTTTGGGGATTGGATGAATCATAAAATATATGGATTTATCTCAGACGGAGGTGTTCAAGAAGAAATTTCGCAAGGAGCCGGTAGAATTGCAGGACATTTAGGATTGAATAATTTTATAATGTTCTACGATGCTAATGATGTGCAATTATCAACAATGACAAATGAAGTAACTTCTGAAGATACAGCAAAAAAATATGAAGCTTGGGGTTGGAAAGTAGTTACCATTGATGGCCACAATCACGATGAAATTAGAAAGGCATTAAAAGATGCTAATAGTGAGCAAGAAAAACCAACCTTAATTATTGGTAAAACAATTATGGGTAAAGGTTGTGTTACTGAAACAGGAGCAAACTGGGAAGGACATTGTGAGTTACACGGACAACCAATTGGGCATACAGGAGCAGATTTTAATGAAACGTTAAAAAATTTAGGAGCAGATGTAAATGATCCTTTTGCTAAGTATGAAGATGTAGCAATATTTTATGCAAATCTTTTAAAAATTAAAACAGCAGCGGCAGCTTCAAAAAAAGAAGAAATTAATAAATGGAGAAGTGAAAATCCTAAATTATCTGAAAAGTTAGATAGCTTTTTCGTAGGAAAATTACCAGAATTAAATTTCGAATCGGTTGTTAATAAACCAGGATTGGCAACCAGAGCAGCTTCTGCAAACGTGTTGGGGTATTTGGCTCAAAATGTGGAGAATATGATTGTTTCTTCAGCTGATTTATCTAATAGTGACAAAACTGACGGATTTTTAAAGTACACACATTCTATTAACAAAAATGATTTTTCAGGGGCTTTTTTACAAGCCGGAGTTGCAGAATTAACAATGGCAGCCATTGCAAATGGTATAGCATTACACGGAGGTGTAATTCCTGTAGTTGCAACATTTTTTGTGTTTTCAGATTATATGAAACCAGCTATAAGAATGAGTGCTATTCAAGAGTTGCCAGTAAAATATGTTTGGACACACGATGCCTTTAGAGTAGGAGAAGATGGTCCAACACATCAGCCAATAGAACAAGAAGCGCAAATTCGTTTGTTAGAAAAGTTAAAAAACCATAGTGGAAATCCTTGTTTTACAGCACTACGTCCTGCTGATTCTGCAGAAACCAATGTAGCTTGGAAAATGGCAATGGAAAATGATAAAACTCCAACAGGGTTAATTTTATCTCGTCAAGGAATTAAAGATTTACCCGCAGTTTCTTCAAGATATAAAGAAGCTTTAGAAGCAGAAAAAGGTGGTTACACTATTTTAGAAGTTGAAAACCCAGATGTTGTTTTAGTCGCAAACGGATCGGAAGTAGCAACCTTAATTGAGGGAGCTAAATTATTAGCAGAAAGAGGAAACATACAAGCAAAAGTGGTGTCTGTTCCTTCAGAAGGAATTTTCAGATTGCAATCAAAAACATACCAAGAAAGTGTTATTCCTACAATCAAACCAGCATTTGGTTTAACAGCAGGTTTACCAGTAAATTTACAAGGTTTGGTTGGAAACAATGGAAAAGTGTTTGGTTTAGACCATTTTGGATACTCTGCACCAGCCAACGTTTTAGATGAAAAATTTGGATTTACAGGAGAGAATGTTTTTAACCAAGATACAGAATTATTAAAATATTAAAATAGAATAATGAAATTTTTTATAGATACAGCAAATTTAGAGCAAATTAAAGAAGCGCAAGCTTTAGGAATATTAGATGGGGTAACAACAAACCCATCGTTAATGGCAAAAGAAGGAATTACTGGAGCTGAAAATATTTTAAAACATTATGTTAACATATGTACTATTGTTGATGGAGATGTTTCTGCAGAAGTAATTGCCACCGATTTTGATGGTATGGTAAAGCAAGGCGAAGAATTAGCTGCTTTACATCCTCAAATTGTGGTAAAATTACCAATGATTGCAGATGGCGTAAAGGCTTGTAAATATTTTTCTGATAAAGGCATTAGAACCAATGTAACATTGGTATTTTCAGCTGGGCAGGCTTTATTAGCAGCAAAAGCTGGAGCAACGTATGTGTCTCCATTTTTAGGAAGATTGGATGATATTTCAACCGATGGATTGCATTTAATTTCTGAAATCAGACAAATTTATGATAACTACGGCTTTGAAACACAAATATTAGCCGCTTCAATTCGTCATACAATGCACGTTATTGACTGTGCAAAAATTGGTTCAGATGTAATGACAGGTCCTTTAAGTTCAATTACAGGATTGTTAAAACACCCATTAACAGATAGTGGTTTAGCACAGTTTTTAGCAGATTATCAAAAAGGAAATTAAAGGGTAAAAATGTAGCATATTTCAATAAATTTAAGCATCAATTCCTTAAAGCGTAATTTCGTTTTAAGGAATTGTTTGTTTTATAAATAGAGTGTATCTTAATGATATAGAATTGTTTTTATTCTAAAACAGCACATCTGTTATATACAATGCTTCATCTATTATACACTGTGCTGGTTTCATAATTTATTTTTGATGTAAGTACAAACGATATTCATTTTAGAAAAATATCAGTCAAAATCAATGAATATTTAGCAACTTAAATGAAAAATAACTAATATAAATTTCATGAAAAATAACTTAATTTTTGGACTAACATTATTTATAACTATAGCTTCTGTTTATGCACAACAAACAAATGTTTTAATTGATGGAGAACTAAAAAAGTGGCATAAAATAACACTTAGTTTTAAGGGAAATCAGTTATCTGAAAATGATGCTGAAAATCCGTTTTTAAATTACCGATTAAATGTTACGTTTAAAAATGGAACTAAAACTTATGTGGTTCCTGGTTTTTATGCTGCGGATGGAAATGCTGCAGAAACAAGTGCAAAACAAGGAGCTATTTGGAAAGTTAGGTTTACACCAAATGAAATAGGAAATTGGACTTACCAAGTTTCTTTTAGAAAAGGAGATGCAATTGCTGTAAATAGTGATGTAAATGCAGGTGAAGCAGTATCATTTAATGGTATAAAAGGTGAATTTTTTATTGAAAAATCAGATAAAATAGGGGACGATTTTAGAGCAAAAGGACGTTTAAAATATGTTGGAGAAAGATATCTTCAGTTTGAAGAAACTAAAGAATATTTTTTAAAAGGTGGCGCTGATAGTCCGGAAAACTTTTTAGGTTATTATGAGTTTGATCAAACGCCAGAAAGTCATAAATACGAACCACACGCAAAAGACTGGAAACCAAGCAATCCAACTTGGCAAAATGGTAAAGGGAAAAATATAATTGGAGCATTAAATTACTTAGCTTCAAAAGGAATGAACTCTGTTTATTTTTTAACAATGAATGTTCAAGGTGATGGTAAAGATGTGTGGCCTTGGATTGATATAAATGAACGCTACAGATTTGATTGTAGTAAACTAGATCAGTGGGAAATTGTATTCGATTATATGGATCGTTTAGGGTTAATGCTGCATATAGTAACTCAAGAAACGGAAAATGAATTATTGTTAGATATTGGTGAAACCGGAGTGCAAAGAAAACTGTATTATAGAGAGTTAATTGCTCGTTTTTCACATCATTTAGCAATTACTTGGAACTTGGGAGAAGAAAATGGTCCAGTACATTGGTCTCCAAAAGGTCAAAATGATGAGGATAGAAAAGCAATGGCTACGTATTTAAAATTAAATGATCCGTATCAAAATTTTGTAGCGCTTCATACGCATTCAATAAAAAAAGAGCAAGATTTGTATTTAGAACCATTATTAGGATTTGAATATTTAGATGGACCATCATTACAAACTCATGAACTAAATGAAATTCAAGAAATTACAAAACGTTGGATTCTAGATGCTCAAAAATCTGGTAAAAATTGGGTAGTTTGTCAAGATGAAATTGGACCAGCAGATACAGGAGCCAAACCAGACGTTGATGATCCAGAGCATAATGAAATTAGAAACAAAGTACTTTGGGCTAACTTAATGACCGGAGGAGCTGGTGTTGAATGGTATTTTGGTTATAAATATGCGCATAACGATTTAAGTTGTGAAGATTGGCGCTCAAGAAATAATTTATGGGAGCAAACTAAATACGCTTTAGACTTTTTTCAAACATACATTCCATTTACAGAAATGAAATCGGCAGATGATTTAACTGAAAATTCAAACGATTATGTTTTTGCCAAAAATGGAGAAGTTTATGTTGTGTATGTACCCGAAGTTGTTGAGACTAATATTAATTTAACTGACACCAAATTGGTTTATAACGTTCAATGGTACAATCCTAAATTAGGTGGTAAATTGTTAAACGGATCTGTAAAAAAAGTAAAAGGTGGAAGTAAGGTTTCAATAGGGTTTCCACCAGAAAAAAATGGAGATTGGGTTGCTTTATTAACCACTAAAATAAAGACTTCAGAAGAAATAACTCAAGCTAAATCTGAAATAATTTCTATAAAAGAGCAACTAAAAAATATTGATCCTTTAATTGAAGAAAATGGATTTTTAGAGGTTGAAGCAGAAGCATATCATTACAACTCTAACAATGGTACACTGCGTAACTGGATTTTAAAATCTGAAACAGAAACAGTAGAAAATTATATAAATTCTGCAAGTAGAAAAGCCTATTTACAAGCATTGCCAGATACAAGAGTTACTCATGATGATCAATTAATTATTGGTGAAAATTTTTTCCCAATTGCAGGTGTTGGAGGCATTGTTTCTTATAAAGTAAAAATAAAAAATCCAGGAAAATATTATATATGGGGAAAAGCATTTTCAACCGGATCTGAAGATAATGGATTGCATGTTGGAATAGATGAGCAATGGCCAGAAAGCGGTGCGCGTATACAATGGTGCGAGGGTAAAAATAAATGGACTTGGTCTTCCGCACAACGTGTTGAAGAAAACCATTGTGGAACGCCTCAAACGGTATATTTAAATATTGAAAAACCTGGAACATACATTATTTCTTTTTCAATGCGTGAAGATGGATTTAGATTCGATAAATGGATTATGTCAAAAAACAGTAATTTTGTTCCACAAGATTAATTATATGGGTAAAAGTTTTAAAAATATAGGTTACTTAATTAGTTGTTTCTGGTTATTTAATGTGGCAATTTGGGCGCAAGATTCAACCAATCAGTTAAATTTTGTAAGCATTAAAAAAGGAATTTCTAAAACTGCCGTATCAACAATTATTCAAGATAACTATGGTTTTATTTGGATGGGTACTAATGGTACGGGCTTGTATAGATTTGATGGTATAGAATATACTTCTTATTCACATAAATTAAACGATTCAACTTCAATAAGTAATAGTATTGTTTTTTGTTCTTACGTTGATTCTAAAAACAGATTGTGGGTAGGAACAGAAAGCGGTTTAAACCTTTATAATAGAGATCTTGATCAATTTAAAAAAGTAGAATTTTGTGCTCCACAAGATATTGATGATGCTAATGTGTCGGTAGGTAGTATAATTGAAGATGCTGAAGGAAACATTATTGTTGGAACTTATGAAAAAGGACTGTTTAAACTGTCTTCTGATGGAAAAAAACATCAAAAAATTCCTTTTTTAGATAAACATAAAAGAGCTGAAATATTTAATATAAATAGTCTTCAAAAATCTGATAATGGTAAAATTTATGTTGGTACAAGTATTGGTTTAAAGGAGTATGATAGTAAAAAAGGTTTTTTGAAACCAGCAACTTTTAAATCTGTAAATGGTAATTTTAATTTTAATGAAGGAGTACAATCATTAATGATTGACGAAGAAAATAATTTTTGGATAGGTACATTAACCAATGGTCTTTTTAAAATTGAAATAAATAAATTACAGCAACTGGTTTCTTTAAAACATATTCCAATTTCAAAGAACCGTATTTTATCTATGCTTCAGTTGGCAACTAATACATTTCTTTTTGGAACTGAAAACGATGGATTATTTCAGTTAAATGCAAAAGGCGAAAAAATTAATGTATACCTACATGATAAAACCGATAAAAACAGCATTCAATCTAACTCAATATGGTCTTTATTTTTAGATAAAAATAAACGAGTTTGGGCAGGATTTTATAGTAGCGGAACAGCTGTATATGATAAATTATATGATAAATTTGAAAATATAGAAAGTTTATCTACTAATTTAAATTCATTAGAAATAGGATCCGTTACCGGAATTGTAAAAGATAATACCGGTAAATTATGGATAAGTATGGATGGTGGAGGAATAGATATTTTTGATCCAAAAACAAATAAATTTATTAAAGTTAATGCAAAAAGCAATTCATTTATTTCGGGGTTAACAATAAACGATATTCAAACAATTTTTATAGACAGTAAGCAAAATGTATGGGTTGGTAGCTGGAGAAATGGTTTGTTTTTATTAAAAAAAGGTGCTAATAAATTTATTAACTATAACGTTGAAAATACCAATAACAATTTATCATCAAACTCTATATTAAGTTTTGCAGAAGACACAAAAGGAACCATTTGGATTGGTAGTTTTTATGGAGGAATTCATTCGTACGACCCAAAATTAAACAAATTTTCAAAATATGATTCAGAAGCTTTTGAAGAGTTTAATTTGCCAACAAGTGCGGTTAGAAAAGTTTTGGTAGATTCAAAAGATCAAGTTTGGATTGGTACCACTACAGGCTTATTTAAAATTAGTAAAAAAAATAAAGATAGCTATGCTGTAGAGTCCCTGAACGAGAAAATGTTTAAGGCTCATCAAGAGGCAACTAATTCAAACCATATTTTATCGCTTTTTGAAAGCTCAAATGGTTTAATTTGGATTGGTACCAGAGGTACTGGTTTATATAGCTATAACCAAAAAACAAAATCAATTAATTGGTTTAATAAAACAAATGGCTTACTTGAAGAAAACGTATCTAGCATTATAGAAAGTTTAGATGGAAATATTTGGATTAGCGGTAATTCTGGATTAACAAGGTTAGAAACAAAATCAAATACCATTACAAATTTTACGTCAGATGATGGTTTATTGTCTAACGATTTTAATTTTAATGCTGTTTTTAGAGATGATAATGGAACTGTTTATTTTGGTAATTATAATGGTGTCGATTTTTTTAATCCTACTAAAATTCAAATTAATAAAAGTAAACCATCTTTATATTTAACAGATTTTAAAATTTTTAATAAGCAAGTAAAGCCAAACCAAAAAGATTCTCCATTAAAAAAGGTAATTTCCGAAACAAAAGGAATAAGCTTAAAACATAATCAATCTGTTTTTACAATTGAATATGTTGGGGTAAATTATACACGACCAGAAAAAAATCAGTACGCATATTACCTTGAAGGGTTTGAAAAAGACTGGAATTATGTTGGAAATAATAGAAGTGCAACCTATACAAATTTACCGCAAGGAAATTATATTTTTAAAGTAAAAGCTGCAAATAATGATGGTGTTTGGAATGAAGTTCCTTTAGAGTTAAAAATAACAATTTTACCTCCTTGGTGGAAAACAAATTGGGCTTATATTATTTATTTAATGTTATTTGTTGGAGTAATTTATTTTGTAAATAATTTTATTCATAATAGAATGAATGAAAAACAATTAATTAAAAATGAAAGAGAAAAGAGAATACAAGAAGAAGAATTAAATGAAAAAAAATTACAATTTTTCACCAATATTTCACACGAGTTTAGAACACCTTTAACATTAATTATGAATCCTTTAGAGGATATTATTCAAGCTAAAGATTCTAATTTGCCTGCAGTTTTTAAGCAAAAACATCAAATAATTTATAAAAATGCAGATAGACTTTCAAGGTTAATAAATGAGTTAATGGATTTTAGAAAACTTGAATTAAATAAAGCTAGAATAAAAGCTACTAAAATTGAATTAATAGATTTTGCAAAAGATATTGTTGCCTTTTTTCAGGATGAAATTTCAAGTAAAAATATATTTTTAAATTTTGAAGCAAATGTATCTAAACTAAATGTTTGGGCAGATACAGGTATGTTAGAGAAAATTATTTTTAACATATTATCAAATGCATTTAAAGTTACTCCTGATAATGGTTCAATTACAGTATGTATTTCTAAAAAAAATAAACTAGAGATATTACCTTTAATTGATGAAAATAATCCTGTAAAAGTATTTGAAATAAGTATTAAAGATACCGGACCAGGTCTAGAAAAAGATCAATTAAGTAAAATATTTGAAAGATTTTATCAAGTTGATAGCTTAAACGGATCGTATTATGGAGGAACCGGAATTGGGTTGGAAGTTGTTAGAAGTTTTGTTGAGTTACATAGAGGTAAAATTGAGGTTGATAGTACTTTAGGCGAAGGAACAATATTTAGAGTAATATTACCAACTGGAAAAGAACATTTTAATGAAAAAGAAATTGTAATTCCTAACTCGTCATTAAAAAATATTCAGAAAGAAAAATTTATTCCACCTGCAATAGAAGAATCAACAGGTTCTGTAGAGTCTAAAGATACTGCTGAATTACAAACTCTTTTAATTGTTGAAGATAATACAGAGTTGTTAAATTACTTAAAAAAAGAATTAGGTAGTAGTTATAAAATTTTAACCGCAAATAATGGTAAAAAAGGATTAGAGCTTGCGCAAAAAGCTAGCCCAGATATAATAATTACAGATGTAATTATGCCTGAAATGGATGGTTTTGAACTTTGTGTAAAAATTAAAAATGATATTAGAATTAGTCATATTCCTATTTTAATGCTAACCACAAAAACAATGACCGATGATTGGGTAGAAGGAATTGAATCGGGTGCAGATGCTTATATGAGTAAACCTTTTAGCCTTAGAATTTTAAAATCAAGATTAAATCAGTTAATAAAAAATAGAGAATTGCTGTTTAATAAATATTTTAGTGCAATTTCCGATAATTCTAACAACCAAACCACAACATCGTTAGATAAAGACTTTATTCAAAAAGTATTAAATTATATTAATGATAATTTAAGTGATCCAGAATTAAGTGTTGAGGTTTTAGCATCGCAACTTCATTTAAGCAGAAGTCAGTTTTATAGAAAAATAAAAACGCTAACTGGCTATACAGCAAATGGGTTTTTACGTAAAATAAGATTACAAAAAGCAAAGTTAATGATTGAGCAAGGCAATACAAATATTAGTGATGTTTGTTATAGCGTTGGATTTTCTTCGCCTTCTTATTTTACAAAATGCTTTAAAGAACATTTTGACATATTACCAACCGATGTAATAGTTCAAAATTAATAATTCAATATAAGCTTCAATAAAAAAAATCGAGATAGTATTTCTCGATTTTTTTTTTTGCCATATCTAAAAATACTATTTAAAACAAAGTATTTATTACAATCCACTAATTTCTTACAAAGCATCATCGTATTTCCACCAAAATCAAAG
>NZ_JBFHGK010000078.1:0-9229 GCF_041583155.1 Mariniflexile sp.
ATATAGAGCCATTCTGAGCTACTATATTTAAGCTGCTCTGCCAAGTCTTGTTTATCCATTTCATAAATTAAAATTTAACGAAATAGCTATAACTAGTTTAAGAACCAGTTTTCAGTTTGATTTTGCATTGAATTAGCTAGCCCTGAAACAAACTCAAAGGCATTGGCGTTACGCTCTAGATTGCTATCGATGTAGCTAGACTTATTTGCTTCTGTAAAATTGTTATACAAATGCCATAGATTAATGGAGCCATCTTCATTCCTATTAAAATTCTCATCCTCATAGTAGTTCTTCACTACTGTCCCAATTTGATTATCATTCAATCCAAGTGCCAACTTGCCAACTTTTTCTTCCTTATTTAAATGGGTGTACATACGCATTTTACCAATAGTATGAGCGAACTGTAATTCATCTAAATGAAATTTGGACATACGCTCCATATTACCAAGAAACCTTTCTTTATCAAATTGCTGTATTAACTCATTGATTTTATCTTTCAACTCTGTTACACTGCTCACTCTGATATCTGCGTTAAGCCCATCCGTGCTTATGCAAAGGTTGGTGCAAATTAAATTTTTGAAGCCAATAAAAACCTTAAATTTCTCTAAGTTTCTTTTGCTGTACAAATTCTCCTGATTAAGAGCTCTTACTCCTCCAATGGTTAGGGACAGTCTATTATTATTCACATTTTCTGTCAAACTTGGCAGCTCGAACATGAAGGCGCATCTTTGGTAATAAATAGTTTTTTCCTCTGGTCTTAACTCCTTTACAGCTTTTCCAATAGCAGAAGGCACCCTGCCTTTAATCACATGTGAAATTCTGATATTAGGTTGTAATATTTTAGTTCCTGAAAAATTAGCTTGAGCTACCTCATTGGTTGCATCAATGAATTGAGCATGCGAAATAGATGATTCATTATCACTATAAACTGGTATAATGCACTCTTTTTTTAGGTGATCTAGTGTCACTTGTTCTGTGTTTGCTTCGATGAAGCTACCTTTTGATATGGTAACTTCTTGTTCTGAAATTACCTGATTATCAATATTGTTATTTACTATTGTCAATTCCATTTTTATTGTTTTTTGATTGTTCTATAATTTCTGTGTTTGGTATAACCTGAGATGCTACATTTTCAATAGCAGTTTTCCTTAAAAGAATGGTATCCTTAATTTTAGTTTGATAGTCAGGGTACTTCTTATAAATATGGTGCAATCCACTGATTGTGGTACATGCAAAAATCTCCTTTGCTATTGTTGCAAGTTTTTCTTGTTCTGTTCCGGTACCATTTTCACACCATTCACGTATCTTCCTTCCGGTACTTGTATTTATAATAAATTCTGGCTTATCAATAAATAGTCCAGTTCTGTCTTTTGAAGCTAATACTTGGTGAGCTATATCAACATCAAAAACTATTGTAAACTCGTAATCTAGATCATTTCTTTGGATTGCCTTTAAGCCTACTTTTTCAGGCACAAACTTGCCGTTTTTTTGATTAAGTACATAATCCTGTTTTACACGCATGGTACTTATTATGTGAACATTGGATTGAAGTATCTTGTTTACAAAAGCATTTTGACGAGGAGTTATTTTTCCCCAATTAGTAAAACTATTTCCAGGCATATTACTATGCACATCTAACAAGTAGTCCCAGCAATGGCTTAGGCTATCAATAATTATAACATTCATATTAGCTTCAAGACAAATGTCAATAGCTTCAATATACTTTTCTGGAGAATATGGTGCATCAATTGATAATACATTATAGCTTCCAAGGTGCGCATACAAATCAGCACTTCTATTTTCTGTATCTATAATGGCTACTTTTGAAAAATCTCCATTTGTCAGTCCTTTTGCGAGTAGTAAACTTGAATAAGTTTTACCACTTCCAGCACTACCTTGTAATGCCAATTTAATTTTTGCTTGTTTCCTTTCGGATTTTCTTAACTGCATAATTCGTATTTTAAATTTGAATAAATAAAAAAGGACCTACACATTGATTGTATAAGTCCTAACTCGAAAAAGTGTTTTGGGGATTACATCACCAATTCATCTTCAATTACTTGTTCTGAAAATTCAGTAAGTGATCCTGTTGCTGTAGTGACACCGTCACGATCTGAAACTAACAAAGTGTCTTTAGCCTCAAGGTCAAAAACATAATTGGTTTCACGATAAACAGGCGCACCTAAGTGAGTGATAATATCACCGTCTGCACCTTTGCGCTTAGGCTCTTGTGATTCATAAAATGGCTCTAAGCTTTCAGTAACAACTACTTTTCCTTCAATAGGATAAGGTGCGTCCTCAACAATAATTGTCTCCATAGCCTTCGCATCTAATTCATTAAGAGTTATAAAAGCTGATCTGTTTGCAAAGGACATGAATCCATTATTAATTACTGGAGCACGTTGGTCTACACGAATTTTCCCAAAGGTTTCTCCTTTAGAATTTTCAAAATAAGTTACAAGAGCGCCTGTAACAGGGTGTGCCTTAACTAGAGGCTGATTTGAAAGAACTTTAGATTTGTCCATAATTTCAAATGATTTAAATTAAGCTGTTTGGTAGGCACAACATTTAGCCTGAAAGTAAACTGATTACTCTCAAAACATAAAAAGAGTTGAGCGTGAAGTTTTGGTTTTTTTATGAGTTAGCGGGAAGGTAAGATTGGAAATGTTTTTGGACTAATTAAACATGCCTTTTTAAAAACTTCATGATATGAATTGTAGTGCCCCAAGTGCCCAGTTTTCAAAAGAGGGAGGGGGCGTCTATGGTATTATGTTGTGTTCGACTATGAAAACACTTTTCAAAAAAAAATTTAAAAAAATAAAATTTAGTTGATGTTGCCAAATAATCGGGATAGTAGAAGTAAAAATTGTGTTTGGAGTTATAGTAGGTTTAACTTTTTCATCTCTACTATTCCGTTAACTAGCACCTGTCAAATAATGGACATATTTTATAGTTTTCTTTATATAGAGTAAACCTAAAATTTAAAATATGTCCATAAATTTAGAGATGAATACCCTTTTGATAAATAGTACTAATTTGAAATCTAGTTTTTACCGCGCAGTTATTCTTTATTATTAATAAATTATTATTTTTTAACGTAATGCATGTGCCTTAAATGAGTTTTAATGAGTTTTTATTTCTTTTAGGAGGCTACTTATCATTTAGTTTTATAAAGCCATATATGGCTAATCCACCAACTACTATTATTCCTAATGCTTTTATACTATTTCCAATACCATCACCAAAGCTATGCCCGTCCATCATCCCTGTAAATCCCCATAGACATAATAAAAAAGCAATTATGCCTATGATAGCACATCCATTGTTGTTACTTTCTTCTTTCAATTTAAGATTAGTAAAGCACTAGTGAAATAAAAAGTGAAAGTACCATAATTAATAAAATAGACGTTGCACAACCACCAGAATCCTTTTTTACATACCCGTGTTTTAAAGCAACATACTCTTCTTTATTGAAATGAACCATAGTAGTATTATAGATGACATCAATCCATTCAGTCTTTGTCAAGTCACCTTTAATATAATTAGAACTTGTTCTAGCAATAGTTTTTAGCCCTAAGAGTGTTTCAATACTAAAGTAAACATCGCCATCATTAGTTCTATTTAAAGCATAATAATCAAATCCTTTTTCAAAGTTCTTTAAAGGAATAAAATAGCATAGCTGCTTACTATCGTTACAAGCCAAAACAGGGTTTTTATCGTCAATAATGAATGAAACAGCTTGCTGGTAATTTGGATATTCATATTGTAATTTCATAACACACCTTAAATTAATGTTCAATTAAATTATTATAAACTTTCTTTTTTACATCTTCAATTAACTCAATGACTTCCATCTCATTTAGACCAAGTTGTTCAATTCCTTCTAACATACTTTTCTTGTAATTTTCTGAAACCACCATAATTGCTTCCATTACAGCTAAACTAGCTAAGGGTGTTCCCAT
This sequence comes from Mariniflexile sp., assembly GCF_041583155.1. Lineage (GTDB taxonomy): Bacteria > Bacteroidota > Bacteroidia > Flavobacteriales > Flavobacteriaceae > Mariniflexile. Next base: position 3,963 of record NZ_JBFHGK010000078.1, read on the forward strand.
CATCGGATTGCTATTACAAACTTCGATGACTTTGTTTTCCATTTTCTCCTCTAGCATCATTCTTAGATTATTCATATCACTATTTTATTATGTTTATAAAATCTTGTTTATTGTTTTATCCAAGTTACTGTAGTTCCCATTGTCATGGAGTTCTCAGAAGTTTTTTGAAATTCATAAAAGTCCTTTCCACCAGTTCCAGAAATTTCGCTTGCAAGATGAACTTCTGATTTATAAGTGTTACTTGAACTTGATTCAATTGTATAAGGCCCTTCAAAAAGTGACCAGTATTGTTTTCTACTGTCTTCTTTAATTATGCTATTATTTGCATCCAATGTTAGTCGTATTATATCGTCAGATGTGAACTTCAAACCACTTTGAGAGTTTTCTTCGAACCAAACCCCTTGAATCCAAGATGGCGGGTTAAATTTAAAGTTTGAATTATTTGAATCACTATCATCACTACTACATGACAGCATACTGACAGAGATTAATAATGCTAATAAAAATTTACTGTTTTTCATAATATTAAGTTTTGTTAAGTTCAGCCTTGGGGAGGCTAATTATTAATTTTAGATGCACTTTCCCATAGTACAAATATGTTTATAGGGATTCACTTCTCATTACGGAAATCCTCAGTTTGGGACTATTTTATTTGCCCTAAAGTTAATTAAAATATCAATATTGCGACCTTACGTCCGCATTTAATTCTGCGGCAATCTATTCTTTTGTTACATGGTTGATGTAAACAAAAGGATATGTAATTACATTGCTTTGGAGTGGATTAATGCAAGCAAATCCAATCGGAGTTTTGCTCTTGACCATAATATTGATGAAAAGACTGTTAGAAAGATTCTTCAAGAAGATGGTTACAGAATACCCGTTAAAACACTTCAAAAAATCTGTGATGCTAGAGAAATACGATTATCTCATTTTTTTGAATTAATAAATTTATAATAGCAGACCACTCTAATTTCCAAAAAAAAGTTGGCAACTTGACCTCGATAACTTTGACAAGTTATTTACGGCCTTTTGAAGGGTACCTTGATATGAACGCTATATTTGTCTAATTCCAATCCGTATTTAAAACTTCTTACTTCAGTTATGGTGTTATTTTCTGCACCATAAACAACTTCAACAAAGAACTCATCTATAGCATAACAGTTAATATGAATATCTTTAGTAATGTAGTTAACTAAGAAAGTACCGTATTGATTTACGGCCTCCATACGTTCATTTAGTTCTAATCTGTTAAACTCGTATAGTGTCATTATTTCAAATTAACTCTATTAGTTTATAAACTCCATACCATACCAATAACAACTATAATAAACCCCAACCTCAAATTTTCGGCAATATACCAGTACGGTTTATATTGTTAAGGCTCGAATTTCTTGTAATCATATTCCAATTTATTAAATATAACAAAAAAAAAATTCCGTTTATGTATAATGGTATTGTTTTCTCTTATGAAAATTAATAGGTTTAAAACCTAACAAAAGTCATGTTTTAACCAAATTGGGTTATTTAAATTCGCACAGTAAAATTCGATGGTTAATAGCCAAAAAAAGAGGATTGCCAGTTAATGGACTTATTCTCTTTTTTTTGTTTTTAATAAATGCGTGTGACAGATACCAACGTACTTTTAAATTATTCCCACTAATAAGCGCTCATAAGCGAGAACATTCAATTTAATATCAATCAGAAAAACGCATTATTTCTTTTAATAAAAGTTCAGGTTTTAAATTCCCTGTATGGTCTGTTAATTAGATAGTTGAGGTTTTTTTTGTTTATTATTTTTGTTTAATTGGTACAATTAGGTTTTTGAAAGTTCGTTATATCGTTTATTTAAAACATTTAGAACTTTGCAGAATACTTATCAAGACTATGCCCATATTTAAAACTCTTTACTTCTATTATGGTGTTATGCTCTACATCATAAACAACCTTAATTGTTTATATTTGAACTATACTTAATGAAATAAATATGATTTTAGGAGTTTCAGAATGGCTAAGCGGTAAATTAGGTTGGAAAACATCTCATATCCGTATTGCCTTTGTTGTGTCAGTATTATTCTTTGGATTTGGAATTGGACTTTATTTAATTCTTTGGATAGTTAAAATGTTTTCAAAATAAGAAAAAGGGAAGTTAATTACTCCCCTTCAATCTATTCATCGCAATACTAAGCTTTACCTAAGATTCTAAACATTCCTGTTCCACAAGTTGGGCATTTGCCTTTCATTGCTTTTCTACCATTTTTCATAGTAACTTCAGCAGCACCTTTTATCTCTTTTTTTGTCTTTACATTTTACACAATATCCTTCCATATTTTTTTAGATTTTATTTTGGTTAAACTTTATGTTTAAAAGATAAGGCTTATAAGATTTTGTAACAAATAAAAATTACTTAATATAACTTTCCTTCAACCTGCCAATTTCCAAAATAACTTTCTTTCCATAGCTATCTTGTTTAGTTTATATATTTAAGTAATACTACTTCTTAAGTCTGCTATTAATCTAAAAAAAACTTTACTTTGTTATTTAAATTTAAGATTATTATTTAATAAAAAAGGTGAACAGATGTTCACCTTTTTTGCCCCAAATCTACCATGAACTTAACCTACTTATGTTATGGTAGTTGAAATGTAATTATATCAAACTATAATAAATAAAATTTTTAGTCAAAATGCTTAAATAATTGTCCAACTGTCTAATAAAGGGAATTGTCAATTACTTTTTCTCCTGTCCACCTCCAAGCTAATTTTTATGAACTACTTTTCAGTAAATGTCTTTTATGTGATTTTCAAGTTACTGCGTCTATTTAGTTCAATACCTAACTTAATAAATAAAATCAAGTTTTTAAAAGAATATTTTTGCCTTTAAAATGTAAGTATAATTACATATAAAGTGTTATTTTGTTAAAGTTTTATGTGTTTCAGCGTTTTTATATGCTTTTAATCTGTTTTTATAAAAAATATCCGCATATTTGTCTCATCAAATTAAATGACCCAAATCTACCATAAATTTAAATTACTTTTTGATTTAACCCAAATCTACCAAAATTTAACCTACTTAAGTTTTGGTTTTTTTGTATTAAAAACCATGATTGACTAAAGCTAACTACTTCCCTTCAATTTCTCCATTTCCAAGCTAACTTTCTTCTGAACCACTTTCCCATAGCTTTCCTGCGTTATCTTCATATTACTATGTCCCAAAAGTTCACTTACAATCTCCATCGGCACATCATTATAAAGTAATACAGTAGAGGCAAAAGTCCTTCTAGCCATGTGAGTAGTGAAGTTTTTATCAATTCCAATAATAACAGCAATTTCTTTTAAATAGGAGTTATATCGCTGATTACTTATTCTAGCAAACACGTACTTTCCACTACTACTATGGCGTTCTATAATTTCAAGTGCCTTAGGGAGCAACGGTATTGATAAGGCTTTAGATGTTTTTTCACGCTTCATCTTAATCCATCTGTTACCATCAAAACCTATAATAATATTAGAATACTTTAAGTCCATTAACTCTCTATATGGCAACCCTGTATAACAGCAGAATACAAATAAGTCTTTTACAAATTGTAATCTAGGTTGAGTAAACTCGTGTTCTTCTAACTTTTTCAGCTCTTCTGGAGTCAGAAATACAACCTCTATTTTAACTGTTTTGGTTTTGTAAAGTATAAATGGGTCTTTTTCTAAAAAGTTTTCTGCAACAGCTACCTTTATAACCCTTCTGAAACGTTGGATTTTTTTGTTAATAGTTACTTGCTTTAACTTCTTTTTTTTCACCTTTAAATAGTATTCCAGTTCTGTTAAAAAATTAGCTTCCAACTTTTTTAAAGGCATATCATTAACTTTAAACTTCCATTTTATGAAGGTTTTAATATCTGTTTTAACATAATCAAACTTATTCCAAGTTACTTGTTTAATATCAATACCAATGAGTGTTTTAAGCTTGTTTAAATACATTTCAAAATACTCCTCTACATTATATTCCTTTTGCGTTTTCTTACCTAAATAGAGGCTGTAAATGTCTTCTAAGGTAAACACCTCTTCCTTAACTTGAAGCAATAAAAAAGCCTTATTAAGTTTTGTTTTAATAAGGCTTAGTTGATTGTTTACGGTTTCTAAATCAGGTTCTGGTGGCTTGACTATTTGTTTTTTACTATCCCAGTTTTTAGGGTTTACAAATTGTCCTGTACTAAAGTTTTTTCTAGTTTTATTATATGTAAGTCTACACATTAACGCACAAAGTCCTTTAGAATTAACTTTTTGCTTATTAATTATAAATAATATATTGATTTTCATTGTTTTTAATTTTTTGATTAATGGGTGTCTTTTAAAAATGGATGGGTGTCCAAATGGGTGTCTTTTTTACAACAAAAAACTTGGCAAGTTGTCATTTAGAAGAAAATGCAATTAATGTAGACAATACATCAAATCCCTTGTAGATACCGTATAAAACTAAAAAAGACCTACATGTAAATGTAAGTCTTTTTCTTGTTAACTTGCTCCCCCTCTTGGGCTCGAACCAAGGACCCTTTGATTAACAGTCAAATGCTCTAACCAACTGAGCTAAGGAGGAGTGTTATCTTTTCGCCTAAGCGAGCGCAAATATATATATCTTTTTAATTACTGCAAACATTTTTTAAAAAAAATTTAATTAAAAATTGCTTTAAAGATATCGTTACCATTTGCGAACAAAACCAAGGCTATTAGTATAAAGAATCCAACCATTTGTGCATACTCCATAAACTTATCTCCTGGTTTTCTTCCTGATACTATTTCGTATAGTAAAAACATTACATGTCCGCCATCTAAAGCAGGTATAGGCAACAGGTTTAAAACAGCCAACATAATAGATAAAAAGGCTGTTAAATACCAAAAGGCATGCCAGTTCCAAGTTGCAGGAAACATGTTTCCTATAGCCGCAAAACCACCAATTTGCGCTGCGCCTTTTTTGGTAAAAATATATTGAAACTGAGCTAAATAATCTTTTACTTCCCAATATCCCTGGCTTATTCCTCCCGTGATACTTTCAGCGATTGAATATTCTCTATTACTTATTTTAATATAATCTTTATCGGTTGCTTTTACAGCTATGCCTATCGTTTTATCTTCATTTTGCGTAATGCTTAAGTTTTTAACTTCATTATTTCGCTCAACTTCTACGTTTAGTGCGCTATTAGCGTTGTTTTTAATCTGATACGTTAAATCGGTATAATAGGTTATTGGTTCTCCATTAACTGCTATAATCTTGTCTCC
>NZ_JBFHGK010000079.1:0-8993 GCF_041583155.1 Mariniflexile sp.
AGGTGCTTCTTATAAAACCGCACAAACATTCAGTGAATTCGAATTTACTAATACTTATTTAGATAATACCACAAGTAAAAATACATTCCAAATGGATTATCCAGCAATTATGTCGATTGGAGTTGGATATTCTACAAGCGATATTGATTTTGCTTTAGATTTTAGAAGAGTGGACTATGAAAATACAGAAGGTTTCGAAAAAACTGGATGGACACAAACAGCCTCTGTTGCTGGATTTGGATGGGAAAACATTTCAATTCTTTCTGCTGGATTGCAGTATAAAGGTATCAATAAATTACCTTTACGTATAGGATATACTTACAGCTCTAATCCAATACCAGAAGAAATAACATTTTTTAATATTCCTGCTACAGCAATCATTAAAAACGCCTATCAAGTTGGGTTTAGTTATATAGTAAATGATAGCTGGAAAATTGATGCAGTGTATCATTATGGCTCTAGTAATGGCGCCACGGAGGGTAATTTATTATCTCCTACCATGATTTCTGCAAGTAACCCATTAGGGGCAATTCCTAATTCGTCAGTTTCTTATGATATGACAACTTCAATGATTCAATTCGGGTTGAGTTATACATTTAATAAATAGTTTTTTTTAATTTATTATCCTTTGTTTTTAGTAGCTATCAGCTTAAAGTTGGTAGCTACTTTTTTTAGAATGTATTGTAGGAAATATGGGCTTTTGCCGATTTTATTAATACTTCTGAATACATAAATTAAGTGATCTCTACTTGTGCTTTTTGAGAGATTTTAGCTGTTAATTATTTTAAGATTTAATTGAAAAATATTATAAATTTTGGAAGAAAAAAAGTATATTTATTGAATAAATCTAGAATTGTGAATCTAAAAAGAAACTTTCTGCCAGAAAAAAAGACGCGGTGGCGAACAACCGCCGTTTTTTTAATTGCAGTAATTACAGGATTAGGTTTCTTTATGTCTAAAGAGGCAGCGTTGGTTTCATATATGTCCGATGATCCGTTGGCATGTGTTAATTGCCATGTAATGACTCCGGTTTATAACAGCTGGATGCATAGTTCACACAGAGAATGGGCTTCATGTAACGACTGTCATGTGCCTCACAACAATATTTTTAATCAGTATTATTTCAAAGCAAAAGACGGATTATTTCATGCATCGGTATTTACCTTAAGAGCAGAACCTGAAGTTATGTTTATGAGGGAAGAATCTGCTGAGGTTGTTCAAAATAATTGTATTCGTTGTCATGTTCAGCAAGTTACACAAACCAAATATGATGGGTGGGTAGATGATCATGCTAAAAACAGAACAGAACGACAATGTTGGAGTTGTCACCAAGAGGTGCCACATGGTACCATTCATGGTATTTCAACAATAAAAAATAATATTGCACCGATACCAACAGACTCAGAGAAAACTGTTATTCCAGAATGGTTGGAAAAGGAAATGGATAATAATAAGAAGTAAATTAAAAACTTAATACATGAAAAACAAGGTTTTATTTATTGTAACGGCAGTAGTTGTGTTTCTACTTGGAATGCTCGCATCAAGTATTGTAAATAGAAAAAATGAAGCTAAATACAAATATGTTCCTCAGGTTGAAATAGCTGAAAATGAACCAAGAAATGAAGAATGGGGGAAAAATTTTCCTGCCGAATATCAATCGTATTTACAAACGAGGGATACCAGTTTTGCATCGTATCAAGGAGGAAGTGCCATGCGCGATATATTGCATGAGGACAGTAGGTTAGTAGTGCTTTGGGCTGGGTATGGTTTTTCTAAAGATTATAACCAAGGAAGAGGGCATTTATATGCTATTGAAGATATTAATAATACCTTAAGAACAGGAGGGCCAAAAGGCAAAGGAGATGGACCAATGCCAGCAACATGCTGGACCTGTAAAAGTCCGGATGTGCCGCGTTTAATGAATGAAAAAGGTATTGCAGAATTTTATGCTGGTAAATGGGCAGATAAGGGTGAAGAAGTTGTAAATCCAATTGGGTGTGCAGATTGCCATGACTCTAAAACCATGAAATTAACGATTACTAGACCCGCTTTGGTTGAAGCATTTCAAGCTATGGGTAAAGACGTTAATAAAGCGACGCATCAAGAAATGCGTTCTTTAGTTTGTGCACAATGTCATGTTGAGTATTATTTTGATAAAAAGACGCCAGGAAATGAAGGCATAAATTATTTAAAACTCCCTTGGCAAAAAGGTATGACCGTTGAAGCCATGGAGGAATATTATGATGCTATCGAATTTTCAGACTGGACTCACGGCTTAAGTCGAGCCCCAATGCTTAAAGCACAACATCCAGATTACGAAGTATATTTAACTGGTGTGCATGCCGATAGGGGTGTTTCTTGTGCAGATTGCCATATGCCTTATAAGAGTGAAGGTGGACAGAAATTTACAGATCATCACATTCAATCACCTTTAAATAATGTAGCAAATGCTTGTCAGGTTTGTCACAGAGAAGATGCCGATAAATTGAAATTAAATGTTTATGATCGTCAGCAAAAATCTACCGAAAACAGATTGAAGCTAGAAGATTTCCTTGTAAAAGCACATATTGAAGCTAAAAAAGCCTGGGATTTAGGTGCTACCGAAGCCCAAATGAAAGATATTTTAATGGATATCCGTCATGCACAATGGCGTTGGGATTATGCGGCTGCAGGACATGGATCTTCATTCCATTCGCCAGTAGAGTCTGCCAGGGTTTTAGGAAGCGGATTTTCAATTATTCAAGAAGGTCGTGTTAAATTAGCAAGATTGCTGGCAGAACTAGGCTATAATAAACCTGTAGAGATGCCAGATATATCAACAAAAGCAAAAGCTCAAGAATATATTGGATTGGATATGGAAGCTTTGAAAAAAGAAAAAGCTGAATTCAAGAAGAATTTGGTTCCAAAATGGTTGGAAGCAGCTAAAAAGCGCGAAGCTAATTATGGTTCTAAAACAGTAGCACAAAATAAATAATTTTAGAAGTAACGAATTACTAAGAAAGATAACCTTTGAGGTTTTTATAAAATCATCGAAGGTTATCTTTTTACATTTAAAAGATTCATGAAAAAACTATATAAGATATTTTCATCTTCAAGTTTAGCCTTAATATTGTTGTTAATTTTTGCAGTTGCCATGGCGGTTGCCACCTTTGTTGAGAACGATTTTGGTACTGCAACGGCATGGGTCGCAATTTACGACTCCTGGTGGTTTGAACTTGTAATGCTCGGATTGGTGTTGTCCTTTATTGCCAACATTTTTAAATACAAGTTACTTCGTAAAGAAAAATGGGCCATTCTATTGTTTCATGTGGCCTTTATTGTAATTATATTAGGTTCTGCCATTACACGTTACACTTCGTATGGAGGCATCATGAGAATTAGAGAAGGTGAAGCTTCCAACATTGTAATTTCAGATACCAATTTTTTAAATGTAACCATCACAGACGGAACTTCTAAAACAGCTATCAAAAAAAAGTTAGCCTTTTCTCCAATAAGTGATAATAGTTTCATTTTAGAAACCGAGTTCAAAAGTAAGCCGATAGTCATTTCTTATAAGGACTTTATTCCAGACGCTGAGGCAGAAGTTGTAAACGGTGAAAATGGCGGAGAGCCACTTTTAGAATTGGTTGTTACAGAAGGAAACGGTAGAAATACGATTTACTTAAAGAAAGGTGAGATTGAAAAAATAGGTGACCATCATCATGAATTAGGATTTGATTCTGACAAAGAAGGAATTATTAATATTCATGAAAAAAATGGAGCGTTTAGTGTTATTGCTCCCCACGATTTAGATTTTTTTATCATGTCTTCTCAAACAGCTGGTAGAATTTCAAAAGATAGTTTGCATGACATTACTTTAAGAACATTATACAGATCGGGCGACTTGTCTTTCGTGCCGTTGGCTTATTATAAAAATGGCACGTTTCAAATTAAAAGTACTTCTGTAAAACCAAAAGATAACGATAAAACTAAGGACGATGCTTTAATTGTAAATGTATCTGTTAATGGTGAAGAAAAACCATTGAATTTGTTGTACAGACAAGGCATGTTGCCAACACATCACGAAGTAGAAATTGATAATACCCGTGTTATAGTGTCTTATGGCGCAGCAGCCATTAAAACCCCATTTTCTATTCAGTTAAATGATTTTCAATTAGAACGTTACCCCGGTTCTTCCAGTCCTTCTGCTTATGCTAGTGAGGTTACTATTTTGGATAATAATGAAAAAATTCCGTATAGAATATTTATGAATAATGTGTTGGATTATAAAGGCTACCGATTTTTTCAAGCGAGTTATGATACCGATGAATTAGGAACGGTGCTTTCGGTAAATCATGATAGCATTGGCACATTAGTAACGTATTTGGGATATTTTTTAATGACTTTAGGAATGTTTTTTGCCCTTTTCGGAAAAGCCTCTCGTTTTCATTTTATCAATAAAAAACTAAAACAGCTAAAGAAAAAACAGGTTGCAGCTGTTGTGCTACTAATAGGGGTTCAGGTGGCATTTGCTCAACATACTAATGATTCTATTTCCGTTAAACTTGAATCATTGGTGAAAACGCAACAGGTTGATAAAACCCATGCCGATTTTTTCGGAAGATTATTAGTTCAAGATTTAGATGGAAGAATAAAACCAATAAATACGCTTGCTTCCGAGTTTATTAGAAAAATATCTAGAAAATCGAGCTTTTCATATCCAATTAATGGTGAAAAAGTAAAATTGGATGCAAATCAAACCTTTTTGGCAATTCATATGGTGCCAAGTATTTGGCAGCAAATTCCACTTATTGAAATAGATTTTGATAAAACTGGAGACTTGCTTAAAAACGTTCATGTTGGTGCAAATAAATTAGTCGCTTTTAATAGTTTAATTAATGAAAATGGGGATTATATATTAACCGATGAAGTGGAGGAGGCTAATAAGAAAAAGCCAGCCGAACGAAATGAATTTGATAAAGAGGTATTAAAAATAGACGAGCGATTTAATATTCTCTATAATTTGTTTATTGGTAATTACTTAAAAATATTTCCAAATAAGAACGATAAAAATAATACCTGGTTTAGTTATACACATCATTTTAAAGATTTCCCACAAGAAGATGGTCAGTTCGCGCAAAGTATCATACCATCCTATTTCAACGACATACGCTTAAATGATTATAATGAAGCTCATGAAAAGTTGCTATACATCAAAAAATACCAAGAGATTTTGGGAGAAGAAGTCATTCCGACCCCAGAGCGCATTGAAGCGGAATTATGGTACAATAAAGCAAATATTAATTTTTGGTTGTTTCAGGTGTTTTTTACACTTGGTTTCTTGTTATTAGTTTTAGCAATCGTAAAAATGTTTGTAAGCAAAAAGGCGATTGAGTTTATAAATAACGGCTTAATCTTAGTCACTTTAGTATCATTTTTATGTTTCACCGGAAATATTTTGTTACGATGGTATGTTGCACAACATGCGCCATGGAGTAACGGATACGAAATGTTGGTATTTGTCGCCTGGGTTTTATTACTCTGCGGATTAATAACCTTTAGAAAATCTGATTTCGCATTGCCTTTAGCTACTTTGTTTTCTGGGGCCTTATTATTTGTTAGCTACTTAGATTGGTTAAATCCCGAGATTACCAATTTAATGCCGGTTTTAAAATCGTATTGGTTAAAAATTCACGTAGCAACCATTGTTAGTAGTTACGCGCCTTTGGCCTTGTCCAGTGTTTTAGGTTTAATGGCTCTATTACTAATCATTTTTAGAACTGCTAAAACACAGAAAATCATAGACGTTAAAATTCAAGAGCTTAGCTATATTAATGAAATAGCCATGATTATAGGGCTGTTCGTATTGGCTGTGGGTACGTTTTTAGGTGGTGTTTGGGCTAATGAATCTTGGGGGCGATATTGGGCTTGGGATCCAAAAGAAACTTGGGCATTAATAAGTATTATCGTTTATGCTATCGTGTTGCACTTAAGGTTTATCCCGAAATTAAATAACCATTTTGTGCTTAATGTAGCCAGCATGTTTGCATTTTGGTCTATTATTATGACCTCGTTTGGCGTTAACTATTATTTGTCTGGTTTGCATAGCTATGCGGCTGGAGATCCTTTGCCTATTCCAAATTTTGTATATGTATTAGCTGTGTTCATGATTTTAGTGGCCTTGGTCGCCTTTTTTAGGAATAATAAAAAAGAAATTCACATAAAATGACTAGCCTAAGGGTGATTTGAAAACAATCTTCTATTTTAAAATTATTCTTTATTTTCAATACAGAGTTATAATTATCCTATTTCTCTAAAAATAGTGAGTAGTATTTGTATATTTATCAAAAATACGTATTTGCGGTTATTAAATAAGTATTAATACTTATATTTGTTCTAATATCATTAAGCTGAAATGCATATTATGAACCCACAAGTGCTAAATAATCATAAAACGAAACTCGGTCCTAGAACCCGTTCTGGAATTGCTTGTGATGGGTGCGCTAATCAAAACTGCATTATAAAAAAGGGTGTTTCTTTGGTGAGTGATATTGATTTAATTAATCAAAAGAATGATATACGTTGTAAAAAAGGACAGCAATTTATTATTGAAGGCGCACCGGTAAATGGCTTGTTTTTTATTCTTAAAGGCAAAGTAAAGGTTTTTAGAACGGGTATAAATGGTCGTGAACAAATTGTGCGTTTTGCTAAAGATGGTGAAATTATTGGGCATCGTGGTTTTGGTACAGAGGAGTATTATTCAATAGGCGCAATAGCTTTAGAAGATACGGTACTATGCTATTTTTCAAAAGACGTATTACAAGAAAAATTGCGAAAAAATCCTGAGTTTACCTATAATATGATGCTGTTTTATGCTAATGAACTCAACCGTAGCGAATCGAAAGTAAAGTCTATTTCTCAAATGACGGTTAGAGAACGCGTCGTAGACACTTTATTGTACATAAACAGAAAATTTGGCGAATTAAAAGGGTTTCTCGACCTGTCGCTTAGCAGAAAAGAGTATGCCGATTATGCGGGAACTACCGAAGAACAGGTAATACGTGTTTTTTCAGCTTTGAAAAAGGAAAATCTAATTTTGGCTAGAGGCAAGAAAATAGGCATTACTAATATAGATCTACTTAAAAAGGAAATTAGCGAGCATAACTTCTACTTGGACAGCTAGTTTCTTTTATTCAATTACTTAATTTTTATTCATTTTACTTACTATAATTGGTAAGCTACGTAAGTTTACTTGCTGTGTTTTTGATTTGTAAACATTACGCAAACAGTGAATTATGTCATTTTTATGTTTTTTAGCAGTTTTTTTAGTGGTGAAAAAAGAGGTTTTTATATGGGTATTATCATTGAATAAAAACAGGTGTACTTATATATTTGCTAAAAAATAAGTATTAATACTTAATTAATAAGACTAAGCAATATGAAAACACTATTAACAAAAACAACATGGATCTTATCGGTTTCTATACTATTACTTTCTTGTGGTGGTAAGGAAAAGAAAAAGGATGGAGCGACCGAGGTTGAAACTACAGCGTCAAAAACGATAACATTAGATATTGAAAAACCACAATTAACCTTTGGTTTTATAAAACTTACAGATATGGCGCCTTTAGCCATTGCAAAAGAAAAAGGATTTTTTGAAGATGAAGGTTTATTTGTGTCTGTTGAAGCGCAATCAAATTGGAAAAATGTTTTAGACCGCGTTATCGATGGGCAACTCGATGGGTCGCATATGTTAGCTGGTCAGCCAATTGCTGCGAGAGCAGGTTTTGGTCGTCAAGCCGAATTGGTTACGGCATTTTCAATGGATTTAAACGGAAATGGTATTACGGTTTCCAACGATGTGTGGGCAAAAATGAAACCAAATGTGCCAAAAGGTGCCGACGGAAAACCAATTCACCCCATTAAAGCCGATGCTTTAAAACCAGTTATTACCGAATATAAAAATAAAGGTAACGCCTTTAAAATGGGTATGGTGTTTCCGGTATCTACACACAATTATGAAATTAGATACTGGTTAGCTGCTGCCGGTATAAATCCGGGTATGTACACTGCCGATAATGTACAAGGACAAATTGGTGCCGATGTTTTACTTTCTGTTACACCACCACCACAAATGCCTGCAACTTTAGAGGCAGGAACAATATATGGCTATTGCGTAGGTGAGCCTTGGAATCAACAGGCTGTATTTAAAGGTATTGGAGTGCCAGTTGTAACCAACTACGATATCTGGAAAAATAATCCTGAGAAAGTATTTGTAATGACTAAAAAGTTTGTTGAAGAAAATCCAAACACAGCCATTGCTGTAACAAAAGCCTTAATTCGTGCTGGTAAATGGTTAGATGAACCAGGAAACAGAGCAGAAGCTGTAAAAATATTATCGATGCCTCAATACGTTGGAGCAGACGAAGTGGTTTTAGCGAATTCTATGACAGGAACCTTCGAATTTGAAAAAGGTGATAAACGCGAGATGCCAGACTTTAACGTGTTTTACAAATACAACGCAACTTACCCGTTCTATTCTGATGGTATCTGGTTTTTAACGCAAATGCGTAGATGGGGACAAATTCCTGAAGCAAAAGCAAAAGGTTGGTACGAAGAAACCATCAAGAAAATTTACAGACCAGATATCTGGAATAAAGCCGCCGCATTATTGGTAGAAGAAGGTTATATCCCTGCGGGAGATATTCCAAAGACCGATGGTTATAAGCCAGCAACAACCGATTTTATTGACGGTACAAAGTATGATGCTAAAGACCCAATCGGGTACATTAATAGTTTCGCTATAGGAAACAAAGACAAATAATAACAAAAACATTTAGTAAACATGAAGCAGAGCATAGCAATAGAAAAACTATCCAAGTTTATGGGCTTTGGGTTTTTAGGAACATTAAAATCGATAGCGACAGGGAATATTGAAAAAGAAGATTTTAGAAACTTCTTAAGACAGGTTGTCGTGCCGATTGCTTCCATACTCTTATTTATAGGATTGTGGC
>NZ_JBFHGK010000080.1:0-8824 GCF_041583155.1 Mariniflexile sp.
AGAACGTTCTGTTGAATTAATGGCTGAAGGATTCAGATTAGATGATTTATACCGTTGGAGAGCACATAACTTATTTGATGGCGGAACACCAACAGGTGCCTATTTCTATGATGGGATTGTTAACTCTTCTACAAGCGCATCGGAGGTGAGCCTTGATAGCGATGGTTATTTAACACCTTTTGCTGCTAATGGGGTTTACAATTTTGATGAAAGTAAGGCTTATTTAAGTCCAATACCATCGGATGAATTAGTTCTTAATCCAAATTTATTACCACAAAACCCAGGTTGGTAATACACAATTTAAAATTGGCATTTAGCCAATAAAGAAAACCAATTACCATTCACTAACTAAATTGCGAGTTTAGTTTGTATAGATTGCCCATTGAAGGTTATTATAAATAATCTTTATTTGGGCAATCTTCTTTTTTGAATTTAACTCAACAAACGAATATTAATTTGCAAAACATAGACTTCATGAATAACATGTAACCACAATAAAACTTAGAAAATGTTACAACCTATTCATTCACTAATATTATTAGCCACACAACAATCTTCTAGTTAAAACTAAACCTCTAATTATTCCACTTCGTTTAACAAACTATGCTTCGCATAATTTAAATTTTTAGCATCATACATTTTAGTTATATGATTCAAACGCTTTTGGAAATCGTTCCAATCTCTGGCCTCTTTACTAGACCAAACCACCTCAGATAAGGCTGTTAATCTTGGTAAAACCATATATTCTACATGTTCTGGTGTTTTAATGTATTCTGTCCAAACATTGGCTTGCGCTCCTAAAATATATTTACTTTCTTCTACAGTAAGTTCGCTAGGTGTCGGTTCAAAACTGTAAACATCTTCTACTGTGGTTAACCCGCCTATCGCAAGTGGCTCATTGGCTTTATCTTTAGTTTGATAAAAATCGAAATAACAAAATTGTGTTGGCGTCATAATAACATTATGGTGTTGTTTTGCTGCTTCAATCCCTCCTTTTATACCACGCCACGACATTACTGTTGCATTTGGAGCCAAACCACCTTCTAAAATCTCATCCCAACCAATAATATTTCTTCCTTTGGAATTTAAAAACTTCTCAATACGTCTTATAAAATAACTTTGTAACTCATGCTCATCTTTTAATCCTTCTCGCTTAATCACATCTTGAGCAAACTGACTATGCTCCCATTGAACTTTTGGTGCTTCATCACCGCCAATATGAATTAATTTACTAGGAAATAGTGCTATAACTTCCGTTAATACATCTTCTAAAAACTGAAACGTTTTTTCACTTGGTGCATAAATTTCTGGAAAAACGCCCCATCTAGTACCGACTTCATATTGATCTCCTGTATTTCCCAATTCTGGATATGCTGTAATGGCCGCTAAGGAATGCCCTGGCAATTCAATTTCAGGAATAACGGTTATATGCCTTTTTGCAGCATACGCTACAATATCTTTAACCTCTTCTTGAGTATAAAATCCACCATAAGGTTTCCCGTCATATTGCACACCCTCTTTGTCCCAAGTATTTCCGTGCCCCACAATAGTTTCTTTTCTAAAGGCACCTATAGATGTTAATTTTGGATACTTTTTAATTTCTATTCGCCAACCCTGATCTTCGGTTAAGTGCCAATGAAACGTATTCATTTTATGCATGGCAAGAATATCTATATATTTTTTAATAAACACGGTTGGAAAAAAGTGACGCGCAACGTCCAAGTGCATTCCTCGATATACGTAACGCGGACTATCTTCTATTTCAGTTGCCGGAATAGTTACTACAGCGGGATTATCCAAAGGCAACAACTGACTTAAAGTTTGTATACCATAAAATACGCCTGTAGCTGTTTTTCCTGAAATAGTTATACCATTATGGGAAACACTTAACTTATAACCTTCCTTATTAGTGATACTAGGATCTAGTTGAAGTGAGATATTTCCTTTGGCAGCCCCTTCATTTTCAAAAACGACCTTTTTACTACTTACATTACTTAATAAATTTGAAAGATAAGCAGCTTCATTGGTTAGTGCTGAATTAGCAATAATTTTAGTATTTACATCAAACACAAACCTTCCGGTATTAATTTTTAAACTGGTTGGTTTAGGTATAATTTGATAATCGCCACTTGAATTCACTACCGTTGCATACTTGGTTGAACAAGCGCCAAATAATACACATAATGCGAAGGATAAAAATATCTGTTTCATTCTTTTTTCAGTTTTATTTACATTTAAAATACGACAATTTCGTCTATTAATATTTTTGAAGCATCACCCACTCTTCGATGACCTTGAGGAATTGGGTTAACACGTTTTGCTTTTATTTTGATGACCTTTAACAACGTTTTATCAAAATTGAGAATTGTTTTTATTTTATTTCTTCCTTGAATTTGACTTTTCTCTAGTTGATTTACATCTGCTAGTTTCACAAAAGAAACCCCATCAGCAGCACCATATATTTCTATATTTTCTGGAATATAAAAACCTGAATTTGTAAAACGAAGACTCGTAATTTCTACTGATTCCATCTCTGTAGCCGTTTCAAAAACCAAATCCACATCTAAATCGTCATCAAAAATTTGCCAATTACGGTCGCCGTTACTTAGTTTTCCAAAATTCAAATCCACCAAACCATAACGCATTTTTTCATCATGAATGGTTGGAGAATGAAACACAACTTCTTGCCCCACTCCTTTATGAATTGGGAAATGTTTTTCAGAAATAATCCCTACCTGTTTAGTGTTTTTAAAAGAAGTCGCCTTAAGAGTTGTTGTGGTTTTTATTGAAAATGGATGGTTATACTTCATGGAAGTTGTAGCTGGTTGCGAACCATCTAACGTATAATAAATATCCAAATCATCAACCTCTGTTTTAAGAGAAACATCAACAAAACCTCCCTTATAGCCTTTATGATCTATTCTAACATTGTAAGCACTAGTTGCGTAACGCTCTCCTTTTTCATCCAATCGTTTGAATTGAGTAAGTAGTCTGTCGGTAAAACCATTCCAATTTTTGGCAGTTTGATTGGTCCATCCATTTTCTGCTACGGCATACAACCTAGGAAAGGTCATATACGTTAACTGCCCCCAGTTGGTTATGGATTCTGTCCATAAATTACCTTGAACACCCAATACATGTTTACCTTGTTCGGTAGTTAAACTATCCGATATTATCTTATAATTATAGGTGTCTTTTAGAAAGGTGTAAGCATATCCTAAATTAGGTTCTAAATCATCATCCCCTTGTTTTAAATCCAGATAACAAAATCTGGCAGGCGTCATAATTACATCGTGTCCTTGCCTTGCGGCCGCAATACCTCCTTTTTCACCTCGCCAAGACATAACAGTGGCATTTGGCGCCAAACCACCTTCTAAAATTTCATCCCAACCAATCATGTTTTTATGGTGTGCATTAACAATTCTTTCCACACGTTTCACAAAATAACTTTGTAATTCATGAACATCGGCAAGGTTTTCTTCTTGCATCCGCTTTTGGCAATCGGGGTCCACCTCCCATGCTTCTTTATTACACTCATCACCGCCAATATGCATATAATCAAAGGGAAATAAGTTCATAACTTCGCCAAGAACATTTTCCACAAATTCAAAAGTTATTTCTTTCCCTGGGCAATAAGTATTATTCTTTACTACGCCACCGGTACCTACAAAAAAAGGACCTTGAGCACAGGAAATTTCGGGATAAGCTGCTATGGCAGCCAAGGAATGTCCAGGCATATCAATTTCGGGGATAATTTCTATATAGCGCTCCTTAGCGTAGGCAACAATTTCTTTAATATCTTCTTGAGTGTAAAAGCCTCCGTAGGTTGCTTTATCTCCCTCTTTTTGTGTTGGCCTGCCCCACCAATTCGATGTATTTTCATCTGTGGCATTATGGTTTACACGCCATGCACCGACCTCTGTTAATTTGGGATATTTTTTTATCTCTATTCGCCATCCATTATCGTCTGATAAATGCCAATGAAAACGATTTAATTTTACTTCCGCCATAAAATCTAGAACATCTTTTATCTGGGCTTTATCAAAAAAATGCCTAGACACATCCAACATATAACCACGCCATTTAAACGCTGGCTCATCTTTTATGGTAGTTACCGGAACGCCCCAATTACGAATTGAAACTTTTTTTTGAGCATAAAATAAAGGTGGTAATAGTTGCCCAAGACTTTGAAGCGCATAGAAAAAACCAGAACCAGAAGCCGATTTTATTGTAATCTTATCTAGAGCGACATCTAATTCATAGGCTTCTTCCTTAAGGGTATTTTCTGAAATAAAAACAATGTTGGCATTGGTATTATTCATAGTTATTACAGGAACCCATCCGGAAACCTGGTTAAACCTTTGAAAAAAATTAGAGGCAATATTTAATTGTTCTATATTTTCTACAGAAATGCTAGTATGTTTATTAATTATAAAATACCCTTGCCCTTTTGTTAGTTCTGTGGGCAAAGGAATAATGGCCACCTCGCCTTTTTTAATATTTCTACTCGCGCATGATATTAGAACGCAAACAACACTAATAAATACTAAGACCTTATAAAACAAACACCTTAGATTGATTTTATATTGAATATTTAAACCCATAAAGCTTTCAAATTAGCACATTATTATTATTTCTTGTTAGAGACTATTTCTAAAATGGCACAACCAGTATAAAAATAAACTTATAGTTTATTTACCAGTTAAAATTTCGACCAACAACGAATGACCAAGGACAGATGAGTTATTTGTTCTAAATCTAAGAACAACAAGAAACTAAGTTATCAACACTTTGCACTAAAGTTCGCTGCAACTTTTATAAATTCCGAATATAAACTTGCTCAAAATCAATTTTTCAAAGCATCATTTTTCATAAAGAATTTCAGGCCAAAAGCAAATTTTCAGCCTAAAATGGCATCATAAAAGGAGGGGCTACAAATTAACATTTCATCTTACAAAAAAACAGCTAACAATGCAGATTAAACACACAAATTCAATAAGTTATTACAAAAGAATGCATTTTAAAACCTAAAAAAGAATCACTTTTTCATTTTTCCCTAATGATATAAAACACCCTAAAATCTAATTTTCTATCGACGAGTAACAGTTATTCGTCGAAATTATTAATTTTTGAATAAAAGAAATATTTAAGTTTAATTAATTGTTTTCAAAAAGTAAAGAAATAGTAACCCATGCGGTTTAGAAAACTATAGAGAATAAAAACATTGCAGTTTAGTTCAACAAAGAATAACCCTTTGTGAGGAACAATATTAATAAAATAAACAAATTACCTAACTACTTTTAACTTTAAATTAATACAAAAATGTTATAGGTAATTAAAATTTAGATGAATTGTACTAATTAAATTTAGATAGAAATGATATAAAACAAGCTATTGTATTCTGAATATTCAGTCAAAAAAAGAAATTAAAAAGGTGATGCCTTTCTTAATTACAATTATTAACAAATAAACTCGCAATTTTATGAAATTTAAACAAAACAACAATCTAATTTGTTTTAGAAAAAAATTCCTGACTCTCACTATGAGAGCTTTTATTTTTTCTAGTTTTTCTGTAGCTTTTGGCTTCAATACAAATTTAGATTTAAAAACCACCACTATTTATTTGCAACAACAAGTAACTGGAACTATTACCGATATCAATGGTCAGCCGATACCTGGGGTTAACATTTTAGAAAAAGGAACGACCAAAGGTATTCAATCGGATTTTGATGGTGGCTTCAGTATAACGCCATCAAACAAGAATGCAATACTAGTATTTTCTTATGTTGGCTTTAAGACTAAAGAAATTGCTGTAGGTACTTCAACAACCTTAAAGGTTGTTTTAGAAGAAGATATCGCAGCTTTAGAGGAAGTTGTGGTAGTTGGTTATGGTGTGCAGAAAAAAGTAAATTTAACTGCTTCTGTATCACAAATTGGTTCGGAAGCTTTTGAAAACAGACCTGTTGCCAATACCGCAAGATCTTTACAAGGTACTATTTCCAATTTACAAATTACCAATAGTTCTGATGGTGGTAGACCTGGTTCAACTCCCGACATTAACATTCGTGGTTTTATAACTAGTGCTGGTACTGGAACCATTGGAAATGCTGGCCCTTTAGTACTTGTGGATGGTATTGAAATGTCTTTGGACCAAATCAATCCGGATGATATCGAAAGTGTTTCGGTACTTAAAGATGCAGCAGCCGCATCCATTTATGGGTCTCGTGCAGCAGCTGGAGCCATCGTTATCATTACTAAAAGTGGTAAAAGTTCAGATGGCAAAATGAAGGTTAATTATTCCAACGCTTTTGCGTTTTCACGACCTACCATCTGGCCTGAATCTGTAGATGCTTTAACATTCGCTTATGTAACGAACGATGCTAGAGCCAATATTAATTCTAGTGCTTATTGGGATGCTGCAGCATTAGAGCGTATTAGACAAAATATGGAGAATCCAGGAAGTGCCCCTACAATGTTTGATGCCAATAACGATGGTGAATATGAAGTATCATCTCTTGGTCTTGGAACAACAGGTTCTACAAATTGGAAAGATTTTCTTTTTAAAGATTATGCGGAAAGCCAAAAACATAATTTAAGTTTCACTGGAGGCGATCAAAAACTAAACTACTATATTTCAACAGGTATTTATAATGAAGGTGGTTTATTAAATTATGCTGACGAAGATTACAAAAGACTTACTGTAGATGCCAAAATAGGCGGAAAAGCTAATGATTGGTTAAGCTTCGAACTATTAACAAAATTCTTAAAAAGTGAAGATGATTATCCTTGGGATGCTAGAACTTCTGGCACTACAGGAACGTATCGCTTCCTAGATTTAGTATCTAAACTTAAGCCTACGCTACCTACTGTAGATCCTAATGGCAACCCACTTATACAAGCACAATACCCTATTTGGGGAAATGAACGTCAAGAGAACGAAAACAATCAAATTGCTTTACTTCCTCGTGTTATTATTGAACCTGTTAAAGACTGGTTAATTAACCTACAGTATAACTACAGAAGAAATAATAACAAACAAGTATATAGAGCAGCAACTACTTCTTACATAAATGCATTTGGAGAAACGGCTTATTATAGATCGCAAGAAGAAACAACCTATAGACCACAGTTGATTACCAACGAATATTTTTCTCCTAATTTATTTACAACCTATACAAAATCGTTAGGCGATCATAATTTTAAAGTACTTGCGGGTTATCAAAATGAATCTTATGAATATTATGCTCTAAATGGTAATGTTAGCTATTTAATTACAGACAATGTTACATCTATAAACGCATCATTGGATGATACGCCAACGGTTGGTGAAAACATTTCTCACTGGAGTACAGAAAGTGTTTTTAGTAGATTTAATTATAATTATAAAGAAAAATACCTATTCGAATTTAGTTATCGTAGAGATGGATCTTCTAGATTTGAACCAGGAAACCAATGGGCTGGATTCCCATCGTATTCTGTAGGTTACAACGTTGCTAAAGAAAATTTCTGGCCTATTAAGGACATCAACACCTTTAAACTTCGTGGATCCTATGGTACACTAGGTAACCAAAATGTTAGTAATTACCTGTACATTTCAACGGTTTCAATTAATTCTCCCGGAACACAGTATTTATTCGATGGCAATAGAGCACTTTTTTCTTCTACCCCTGCCTTATCAAGTGAAAACTTGACATGGGAAACTGTTAAAACAACCGATTTCGGAGTTGACATTAATGCTTTCAACAACAAATTAACGATGGCATTTGATTGGTATAGAACCGATATAGAAGGTATGGCTGGTCAAGGACAAGATTTACCTGCGGTACTAGGTGCAAATGCGCCTTTAACAAACGTTGGAACTTCTAGAGTTCAAGGTTGGGAGTTTGAAGCGACTTGGAGACAAAAATTAAGTGATAATTTTAGCTACAACATTAAAGCAGTATTATCGGATTACAAAAGAAGCATTGTTTCTTACCCGAACGACGCTAATTTATTATCTAGTTATTATGCCGGAAGAGATTTAGGAGAGATATGGGGACTACAATGGGAAGGTTGGTTCCAAAGTAATACCGAATATGCAGAAAGAGGCATTAATCAGTCTGCAATTTCTGGTAATACCTGGACAGCAGGTGATACCAAATATAAAGATATTAACGGTGACAATAAAATTGATAATGGTACAAACACCTTAGGAGACTCGGGAGATTTTACAGTAATAGGAAATACAACGCCTAGATACCAATATTCTGCAACCATTGGTTTAAACTATAAAAATTTAGACTTTAATATGTTCATACAAGGGATTGGTAAAAGAGATGTTAATATGCAAAGCCAAGGTGTCTTTTTAGGGCCTGCACAAGGGCCGCTTCATGCCATGGTTTTCGAAGAACATTTAGATTATTACAGAGCAGAAGGCACTACAAGTCCACTTGGCGCTAATACTGATTCTTATTATGCTAAACCATATTCTGCTAACCCAGGAAACAATAATAGAAACTACCGTTACACAGTGGATCGTTATTTGCAAAACGGGGCTTATACTAGATTAAAAAGTGTACAGGTTGGTTATACCATTCCAAAATACATTACTGACAAATACAAAATTGATAAAATAAGACTATTTGTTACAGGTGAAAATCTTTTTACTATAACCGACATGATGTTCATCGATCCAGAAGCTTCTCAATCTGGTTTTGGTAACGCACAAACTTATCCGTTGTCTAGAGTGTTTTCAACTGGTGTAAATATTTCTTTCTAAAAATAAAAAAACTGAATTATGAAAAATATAATAAAAATAATATTCCTTGGCATTACAGTTTTGCTG
>NZ_JBFHGK010000081.1:0-8775 GCF_041583155.1 Mariniflexile sp.
GGTGATAGTTTAAGCGCCGTATTACAAATTACTGCAGGTGCTGGTGGTACCGAAAGTTGCGATTGGGCAAGCATGCTTATGCGTATGTACTTGATGTATGCCGAGAAAAGCGGTTTTAAAGTTAAAGAACTAAACTTTCAAGAAGGCGACGTGGCAGGCATAAAAACGGTAACCTTAGAAATTGAAGGTGATTTTGCGTTTGGTTGGTTAAAGGGTGAAAATGGCGTGCATCGTTTAGTGCGTATTTCTCCATTTGATAGTAACGCGAAACGTCATACCAGTTTTGCATCGGTTTACGTGTATCCGTTGGTAGATGATACCATTGAAATTGAAATAAATCCTGCCGATATTGAAATTACCACAGCGCGTTCCAGTGGCGCTGGTGGGCAAAACGTAAATAAGGTGGAAACAAAAGTGCAACTTACTCACAAACCAACAGGCATTCAAATTCAATGCTCCGAAACGCGATCACAACACGATAACCGCTCCAGAGCCTTACAAATGCTTAAATCGCAGTTGTATGAAATCGAACTCCAAAAACAAATGGCGCAACGCGATGATATCGAGGCTGGTAAAATGAAAATTGAATGGGGAAGTCAGATTCGTAACTACGTAATGCAACCCTACAAATTGGTAAAAGATGTTAGAACAGGCCATGAAACGAGTAATGTTGATGCCGTTATGGATGGCTATATTGACCCGTTTTTAAAATCCTATTTAATGATGATGGGGCAAAAAGTTGAAGACAACAATACATTATGAAACAAATTGATACTATAATTTTTGATCTTGGTGGTGTTTTAATAGATTGGAACCCTGAATATGTTTTTTTAGACGCTTTCAATGGCGACAGAAAAAAAATGACATGGTTTTTTGAAAATATTTGTACAAGCGATTGGAACGAAAACCAAGACGCTGGTTACTCAATAGCACAAGCCACTCAAGATTTGGTTGAAAAATTTCCTGAACACGAAAATTATATAAAAATGTTTTATGGAGAATGGGAAAAAATGTTAGGCGGAGCAATTAATGGTACGGTAAAAATACTTGAAACCCTTATAAAATCTAAAGAATACAAAGTGGTTGCATTAACCAATTGGAGCAAAGAAACCTTCCCTGTTGCCCAAAGACACTTTGAGTTTTTAAGTTGGTTTGATGGCATTGTGGTTTCTGGCGAAGAAAAAACCCGAAAACCATTTAAAGAAATTTATGATATCACCTTAAACAGATTCAATATAACTCCAGAAAATTCGGTTTTTATTGATGATAATTTAAGAAATATTGAAGCGGCAAACATTTTAGGGATAAACGGTATTCATTTCGAAAATCCAGAAACGCTAATTAAACAGTTAAAAACTTTTAATATTCACTTATAATGATAAAAATACTTCACAATAACAGATGTAGTAAGTCGCGTTGCGGTTTAGAATTATTAGAATCATCAGGTAAAGAATTCGAAATTGTAAAATATCTTGAAGACACCTTATCCTTTAATGAATTAAAAGAAATCATTAAACTTTTGTCTATAAAACCAATTGATTTAGTTCGTAAAAATGAATCCATTTGGAAAACAGAGTTTAAAGGGAAGACCTTAACCGACGACGAAATAATTGAAGCCATGGTTAATAATCCGAAACTAATTGAGCGTCCAATTGTTATAAATGGAACACAGGCGGTTATAGGTAGACCTACCGAAAAAATATCTGAAATAATCTAGAAAATTGAGAAAAATCATATTAAGTTAATTAACTTTTATTTAACGAAATACAGTTAAACCATGGTTATTTTTGCGAGTCTAACTTGGAAAAATTAAACCATGACTAAAAAATTATTTGTCTTATTTTCAATATTTACTCTTGTTTTTTCGGTAAATGCACGATCTGAAAATACAAGTCCAACAATAGACAAAAACATAACCGTTACAGGTAAAGTAATCGATAAAGACACCAACACCCCACTAGAATACGCTACAGTTGCCTTTTACAGCAAAAAAGAAAAAAAAATAGTTGATGGAGGAATTACTAATGCAAATGGACAATTTAGTATTAAGGTTGCTGCAGGCGTTTACGATATTTCAATCGAATATATTTCCTATAAAAAAATAACAATACCTAACAAGAAATTAGAATCGGATATTAATTTAGGTACCACTTATCTAGAAATAGATTTTTCATCATTAGGAGAAGTTGAAATTATTGCGGAAAGAACCACTGTTGAAATAAAATTAGACAAAAAAATATACAATGTTGGTAAAGATTTAACGGTAAGAGGCGGTACCGTTAGTGACGTTTTAGATAATGTACCTTCTGTTTCGGTAGACGTGGAAGGTAATGTGGCTTTGCGTGGAAATGACAACGTTAGAATTTTAATTAACGGTAAACCTTCTGGGTTGGTTGGTTTAAACTCTACTGATGCATTACGTCAACTTCCAGCAGATGCTATTGAACGTGTTGAAGTTATCACCTCTCCTTCATCAAGATACGATGCTGAAGGTACTGGAGGTATTCTAAACATTATTCTAAGAAGAAGTAAGCTCCAAGGCCTAAACGGTGCTATTACAGTAAATGCTGGCGCACCCTTAACGGCTGGTATTTCCGGAAATATTAATTACAGAACTGGCGATTTCAACTTTTTCAATACTTCTGGTTACGATTATAGAAAATCCCCAGGAAATTCGTCTACAGAAAGTGAATATTTTAACGGTAGCGACCCTAGCACTTTTTTAAACGAGTATAGAGACATTGACAGAACCCGAAAAGGATTCACAACAAACACGGGTGTAGAATGGTATATAAATGACACGGCTTCGTTAACCGCATCCGTTGTTTTGCGTAATAGTGATAATTCAAGTGAAACAACCAATACCAGTAACGAATTTGATTTTAATGGGAATTTAATTAATCAAACCTTTCGATATGATCCTGAGACAGAAGATGATAAAACGATGCAGTATGCCATAAATTTTGACAAACAATTTAATGGTAACTCAGATCATAAACTTACTTTCGATTTTCAATATGAAAATAGTAGCGAAGATGAGTTTTCTAATATTTTGCAAGACGGAACTCTTTCTGAAGTTGTTCAAACAATAGAAGATCAGCAAAACATACTACTTCAAACAGATTATGTATTACCTTTAGGAGAGGTTAGCCAATTCGAGATTGGTTACCGAGGTAATTTTAATGAATTGAATACCGATTATTACAATGTGGTTTACGACCCAGAAATCGATTTAAGCAACAATCTAATATACCGAGAATACATCAACGCTGTTTATACACAATTTGGAAGTAAAATAAAAAACAAATTTTCTTACTTGTTGGGTTTAAGAATGGAAGATTCAAAGATTACTGTTAACCAATTAACAAGCAATGATTTTGACAGAAAAAACTATTTAGGCTTCTTCCCTACTGTGAATTTAGGATATGAAATTAGTGAAAAAGAAAGTTTTACACTTGGGTATAACAGAAGAATAAGCAGACCTCGTTCACGTTATATTAATCCATTTCCTTCTCGTAGTAGTGCAACCAACCTTTTTCAAGGTAACCCAGATTTAAACCCAAGTTATTCCAATAAAGTGGATGTTGGCTATTTAAACAGATTTGATAAAGTTACTTTAAACTCATCTGTTTACTATGAGCGTGCTACAGATGTTTTCACATTTATCGCCGAAGATACAGGAACAACAGCCATTGTTGGAGGTACTGAAATTCCTGTAATAAGAAGGGTACCTATAAACTTAGCTACTAATGACCGATTAGGATTCGAATTTACCTTAACCTACCGACCGACCCAAAAATGGAATTTAAACGCCAACTTTAATTTATTTAATTCCGAAACCAAAGGCGATTATAACGGTACAAACTTCGATGCTGAAAATTTAAGTTGGTTTGCAAGAATCAATAACAAATATACACTTCCAGGAAACATAGATTGGCAAACCCGATTATTTTACGGAGGACCAAGTCAAGATGCTCAAAACAAAACAAAAGGCATGTTTTCAACCGATTTAGCATTCAGTAAAGACTTTTTTAACGAAAGTGCTTCTTTAGCTTTTAATGTAAGTGATTTATTTAATAGCAGAAAAAGAATAACAGAATCAACTACTTCAACATTTATCAGTAACAGTGAATTCCAATGGAGACAACGTTCTTTCAATTTATCATTCACTTACAGATTCAATCAACAAAAGAAACAAGCCAGAGATCGTGGACAAAATAACGGTGGAATGGATAATATGGATTTTGAAGGTTAGCAATAACCTTCAAAATCCAATAAAAAAGGGAAGCTAAATTAGCTTCCCTTTTTTATTAAATATAATGATTATATTATGAGTTTTGACGTTTAGCCTTTTTCTCTTCTCTAATTTCTTTTAATCTTTCAATTAAAGAACCACCAATCCAATAAGGAATAACGAATGTTAATAAAAATATCATTAACCAAAATCCAATTGTTAAAATGGTTAAAAAAGCTAAAAATCCTAAATATTGGTCAAAATCAAACATAATTATAAGTATCATTTAAAAATCTTAGGCAAATATAATGTAAAGGTTCATCTTACACAATATCAAACCTAAAATTTATTTAACCTTATTAATTCAAATTTGGTTGTGGCGTCATTCTTAAATAAGGCTTAACCTCTTTATGTCCTTTTGGAAACAATTCAGGTATTTGATCATTTGTAACCGCCGGAGAAATAACCACGTCTTCACCATTTTTCCAATTAGCTGGGGTAGCAACTTTGTAATAAGCTGTTAATTGAAGGCTATCAATAACACGTAATAATTCATCAAAATTTCTACCAGTTGATGCTGGATAGGTAATAATTAATTTAACTTTTTTATCATCACCTATTACAAAAACCGAACGTACTGTAAACTTATCACTAGCATTTGGGTGTATCATATCGTATAATTCAGAGACCTTTTTATCTTCATCTGCAATAATTGGAAAATTTACTGTTGTATTTTGTGTCTCGTTAATATCGTCTACCCACCCTTTATGAGATTCTAAACCATCAACACTCAATGCTACAACTTTTACATTACGCTTATCAAATTCCGGTTTGTATTTTGCCACGGTGCCTAACTCTGTTGTACAAACTGGAGTATAATCTGCTGGATGCGAAAATAAAATACCCCAGCTATCCCCTAACCATTCATGAAAATTAATTGTTCCTTCTGTTGACTTCGCTGTAAAATTTGGAGCAGTATCTCCTAATCTAATTGTTGCCATAATTATATTTATTTTTTTGAATTATTAAATTTATACAAGCCAATTTACCTTTTTTTATTCAAATCATAAAGTATGAGAGCGTTATATCTCTGTTAAAAAAACTTTGAAAAACTAACATTTATCATAGCCAGCAAAAAGATAAAACCATTAACTTTACATCAATAATTAAATCGTTATTAAAATGAGTTTTAGAATAGAAAAAGACACTATGGGTGAGGTAAAAGTGCCTGCCGATAAACTTTGGGGAGCACAAACCGAGCGCTCTAGAAATAATTTTAAA
The DNA here is from genome assembly GCF_041583155.1 of Mariniflexile sp. Classification (GTDB taxonomy): domain Bacteria; phylum Bacteroidota; class Bacteroidia; order Flavobacteriales; family Flavobacteriaceae; genus Mariniflexile. The sequence goes on from NZ_JBFHGK010000081.1 coordinate 5,516, forward strand.
ATAGGAGCTTCAGCATCCATGCCTTTAGAAATAATTTATGGCTTTGCTTATCTTAAAAAAGCTGCAGCTTACACAAATTGTGAACTTGGGGTTTTACCTATAGAAAAACGCGATTTAATAGCGGCTGTTTGCGATGAAATATTAGCTGGTAAACATGACGACCAATTTCCTTTGGTAATTTGGCAAACAGGATCAGGAACGCAAAGTAATATGAATGCTAATGAAGTTATTGCCAATAGAGCACAGCAATTAGCAGGTAGAATTATTGGTGAAGGTGAAAAAGCAATTCAACCTAACGATGATGTTAACAAGTCCCAATCATCTAACGATACCTTTCCAACTGGAATGCATATAGCGGTTTATAAAAAAATTGTAGAAGTTACTATTCCGGGAGTTAAGCAACTTCGCGATACGCTTAAGAAAAAATCCGAAGCATTTAAAAATGTTGTAAAAATTGGTCGCACGCATTTAATGGATGCTACGCCGCTTACTTTAGGACAGGAAATTTCAGGGTACGTTGCGCAATTAGACCATGGTTTAAAAGCTTTAGAAAACACATTACCGCATTTAAGCGAATTGGCATTAGGGGGTACTGCTGTTGGCACAGGGTTAAACACACCTAAAGGTTACAGTAAACGCGTTGCTGAGTATATTGCACAGTTTACAGGACTTCCATTTGTAACGGCTCCTAATAAATTTGAAGCTTTAGCTGCTCATGATGCTATAGTTGAAACACATGGTGCTTTAAAACAATTAGCCGTTTCTTTAAATAAAATTGCAAATGACGTTAGGATGATGGCCTCCGGACCAAGAAGTGGTATTGGAGAAATTATTATTCCAGCAAATGAACCAGGAAGTTCAATTATGCCAGGAAAAGTAAACCCAACCCAATGTGAAGCATTAACTATGGTTTGTGCTCAGGTAATTGGTAATGATGTTGCTATATCGGTAGGTGGTTTACAAGGTCATTATGAATTGAATGTGTTTAAGCCTGTTATGGCTGCAAATGCCATTCAATCGGCACAATTATTAGGTGACGCATGTGCTAGTTTTAATGAACATTGTGCTGTTGGTATTGAACCAAACCATGATGTTATTAAAACACTTTTAAACAACTCTTTAATGTTGGTTACAGCCTTGAACACTAAAATAGGATATTACAAAGCAGCTGAAATTGCAAATACAGCTCATGCTAACGGTACTACTTTAAAAGAAGAAGCTATTAATTTAGGATACGTTACTGCCGAAGAATATGATGAATGGGTAAGACCAGAAGATATGGTTGGAAGTTTAAAATAAATATTCAATCCACTATAAGTAAAAAAACAGGTAAATAAATTTACCTGTTTTTTTTTGGTTGGTTAGCTATCAATCCTTGTAATGTTCAAAGGAAATCAAGTCAAATATATAATTTAACGTTTTATTATTTATTAACAAATGTTAATAAATTTCAATTTTATTTCTTATCCTACTTAATTGTACTGGAGTTATACCTAAATAAGAAGCAATATGGTACTGAGGGATTAGGGTTTCAAGGTTTGGAATTTGATTGCACAATTCAAAATACCTACTTTTTGCATCTAAAGAAATTAAATCTACCAAACGTTTCTCATAAACTCTATAAACAGATTCTAAAATTTTTGTGTACAATATATTTAAGGATTCATGTTTTTTACATAACATTGAGAATTTATAATAATCGATCTCATACATTTCAGAGTCTAAGAGTGTTTCGTAAACAAATTGGGATGGTTTTCTATCAATCAATGATGTTAATGGACCAACAAAGCTATAAGGCAAGTAAAAATTTTTATTGTACTCCTTACCCGATTCAGAACTTAAATAACACCTAACAACACCAGAGGTTAGCATGTATACTTTTGTTGGTACTTCATTTTCTTTAACAATTTGCTTTCCTGCCTTTATTGTTTTAAATTCTGAAATATTAAACAGCTCTTCAACAATTTCATTGGGAATACTACTAAATGAATTTAAGTAGTTAACATGACAGTCTTTTTGATTCATTGGGCTTAAAACTTTAAAGTGCTGGAATATAAATTCAATTTAAAATTACACCTTCTTTGTATCCACCCATCAAAAGTTCTACAATTAGCATATAAATTTGTTTAGTTGCATTAAAGGGAGGTTCGGTAAAATAAAGCATAAAAAAAGCCTTCAATAAATTGAAGGCTTTAAATTACAAATGAATTTTTAGCTTAAAATCGCAAAATTATTTTTTGCTTTTTGATGCTTTTCCGTCCATTTTATCTTTAAGAGCTTGTAAAGCTTCGTTAGCATCACCTAAAGTTGGTTTTGCTTCAGCAGCTTGTGCTTCTATTTTCTTAGCAGCAGCTTTTACGTTTGCAATTTCTTCTGCTTTAAAAATAGCAGTATGAGAAGCTACAACACGTTTAAACTCTTTGTTAAATTCAATAATTTTAAATTCAGCAGTATCGCCTTTTTTAAGTTTACTACCATCTTCTTTTTCAAGGTGACGTGTAGGAATAAAAGCAACGATATCTTCATTAAACTCTACAGTAGCTCCTTTATCAACGATTTCAGAAATTTCACCAGTGTGAACAGTTTCTAAAGCGAAATCAGTTTCGTAAGCATCCCAAGGGTTTTCAGTTGTTTGTTTGTGACCTAAAGATAATTTACGTCCTTCAACATCCAATTCTAATACGATAACTTCTAATTTATCACCAGCTGAACAGAATTCAGATGGGTGTTTGATTTTCTTAGTCCAAGATAAATCTGAAATGTAAATTAATCCATCAATACCTTCTTCTAATTCAACAAATACACCAAAGTTTGTAAAGTTACGAACGATACCTGTGTGTTTAGAACCTAATGGGTATTTAGATGTAATATCAGTCCATGGATCAGAAGATAATTGTTTGATACCTAAAGACATTTTACGTTCTTCTCTATCTAAAGTTAAGATAACTGCCTCAACTTCATCACCAACATTTACGAAATCTTGAGCAGAACGTAAGTGTGTTGACCAAGACATTTCAGAAACGTGGATTAAACCTTCAACACCATCAGCAACTTCAATAAATGCACCGTAATCTGCAATAACAACTACTTTACCTTTTACTTTATCTCCAACAGCTACAGTATCAGCTAATGCTTCCCATGGGTGTTTAGATAATTGTTTAAGACCTAATTGGATTCTTGATTTGTTTTCATCAAAATCAAGGATTACCACGTTAAGTTTTTGGTCTAATTCTACAATCTCGTTTGGATGATTGATTCTA
>NZ_JBFHGK010000082.1:0-8018 GCF_041583155.1 Mariniflexile sp.
AATATCCTTGCCTTTAAAGGCAAATGACGACGTTCTTGCAATAACTTTAAGTTGGTTAATTTTTGTTAGTGCATTTATAATTTCTTCGGTAATTCCATCGCAAAAATAGTCGTTATCAATATCATTACTCATATTGACAAAGGGTAATACAGCTATAGATTTTTGGTTAATCAAAATACCATTGTTGTGATTCAAAAATATAAAAAGAATTTAAAAACTGCTATAATTTAGATAGGTAACAATTATCCTTCCCAAATACAATGAAAGCTTCTCTTAATTAAAACGGTTCGTTAGTACAATCATTTATATAAAATAATTAGTAGTAATTTACTTTTACTTTTCGATAGATATGGGCAATAAGTTATAACATTTGAATTTAGTTTTATATTCTTTATCTCTGAGTATTGATACTTTTAACAAAATAAATCCAATACAATAAAACGATGAAATCCTTAATGCTAAATTGTACAGCATTCATAATAATGATAAGTTCTGTATATTCACAATCTACATTTGACTCCATTGATCCATATGCCAATGAAACCGAGGCCGAACGCGATGCCCGCATGGAATGGTTTCGTATAGCAAGATTTGGAATGTTTATACATTGGGGCGTTTATGCTGTTCCAGCTGGAATATACAAAGGTGAAGATGCTGGAAAATATGGCGAATGGATTATGTCGGACGCAAGCATACCCATGGCCACGTACCAAAACTACGCAAAGGAATTCAACCCTGTTAAATACGATCCAGAAGCATGGGTAAAATTAGCTAAGGATGCAGGCATGAAATATATTGTTATTACTGCTAAACATCACGACGGTTTTGCATTATTCGACTCAAAAGTTTCGGAATGGGACATTATGGATGCTTCTCCATACGGAAAAGACCTGATTGCCCCCTTGGCAGAGGCATGTAAAAAACATGGCATTAAGTTGGGACTTTACTATTCGCAAGCTCAAGACTGGAACCAGGGCGGTTCAGCTAGAGGTAATGATAAAAAAGGTAAATGGGATCCAGCTCAGGAATATGATATGGATGATTATATAAAAAATATTGCAGTGCCTCAAGTAAAGGAAATTTTAATGCAGTACCAACCTGCAGTATTATGGTGGGATACACCACGAGGCATGACTAAAGAACGCGCCGAACAATTCTTACCATTATTAAAACTTGCTCCGGGCGTTATTCATAATAACAGACTGGGTGGAGATTATGAAGGAGACATCAGTACGCCTGAACAATTTATCCCAGGTACTGGACTACCAGGCGATTGGGAATCATGCATGACAATGAATAATACTTGGGGATATAAAAGTAACGATAACAACTGGAAATCTACAGAAACACTAATACAAAATTTGGTTGACATAGCCAGTAAAGGCGGAAATTTCCTTCTTAACGTCGGACCAACAGCTGAAGGATTGATTCCAGAGCCAAGTGTTGAGCGTTTAAAAAATATTGGAGCATGGATGGATAAAAATAGTGAATCAATCTATGGAACAAGTGCAAGTCCTTGCCGTACACCTACATGGGGCCGTATCACAACACGTACAACAGGAAGCAATACGACACTATATCTTAACGTTTTTGATTGGCCAGAAAACGGAAAGCTATTTATACCTATTACCAATACAGTGCAATCTTGTAATTTGCTTGTTGATAAATCCCGAAAATTCAAAACAAAAACTGATGACCAGGGTACCACAATATCTTTAGTAGGTAAAGCTCCAGATGCTATAAGTTCTGTTATTGTATTAAAAATAAAGGGCAAACCTATGGTAAGCGATGCCGACATTATTAAGCAAAATGAAGATGGAACTGTTTTATTAACTGCACAACAATCCATAATAAATAATGTGATAGGTACTCATGTAGCCTACAATAAAGCGATGGATTGCATTGAACAATGGTCGACTAATAAAGTGACTGTAGATTGGGACTTTAATATTGATAAAGCTGGTACATACACTATTTCGATGGACCTAGCCTCGGAAGAAGAAAGTACAATAGAACTCACTGTGGCAGAACAAACCATTAAAAGTCAACTACCTGCAACAGGTAACTTTACAACTTACAAAAAAGTAAATGTTGGCGAAGTGATTATTGATAAAGCGGGTGATTATAGCATACATCTCAAACCAAACGATAAAAAATGGAACACCTTAAACCTAAAAAAAGTATGGTTGTTACCTAAATAATTCTTGGGTTTGGACTTAAAAAAACCAAATAAGATATCCAAATTCACAGTATAAAATCAGTTTTAATCTGTAGCTAATTTCATGAATAAGCAACTTAAAAAGTGCCTATTTTGAATATTTTTCAACTACGGAATCACCCCAATCAGCTATAGATTGAATTAACGGAATTAAAGTCTTACCAAAATCGGTTAACGAGTATTCTACTTTTAACGGAGGCTTCGATGTATACACCCGCCTTTTTATCAAACCATCGTCTTCTAACGCCTTAAGTTGCAAGCTCAATGTTCTTTCAGTAACTGTATGCATAGATTTTCTCAATTCATTATATCTCAATTTATCCGTCATTAAATGGTAAAGAATAACCGTTTTCCATTTTCCACCTATAATTCCCATTGTTAAACTCGCACAACAAGGATATTCATTACCTCTAAATTTGAGCATTTTTGGTTCTGCTGTTTCCATAAAATATATACTATCATTTTTGACCGTTATTGCAAAGGTAGAATACTATACTTACTTTTGCAACTATAATTTTTATAGTAACTAAAAAAACAATATAAAATGAAAGCAATGACAATTAGCAACTATGGTGAAAACGCAACTTTTGAATATACAGAAGTAGAAAGCCCCACTCTTAAAAACGGTCAAGTAGTAATTAAAATTTCAGCATCTAGTATCAATACGGTTGATACAATGATTAGAAGTATGGGAAAAGACCTGCCCTTTTCGCCTGCTACACCGGCAATTTTAGGAATGGACTTTGCCGGAACAATTGAAAAAGTTGGAGAAGGTGTTACTAAATTTTCAATAGGCGATGAAGTATATGGTTGTGCAGGTGGACTGGGAGATTTACAAGGTACCTTAGCTGATTATATCGCGGCTGACAGTAAACTTATTGCCCTAAAACCCAAAAACCTATCAATGAAAGAAGCGGCAGCCCTACCATTAGTTGGAATTACAGCTTACGAAGGTTTAATTCGTGCAAATGTTAAAAGCGGACAGAAAGTTTTAGTACACGGTGGTACTGGCGGAGTGGGACACGTTGCGGTTCAACTGGCAAAACATTTTGGCGCAGATGTTTACGCAACTATCAGTAACAACAAACAAGCTGATATTGTTAAATCCTATGGTGCAAAATCCATTAATTACAAATTAGAATCCGTAGAAGATTATGTGAAAAAACACACCAATGGCGCTGGTTTTGATGTGGTATATGATTCTGTTGGAGGCGACAACCTACTGAAATCCTTTGAAGCGACTGCATTAAATGGCCAAGTTGCTACAACCGTATCTTTAAACACACTTGATTTAAGCACCATGCATTTTAAAGGACTATCACTACACGTTGTTTTTATGCTTATTCCAATGATACACAATTACAAGAGAGAGCAACACGGAGACATTTTAAGCAATATTACAAAAATTGCCGAAGCAGGAGATTTAAAACCATTACTTGATGAACAACAATTTTCATTAAAACATGTCGGAGAAGCTTATGCAAGACTTGAAAGCGGAAACGCAATAGGAAAAGTAATAGTTGAAAATTAAATATTAAAAATGAATTTTAAATTTGCGCGCATACCACTTATCGTTTCAATTGTATTATTAGCTTCGTGCAATGTGAATAGAAAGGTGAAAAATGAAACCACTAACAATAATTTTGAACAGATAAAAAACCCAACAAATAGCGTTCTATTAGCTTCAGAAATTACATGGGAAAAATTAAATCCAGCAAGAGGTAACCAAAGTCCACAAGCTGGAACCATTTGGGGCGACCGAAATAAAGAAGTTGCAACTGGTTTTTTGGCAAAATTTGTTGACTGATTTTCATCACCACCACATATCCATAATACAACTTACAGGGCTGTGGTAATTAAAGGCAGTATACATAACGACGATCCGGAAGCAGAACATATGTGGATGAAGCCTGGAAGTTTTTGGACACAACCGCAAGGCGCATCGCATATTACTTCAGCCAAAGGCGACGAAAATATAACACTAGTTGAAATAGATAAAGGCCCTTATTTGGTAAAACCTATTGAGGAAGCGGTTGATAATGGTGAGCGACCAATTAACCTAGATGCATCAAATGTAGTTTGGTTAAACCATATAAAAACAAGTTGGGTTGCCCCTAAAAGTACAGCTGAATTAAGTTTTCTTTGGGACGACCAACGTTCAATAGGACTTTTTGTAAAACTTCCAATAAAATATAAAGGAACAATAAAAACAGACGGAACAACTTTACATTCTGTTGTAATACAAGGAAAATTGCATTATACGTTACCACAAAATCAAGAAACAAAGGTCTTGGACGCTGGGAGTTCCTTTAGTGCAACTGACAAAGCAATTCATACAATTTCCAACAATTCCAAAATGGAAATTATACTATACGTGAGAACCAATGGAACTATTAAAGTAGAATAAACAAGTTCCCAACAAAGAACTAACTAAAAAGGGCTGCTATTCAGTTAGTTTAGTTCTTCTAAATTAAACACAAAAAAACGGCTTAGCTTTTAAACCGTTTTTTTTTGTAAAAATTTAATCCTACTTTTTGTGTAAATCTTTTTTTACATTAAAGAATATTCATATTTTTAATTTTTATAATTAGGATATAGTTAATTATTTATATTCTATTGTTGGCAACAAATATGGAATACCATTACTACATACTTCGGAATGGAACTTCCACAGATAAACAAGGTTTGAAAACTGGCACTTTTATCGCTCGAATTCCGAATAATCTGCCAATGTATTTCACAGATGGTGATGGACCTTATAAATCGTTAAGAGCAATTAAAAAATACTCACCGATTTATAAGGAGCTTAAAAAAAATAATTCAAAAAGAGCTCAACAAATAATAGAAGACAAAAACATTATTAAATCTGACAAATTAATCGCAATACCAAAAGGTACTGAATTTAAACACGAAGTTGTAGATAGCTTTACTCACGCTACAATTGGTCGAATCAAAAATGGAAATTTAACTGGAATTCACTTTTTTGACCCAGAGAAAGTTAAAATCATAGAGATTCTTGAGAAAAACGAAAAAACTTCAGTTTTTAAAGCGAGATTTGAATTTTATGATAGTCGAACAAAAAAATGGATTGAGAAAAGAAAACCAAGTACATTCTTTCCTCAGAACTGGAATTTAGCAACTTTATTAATGGAATGTAAATTTGCTTTTGACAGAATTGACGAAACAGATTTAAAAGACGGTAAGATAAGGTCAATTACTAAGTCAAACATAGAAGTTGAAATAATTATAAAAAATGGAATTTTGAAATCATTATATCCATTAATTTAAAAAAATATCAGTTGCCAACACCGGTAACCGTTACACAAGTCCCTAATTTAAAAAAAACAAGTTAAAAATACGCCCTTTAAGGGCGTTTGTTTTTTGGATCAAGTAGCTTTTAAACAAAAACTAGAGCGCTACATACATTTATTAGTCTGTATGTTACCAATACTTAGGTATAAACGCAACCCCTGAAAAAAGAGATTTTAAATATTACAGAAGATAATTACTGCTACGAAAATACTAGGGCAAAAAGGGTTAATAGGATTCTTAAAGATGTGTTCTATCTTGATCAATCCCTGATAAATACAAATTACACGAAAAAAGGTACCAAAAAAAGTAATTAATTTATACAACGAAATAAGATTACACTTACCTTTACACTATAAAAGACCTAATCTGGTATACAAACTAACAACGTAAATCAATTTTTAAGCTGTAGCTATATTCAGGACAAGTCGCTCTTAGAAATCAATATAAAAATTAAAAAAATGAAAAAACAAATTTTAATTATCTCTAAAGTATTAAGTATTATTTTATTGATTAGTTGTAATTCAAAAACATCTAATACAAAGGGAGAAATTAGTTCTTCTACTGAACAGACTGCAAGCAAATTGAAGGAAGAGGAAACAAAATCAAATGCTAAATTAGCATTTCAATTTAATGGTGAATCTTTTTACCAAAAGACAGTACAAGAAAGTACATCTGCAGGAATGCGTACAAGTGGTAATAAATGGCTAATTAATTTTAGTGGTGAATCAAAAGATCAAGATAAAGAGATTGGCATTCAGTTTAAGGTAGAAAACTTTAATTTAGAAACAGGCATTGTTCCTGTAACTATTTGCACGTTAAGCCTTTTTGGATTTGAGGATCAACAACTGTATTCTAAAGAAGATTTGGTTCTAGAAATCACTGATGTTAAAAAGATAAAATCAGAAAGTAGTATGGGTACTACTATAAATGAATACAGCATAAAAGGAAACTTTCACGGAAGTTTTAAAACTACAACAGGTGAGAAAGTCCATAAAGTTGATAACGGAACTTTTGAAAACTACACGCTAGTGGAGATAATAAAAAGTAAATAGCCAAAAACTGATATTAAATAAATTATTATGTATTTATATTGTTTTTTAGAATTGAACCACAAAACTTAAACGCCTGCGCACAACACACAACATACCCAATAAGGAATTCAGTGGTATGCGAAGTGTTACAGCGCGCTTCAACTTTCGTATAATTGGGCAAAAATCGCACGCAAACCCCTACTGTCCATACACATAACGTTATGCCCCAAAACGACTTTCTGAATGGATAAAGATGAAATTAAAGATTCAAAAAACTATTGGAACGATGTTCTTTTGGCCACTATAACCATTATAGATTTTGGTTTTTTATATAAAGAAAATCTTACTCTAAAATAGTTTTTAACCAGCTATAGAAATTGTTCTACGGCATGCGTACAGTTAACTGAAATTTATTAAATAATATCTCTTGATTTTCTATTTTCCTTTGGAGTTTTAAAAATAAGAATTTAGTTACAAACATTGAAGTTTTTTATTTAAATTTGAAAGAGCATGCAACAGTAACTGTGCTTATTATTAACTGCTTAGATTACTATTTAATCAATTGTCTGTGCTCTTTTACTAAGTTTGATTTTCCTTTGGAAAAATCGCCGCCAACAAAAACACACAATTCATTCACAAAATTAAAGGGAATGACAAAATGGAAGTTAAAATGAACATTTTATTGAAACTAACAAAAATCAAACTGATTCCTTTATTAAAGGTAGGTAGAAATTTTATAGTTTATAAAAACGCAAAAGTTTCATTAGCAAAAACATCTAAGATAACTTTAAATAATGTTTTTCAATTTAATTCTAAATGGACAAATAATGACCCTTTCCCTTCTCTTTTAGCAATGAGTAGTGACTCAAGCTTAATTGTAAAAGGCAATTTTAAGATATTTTCGGGAAGTCGTGTATATATTAATGAAGGCGCAAGTTTAATATTAGGAAGTGGCTACATCAATAACAATTTAAATTTGTCATGTTTTGAAAAGATTGAAATTGGAAATAATGTTGCAATTTCTGAAAATGTCTGTATTAGAGATTCGGATAATCACACAATTTTACCAACTGCTCATCAAAAAAATCAAGCTGTGAAAATTGGAGACAATGTTTGGATTGGAATGAATGTAACAATATTGAAGGGTGTTACAATAGGGAATGGTTGTGTAATTGCCGCCGGTTCTGTTGTAAATAAAAGTATTCCGGATAAATGTTTAGCTGGTGGAGTTCCTGCCAAGATTCTTTATGAAAATATAGTTTGGGAATAATACTACTGCCAACACCCATAACCGTTGCACAAGCCAGAATTTTACAAAAACCAAATGAAACATTATTAGAGTTTTAAGCAAAGATTTTTTTTCTATGATTAACACCCCAATTATACAATTCCAAAATAACTTTTTTTAAGGTTTTGGAATGTTCTGTAGGTGTATATTCTGTTCTTACAGGAAAACC
>NZ_JBFHGK010000083.1:0-7615 GCF_041583155.1 Mariniflexile sp.
AGGCTGTTAGCACATAAAACGTTTTGTATTTTTTAGAAGCCATTAAAATTTTATAACTAAAAAAAACAGTAATGAATAAAAAATACCCTACCGCTAATGGTTTAATTAAAAAAACCATGATAGCGATGACTACATGAAAAATAAGAAGCTTTGAATATAGCGACAATTTCATATTAGGTGTTTTTTGTATATATTAAGTAGTGATTCCATCACGTTTGTTTCTGAAAATGTCGACATAACTTTTAAATGTAAATTTTCGGCAACTTGATTCCTCAAATCTAAATCATTAATATAAACTAGCAATGCTTCAGCTAATTCTTTAGAGTTTTGAGCGTCAACTAAAATCCCTTCGGCTTTATTTGAAATCACGTTTTTACAATCGCCTACATTAGTTGCAACAACGGGTAATTTTGCTAAACCATATTCTAATAAAGCTACTGGTAAGCCTTCCGATTTTGAAGCTAAAACGCCAATAGAACTTTGACTTAAAATATGATACACATCGGGACGACTTCCGTAAATAAAAACATGGTTTTCTAAATGCTGTTGCAAAATGATTCTTTTTATAGTTTTATAATAATCATCTTCATTATAATGTCCAACCAAGTGTAATGTCCAATCAGGCTTAAGTGCCCTAACTTCAATAAAAGCATTTAGCAAATTGATATGGTCTTTTTGAGGTCTTAAGTTTGCTAAACAAATAATTCGCTTGTTATCTTCCCCTTTTAATTCTGTTTCGGCTTTCACATCATTTGCACGTGCAAAATTTGGTAAATAACTCACGGCTTTAATTTGAAGTACATTTTTCGACCAGTTTTCTAGTTTCGTATTCACGGTTATAACATGACTAAAAAACCATGAACAACATTTTAAAACTAATATAGGTCGATTCCTTAAAAACTCACTTTCCCCATAGTGATCATGCCAAATTAATAAAACTCTTGGATTTAAAACTTTGATGATTGTCCCAATAAAAAAAGAGGAGGCATGCGCATGTAGCTTATCAATTCTCTCCGCTTTAACAAACTTATGAAGTCTTTTTATAGCCTTAAAATCTAATGTCGATTTTCTTTTTAAAAACAAATACCCAACATCTTTTAAGATACTGTCCTTAAGCAATCCTTCTTCCCTGGTCGCACACAAATACGATTTATCTATGCGTGTTGATAAAGCATTCGCGTAATTTACCGCCACACGTTCGGCACCTCCAGCATGCAAAGAATCTATAAGTTGTAATACTTTCATGATGGGTTTATCAATTTAGAAATTTCGTTTTCAAACACATATAATGTATAGTTTTGCGACCATTTAGCAGCCCATTCAGACATCAATTCTAATTCATCAATAGCTTTCAACGCGTTTAAAATACTGTTTATAGCTTCCGTCAAATTTGGGTCTATTAAAATTCCTCTTTTTCCAAAGTCCAACATAAAAGGCACACACGACACCGCGGAGGCAATAGGAATTGTTCCAAAAAACATCGCTTCGGCAATGGCTTTGGGCCAACCCTCCGATTTGGATGCTAATATTGAAAAATGGGCTGTTTTCAAGGTTTCTTTTATAATGTCTTTGGATTGGTTTCCATGCAAGCTAATGATAGTGTCCAGCTTATGTTCTGCTATATAGTGCTGTAGCGCTTTTTTTAGAACACCATCACCATAAACATCCAAATGCACACGTTTTCCTTGTTTGTGTAAAGCTTCTACGATTTGAATTGCCAATAAAGGCCGTTTTCCTGCAACCAAACTCCCTGTGTAAACAAATTTCAATACGCCCAAATAGTTTCTCCTTCTAGGTTTTTCTATTTCAGAATTACTGTATGTGGCCGTAAAAAACGGTTTAATATTTTTTGATTGCTGTTCCCAATTACCATACACCAAAACCTGTATATTTCTTGTTAAAAACGTATTGCTTAAAATCCATTTCTGAATCTTATAACTAACAGGTTGTTTTGCTCTGGGGTCCCAATTACCGGCATATTTAGCTGTTTTTATTTTCTTAGGAAAAAATATCTGAACAACACACCCCAACAAACCTATATTTCCCGGACAACGTAGATGAATGTGATCTGCCCTTTGACAAGCTTTAAATATCCTAAAAAAAATTATTGGGAGTTTTAATAGTGATTCTAATATTTTAGTGACCGATGTAAATTCAATGGAAGGAATTTTACAAAAACTTAGATTTTCATGCTGGTAAGCCATCTCTATCTTTGAAACAGGTTGGGTCTCGAATGGTGCTACAATTTCTACAGTGTCCACATATTTTAACCAAATATTCATTTCACGCACGAATGGGGCATAACTAAACAAAGCAGTATCTTTAGTTTTATGAAAGGCATGAGATAGAATTAAAAAGTTCATCGTACTATTTTTGGCTTATTAAACAAAAGCGTAAACCATCCAACAAAGCGCCCTAAACTTTCGGTAAATGCTTCTTTTTTATGGTGTGTCGTAAAAACGTTTAACAGTCTTAATTTAGTTAATAATATAGCTGTTGCATGCCACTTAAATTTTGCTTTTAAAGAGGGTTTTGGGTATTTAACCCTCCAAACATACCAACCATTTCTAATTACCATTTTACCGTAATGATATAGATTTGGACGACCAGAACCATCGTGATAATGTGCTAGTTGTGCATTCGTATTGACGTAAAGATTGCCTATTTTGGCTAAACGTAATGAAAAATCGGCATCCTCATATAAGCCATAGCCTTCAAAATAAGTTGAAAACTTAAGGTTTTTAAAAACTTCTTTTCTATAACTGGAAACACCTCCCATAAGTTGTTCTACTTGATATGTTTTTCCTGAGGGTGGTAAAAAGCTAATGGAACGCCCATGCGAAAACGAAGGCATAAAACCAGGTTTAGCATCTGGTAGCAAACCAAAAAGTTTACGAATTTTAAAACGTGATGGTTCTTCACGCATCCATCCATCGTAATAAAACTTCGAGGAATTATTGGTTTGATCGGACAACGCCCATTTTACTTCATTAGTTATATATCCGCCAATGGCCAAGGCATCTGGTTTGTCTGTATAGGTTTTTATTAAATTTTCAAAATAATGGGTCTCTAAAACAATGTCATCATCTAAAAAACAGATTATTTCTGAACCTTCTGAAACCTGCTTTACTCCAAAATTACGTTGTTTAGTTAAACCTCTATGCGCTTCATCAACTTTAAAAAACTTTAAATTTTGATATGGATTTTCTTCTAAAATAGTCTGAGTTTTATTATTATTAGAACCATCGATAATTAAAATTTCATTAGGATAAACCGTCTGCTTTTGCACCGATTGCAATAATTTAAGCAAAGGTTGGGGTCGCAAGTAAGTACAAATAACTAATGAAAAACTTCTAATCATATTTTATAAATTCTTGATATATTAATTTATAATAAGAATCACGTCTTAAAAAATTCAACCACAACTCCCTATTTAATTCTTGCAACTTTACAAATTCTAAATTTGATAACTTATTATGAAAGCTTAAAATTTGCTCCTCTAAAGAATCATTTTTATTAATAATCACACAATGCTTACTCCAATCTATGATATTTTCTAGTGGTAACCTACAGTCTGTATCAATTAATATAGGAATGCGTCCTGTGGCTAAGGTTTCGTAAAATCTCACAGAAAAATTACCAACTCCTCTAAGACAAAATGTATAAGCATTGTTATAAATATTATTATAAAAAATCTGAGCAGATTTTATTTTATCTTCTTCTGTTTTCACACCATCTCTATACTGCTTACACATCATAAACTCAGTATTTACAAATTCACTTTTTCTTAACTTATCTAGATAATATGCACGTTTAATACTTGATGGATAAAAAGACTGTTTATCAGCTAATATAAATTTGAAAGTTCGATTAATCGTATATTTTAAAAAATTTATATACTCTTTAATGTATTTAAGTATTCCAGATTGTGCATGCCCCACAAACCCAATACTTGGCTTTTCTTCTTTTTTTATCGGCTTAAACTCTGCTTTTAAATGGGTAAAATAAGGATCGTTTATAAAGGAAGGCATAATAAACGTTTTTTTATCTAATTTACTATCAAATCCACCTAATCTAAACACATAACTATTTGCTATATAAGTTGTTAAACCATAATCACCACCTGTATATAACCAAATAGGCTTATCATTTTTTTTTGATAAAAGCAATAAATTATTTAATTCCTTTCTATGGCTTAAAAATTGCACGTAATTTATTGGAAAAACAACTACATCACTTTCAGATATATTATCAACCAATTCAAAGTATTCTAATAACGTATTGTCTTTGAGAAAATGCAAGTCAAGTAATAATGGAAATATTTGCCGCCTATACTTTTTATTTAAAAAAGTATAATCTGTGTAAATTTTAATCATACTATTTTTATTATATTACACTCGCCCAATACTCACTTAATTTCCAACGCTTTTTATAATCTTTAATATACAAAATTGGATTTTTTATGGAGCTTGACTTGTAAAATCTTAGACCTAAAATAAACTTATATCCAAGTAATTGTTTTGATGTAAAATAAGTTTTATACAATAATTGTATTGTAGGTGATGGTTTTGGCGCAAGAATCTCATCATCCCAAAGTTGTTTAACTTTTGTTCTATAGCCGCCCGATTGTGCTTTTAAATGGATTATTTTAATATTTGCATAAAAAATCACATCTTCACCTATATTACGTATTTGCATTCCAAAATCTGTATCTTCTCCAAAATTGAACTCATATCTAGTATCAAATGCTACTTTTTTCAATATATCTGATTTTAAAATGCTATTACCCCCTCCAAAAATTTGAGTTTGAGATGTTTTTAAATATGTTTGCTGCTCGCCTTGTTGTAAGCAAACCGTAGTGCCTACTTTTTGTCCTGTAATTTCTACTGCATTAAATAAATCTTCAAACAACAACTTGTTAAACCTAATATCATCATCTCCAAAAAAACACCAATCACTTTCTACTTGTGACAAAGCTATATTTCGTGCATTACAAACACCTAACTTATTAATTAAAGTATGCTTAACATTAAATGGCCATTTTTCATTATTTAAATAATCTAATTCTGAGTCATTGTCCTTATTAATATTTTGTTCGACAATTATTACATTTTTAGGTAAAATTGTTTGATTAGATAAATCTTTTAAAACATCATATAAATACTTTTTCCGACCTAACGTTGGTATAACTACATCTATGTTTCTTTTTAAACATTCTCCTTTTTCTAAACTAATCCTTTCAACTTCAATTGTAAATTCACTTAATATCCTTTTATAAAAAAGAGATTTAAATAATGAAAAAAAAGTTGTTTTCTTATCATAAATAAAAAAGCATAAAAAGAGAACTACAACCCACTGTAATTTATAATGTTGCTTAACAAATTTAAAAAGTATAGATACTGATGCTTTTGGTGATTCACTAACAAAAGTTGGGCGCTTTAAAATTTTTGGTTCAGAATAACAAAACAAACCATTCGGCATTCCTAATTTAGAAATAGAATTTAATACATAATCTAAACTATTCGTTTTAGAAATTAATCCTTCAAATTTTAATAATTGCTCACCATAAATAGCACCTACTAAACTACTCATAATCCATGTAGGATATTTAACCTTTTTATTTATCTTTAAAAAGGGCGAAAAATCCACATAACCAATTTGTATGGGAAAATATTGATTTCCCCCATATGAAATCATCATATTCTTAAGATAAAATACTTCTTTCACCGCCTTTAAATTCAAATTCATCCTTTGTTCTTCATTACACCATACCAAAATACGGTACGGGTATTTGCACGCTAATAAAAACAAAGAAGGAACAACCTCATGATTTATAAACTCTGAAAGAACTACTCCTTCTCCTTTGATATCTACTATTTTTTTATCCTTATAATATACAACGATCATTGGTTATTAATTTTTTATAAAATATCACTGATTGTTTAGCTACTTCCTCATCTCTAAAGTTCTTTAGTACTTTAAGTCTTGCTGCTAGTCCAAACTGCATTCTTCTATTAGGCCTATTTAATAGATCAACAATATTATTAGCATAATGCAGATGGGATTTTGGATGCACCAAAAACCCTTCTTTCCCATCTTCTATCATCTCTGTGGCCCAACCAATATTAGAAGCTACAATAGCCTTTCCCATCGCCATAGCTTCTAACCATGAAACGGGAAAAGCTTCCGCAAATGATGGAAAGACACATACCGTCGCATCCTTTATTAAATTTTGAATTTTAAAATAATCGACAGGACCCAAATAAGTCACTTTTCTTAAAGCAGTTTCATTAAATAGTGTTAGCATTAATTGCCATGTAGAAGACCTAGCTGTTTTTATATCCGCACTATCTTTTCCAACAAGAATTAATTCTACATTCTTATTAGAATTATGAACCAAATTAAATATTTCTGGTAGTTCTAAAAGACCTTTTTTTCGAATAATCGTACCAAAATACAATATACTTAATGTATTAGATTCACTTTGTTTCGGTTCGAACAAAGTGGCGTCAATACTATTATGAATGACCGTAAAATTTCGATTTATCCCAAACAATTCATTGGTTAAATGCCCTGTAAAAGCACTCACACTAATAATTCCGTCGGCATTTTTTAGCGCACGTTTTTCTAAGAATTTGTTTTTAAACTTCACCTTTCGCTTGTCTAAATAACAAAAATAGGTATCACTTCCGTGCTCTTTGATAACCAAAGGGCATTTTGGCTTTATAAACGCCGTAAACCCCGTCCAATCGGGTGCTTCAACGATATCGATTTTACCAGAATCATATAAAGAATTAATTAATTTCTCCACTTTTTTCTGTGTAAGTATAAGTGATAAACCTTTTAGTTTAATATTCTTTATTCTATAAAAATGAATACCGTCTTCTATAAAATAATCGTCTTGATTTTGTTGGTAAACTAGAACACTAACCTCATGACCTAAACTCAATAATGCTTTTGATAAATTGAAAATACTGGTTCCAATGCCTCCTGCGGTGCCTGTTTTAGGATGCGGATATTCTGGGGTAAGGAATGCTATTTTCATAAATCTAAAAGTTTCATGTGATTTTTAACCATCAAATCAATGGAAAACTTGTTTTCTATAAGCGATCTCGTGTTTCCTAATATGCATAGTTTCCCTTCTATAATCTCAGTAAGTAATTCCGACAACCCTTTAACATCTTTGGTTTTAAATATAAAGCCATTGCTATTAGGTGTAATAACTTCTAAATTACCGCCAACTGGAGTTGTTATTACCGGAATGTTTGCCGCTAAACTTTCTAAAATTGATAAGCTAAAACACTCCATATGTGTTGGTTGAATGAGATAGTCATAATGTTGATAAAATGCATTTAAATTCGACTGACTTCCTTTAAAATTAAAATTATTTCCAAGCTTATATTTGGTAACCAACTGAAGCAAGTCCTTTTTATACGGTCCGTCGCCATAAATTTCGATTTTTAAAACAGATTTCAAATCATCGCGTAATAAATTAACAGCAGCAATTAAGTCTTGAATACCTTTTGACGCTCTTAAATGAGACACCACTAAAAATCGGGGGTTTAACTTTCGTCTTTCGGTAGTTTTTGGAGGAATGTTATCAATTAAAATCCCA
>NZ_JBFHGK010000084.1:0-7459 GCF_041583155.1 Mariniflexile sp.
CAACAATTGGATATAGACAATTGTCTATATCCTTCAAAAGGTACAATTGTTTATATCCACATTATAAAACTAAGATAGTAAATCTTTTATTTCCATAAACGATTTATTTGCTACATGTGTGTAAATTTCTGTCGTTTTGGTAGAACTATGTCCAAGTAATAGTTGTATATGTCTAATATCTGTTCCGTTTTCTAATAGATGAGTAGCAAAACTATGTCTTAGCATGTGGGGTGTTACCTTTTTACGTATTCCCGCTTTTTTAGCCGCTGTTGAAATAATATTTAATACACTTGTAACACTATATTTATCCCCTTTTTGACCTTCAAAAAGATATTTTTCGGGGCGGTATTCTTTGTAATATTTTTGTAAATCTTTTAAAATACTCGGGCTTAAAACCGAAATGCGGTCTTTATTTCCTTTTGCATTTTTTATAATTACAACCATTCGTTTACTATCTATATCGGTCACATTAAGGTTTAGCAGCTCAGCTCTTCTAAGTCCAGAGGAATATAACAGCCCTACAATACATCGGTGCTTAATGTTGTTGGTATTATTTATAATTTTAATAATTTCTTCTTTAGATAAAACCTCTGGTAATTGCTTTTCTTTTCTGGGTCTTTCAATAGAATAAAATCTATTAGGCATTCCGTGAACAATTTCATAAAAGAATTTTATACTATTAACGGCAAGATTAACATAGGAATTAGACTTTCCATCCTGTATGAGTTTTTGCAAATATTTTCTAACATCATTTTCATTTAAATTGATTGGGTCTATCTCATAATAGTGATTAATGAAAGATTCAAAGCAAGCCACATAGTTGCGAACAGTGTTGTCTGAATATCGTTTTAGTTCTAATTTTAGTAAATATTCTTCGGGGCAAAGTTTAAAGCCTTCTTTCGGCTTCCTTTTTCTGTAACGTTCTAAATTAAGAATAGGATTGTCTTCGTTTATAACTTTTTCAGTGAAGAAATAGTTGCCATTTACCCAAGCAACACCATGAAACGTCTTAAAAATTTGTTTCAAATTATTTTGATTATTTGGCAAATAGAACATGCCAAATTCTTGACTCCATGCAATATTTGGTAGCGTATCAACAAGTACTTGAATAACTTTGTTGGTCGTAAACTGAAGTCCAATACATTTTTTTTGCTCAACAAGCAAATGTTTCAAAGTGATGCTTTTCGGTAGTTCCATAAATATTTTTTTACTAATTTAAAGTATATAAATGATTTAGTCGTATCTTATTCGAATATGATTCGTATAAAATACGGTTAAATTTAATTTCATGAGAATTTATAAGGAATGTTTACATTGTGGTAAAGAATTAAAAGGAAGAACCGATAAGAAGTTTTGTGATCCACAATGTAAAAGCGGGTATCAATATCAAAAAGAAAAGCAAAATCCAGAACGGTTTTATAATAAGGTAGACAACCAACTGAAGCTAAATAGAAAAATACTAAAAGAATTTAATAAAGGAGGTAAGGTTACCGTAAGGGCTGAAGTGTTAAACGAATTGGGGTTTAATTCCAACTTTTTTACACATTATTGGAAAAACTCCAAAGGAGATGTTTACCTGTTTGCATACGAATATGGATTTTTAAAAAGAATGGAGAATTCTGTTGAAAAATACATTTTAATACAATGGCAGGATTATATGGAAAAATAGTTTCTTGTTATTCTAAAATTTATTAATTTCATCAAATATTATTACTAACAAAAGTGAACATAAAACGGAACACGTTTTAGAACACGATTTTCAAAAATAACATCGGGAAAGCCCAGTGTTTGCGTTAACTGCAAGCCCTGATTAGAGCTCATAACCCGAAGGTCACTGGTTCGAGTCCAGTTCCCGGTACAAAGCTTTCGGCTAATGAAATCAACAGATTGTGTTCTCAAAATCCGTTTTTTTATGTCTTCAAATTCCTTACTTTTACATTGATGGAACGGATGATGAGCATCCTAAAAAGCGGATAATTGGAACCAAATCATTTACGGCTTTAAGCTAATGCGATACAATGAGTTTTGATAATTTAACTATGTTCTCTTTAATCCGCTGTAGAATGTATACTATGCCTGTTTTTTGGATGTGTTGTAGACCAAGGAAAAGCAAAAAACTAGTTATGTTGGCGGTGTGCAATAAACTATTGAAAAAGGCTTTTGCAATAGCTAAATCAGGGATGCCAAATAACGAGAACTTTGTTTTAAAATTAGTTTAAAATGGTTTGTTTTTTAGCTCAGTTCTTTGTTGGTATTTTGTATTTTATCTTTTCCGTTTATAGTGATTCTGTGTTATTTGATTCAGATAGGTTTTTGTTCCAATCAGTTCAAAATTCAGTTCGTTTGGCAGTTCCATAAATAGCGAAGAACCACCACCTAATAAAATCGGTATTGTTGTAAGTATCATATCATCAATTAAGTCCTCTTTCAAAAAATTTCGTATTGTAGTTCCTCCATCTATGTAAAGTCGGTGAAATCCTTTTTTGTGGATTTGATTTAGAATAACCGACAAACTCCCTTTAATCAAAAATGCTTTTCCTATATGGCTTTCAGGAATTTCTTTTAGTTTATTACTCAACACAAAGACAGGCTTGTTATATGGCCATTCAACATCAAATCCAAGTACGGTTTCAAATGTTGTTCGTCCCATAACAAGAGCATCAATTTCGTTATTGAATTCCACATATCCCATATCGTTATTATCTGGATTTGGGATGGTATTTAACCAATCAATTCCGCCATTTTTGTCAGCAATATAGCCGTCTAAACTTGTTGCGATAAATACACTATTCTTTTTACTCATTTCTTTTTTGGTTTCTATATGTTAATATGAATGCCAAGGGTTTGCATATGGGTTGTTGTGGTTTAGAAGCACTTTCCTGTTCACTGTAATCAAAACTGGCTATGGAGGGATACCCTATCATTCACCCGGTCACCCGCCATAAGATATATGAGCTTGTTAGGTGTAGTTTTTTATTTCATTTGTTGGTAATAACCTGGAATCTTCCAATGCCGCTGTTCTGTGTCCTGCCTTTTTTTGATAGTCTGGACTTTGTGCAAATTCCATAAACTTCAAAACAGACTCGTGTTCTACCAACAAAACCGCATGCCATTTTTCCGAGTCGGGTCCAATCAGAAAGTTTCGGCTCTTTCCAAAATAGATAATTCGGCTTCCTGCTTTTTCTAATTCGGGTAGAGTACTATTCAGGTACAATTGATAGGCTTCTTCGCCACTGATGTTTTTGATAGGTTTTAATTCTTCTAAATTTGTATAGTCAGCCGTTACTCTAAATTTTAGTAAGTTCAACATCACTACCTTTCCTTTGCCGTGGAAGTTTTGATAAAATTCTTTTCCTGCTTCCGGACTTGCATCAATGTGTTTGCTCATATTTTCTTCTATTTCGGGTTGTTATTTCAAATGTTTTATCCTGAATATGGCTACAGGTTAAAAATTGATTTACGCTTTATATACCATTATTTGGTGTTTTTTGCACTAAAGATAATTGTAATCTTATTTCGTTGTATAAATTAATTTCGTTTTTATAATTTTAAACTGTTCGGTTTCGTGGGAAGCTTCCATGGTTGTAGTTTTTATATGTTTTAACAGAAAAGGCTATCAATTTCAGACAGCCTTTCCCATTATTAATTTACTAATTCCATATTAGTCTCCTTCGCTTAATGAATAACTTCCATCTCCATTGAAAGACGTAATTGTAATGGTAACAGTCCAATTTCCAGGTTCTCCAGCCTGTGTTACACCATCAATACTATCGGGTTCAGTTCCTCCATTAAGAGTTCTGTCAAGCACCACAGTGCCTTCAGAATCAGCTACTACAATATTAAATGTTCCATTTGCAGTAGCAGTTATGTCAGCATTATAATCAGCTGTGGTTAAATTGTTAGTCCAATTTATCGTTCGAGACGCATTTCCGCCATTTCCAGTAAAATCGCCACCAATATCGCCAGATGGACCTTCATTAACGTTTATATTAGCAGTTGGTCCATCGTCATCGGAACAGGACGAAAATGTTCCAATGAATAATACCATTGCAGTAAAAATTGTAAGTAGTTTAAAATTTGAGGTTTTCATTTTATTAATTTTTGTTATTATTTTATTATTAAACAATTAAGTCGACAAATCTCTTAGTTTAAAAACGTGATTTTTTAAAACTTATTTTCGAAAATCAGTTTGTTATATGTCGATATGTTTTTCAAATTGCAGACAACAATAGGATGTAAATAATTGACTAGATCTCTATTGCAGAAAAATATTTACCTAAAAAGTAGAATTAAATATCTTGGCTTTAGTTATAAATTTGATTAATAAAATTAATAATAAGAGTACACAATTGTACACACAATTTTATAAAATAAGGTAATGAGACGGATGATGAGCATCCTAAAAAACGGATAATTTGAAACAAACTATTTGTTTCTATAAACTAATACAATGCAATGAGTTAATTGTAATTAAACGTTGTTCACTTTTTTCTGCCATGGTGTTATTCTATACCCGCATTTTGCAATTAGCTAAGGTTTTCTATCAGTTTATATAGTAACATATGTAACTGTTCTGCTTCTTTAAGAGTAACACCAATGTTTTGAGAAAGTTGATTTTGTACTTTAGGAGCTTCATTTTTTATGTCAATACCTTTTTTTGTAAGTGAAATAATTATGTTTCTTTCATCTGTTTTTGAACGTAAACGAGTAATTAAGTCCATTTTCTCCATTCTTTTAAGTAAAGGCGTAAGGGTATTTGATTGCAACATTAATTTTTCTGATAGCAAACTAAGATTAACAGAGTCATTTTCCCATAAAACCATCAATACAAGATACTGTGGATACGTTATTCCTAGACTATCTAAGACTGGCTGATAACATTTGGTTACCAACCTTGATGCCGCATATAGTGGAAAGCATAATTGATTTTCAAGTTTTAAAGAGTCATTAACCTGCATTTGTTGTTATTTTAAGTTTCTGTACAAAGTTAAATTAAATTTGTGTAGTTAAATAATTTTGAATTACCACAGCATCTAGCAGATTAACCTGTTGTTGCAACCAAGAACCATGTTCCGTTTCAGTTTTTATGTATTCCCTAAAAGGATTTGAGTGGGTAGGTCATTTTCAATAGCATAATATGCTTTTTGTAATTCAGCAAGTCCTTCCTCTTGTTCTTTTAATTCTTCCTTTAATTGGCTTCCCAAGTCAGCATAAATTTCTAGCTTAATTGTTGCTAAGTTAGAGACGCCTCCAAGTTGTATAATTCTGTCTATAATTTTACCAGTATCGCCAATTTCTTCGTGATACTCTTCCAACATTTTAGTGGCAATTTTGTTTAACCCTTTATTTTATTGATAGTAGCATGCATATAGTGTTGATGAGAAGCACCTAGAATTCCGCTAAGTATATTTTTAAAAAGGACAGAAAAAAGATTTACTATTCATTTTTCGGCCCTTAGATTGTTAAATAATTTCTAATTGGACATCAATATTTCCGCGTGTTGCGTTTGAATAAGGGCAAATTTGATGTGCTTTTTCAACTAGTTCTTGAGCACTTTCTATTTCTATACCAGGAATTTCTACCTGTAGAGAAACACCGAGTTTAAAACCACCACTGCCATCAGGAAGCAAGCCAACATTTGCTTTTACAGTTGAAGGTTCTTTTGGTTTCACTTTTTCTTTATTCATTACTAGGTTAAGTGCACTGTCAAAGCAGGATGCATAACCTGCTGCGAAAAGTTGTTCTGGGTTTGTATAACCTTGTTGACTTCCTCCAAGTTCTTTTGGCATTCTAACTTCTAACGCTAACACTCCGTCTTCACTAGTTACTTTTCCGTTTCGTCCGCCTGTTACAGTGGCGCTTGTTTGGTACAATGTTTTCATATATTATATTTATTTATCGCTAACGATTATATCGTTCACGATTCAAATATACGAAAGTAATCTATTCTGCAAAATTTTTTATTAATTAGAAACGACTTTAGCAAAAGTAAGTTGTGTTTATAGGTTTTTTTGGGGTTAGCACTCAACTTTGCAGGCATACACCAAGCTGAAAACCCGAGTGGCTTTCAGGAGTAGGAGGGAATAAGCTATTACTTATGGGCGTTGTGCCTGTTTTACATCCTATCAAATTTGAATAAAAAATGTTCGTATTTATAATTAAATTTATATTTTAAGAATATAGGCAAAAACCAATTTCTGCCGCTGGTTAAAAACTATTTTAGAGTTAGATTTTCCATACCTAAAAACCAAAATATAAAATGGTTATAGTGGCAAAATGAGCATCGTTCCAATAGTTTTTTTAATCTTTACTTAGTAGGGTGTTTAGAAAATAGCTTCTGTAATAATTATAAAAAACAGCAAAAAAAAAGCTTACAGCATCAATCTCTTGAATTTGTAAGCCCAAAATAATAGTATTTAATATTTTTGAAGAAAAGACTAGTTTTTTTAGCTCCAGTCTTTGTTGGCAGTAGTGTTTATTCAGTAATCCACAAGGTTGAAAATTTACTACTAAGTTTTATTAAATAATTTAATTTTCTATAATTGGTTTGAATTTATCCCAATTGGCAACAATTGCCCATATGTTGATAGCCAATAAAACGAGTGCTATCCCGATACCTGCTATATCGTGTACTAAGTGATGCACAAAAATTCCTATAATAACTGGAAGAATAACAATTGCACCTAATGCTCTTTTTTTTGGTAGTGCAATTAGAATGCCTCCAATGATTTCTACAATAGCCACAAGTGGTAAAATCCATTTTATAGTTATAAAACCACCCATTATTTGCATCATTTCTTCAGACATTTCTGGCATGGGCATGTAGTTAAAGAATTTGTTTAAACCTGAATTAATCATCATTAATCCGAAAAGAATACATAAAACTGTAAGAACCTTATTTTTCATTTTAAATTTTTTTATTAATAAGATGTCAAAATTAACTATTTTTGATTACCATTAGTAATCAGATACCTGGAGGTAACCAGTTACCTGTAGGTAATCAAGAATAAATTTATGATGAAAAAGAAAGAACACAAAGAATGTATGTCTGCGTTGTTACCAGTAAGAGATACATTAGACGTAATAGGTGGTAAATGGAAACTTTTAATCTTAATTTCAATTTGGGAAGGAAATAAGCATTTTAGGGAAATTGAACGTAGTATTCCAAAATTAAGCACCAAAGTATTGTCTAAGGAGTTAAAGGATATGGAAGAAAATCAGTTAATTACGAGAACGGTATTAAATGGTTTTCCTGTAAGAACAGAATATGCCCCTACAGAACATTCCAAAACCTTAAAAAAAGTTATTTTGGAATTGTATAATTGGGGTGTTAATCATAGAAAAAAAATCTTTACTTAACACTCTAATAATGTTTCATTTGGTTTTGTAAAATTGTCTGTCTTGTCCTGAAATATGGCTGCGGCTTAATCCCGAAGCTTCGGGAGAATTTACGCTATTA
>NZ_JBFHGK010000085.1:0-7261 GCF_041583155.1 Mariniflexile sp.
AGTGACGTAATAACAATAGCCAATGACAACTTGTTAAACTTTGAAAACGAAGTAAGTTTTTCAGTATGGATAAAACCAGATTCACAACAAAATGCTATGGTTTTAGGAAAATCAAACTACAGTACTGCTACCAATTATGTTCTAAGAACACAAGCTAACAATTTTATAGAATATGCACACAAAACAAGAAATTTTTCGAACAATAATCCTTTAAACATTGGTCAATGGAATCATATTGCTGTAATTTCCCATTCAACAAGTGAAAGAGAAATTTACGTTAACAATCAATTAACAACTTTTACTTCACAACCAGACTCCTATGGCTTAGTTTCAAATCTTATATCTATTGGAGCAGCTTACCATTTTGGCTCTTATTATGCCGAATTTTTTAATGGCAGTATCGATGATATTAGAATTTATAATATGGCACTTTCTGCCTCAGATGTTTCAAGCTTATACACCAACAATTCCTTAGGTATTAAAAAAAACACATTAGCTCAAAACAATAATTTCTATGTATTTAATAAATGTATTTACTTTAATGAGAACCAAAACCTTTCAGAAATAAACAGTATAACTATTTACAACTTGTTAGCTCAAAAAATATACGAGTCTACTGAAATTCAGAAAGAAAACCCCATAAAATTTCTAAAACAAGGAGTTTACATTTTAAAAGTAGAACACAAAAACAATCTTATAATCACTAAAAAATTCGTGATGCGATAAAAATTCCTATCTCAATAAATAAATGCAAAGCCACTTTTTTTACAAAGTGGCTTTTTTTAAGTATCAGTTAAACAGAATCTTACAAATTAACACTTCAAAAATTAATAATTTTACGCAACCAATGCCTAATTTTACCATCTACTAAACAAAAATCACTTTTAATACTTTAAGGCACTTTATGAAAAATACCATTTTTACACTACTAACTCTAGTTTTATTCACAGCATGTTCGAAGGACGATGAAGCCATAGATTATAGCCAACAAAACGAAGCCGAAATACAAGCTTATTTAGAAGCAAACAATTTAGATGCAGAAAGAAGTAATTCTGGTTTGTATTATATAATTGATGAAGTTGGAACGGGACAAAAACCAATTTCAACTGATAGAGTAAAGGTTAAATATGAAGGTTACCTTACAACTGGAGAAGTTTTTGAAGAATGGGATGAAGACGGATTTTCATTTTTTTTATATCAAGTGATTTCAGGTTGGCAAGAAGGTTTAACTTATTTTAATGAAGGTGGAAGCGGAAAATTAATAATTCCTGCTCATTTAGCCTATGGAAGTTATAATAATGGCATCATCAAAGCAGGTTCTGTTTTAATTTTTGATATTGAATTGATTTATGTGAATTACGAAACCGAAAATGAAGAACAAATTCAAGCTTACCTAACCGAAAATGAATTAACTGCTCAACCTACAGGTACTGGTTTATATTATAATATCCACACTCCGGGAGAGGGAACAACCAAACCAACAACTACCGATAATGTGTCCGTTACTTACAAGGGCCAACTTCTAAATGGTACTGTTTTCGACCAAAGCACAACACCAGTTAGCTTTAATTTGTCTGGAGTTATACCTGGATTTTCTGAGGGACTTACCTTCTTTAATGAAGGCGATGCGGGCACCTTATACATCCCTGCACACTTGGCCTATGGAAACCAGCAATTATCATCAATTCCAATTGGATCTGTCCTTATTTTCGAAGTTAATCTTATTTCAGTTAATTAAAAATACCGCTAATAAAAGTCTTCTAACTGTTAGTTAAAAAACTCTAAAATAGTTTCAAACTTAAAATTAGCATAACTTTTGAAAGGTTTTAAGAAAAATCATAAAACATGGCATTATTAAAAATAGCAATTACAATGTTAGTGTTAGCGGTTGCAAGCACTTCTTGTTCATCAATAAAAACAAGTACGTATTGGGTTAACAGCATGAAAAAAGAATGTGATGCCGGTGCAGGAAAAGCTCAATGCATTCAAGTTTATAAAGGCACTGATTTAGACAAAGCTACTTGGACCAATTTTTATGCACCAATTGAAGGTTTTACATTTGAAGCAGGGTACCTTCAAAAAATAGAAGTTTCAGAAACACCTATAAACAAGGCAAACATACCTGCTGATGCTTCTTCTATACATTATAAACTCATAACGATTTTAGAGAAAAAGGCAGACCATCGCATGGCTTTGCATGACGTTTGGGCTGTAACTCATATTAATAACGAAGCTATTTCAGCTTCAGAAAATGTACCTACTCTAGAAATAAATATCACGGAAATGCGAGTATTTGGAACAGATGGCTGTAATAATTATACAGGTTCAATTAAAAATATCACATCAGATAACATTGAATTTTCTGCTTTGGCTTCTACAAGGAAAATGTGCCCAAATATGCAGGTTTCAGATAAATTTAACCAAGCTCTAAGCAAAACTACTGGTTTTAAAAGGGAAAATTTGAATTTGTTTTTATTCGATAGTCATGGTAATAACTTACTAAGTTTAAAAAAGGTTGATTAATACTCTTTAGCACCAAATAAATTTTCAATTATATTTACAAAAAACCACTTTGCAAAACATCGTGGTTTTTTTATTACTTTTAAGCCATGCAAGTAATCGCTACCAACTTAGCTAAACCAACTACAATTATTTTTGCCGGTCAAGAAGAAACAACTGGTATTTACAAAACCCCTACAAATCAACCCATTTATTTAGGTAAAGACATCGTAAAAGATGACGAAGTATCGGATAGAGAAAATCACAGTGGCGAGTTTAAAGCCTGTTATTTATTTTCAGCAAACCAATATCCTTACTGGAAAAATTTATATCCAAACTTGAATTGGAATTATGGGATGTTTGGTGAAAATTTAACCGTTTCAGACTTAGATGAAACTAAAATACATATTGGAGATATTTATAAATTAGGGTCGGCTTTAGTGCAAATAACCCAGCCTAGAGAACCTTGTTATAAATTCGGCGTAAAATTCGGCACTCAAAAAGTTTTAAAACAATTTGTAAAACATGGGTTTCCTGGAACTTATGTTCGTATTTTAGAAGAAGGTTATGTAAAAACAGGCGACCATTTTCAACTTATTGAAAAAGCTAAAAACAGTTTAACTACGGCTCAATTTTTCAAGCTACTTTTTTCAGAAAACAAAAATCAAAAACACCTAAAATTGGCTTTAAATATAGATGCACTTCCGCAGTATAAAAGAGATAAAATGCTTGATTACATTAAATAATTTTGCAAATCATTTATTACCTACGTAATTGGTAATTACTAGCTATATTTGCATAACTCAATTTATAAATGGCAATCACTTTACTTTCTTCACCATTACAAGGTTTTACCGATTTTAAGTTTCGAAATGCATTTCATCATTATTTTGGCGGCATCGATACGTTTTATGCGCCATACATTCGGTTGGATGGTAAAATGGTTATTAAATCATCCTACCAACGCGATTTACAACCTGAAAACAATGCAACTTTAGAGGTTATACCGCAGGTAATGACCAATAACGCTGATGAGTTTTTATTTGTTGTGAAGTACATTCAGGAACTGGGCTACAAAGAATTGAATTGGAATTTAGGTTGCCCCTACCCGATGGTTACAAAACAAGGCATGGGATCTGGACTTATTTGCAACCCTGAAAAAATAGACCACATTTTAAACCGAGTTCATAATGAAACTGATGTAATTGTTTCCATGAAAATGCGTATGGGTTACGAAAACCCTGAAGAAATTTTAAATGTTTTTCCAATTTTAGATAGTTATCCACTAAAAAACATAGCCATACATGCACGTATTGGAAAACAACTTTACAAAGGTGGCGTGGATTTAGAAGCCTTTCAACGTTGTATTGAAAGCACGAGACACCAACTTTATTATAATGGCGATATTACTTCGGTTGCCAAGTTTAAAGAAATGCAAGAACGTTTTCCTAGTATTAATCATTTCATGATTGGTCGCGGACTCATTGCTGATCCTTTTTTACCAAGTATGATTAAAAACAATACTACCGAATACCCAACCAATAGATGGACCATTTTTAGCGAGTTTCACGATACCATTTACCAACAATACGATGCAGCATTATCTGGCCCGACACCAATAAAAATGAAGATGTTAGGCTTTTGGGAATACTTTTCGCAGTCATTTTCAAACCCTCAAAAAACATATAAAAAAATAAAAAAAGCAAGTAATCCAAGAGCTTACACACAAGCAGTTACCGAAATTTTAAATAACGAAAAAACAATTAACAATTAGCATTCCTAATAAACACCTATTTTCCTATCATCAGTAATAGCGTTTTTTGCTAACTTATTTCTTCAAACTTTAGTTCTCCGCGCCTTTGCGAGATCCAAACCACTTCAAATACAAGTTTTCATTTATATTTGCTATATATTTAATATACCATTTTGAAAGACCTTTTACTCATTACGCCTCCATTTACACAATTAAATACGCCCTACCCGGCTACCACATATTTAAAAGGCTTTTTAAACACTAAAAATATTAGTGCCTTTCAAATGGATTTAGGTATTGAAGTTATTTTAGAGTTGTTTTCTAAAGAAACTTTTCAGGAAATTTTTGATTTAGCTTTTGAAAACAACTTAATTATTTCTGAAAACGCCCAACGTATTTATGCTTTAAAAAACGCATATTTACAGCCTTTAGACGATGTTATTGCGTTTCTTCAGGGTAAAAAACCAAGTTTCGCAAGACAACTTTGTAGTACCGATTTTTTGCCACAAGCATCCCGCTTCAATCAATTAGATGATTTAGAGTGGGCATTCGGCTCTATGGGTATGCAAGATAAAGCCAAACATTTAGCAACGCTATATCTCGAAGATTTATCGGATTTTATTATAGAATGTATCGACCCTAATTTTGGTTTTAGTCGTTATGCAGAACGTTTGGGGCAGAGCGCCAATGCTTTCGATGAGTTATATGCCAATCTACTCGATGTACCAACGTTTATAGATGACATTACATTAAATATTCTTGAAAATAGATTAAAAACAATTCAACCAAAACTGGTATGTTTTTCAGTACCTTTCCCAGGAAATTTATATAGTGCTTTTCGCTGCGCACAATATATAAAAACCAATTACCCAAGTATTAAAATTGCCATGGGTGGAGGCTTCCCGAATACGGAATTACGTTCTTTAACAGACGTAAGAGTGTTTGAGTTTTTCGATTTCATAACTTTAGATGATGGCGAATTACCAATTGAACTTTTATTCAAAGCTGTCACATCGAGCGCAGTCGAGACGTCTTTCAAGCGCACCTTCCTATTAGAAAATGGTACAATTGTTTACAAAAACAACTCAACAAAACCCGAATATAAACAAGCTGAAATTGGCACACCCGATTATTCCGATTTATTACTAACGGAGTACATTTCGGTAATAGAAATTGCAAACCCAATGCACAGCTTATGGAGTGATGGCAGATGGAACAAACTCACCATGGCGCACGGCTGCTATTGGGGCAAGTGTACTTTTTGTGATATTTCCTTAGATTATATAAAAATCTACGAACCTATAGCTGCAAAACTATTAGTAGATAGAATGCAGCAAATTATAGCACAAACTAACGAAACAGGTTTCCATTTTGTTGATGAAGCTGCACCACCATCGTTAATGAAAGCTTTGGCTTTAGAAATTATTAAACGAGGAATAACAGTAACTTGGTGGACAAACATACGATTTGAAAAAAACTTCACCGAAGATTTATGTTTTCTCCTAAAAGCTTCTGGTTGCATTGCCGTTTCTGGAGGATTGGAAGTGGCTTCAGATAGGTTATTAAAACTAATTGACAAAGGTGTAACCGTAGAACAGGTAGCACAGGTTACCCGCAACTTCACTGAAGCTAACATTATGGTACATTCGTATTTGATGTATGGCTACCCAACGCAAACTGTTCAGGAAACCGTTGATAGTTTAGAAATGGTTCGTCAGTTGTTCGAAATTGGTGTCTTACAATCAGGGTTTTGGCATCAATTTGCACTCACCGCTCATAGTCCAATTGGATTAAATCCATCAGAATATAAAATCACTCCAATATATAAAAATATCACCTTTGCTAATAACGATGTTCAATTTACCGACTCAACAGGTATTGACCACAATCTATTTAGCTTCGGATTAAAAAAATCACTTTACAATTTTATGCATGGTATTGGGTTTGATTTGCCATTACAAGAATGGTTTGATTTTAAGATACCAAAAACCAGTATTAAACCCAATTTCATATATGATTGCCTGAAAACAGAACCTAATTTTAATGTAAAACCAACCGCAAAAATTGTTTGGCTTGGTACAAATCCGCAAATTATCGAGCATTCCAAAACAAAAAAAGGGAACACTTTTTATTCACTAAAACTAACCTTTCACAATACAACCAACACCTTTGATATAACATTAGATAAAGATAAAGGCACATGGTTCATAAACATTTTAGAGACTTTAATGCCACAAAACAACCAGTTAAAATCGTTTTCTGAGTTAAAATCCAATTTTGAAACCCAGTTTGAAGATTTTGAATTGTTTTGGTTTTCAAAACCGATAAACATTTTAAGAGAAAATGGATTACTTGTATTGTAACAACAAAACCGCATTGTATTGCGCTTAAACTGAAGTTAAAATTGCCTTAACACAAAAAAACTAAGTTTATTACCTTTGTATTATGAAAAAACAATTCTTTAAATTTCTGGCTAAACTGAATAAATTTATTTTTCCAAGTTATTCCAAAATGAGATTGGATTTGGCAAAGGCAAACAAGCTTCAAATGGCCATAATAGGTTGGAGATGGTTTGTCACTAAAAATGCTTTAGATTGATTTTTGACTAGTCCTAAATATAAGTACGCAAAATTTCATCATTATGAATGAAATAGAAAAGTAATTAGACAATGTTACAAGCCTTTCAAATCAACTATTTTAGGATACTTTATAGGCTAATAAAAGGAACAAATAAAGCTCTATAGCAACCAACACAATATGTGCTATTTCAAAATAATCTGCAAATATTCTGAAAATGAAAAATAAAAAAAGGGCTTACATCTCTGTAAACCCTTATAAATACTAGTGACCTCGACTGGATTCAAACCCATCGTGTAAGTGTCAGTATTTCAATAGCTTAGAAACGTAAAAGATATCAAGGTATCTATATAGCTACCTTTATGATTAAACTAGATTGTCGCAAATTGATTTTCAATCCTTTATAAAGATATAATAAATGCATTCAAAATC
>NZ_JBFHGK010000086.1:0-7102 GCF_041583155.1 Mariniflexile sp.
CGATACCAATTATTTTATAAGAAGACCGTATAAAGATATTATACGCGATCACCCCATGCTTCTTTATTTTGATTCCAAAACGGCCACCTCCCACGACTATCAAGTCGCTATCTTAATGAGTTCGGACATGCTTATTAAATATTTGGAACACAAAATGGATGAGATCGATAATAATA
The DNA here is from genome assembly GCF_041583155.1 of Mariniflexile sp. Lineage (GTDB taxonomy): Bacteria > Bacteroidota > Bacteroidia > Flavobacteriales > Flavobacteriaceae > Mariniflexile. The sequence goes on from NZ_JBFHGK010000086.1 coordinate 177, forward strand.
CCGGTTCCAACGGCCATGTTCAACCAATAAATTATGATTGGTCTGGAACCAAAATAGATTTAGTAGAGTTGATCTATGCACTAAAACATGCAAAGCTCATAAACAACGGTAATGTCGATGTCAAAGAATTAGCAACGCATATTGGAAAAGTATTCAACATCGAATTAGAAGACAGCATCTACAGGGTGTATCAAGACATCAAGTTAAGAAAAACAGTTCGTACCAAATTTTTAAATAGTTTGGCAGATAACCTCAACCAAAAATTGATGGAAGAAGACTCTTAAATCACACAAGGTCTTCCCTATTTCGGTTTCTATAATAATAGAACAATTTCTTCCAGTTTCACCAGCCTAAATTAAGAGCTGATTAAAAACTAATTTATCAAATAATTGTATTTCAATTGTTTGAATAGTTTTTAGTTAAAATAACACACACCTTGGGTTCGCCTTGTGAATGAAAATTTATGAAATGAAGTTGTTTTGTATCATAACAATTTAAAACCCATAATTATGAATCTACATCCAAAAACACTTTTTCCTGAAACAGAAAATTTAGAACTTTTAAACCATCAATTAGTCACCAAAAAAGATCTATTAAATGTGGTGAATGCATTGCTTAAAGAGCTGCATAGTACCAATAAAGAAGATAAACCTGCCCAATGGCTAAAATCATCTGAAGTTAGAAAACTACTACGCATCTCCCCAGGAACACTTCAAAACCTAAGAATTAACGGCACGCTCAATTTTAAGCGCATCGGCGGCATTATCTACTATAAGTATGAAGACATCCAGAATATGCTAGAAGAATAATCATCTTAAAACCTAAAATCATGAACTACATCAAACACTTAACAGGTTTTTTCGATAAGGTTATTAATGACGATACCTTAAACCCAACACACATCAGTTTATACATCGCGCTTTTTCAATTCTGGAATAGTAACCGATTCCGTAATCCCATTAGCATTTCACGCGATGAAGTCATGCGGATAAGCAAAATAAGCTCTAAAGCAACCTACCATAAATGCTTGAAAAATTTGCATGCCTTAGGCTATATAAAATATGAACCCTCTTATAATCCTTATAAAGGAAGTATGGTACATCTTTATAATTTTTCTGAAAGCCTAAAACCAAAACCAAAAAACAGCAAGGTTTTAGAACAAGTGGCAGACACGTCTTATACTAGTACCGCTACTGGTTCTGAACAAGCAGAAGTACCTTATATAAACAGTATAAACAATACAAAGAATTTAAACAATACAAACATAAAGAAGCAAGCATCTAGTTCTAAAAACGAAACTTCAGATTTAAAAAATCAAGAGGATACTTCAAAACAAAAAAAGTTGCGCCAAAAAAATAAAAGTATGGTGATGCCTAATGAACAGGAACTTATAAAATATTTCCTGGAACAAAACTTCCCTGAACTGGAAGCCAAAAAGTTTTTCAATTACTTCTCTAGCAATGGTTGGTTGGTTGGAGGCAAAACACCCATGGCCAATTGGAAAGCGGCGGCACAAAACTGGATGATCAACAGCAAAAATTTCAATGCACAACACCACCACAACACCGACACAACACCGACAATTCGCCCAAAAAACCTCAGCGCCTCAACCAATAAAAATTATTCAGAACCCCTTTAGCCCCCGCGCAGGCGGGGGTCTCATAAAATTAAATACCTGTTTTAATATGGTATCATACCTGCAAATCCCAATAGCTATCGGGAAGGAATCCACCTCAACCCCAATGCCCAACAACTAACACCCATAAACCAAAATGTACCCCTACCAAAAAGCAATCAATTGGCTAGAATCCAAAGGACAAGAGCTCTTCGGAAACCATTTTAAAATTTACGATGAAGACAAAGCTATCATTTATAAACTCATTGCTTACAATTCAAGCGATGGAAAAATGGCATTTCAACTCGGCATTAATTTAGAAAAAGGAATTCTGCTTTCTGGTCCTATTGGTTGCGGCAAAACAACATTAATGACATTAATGAAATATTTAGCAACCCCTCAAAATAAATACTATGTAAAATCCTGTCGAGAGGTCAGTTTCGAATTCATCAATGAGGGTTACGAGGTCATAAGCAGATATAGCAAACCAAGTTTACACCAATCCAAAGCAGGCATCATCTGTTTTGATGATTTAGGAACAGAAAACAATTTAAAATACTTTGGCAACGAATGTAATGTGATGGGCGAGATTTTATTAAGCCGGTATGATTTATTTATTAGCAAAAAGGTTAAAACACATCTCACAACAAATCTATCTGCATCAGAATTAGAACACTTCTATGGCAATCGCGTGAGAAGCCGACTAAGGGAATCTTTCAACCTAATAGCTTTTAACAACAATTCAAAAGACAAACGAAAGTAAATTTTACCCATGATAATTATACAAGTGTAAAAACCCCAATAATTTACCCTCGTTCACGTCATTGCGAACGAAGTGAAGCAAATGCGAAGCATTCACGAATACCAATTTATTAAAATAAAGTGAATGAGTAATCTCATCATGTAAATCCGTCATTGAGAGTAGTGTAGCCTGTACTGAGCGCTGTCGAAGTATGGTAATCTCATCAAATTACACCGAAACCTAAACTCTTTAGAAGGTCATGTAAAAAGAATAAAAAACACAAAATGTTGTATATTATCCACAAATAAACTTTTTTTGTTGAAAATAAGCAACAAAATGAAATCAAAGAAAAACATAATATTCCCAAAACATCAGGAAATTATGGAGAGTTTGGGAGAAAATATTAAGCTAGCACGTAAAAGACGTAAATTAACAACACTTCAAGTTTCAGAGCGTGCGGATATAAACCGATCAACCTTATATCAAATTGAAAAAGGAAGTCCTAGTGTCGCTATTGGTGCATATTTTAATGTATTACGAACATTAGGCTTACAGGACGATTTCCTAAAACTAGCTGCAGATGATATTTACGGCCGAAAATTACAAGACTTAGGGTTGCTCTAATTTTTATACCCTAAAAGGTATAAATATCACTAAATCACAAATTTTACACCCATAAAGGTGTAATTATAAAATAATTTCCTATATTGTACCCATAAAGGTATAATATAATGGAATGGGATAGAGAAAACACCATAGCCCAATTTGTAAGGGATAGACGTAAAAAAGCAAATCTAACACAAGTAGAGTTATCAGACTTCACTGGTGTAGGCTTGCGTTTTGTGCGCGAACTCGAACAGGGAAAACCAAACGTAATGACCGATAAAGTAAATCAGGTACTATTATTTTTTGGCCACACACTAACACCAACACCTATAAGCGATGAGACAAGGAGAAATCTGGGTAAATAAAACCTTGGCTGGTATATTAACCGAGGACGATAATGGTTATCATTTCAAGTATGACAAAGCATATCTAGGAAATGAAAGCACATTAGCAGTCAGTTTAACCTTGCCATTACAAGAAGAACCATTTAGTGCCGAATACCTATTCCCGTTCTTCGATGGCTTAATTCCGGAAGGTTGGTTATTAGACATCGCACATAAAAATTGGAAAATAAATCCAAGAGACCGCATGGGCTTATTACTAACCACATGTAGAGATTGTATTGGTAATATTAGTATTATAGAGAAAGTATGAACTATTGTTTAGCATGTCATAAAAAACTAGAAGATGGTGAAATAAATTATCATCAAAACTGCCTATCAGTATTTTGGCAAGCAGACACACCTGTACTACAATTAGAGTATGAACTATCTCAAATCGAAGCACTGGCAAAAGAAAACGTTGCGCAACGTATCATTGTTACAGGTGTACAACCAAAATTATCATTGGGTTTCACTCAAGAAAACGCTCAAAATAGGTTAACCATTGTAGGCGCATTAAATGGCAGGTACATTTTAAAACCACCATTTCACATGTATCCACAAATGCCAGAAATTGAAGCACTGTCTATGTTATTGGCAAAAGCTTGCGGGATAGCAACAGTTCCATTTTTATTAATCCCATTAAAAGATGGTGCTTTAGCTTATTTAACCAAGCGTATAGATCGTACTGACAATAACGTAAAATACCCAATGGAAGATGCTTGCCAATTCACAGAACGACTTACAGAACATAAATATCGTGGATCTTACGAGCAAATTGCTAAGGGCATTATAACCTATGCCCAAAACCCATTACTGGATACCGTAAAATTTTATGAGCAAGTTATTGTTTCTTTCCTCATTGGAAATAACGATATGCATTTAAAAAACTTTTCACTCATAGCAAAAGATAGCAAGAACTATGCATTGGCACCTGCTTATGATATGGTTGCAGTTAAATTATTAATTCCAGAAGATCAAGAAGAATTAGCACTAAACCTCAACGGTAAAAAACGAAAAATTAAACGTTTAGATTTTAACGAAGCTATGGCCAAAGCACAAATCCCTGCAAAAGCGATTGAAAACCTCTGGAATCGTATAGAAAAAGGCATGCAACAATGGCAAGAATTAATAAACTGTAGTTTTTTAAGTGATGAAAATAAAACCACTTTAATGGCACTGATAGAAAATAGAGCGAAACAATTAGAGCTCAAAAGTAGTTTATAAGTCTTTATTAATTACAAAATACCACAAGTACATTTTTATTCAAATAACGAATTCCCTTGTTGGTCAATGGTTCGTTTTGCATCTTCTACCATATACATAGTTTTACAATTTGGACAGAAGAGGTAATACTCATAATAATAATTTTGTCCTGGTTTTAGCTTTCGTTTTTTAGGGCTCTTTTTTACGACTAACGTTTCACACTTTCTGCACGCATCACCTTCTTTTTCTATTTTCTGTTCTTGGTAATACTCAATATTTTCTAGATACTCTAAGTACCCTTCATCCTTAATTTTATGTTCAGAATTGATCCCATTACTGGCTAATTGATCACAACGTTCATTTTCAATATGGCCATCATGTCCTTTTACCCAGTTAAATACAACGTCATGTTTATCAATAACATCCAATAATCGTTGCCATAAATCCTTATTGAGCACCAAATTACCTTTTTTCTTAATCCAATGATCTCGTTCCCAACCTACTGCCCATCCTTGTTTAATGCCATCAACAACGTATTTGGAATCTGAGTAAACGGTAACTTTTGCCTTAGTCTTAATTTTTTCTAAACCAAAAATCACAGCCATTAATTCCATTCTGTTATTTGTAGTAAGTTCATAGCCTACAGAAAATTCTTTTATTCTTCCCTTATAGGATAATATCACGCCAAATCCACCCTTTCCAGGGTTGGGTTCCGCACCGCCATCCGAGTAAAGATCTATTTGAGGTAGGTCATCCCAGCTCATATACTAAATAATTATTTTTATAATAGATGACTTCATTGGTCTAGCTAAATTAAGATTGCAGATCATAATCAAACAATGTTTTTTGATAAATATCGCCTTTAAACTTTTTAATTAATTCTCCTATAAACTCATAATGTTTCACATACTGATTCGGAATTGAAAGCAATAGAACTTTTTTACTCTTTAACAATTCCATTTTAATTTTATCCGATGCTATGCGCTTTTTATTTTTATAATGCTCAATCCCATTTATTTCAAAAATAATTTTTGGCTTAAGGCCATGGAAAATAACACCATCAAATTCTTTTTTATTTACCAAAGCATTATGCCTTTCTTCCGGAAACACATCTACTACTTTGATGTTCCGCTCAAAACGCGAACCATTTATAGTACAGTAATGCTGCATTGTTTTATAAAATTCGTCCTCAAACTTCGAATTATTTGAAAATCCAATGGTGAATTTATTAGCAATACTCTGTGAAATTTGAGTGCTGCCATTTTTTTCAACATAAGAAATCAATGCATATAAATCATCATCTTTTTTAGACAAAACATCTATGGCTCTTTTATCGGTTACAACAATTAAATTCTCTTTTGCTCGCGTAACTCCAACATTTATTAATTGGCTATTATTTTTAATCCAATCATAGGTTCTTGGTGTCGTTTGTCCCGAAATTGCCGTAGAAATTATAATCGTTTTATTTTCTTGCCCTTGTATTTTATGAATGGTACCGCAACTTACAGAAGCATCTATATCCCCATGTGCAATTGCTTCATTTAGATAATGGTTTATAACCTCTTCTTGATTTCTAAAAGGTGTTATAATAAAAACATCCGATAATTTATGATCTTTTATATAGTTTACAATGCCAATAGCTTCTTCTATTTGCGAATTTTTATTTTTATGATTTACATTATGTACATCCAATAATTTTAAAGTACCTGCGTTTTTTATTGCCGAAAGATTTAATCTACTCTCATAAAATCGCATATTAGAATAATTGATAATCTTTTCACCACAACGATAATGGTAGCTTAATAAGATATCTCTTGAAATAGTATCTATGTTTTTATAGACTGAAAGTATAGAATTGTTGAAGTAGTCATAACGCGCATCAATCTTAAAATGATTCATGAGTTCTGTGTTTTTACTTTCTTCAAAAACAACAATCGGTTTTAATTGATTGGTGTCTCCAATTAAAACCATATTGCTGCATTTAGAGATGGGTATCAAACTGGTAGCAATATCACACTGCCCTGCTTCATCCATGGTTAATAAATCGAATTTAAAATGTGTTCCTAATTTCCGACTTGAAATATTTGTGGTAAGAATGATGGGAAAAACTCGGGTTAATTTTTTTAAATTCTCGTCATCTACAATCCATTTATTAAATGCTTTTACTTGCTCCTTTTCGTCTTCAATATAGGTTATAGCAACCAAGTCACTATAAGCCTTTGTTTTTAGCCGTTTTATGTATCTTAAAGACTCAAAGTAAAAATATTGAAGTAACTGATAATTGTCTTTTATAACCTCAAATATACCTTTAATAGTAGCGTCTGTGGTTTCAGGAATTTGATTGAGTCGTGTTTCTAGTGCTATTTTTTCTTGCTTA
>NZ_JBFHGK010000087.1:0-6704 GCF_041583155.1 Mariniflexile sp.
AAGAACGGTTTCTCCTTATTTTTACTGATGAAATTTAAAACATTAGTCATAAACAAGTGCTGGGAATAAACGGTTTTACCTTCCATATTCCAACGCTCTTTAAACTTCTCAGGTGTTTCGTTTTCTTTGGTTTTTCCACAATCGGCATGAGTATTGCCTTCAATATATTCTACTTCGCCATTTCTAAATAAAAAAGGTGGGTAAAAACCATGAGCTCTTACATGGTCTAGATAGCCATAGTATTCATCCCAACCATGACGTACCATTTGTAGGTGCGAGGTTGCAAATCCCCATTCCAATTTACCAAACTGACCTGTTACATAGCCTTGTTTTTGAGCCACTTCTCCTAAAAAAACGGCGTCTTTATTAGGAGGTGTTAAGGCTGAATCAATGATTCTTTGGATTTCTTGATTGGAATAGCTACCGTTGTTTAATTTGGAATAGATACCTGCTTTTGTAATTTGAAAATTTTTGGGGTCGCAATCTCTTAACCCAGTTATTAAAGAAGCTCTGGAAGCGGCACATACCATCCCCGAATAAGCATTTTCAAAAGTAATGCCTTCTTGTGCCAGTTGGTCGATATGCGGTGTGCTGATGATTTTTTGTCCGTAATGACTAAGCAGTCCATTACCCAAATCATCGGCATAAATTAAAACAATATTAGGTTGTTGCTTGTTGCCCTGAGCATGTACCAAACAGGTAAACATGAACATTTTAACAAAAAACAACTTAACGGAATCTATTTTCATTGTATTAATTGTTTTTTACATCACTTCCCCACCAATCGTCGTTAGGTTTCCAATCTGGACTTAGCATTTGTTTTCTTTGGGCTTCTAACCTGGGCATGAGTTTGTTTTTATTGTTTTCCAAACGTTGGTTCCAAGCATCTTCATCCCATTCAGGGTCTTCTTTCGCGTATTGGGTATTCATAGACTCTAACCAATCCATCAGTTGTTTTTTCATTTCGGATGCTTTTTCATTATGCGTTGCAGACACATCATTTGTTTCTCCCAAATCGGTATTTAGGTCATATAATTCCACATGATCATCTTCCCAATAATATATCAGTTTCCAATGATCTTTTCTCATGATAGAAACGGGTTCGCCACCTTGATTTCCATAATGTGGATAATGCCAATATAAAGGTCGGTCTGCAATTTTACCACCATTTAAAAGTGGTTTTAAACTTAAACCATCAGCGTGATTTTGTGGTCTTAAAGGAATGTTGGCCAAATCTAACAACGTAGGAAACAAATCGGCGCCCGAAACTGGCTCATCAATTTTAGAACCATTTTGCTGCATCCACGGAACGTAAATGAAATAAGGTACGCGCAAGCCCCCTTCAAACTGGTAGCCTTTTCCGCCTCTAAGCATAAGTTGATTAGTAGAGAAATCATCACCTGAAGTTACGCCGCCGTTATCCGAAGTAAAAACGATGATTGTGTTTTTATCTAACCCGTATTTTTTCAGCGTTTGCATCACGCTTCCTATGGCTTCATCCACTTGTTCAATCAAGCCCGCATACACTGGATTGTCTTGGTATTTTCTAGCAGGTAATTCACGTGCCATTTCAAAACCGTTTTCTGCAATACCCATTTTTTCGGCTTTGTCTCTATATTTTTTCCATTTTTCTTTTGTAGTTTGAATGGGTGAATGCACCGCATAAAAAGACAAATAGGCTAAAAATGTGGTGTCTTTATTTTTTTCAATGAATTTTGAAGTTTCTTTGGCCAATTTCATTGAAAGCGACATGCCTTTTTCATCTTCATAATCTGTCATATTCGGATTGTTGAACGGTGAAAAATAGCCACCGCTATAAGGCCCTCCTCTTTCATAACCGCCTTGATTGATATCAAAGCCATGGTCTGTTGGCAGTGAGTGTTCAGCTGCACTGCCTAAATGCCATTTTCCAGCAAAAAAAGTAGCATATCCATTTTCCTTTAATACTTCGGGCAAGGTCACATCGTTTTGATCTAAATGATGTTTATACTCTGGTGGTAATAATTTGGTGTATCGGTTCTTATTTTTCCAATCTAAACCCGTAGGAGCGCCTTCGTACTGAGTAATGCCGTGTCTAGCTGTAAATTGCCCATTTAGTAAACTTGCTCGCGAAGGGCTACAAACGGAACATGTAGCGTAACCATTAGTAAACATAGATCCTGATTTTGCCAAGGCATCAATGTTAGGAGTTTCGTAATATTCGCTTCCCATCACGCTTAAATCGGCATAACCCAAATCATCTACCACAATAAAAAGTATATTAGGTTTGGGTGGTTTAGCAATTTGATCTTTGGTTTTGCACGATGCCAACAAAAGGGCCATCGCGGAAAATATATATACTGTTCTTCTCATTCGATTTTTAATTTTATTCAGGTCTAATCCACATACAATGTCCGCCACCAGAAACAATTTTAGCTTTTACCACATCACCTTTTTTTACAGTGGCTATTCGTACTTGGTAAGCTTCGGGGTTAGTTTTGCTATTGGTATCTTCGGTATCTTCATAATACGTAATGATGTATTTTTGGTTTTCATTTAGAAAGTCTAAAGCAATATCTAAAGTGCCACCTTCTGCGTGAACGGAACCAATAAACCAATCGTCTCCATGCCGTCTTGCGGTAGAAATATAGGCATCCATTTTGGCATGCAACACCTTGCTTTCATCCCATTTACCAACTGGCATTTCTTTAATAAATTCAAATAAATCTGATTTTTCAGCATAAGACTCAGGCGCATCGGGAATGCACACCAAACCACTAAAAACAATTAACGTTCTTGCCGCTTCTGCAGTAACCGTAGTTTGTAAAGTGTTTAGTTTTTTTGGACCCTTTTCCCTTTCGCCTGCATTCACGCTTGAGATATCAAAAATCCCATTGTTCATATCCAAAGGACCTTGAATAGCATTTATAAGCGCCATTCTAATAAATGTTTTTGGTGTAAAAGCACGTCTGGAATCTTGTTGAGCATGACAATATTCTCTAGTAATGGCATTGGGATAGGTTCTGCTAACCCCAGTAAAAGGTACCGGACCATCATGAAAATCTATCAACAAATTACTTTCGGCACTCATGCGTATGGCATCTCTTGTAAATGGTACGTTTGAACTCATGAAACCATATTTGATGCCTTTCATATTTAGGGATTTGTAATACGGAAACAAGGCTTCATCACCATAATTACCTTGCCTTCTATCATAATACAAAAGCAACGAAACGCCTTTGTCTTCGGCGTATTTGATTACTTTATCTAAGTCTAATTTGTCAGATAAGGTCATTTTTCCTGGCTCTACATGGGTGTACCACGCATCGTCAATCATAAAATATTCTATCTCATTTTCAGCAGCAAAATCTATAAAACGGTAATAACTTTCGTTATCAATGCCATAGGTAAATCCATCTTCAGTTTTAAAACCATGTACCCGCCAATCCCAAAGGGTTTTTCCAGGTTTTATCCATGAGGTGTCTTCAAGTTTATTTGGGGCTGCTACGTTTAGAGGTAAGGTATTGGTGAGCAAATCGCCTATGTTGTTTTCCAGAAGAATCACGCGCCAAGGGGTAACTAATTCTTTTTCTTCTGAAGTAAATTCATTATTTGATATTAAATTTCCACTTTGTTTATCAAAATTAAAATTGATTACGTTAAATCCTGGGGCACTTACCAAATCAGACTCCAATAATGACATATATTGTTTTTGAGCTGTTTCAACCACCATAGGCATTTTAAATTTATGTTTTACAGAATCCATGGTTTGCAAAGCATCTATTTCTAGAGGTCCCAAAGGTTCCCCTTCACCCGCTGGTGAATACAAGCTACTTGTTTCTGCTAAGCCATATTCCATGTAAAATGAAGGTTTGGTACTTTCAGGAATATTAGGAAGGTTGAAACGAAATGCAACCCCGCCATCATAAGACCGGACATAAAGTTTTGCAGGCGTCCCTTCATAATTTAAAGATACTTCTAACTCATTAAAATTATCTTTAATTTCACTGAATTGCCCCCAAACTGGTTTCCAAGTTTCATTGACTTGGTTTATTTTAGCATCCAAAATTTCAACCTTTAAATCTTGTAAAATAGAAATCTTTGAATTTGAAATCGCATTTGTATTATTTTCAATAAGACTATATTCTAATTGACCTTCATTATTATCTAAAACAATTTTAATTTGCCCATTAGGCGATGTTATTGCAAATTGTTTTTTATTGGAACAATTGTAGAGGGTTAAAACAAAGCTTATGGCTAATAGTGTTTTTTTCATTTTGATAATGGTTTTGGGTTTTTGATAAATGCAGCTGGACGGCTATTTTTATTAAGCTCTTTTTCGAATTCGGAAATGTATTTTTGAAGTCTTACCACTACTTCAGGATGTTCTTGTGAAACATTGGTGCTTTCACTGATATCATTTTCTAGATTATAAAGTGCTGGTGATGCATTATCTGCAACATGTAATTTCCAATGGCCTGACCGTACTGCCTCTAAGGTTTCTTTGCTGTAATAAAAGAATTGCTTATGTGGCGTTTTGCTTTTTCCTTGTAACACTGAAAACACATCTTTTCCATCTATAACACGATCTGTTGGTATTCTTGCTCCAGACAATTTTGCAAAGGTTGGCATTAAATCCATTGCAGTAAGCAGCTCATTATCTATGGTACCAGCAGGTATTTTATTAGGCCATCTTACTACGGTTGGCATGCGCATACCGCCTTCAAAGGTACTTCCCTTTTTTCCTTTAAGAGGTTTTGCGCTTCCTATGGTAGGGCCATTATCTGAAGTAAATATGACAAAGGTGTTTTCATCTAAACCGTTCCTTTTCAAAGCGTCTAAAATTTGACCAACCGACCAATCTATTTCAGCAATAGTTTGTTTATAAATTTTATCGCGGGTTTTGTAATCGACGCCTTCACCCTCATTTTTCAACATGGCTTTCACATCTTCCGGAGCATCTTTCATAAACTCTGGTGATGCTAAAAGTGGCCGGTGTGGACTTGTATGTGGCAGATAAACAAAGAAAGGGGCTTCTTTATTTTTTTCAATAAACTGAACTGCTCTTTCTGTGATGCGTTTGTTTAAATAATCGGCCTTGGGATCCAATTCAATAACGGTTTCACCATCAAGTAAAGGTAATGGCGGAAAATTATATTTTTGTTGATTTTGATGGAAAGGATGAATATCATGGCTGTAGGGTATTCCGAAAAATTCATCAAAACCTTGACGGGTTGGTAAAAATTCTGGTTGGTCGCCTAAATGCCATTTTCCGAACATACCCGTCTTGTATCCTACTGATTTTAAAATTTCTGCTATGGTAATTTCATTGGAATTAAGCCCTTTTGAGTCGGCTGCAAGTAACACTGGAAAATCATTTCCGGTAGCCAACCCTACTCTTTTGGGGTAACTACCCGTCATTAATGCTGCTCTTGAAGGTGTGCATAATGGTGCTGCCACATAAAAACTGGTTAATTTGGCACCCTCACCAGCCATTTTATCAATATTTGGGGTGCTAACATGGGTACCGCCAAAGCAACTTAAATCGGCATATCCTTGGTCGTCGGTAAATATGATGATGAAATTTGGCTGTCTTTCTTTTTGGTTTTGTGAATGCCCTAAGAGACAGCTAAAGAAAACGAACACACCTATATAAGTGCCTAAGCTATTAACAAACCTCGTTTTATTTTCACAAGTGTTGCGTTGCATCCCTATTATTTTGTTTTATTCGTTAAAATGCTCCCTTTTTTATATAAAATCGTATTGGTACCTTTAAACTGAAATTTAGATAATTTTTTATGATTAACGAATGTCCTACTGGATTATAAATCTGGTTTATTCTATGATTTAAAGCAAACATTACTAAGTCAAAGCCATTTTCTACAAAATTAAAGTAACTAACGCTCATACAATTCTCATTAAGTACCTACAAATGTTGCATCTGATTGCTCAAATAGCTATTATTTATTATCAATAATAAAAAACATTCGTTAATCTCAAACTAAAGAGTTTTTTCATTACTATTTAAAAAATTCCAATTGCTTGTTTCGCATTTTCTACTTTAATAGGTTGTAATTCTTTAAAAAAGGTTTTAGTCAGTGAAAATTCAGGTGTTATATTTTGGAATAATTCGATTTTCATAATTAACGCTTTTACTTTTTCAGGATAACAGAATTTGAACCTAGTACTCCCGATATACTGATTATCAAAATTTATGATTAATAGATGAAACACTTTATCGGTCAAAAACTCAATTTCAGTCCTAAAAATTAATTACTTTTTCTAGAGCCTCATCTGTATCACTTTGAAGGAAATTTGATTGATAAAGTATCGTGGTTGTAACCGACGAATGTCTGTTTAGTTTTTGTAAAACCTGGATGGGAATTTTGTCTCCAGAAATATTTCCAAAGCTATGCCGAGCAATATGCATGCTCATTTTTTTGTCTATTCCTGCCTTTTCGGCAACTAATTCCAGTCTTCGATTAAAATTCCGTGTCACCGTTTTTATTCTGGTTCTAATCAATCTATTGTCATTAGCATCTACTCCTTCTAGTTCCTTAAAACCAAAACACAGAATCTTCATGTCTTTCTAGTTTATCTAAAATCTTTAAGACCTTATCTGCCACTTTTAATAAAACCAATTTATTGTTTTTGTTCATGCGATAATATAAGCGATTATCCATGAAATCTTTCCATTTCAATTGTAGTACATCACTAACTCTAAT
>NZ_JBFHGK010000088.1:0-6566 GCF_041583155.1 Mariniflexile sp.
CATGTAATCACTCAAAGTAAAAACATCTTTAACAAGACATGTTAAAGTTAAAAAAGTTGAAATGGGTGTTTTTTTAATTGTGTCACAAACAAGCATGTAAGTGGCGTGACAAAACAAAAAAACTAAAACAAACTTTAAACAATTAATTATGAATTTAAAAAACAAGCTGGCTCTCGTTGCATTATTGTTCTTCAATATTGCAGTGTTCGCACAAACCAAGACGGTATCTGGTACAGTTGTATCTGCGACAGATAACATCCCGATTCCAGGTGTAAATGTTATTGTTATGAATACCTCTAAAGGTACCACAACAGATTTTGATGGAGGTTTTAAAATTGATGTGAAAAGTGGGGATGCACTACAATTTTCATACATTGGATTTGTAACCCAAGTAGTAATAATTAAAGACCAAAAAACTATCTCTATTGCTTTAAAAGAAGATTTAGCAACATTAGATGAAGTTGTTGTAATTGGTTATGGTACACAAAAGAAAAGCCATTTAACAGGGGCAATATCTAAAGTAACAAACGAAAGTCTTGACCAGATAGCAACCTCTAGGGTTGATGATGCTTTAATAGGCCAAGTATCGGGTGTGAACATTCAAGCCACAGATGGTGAAGCTGGTGCTGCGCCTACCATTACTATTAGAGGGGTTGGTTCTATGGCAGGAGATTCTACACCTTTAATTGTTGTTGATGGTGTTATCGTAGATTCTAGTTTTCTAGGATCGTTAAACATGAATAACGTTGAATCTTTCGAAATATTGAAGGATGCTGCTTCTTCATCAATTTACGGTTCAAAAGGTTCTAATGGTATTATCATGATTACCATGAAATCTGGAGTATCTGGAAAAACAAGAATTAACTACAGCACGTTTACAGGTATAAAAACACCTAGAAAAAGTGATGCTTATGGAACTACAACTGCAGATTGGGCAAAACAACAAACAGATTTAGGTTTAACCTTATCACCTTATACAGTAGCTCAATTGCAAATAGGTACAGATCGTTCTTGGCAAGATGTATTTTTTGAGCAAGGTGCAATTACCAATCATGCGTTATCCTTAAGAGGAGGAAATGACAACACAAAATTTACTGTAAGTTTAAATTATTCAGATGACGAAGGAGTTATGTTAGTTGATAATTATAAAAAATACGGAGCACGTTTGAAACTAGATAGTAAATTAAATGACAAGTTTAGTATTGGAGGTAATTTTAGCCCTTCATTTACTGATAGAAGACGTTTTTCTGAAAACATTCATAACGTAGCCAGACATCAGCCATGGTTGCCTATTTATCATACCGAACATTCACTTCAGTTTATCGATCCTAATGGAGCTTATAAAAACATGCAAGTTGGCGATTATGCGAGACAAGATCATTTTATCATTTTTGATTTAGATGGTGATGGGGATATTGACGATAGACTTTCTAACATTGGAAATAGTAATAACGCGAACCCTTATGCTAGAATTGTTGAGCGTAATAGATCTGATGAAAAATTCCAACTTTTTGGTAGTTTTTATGGACAATATAATATAACCAAAGATTTATCTTTTAGAACATCGTTATCAGGTTCTTATAGTGATACCAAAAGAATAGATTATATGGGAACTCAGGCAAGAGAAAGTATTACAGATGCTTATATGCAAGAGATTTCTCAAAAAGAAAATTACATTATTTTCGACAACTTCTTCAATTACAATAAATCTTTTGGAAAACACGATTTAGGTATTACATTAGGTACATCTGTTGAAAGTAGAGATTATTTCTATTCAGGATTTAAAGGAACTGGCTATACAAATGATGTAGTACAACAAATTACAAATGCAACAGCTATTTCTGAATTTGATGGTTTTGAGTGGCAAAAACGTGGTATTTCATACGTATCGAGAGCTACCTATGCTTATGACAGCAAGTATTTAGCATCTTTAAGTATGAGACGTGATGGAAGTTCTATTTTTGGTTCTGATTACAAATATGGTAATTTCCCTGCAGCCTCTATAGGTTGGAATATTGCTAAAGAAGATTTCTTACTAGAAAGTGATTTTATTAACAATCTTAAATTTAGAGCAAGTTATGGTGTAACGGGTAACGATCGATTAAATACAGGAGCTACAGATCCTGATGCCCAAGGAAGTACTGCCACACTAAGTACTGGTAATATTTTGGTAGATTATTACCCACATTTAGCCTTATTAGGAGCTGCTAATTCTAGCTATTCGGTTGATGGTAGCGTACAAGCTGGTTTTTCACCAGTTAACATCGCTAATCCTGAATTAAAATGGGAACGATTAATAGAAATTAACCCTGGTATAGATTTTGGTATTTTAAATAATAAAATAACCGGTTCTGTTGATTGGTATAGAAGAACTAGTGACCAATTATTACTTAATAACCCAATATCCGTTACAACAGGATTTTCTGGCGCATTAGTAAATTTAGGTGAAGTGAAAAATGAAGGTTGGGAGATAGAATTAAGAACAAAAAACATCTCTTCAGAGAAGTTTAAATGGTCAACTACACTTATTGGAACTACCAATAAAAATACTTTAGTTGATTTTGCAGATTCTAATGGTCAAATTACTAGTTTAGATCCTAGCAGACCAGCTGAATGGATTAATTTAGAAGGACAGCCTATATCGTTATTTTATGGCTATGTGGTAGATAAAGAATTAGCTTTCGAAGATAGAGATAGACCATGGAGACATGTTGGAGCAGAAGCTGGATTGGTATATGTAAAAGATTTAAATGGTGATGGCGTATTAGATGGCGAAGACAAAACCGTATTAGGAAACCCATACCCAGAGTTAATCTGGAGTTTTACTAACGAATTCACTATTGGAGATTTCGATCTTTCTTTTATGTTCCAAGGATCTCACGGTGCCGAAGTACGTAATATTGCTGATCATTATTTATTTAGTCACAATAATAATAGAACAATACTAGCTTCAGCTACGAATACAGAGTTTTTAGTAGACAAATACTTTACAAGCAGTATGATACAAGATGCTTCGTATATTGCGTTAAGAAATGTAAACATTGGTTACAATTTACCAAGCGACGTTTTATCTAAATTCGGAATTTCAGGATTAAGAGTTTACGCAACAGGTTCAAATTTAATCTATAAAACCGCTGCTAATTATACAGGATGGAATCCAGAGGCATTGGACAAAACTAGTCCAACACAATATGGATATCAAAGAGGTGGATCGCCAATTTATAGCACCATTTCTTTAGGTTTTAATTTAGATTTTTAATAATTTTTAACGATTAAAAAATAATATTATGAAATATTTAAAATATATCGCTCTAATTTTCATAGGAACTGTTCTCGTTTCTTGTAGCGACTTTTTAGAGCCCGTACCAAGCTCTTCTATAACGACCGACAACTATTATACTTCAGCTGAAGAATTAGAAACAGGATTAATTGGTGCGTATGCTGCTATTAAAGGTATTAATAGTAACGATAAAGACGAAAATCATGGTGTACAGTGGGAATTTTATGTAACTGAAATGCGTAGTGATAATACCAGTACTAAGAGTCCTGATTCCGAAGATGCTTCTGATGCTGGTCAATTAGAAAGTTTAGACGTACTTCCTACAAATAATTTTGTAGGTAATTACTATACAAGCTTTTTCCAAGTTATCTATAGAGCCAATGTTATATTAGCGAATTTAGATGTTGTAGATAACAGTACTAGGAAGGCAGCAATTGAGGCTGAAGCTAAATTTTTAAGAGCCTATGCTTATTTAAATTTAGTTAGACTATTTGGTGATTTACCGTTGATTGATCGCGTTATAACACCAACTGAAACAGAGATTCAGTTTACAAGAGTTAGTACTAGCTTAATTTACGATTTAATAATATCAGATTTGGAAACTGCTATTAATGGTGGTTTATCTACAACGTATAAAACTAGAGCTACAAAAGCAGCAGCGCAAGGCTTATTAGCTAAAGCATATTTAAGTGCAGATACACCAAATTATACGAAAGCGCAACTCCTTTGTGAAGAAATAATTGCTAGTGGTAAGTATTCGCTTCAAAGTAATTTCTATAATGTATTTTATTCTGAAAGAAATTCAGAAATTATTTTCGCTATTGGATACAACAGTGGTATACAAGATAACAGTCAAATTTTCTCTGCAGAATGGATGAATGCTGTTGGTAACACTAGTGGGGTTAATTATGCAACTAGAGATGTTGTTGCAGCACTTGATGCCTATGGCGGAAATAGAACTGCAGTTTCTTACAGACCAGATCCGCTTACGCTATTTGGTGGCACTGTAAGATATCAAGTTGGAAAATATTTTCCTGATGGCGCAACTGGTGGTAGCGATGGACAAACCTTTACCGGTTTACCGCAACTTGCTGGTAACGACTGGATTGTTTTGCGATATGCAGATATCCTATTAATGCGTGCAGAAGCAATTTTAGCTGGTGGAACTGAAACAACAAATTCCAATGCTATTAATTCATATATGGAAGTTCGTGTTAGAGCAGGATTTGATCCCGTAGCAGATCGTCCAACAAAACTTACTAAAGATGCATTATTATTAGAAAGACGTGTGGAATTTGCTTTTGAAAATCATAGAATGTTCGATTTAATACGTTTTAATGCTGCTCAATCAGTACTTTCAGCATTTTCTACTGCAAATGGATTTGATTTTTCAGCTACAGACTTGTTGTTACCAATTCCCCAAAATGAAATAAATTTGAGTAAAAGTAGCAACACTGTAATGACACAAAATCCTGGCTATAATTAAGACAAACTAATTAAATAAAAAAAGACATGAAAAAAATTAGTAATTTAAAAAAACGCGTATCAGAAATGTGCTTAGGTGCTTTGGCACTTATAGCTTTCATTTCAGTTACGTCTTGCGACCCTACTATTGATGCTTTAGCTTTTGATTTACCTGAAGCAAATTCAAAGGAAGATTTAACACCTCCTACCGCTAGTTTTAAAGCTTCGGTAACGGCAGATTATTTATCATACACATTTTCGAATACCTCGTCTAGTGCAACGACTTATCTTTGGAATTATGGAGATGGAAATACATCAACTGGCTTAGATGGAGCAAATACTTTTCCAGCTGAAGGCACTTACACAGTAACTTTAACAGCTAGTGATAAACTCGGAAAAACAAGTACATTTACAATGGACATTGAGGTTATTGAGCCAGAAGTTCCACCTGCAATTGTTCCTGAGGTTCTTAATGGCGATTTTACAAATGGTATGGACAATTGGAAAGTATCAACATTTACAGGTGGTACAACTTCATCGTTTAATACAAGTTCAGATGGTTCTTGGCTAAACTATGATGGTACAGACAATGGTTCAAAAACAGCAGGAGCAAAATGGACTTTATCTACGTCGGCAGGAGCATATACTAGTTCTTCGACAAGATATGCATATCAGGCAATTGTAGTTACTCCTAACACTCCATATGTTTTAGAATATGAATATGCTATTAAAACTGAAGCAGAACAATCTGGTGTTGCCATAGGTGGCAATAGAATAATCGGAGAAATTCTAGATGGTCATTTTGCCGATGGTAAAGATGCTGTAGCCAGTTCTAATGCTGGTCCATTAGTTCAACATGTTGGAACCCAAGTTTTAGGAAAAACTACTTTTACCAAAGTTAAAGCTGTATTTACCTCGAACGCTACTGGCGAGGTTGCTATTTGGATTTATGCAGTAACCGCTGTAGATGCATACGTTGATAACGTAAAAGTATATCCAGCAAATTAGTATTAAATGAAATATATCCGAAAAGACTTTGTATTAGCTTTAATTTTAGCTTTTCTATCTGTTAACGCTACTTGTCAAGATAAGACAAGTAGTGTTACAGATTCGGATTCGAAAGTAGAAAAGCAAGACAAAAAAAAGAAAAAAAAGTACAAATTACCAGACATAGATTTAAGTCACTGGAGCGTAACAACTCCAGAATTAAATGCTAAAGGCGGTGCCATGAATATTGAGCCACCAGCCATTTTAAACTATGCAACAGACGAAAGACTTATACCCTATATGTATAACGATTCTACTGCTGGAGCCTTGGTTTTTTATGCCTTTCCAAGTAAAGCTACCACAGCCAATACTAAGTACTCACGTTCAGAATTAAGAGAACAAATGGTACCTGGTGATAACAATACGAATTGGACGTTTGCTCAAGGAGGCTATATGAAAGGTAAATTAGCGATTGAAGATATTTCTAAAGATTCAAATGGCAAATACCATAAAGTAATCATCATGCAAATTCATGGTCGCTTAACTAACGAACAACGTGATTTAATTGGTCAAAAAGACAACAATGCACCACCAATTTTAAAAATTTATTGGGAAAACGGTAAAATACGAGTAAAAACGAAAGTCTTGAAAAATTTAAGTGCAACTGGAGAAGCTCTTTTACATGAAGATGCCTGGGACGATGATAAAGGTTTTAATTTTGAACAAGAAGTTGGATTTGGAAAATTCATATTGGAAGTAAAAGTAACCGAAGGCAAAATGGTGGTTATTTTAAACAATAATGAATATAAAGTGTATGAAGATATCCACATGAGAA
>NZ_JBFHGK010000089.1:0-6002 GCF_041583155.1 Mariniflexile sp.
CTCAAAAGCGTTTAGTTTTTAATGAATTTGATGGTTTGTGTTTCGCCATCTTCCCCAGCAATATTTAAAAAATAAAGGCCTTTTGATAAGGTTGAAACATCTATTGAAGTTGATGATGCATTTTGACTTTGTTTTAAAACTAACTGCCCTAATTGGTTAATTACTTGTAATTTATAATTACTTGCAAACGGTGTTTCGATAGTTAAAACTGAACTTACTGGATTTGGATAAACTTTAGTTTTTGAAGGGTCATTATAAGCTGCTACAGAAAGCGTATTGTCTAACCGCCATAACTCAGATCCGTAAGATATAGTGGCTGCTCTAAATAATAAAATATTATTTATTGCTGTTATATTTGCAATATTATCATTACTATTTGGATAAAGATCTAATATACTATTGGTTCCAGCTGTGGTACCATCACTACCCCAAAGTGTTTCTCCTATGGTTAAACCGTCTCTTGCTGAAAAATACAAATTATTCCCAACTGCTTTAAAAGAAGCATAGATATTATTAGAAACTAAAGAAGAACTTGCGCCTGGATTAATATCCTTAACCATAACTGTCCCAGATTCTGTGCCATCTGTTAACCATGGTTCAAGTCCATAATCTGGTGTATCAGCTTTAAAAAACAACATATCTCCTGCTATTTGAAAAGATGTTGGAGCACTCGGATAAGCTCCTGGATTAATATCCTTAACCATAAAAGTCCCTAACGTAGTTCCATCAGACACCCATAACTCAGCACCTGTTGAGCCTCCTAACATTTGACCCGCAAAATATAGTTTATCTTTAAATACAGTTATTGACGTACTATTATCATAAAGAATTAAGTTTTGAACTACAACGAAAGTACCTGCCTCAGTCCCATCACTTCTCCATAATGAATATGTTCCTGTATCTCCAATAGCCCCAAAATAAACAACATCATTTATTGCAGTAATATTTATTATTTGAGAATCAAGACTTCCTGTTTTAATATCTTTTACCATTTGTGTACCTACTTCCGTACCGTCTGAAACCCATAATTCTTGTCCATGAATTCCGTCTGAAGCTATAAAAAACATACGTCCAAAGTTAGTTAGAGTAAATAATGCCACACGAGGATATTGGGATGTAGGATGATTGGGTCTAATATTTTTTATGGGAATTGTTCCTTGTTCAGTACCGTCGGACTTCCAAATAACTTGTGTATTATTCTGGTCTAAATCTGCAGTAAAAAATAATTCACCATTAAAATTGGTTAAATTATTAAGATAAGGACTCCCGGAACCAACTGCAATGTCTTTTACCAAAACAGTTCCTGCTTCTGTCCCATTGGTTTTCCAAAGCTCATTACCTTCTAGATAAGTATATGCTATAAAAAAAGCCAATTCATTCACTTTTGTAAAATCGTGGGCACCTGAACCAAGTAAGCCAGTTCTAATGTCCTTTAAAAGAAACGTACCGCTTGATGTCCCATCTGTTATCCAAGGTTCTAATCCATTAATGTTGTCATTGGCATTAAATATTCCATAGCTGTCCATATCTAAAATTTCAGAAGAATTACTATTACCTGAACCAACATAAATATCTTTTAATAAAGAAGCTTGAGAAAAAGTTCTTTCTGAAACAAATAGAACCATTACAATAATTAAAATTTTGACGCGTAATTCTGTTTTCATAATTATAGTTTTTAATAGTTAGTTAATAATTATTAAGTTTTGTTGATTCTGAGTTTATTTTTGAAATAAGAGGTTGTCTAAGAAGTATCGTTTTTGTCAAACCGAACTCGTTTCGGTTTCTGATAACCAATGATTATCTATTTATTGAGATTCTGAAATAAATACAACTAAACAGAAACTCGAGATTTTCAGACAACCTAGCTCCAATGTTAGTTACAGGCAATAGCATTCACTTCTGCTCTGTATTCATTTAAACTATCAATGTATTCCTTTGCATTGCCTGTAGGAACACAATCAATCACGCTTTCTAATGCATCGATATACTTTAAACCTGCCGTTTTGTATTTTCCACAATTATCTACGGTGGGATCGTTAGCATACACCTCAGCTGCAGCTGAATATGCATTAGCTTGAGCCAACCATTGATCTGACCAATTGGTGCAATTTGTAATATCGTCTTTATCATCAGATTTACTACAACTTGTTAAACCCATTATGGGTATTAAAAAACAGATAAAGAAGAATGCTGTACGTGTGATTTTTTTTTGATTTTTCATGTTATTTATGGATTGGATTATTGTTTCTATTTTTAATTACTTTTCTATGCCTTTGGTATTAAACCAAAGCTCAGTATGAGTTGCCTCGTGATTTTGATTTTTATACAATCACATAAATTTGTAGTTCGATTTAATGATTGTTTTTTTAACTTCTTCTAGCCCGATGCATTCCATTACAGCATTATGTTTATCGTTTTTTAAATCGTTCATATACATATGCATCATTAACACATGGTCTTTATCTTTAAAATAGTTTTCGAGTCCAGAAGGCATATTTTTATTCTGGTTTTTATAAATATCATCAAAACTTACTGGCGCTTCATTAGTAAAATACATGTCTATCTCATAGCGTTCATTAGTTGCTTTCATTCCTTTACACAGAAAACCCATAATAGTTTTATCAGCAAGTGTTTCAAAACGAAATGACGTTGATTCGTCTTTAGATTCATCAATTGCCAAATCCATGTTCATTTTACTTACCATGCCAATATTGTTCTCATCAGATTGCATAAATGTTACCATAATGTTATTGCCATTATCCATAATCATGAACATATCACCCATTAAAGGGGTTTCAAATCCAAAGTATGTGATCTCTGGTTTCAGGTAATAATCAAAAACCATGTCGCCATCTTTGGAAGTCATTTTTAATACATATTTCCAAGTAAAATCATAAGTATCTGCAACCGAAGCAGGGTCTGCTTTTTCTTTTCCGCCTCCAAATGGATTAATATCAAAAACCTTATCCATTGATTTGGAAGCTTTTTCGGCTGCCTTATCAGAAGCTTTCTCTACGATTACATTCTCAACTTTTTGCTCGATTCTGTTTTTTAGTTTTTTTAATAATTGAGCTTGTGAATTTGTAACAATCAAAAAGACTAAAACCGTTAAAATGATATTTGTTTTCATACTATTTTGAATTATAAAATTTTAAAAACTAATTGCGATTTACTTCTTTCAATAACCTGAAGCTTTATTTTATTTATGAAAAATTTATGTCCTAGATTAAATGTGTCTCCCGGGAGAAATGTATCTCCGAGCAAAAACGTGTCACCAGGCAGAAATATGTTTTGTGGCAATTCTTCTTTATTGGTATATATAATTATGGATGCATTTTTACTTGGGATAACTAAATCGTTTTTAACACCAAACTCGCCTTTTAAAAGACCCAAATAAAATTTACTGTTAGGATACTTTTTTAATAAAACCTTCGATTTATCTTGATTAAAAAGCTCTAAACTTTTTATTGCATTTGTTTTGTTTTCAATTACAAATACCACTTTAGCCGCTTTTTCGTTTTTGTTTTGTGACCGAATTATTTGTGAGCCAAAACAAATAAAAACTGTGAAAAGAATAATTTTTGATTTCATTTTGAGCTTTGTTTTAAAGTGGCGCTTTTAAAAAATTCTACTTTACAAGAATTCTTATTAAAAGCTTAAAACAAAGGTAGCGTTGACAATCTATGAGGTATGCGAGATATGTAACAAAGCATACAACAAGTGTAACATTTAAGAATAAAAATAGAAGAATTCGTTATTTATTGAAATAGTCTAATGGTGTTTTACCATATACTTCTTTAAAACATTTTGTAAAATAAGATGGCGTGTTAAAGCCTGTAGCATATGCCGCTTCTGCAATAGTTACACCTTCTTTTTCTAACAACAAAGTAGCTTGTTTTAATCTTTCTAGGCGAATAAAAGACGTGGTGCTTTGCCCTGTTAAGGCAATTAATTTTCTATGTAACTGCATCCTGTTCATTGAAAGCATTTTGGTGAATTTTTGAGCGTTGAAATCAGAATCATTTAAATGTTTATCTAAGATTTCTTGCACCTTTTGAAGAAATACCTGATCTGTAGTGGTAAAAGCAATATCTTTAATTTTCAAAATTTTACTAGACGCGTATTTATTTTGCAGATTAATTCTATAATCGATGATGTTTTTAATTTTAATTTTAAAATTTATTGGGTTAAATGGCTTTGTTATATAAGCATCGGCGCCACTTAACAATCCTATCATTTCATTTTCGTTACCCACTTTCGCCGTTAATAATACAATTGGAATATGCGATGTTTTTTCATCATTTTTTAAATAATTACATAATTCTATCCCAGTTTTTACAGGCATTGAAACATCAGAAATAATGAGATCTGGTATATTATTAATTGCTTTTTGAATACCCTCCAATCCGTTTTCAGCTTCTAAAATTCGATGTTTATTTAACAACAAAGATTTAATGTATTTACGTATATTTTGATTATCGTCTACAATTAAAACTAAAGGTTTTTCCGTTGTAGTTGAACCCGATTTACTTATATCTAAATTATCTGTTTCAATATTAGATTGCTGTTTCTCATCCTCAATAAAAATTATGGGTAAATTAACCAAGAATTTAATTTTAGTATTGTTATTGGTATAACTAGCAGTTATGGTTCCTTCTAACAAAAGCACTAATTCTTTAACTAAAGAAAGCCCAATTCCGGTACCTTGAATATTGTTTTCTGCCCTGTAGAATCTTTCAAATAATTTATTAATGTCTTCACTTGGCTTTTTGTTTATATCATTTTCAATTTCAATAACAAGCTCATTGTTTGTACATTCAAAATAAGAATTAAAACTTATCTCACTTCCTGGATTCGCATACTTTATGGCATTAGACAATAAATTATTAATTACTTTTTCTAGAATATCTGTATCGCAACTTATCTTTTTATTTTCGGGAATAGTCACTTTAAAACTCAAATTATCCTTTCTTGCCAAATATGTATATGTTTCAATAATCATTTGCAAAAAATAAGCAATATCAATATCCTCGTTTACTACCTTTAATGCTCCCGAATCTACTTTTGTTAATTCTAACATTTGATCGACTAAATCAATTAATCGCGAGGTGTTTCTATGAATACTGCTAAGGTCTTTGTTAGCATCAAACTTAGATTTATTATTTTCAATCTGGTTTATGACAGATCCGTTTATTAAGGTTAATGGCGTCCTGAATTCATGAGAAATATTAGTATATAATTTATTTTTATACGCGTTAATTTCTTTTAAACGACTAGCCTCTTCATTTTTTATTTTAAGTTCTAATTGCATTTTCCAACGCCATTTAAAATAAAAATAGGTAAGGTATGCCGCTATTAATAATAAAAAGGCATATCCTAAAATTGCCAAACTACTAAGGTACCAAGGCTGTAGAATTTTAAAATTAAATGCTTTTGGAGTTTCATTCCAGACACCGTCGTAATTGCTCGATTTTACATAAAAGGTGTATTCTCCTGCTGGCAAATTAGTATATCGAACGTAGTTTTTATTTCCATTTTCTACCCAATTGTTATCTATACCGGTTAATTTATATTTGAATAGATTTTTTTGGGGAGAAGAAAATTGTAAGCTTGAAAAAGTAAAAGAAATCGTGTTTTCATTGCTTTTTAAAATAGTGTTATCATGTAAAGGAAATGGTTTGTTAAAAACTTCAAATTTGGAAATAGCTGTTTTTGGAACAATGGCATTTTCTACAATATTATTGGGATTAAATTGATAATACCCATCTAAGGATCCAAAATAAATGTCATTATTTTCGTTTTTAAAATAGGCCCCTGTATTAAACTCGGTGGATAAACCATCATAATTTGTGTAATTGATTATGGTTGGTTTTTGTTCGAAATTTCGTGAAGGTGTAAAGCGCGATATCCCTTTGTTAGAGCTCAACCAAAGGTTGTTTTTTTCATCTGGAATAATACCATAAATCACATCGTTTGCTAGTCCATCTAATGTAGAGAAATGA
>NZ_JBFHGK010000090.1:0-5842 GCF_041583155.1 Mariniflexile sp.
ACATGGTGCATCCATTTAATCATTTTAGTAAGACATTAAGTTTTTGTTATGGATGGTTCATGTGGTATTTTCTATTTTTTTTTCAAAGGATACATGGTGCATCCATTTAATCATTTTAGTAAGACATTAAGTTTTTGTTATGGATGGTTCATGTGGTATTTTCTATTTTTTTTTCAAAGGACACATGGTGCATCCGTTTTTATGATTTATTAGAAATCGAAATTCAAAAATAGACGACTCATTTTGTTTCTTATTGAATTGAAGCTTGTAAATATATTAAATGTTATGCGTGAACTTATATGAATTAGGCATATTTTATGACCTATGTCATATAAAAACAAAACCCACCCTTAAAAATATTAAGGATGGGAAAAAAAATTGCTATGAAAAAGAAAAATTACCACTAAGGTTAATTAGTGATAAACCAAATATATGTTTTTTTTTCTAAAAACTGTTAAAATTGAACAGGAACTTTTTAAAAAAATAATAGACAACATACTATTTCTTTTCATAATTATTTTAAGAAAACATATCTTTTACTTTCTCAAAAAAAGATTTGTCTGTACTATCAGGTTTTGGAGAAAAATGTTCATCATCCTGCATCGCTTCAAAAAACTCACGTTGTTGTTTGTTTAGTGTTTTAGGCGTCCAAACATTTACATGTACTAATAAGTCTCCTCTTCCATAGCCATTAATACTAGGGATTCCTTTACCACGTAAGCGCAATATTTTACCGGATTGCACACCTGCTTCCACTTTTATACGCACCTTTCCTGTTACCGTATCTATTTCCTTAGAAGTACCTAAAACAGCGTCTGGGTAACTCACGTAAAGATCGTAATGCAAGTTATCACCTTCTCGCTGTAAACTATCATGTTGTTCTTCTTCAATAACAACAATAATATCTCCCGAAATACCATTTCCAGGTGCCTCGTTACCTTTACCAGACACTTTAAGTTGCATACCATCTACAACACCAGCTGGTATTTTGATTGAAACTGTTTCTTCGGAAATTTTCAACCCTTGCGCATCGGCATCGGCAGGTTTTTTATCAATTGTTTGTCCAGCACCACCACACACATTACAAGGTGCCGAAGTTTGCATCCTACCTAAAATGGTATTTGCAATACGGGTTACCTGCCCTGATCCATTACATGTAGAACATGTTTTATAGCTGGTTCCAGGCGCTTGAATTTTACGTTTTACTTTTATTTTTTTCTCGACACCATTAGCAATTTCCTCTAAGGTTAGTTTTACGCGAATACGTAAGTTACTACCTTTGGCGCGACGTTGGCCACCACCGCCAAAACCAGAAAAACCGCCACCAAAGCCGCCTCCGCCAAAAATATCGCCAAACTGACTGAATATGTCATCCATATTCATGCCACCACCACCAAAACCGCCACCGCCTTCAAAGGCTTGATGTCCGAATTGGTCGTAACGTGCTTTTTTATCAGCATCACCTAAAACTTCATAAGCTTCGGCTGCTTCTTTAAATTTAGCCTCTGCATCCTTATCGTTTGGATTTTTGTCAGGGTGATGTTCTATTGCTTTTTTTCTGTAAGCCTTCTTTATTTCGGCAGCACTAGCACCTTTACTAATACCTAATATATCGTAATAATCTCTTTTTGCCATCTTTAAGTTTTATTGCCCGATTACAACTTTAGGGAAACGAATTACTTTTTCACCTAGTTTATATCCTTTTTCAATTACATCGATAATCTTACCTTTTAAATCATCGGTTGGAGCAGGGATTTGAGTAATAGCTTCGTGGTTATCCGCATTAAACGCATCACCTTTTTCTACAGCTATCACTTTAAGTCCTTTTTGTTCAAGTGTACTTACCAATTTGTTATAAATTAATAATACCCCTTTACGTAAAGCTTCCGCTTCTTTATCTTCGTCAATATGACTTAGTGCACGCTCAAAATCATCAAGAATTGGCAGTAATGTTTTGATAACATCTTCACTCGCTGTTGAAAACAACTCAATACGTTCTCTTGACGTACGCTTTTTATAATTTTCAAACTCCGCAAATAAACGTAAAAATTTATCTTTTTCCTGCTTTACTTCCGCTTGAAGCTTCTCTTCAACTGATTGTTCCTCAACCACTTGATCTTGCACTTCAACCGTTTCATTCTCAACAGCGTCTAATTGCTCTTTTTCTATATCGTTTGTGTTTTCCTTTTTACTCATTGCTGCATCTAAATTTTTATACAAATACTTTAATTGTTTGGCAAAATTACTGCCATTATTTACAAAATGTCATAATGTCACTGTTTTTTTTAATGCCAACTTACATTATTACACCTCTAACTTCAAGAGTAAATTAGGATTTGGACAGTTCTTTAGGAAAAAATCTAAATTTTTTTTATTACATACTCCAGGATAATCACCTTTATAATTCTCAATATCTCTGATTATTTGAAAATGCAAGTGTGGTGGGTAATCCCCATTAATTTCAGCACTTCCCAAAGTTGCCAATTGGAAGCCTTGTTTAAAAGATTGTCCAACTTTAAGATCTCGAATAGAATCTAAACTTAAATGCCCATAAAGAGTATAGAAAACTTCCCCTTTAACCTCGTGTTTTAGAATAATAGTTGGGCCGTAATCGCCAAAATTGGTATTGTTTTTAAAGCTATGCACAGTGGCATCTAATGGCACAAAAACAGGTGTATTAGCTCTACACCACAAATCGATTCCGATATGAATATTTCGTTCTGTTTCCAATTCTGAATTGAAATGATTACTGCGCTTATAAATGGCTCGAGTTTCATTGTAACCTCCAAAAGCAATTTGGCCATGATGGGCATTTATGTGTTTCGTAATGTAGTGATCTAGCTCTGAAGAAGAGGTGATATCCACCAACTGTAAATCTGTATTAGTTACTGACAAATTAAGCGGAATGTAATTCGGGTTTTCAATGGAGGCTTGAAAAACTCGAATTGGCATCGGACTTATTTCTAACAAAAACGTGGTAAAATTTTCGGGGTTCACTGGAAATGTGTTTTTTTCAAATGTATGAAAGTTGCGCAAAATTCAAACCAATCAAATTTAGGTATTCTAATAATAAATGAGAAACTCTTGGGACACCTTAAAAATCATTACAAAACCTTAACATTCCGTTAATTAGAAATTACAATTGATACTTTAAATTTATTACTCAACCAAAGCATAAAACAGATGAAACTTGAAACAGTAGAAGATTTTCTAAAAAAGTTTGATTACAGTTACGAAAAGCGCCAAAACGAATTGATAGTTGACATCGATTTTTCTCAGAAAATTCTAATAGACTTTTCAAATCCTGATGGTGTTGAAATGACCAATAAATTGATAGGCTGGAATTTTTTAACTGGTATTATTCCATCAAAAATTAAAAATGCCATAGTGATAAACTTAATAGCAGGAATTATTACAAGTTTAATTATTTCATTATACGACACAAAATCTGGCTTATTCTTCTTTTTAGGTTTTATGCTATGGCTATTAGTGTGGTTTACCTTCTATTATTCTCAATTTGATAAATTAAAACAATTTTTAAATAACTGGAAAGAAGAAGTGCAAAACTAATTTTGGTTTTTAAGTAATTTGCATACCAATTCCATTTTTCGTATTTTATTCTAAAATTTATAAATTATGGGAAAAGGAGATAAAAAAACTAAACGTGGAAAAATTAACAGAGGAACTTTTGGAGCTAGACGCCCAAGAATTAAGAAGAAACCATCTGTAGAAACCAAAATTAGTATTGACAAAAAGGCTATTGTTAAGTAGGTGTAAACTTTAAACTTATCTAATAAAAATTAGTTCATTTTCAGTTGACATCGGTTCGCTGAAATTGTAGCCTTCATAATTAAATGCCTTAATATCATCTATGGTTTTCGCATTAGTATCTACTACATAGCGAGCCATTAAACCACGGGCTTGTTTTGCAAACGTCATAATCATTTTGTATTCGCCGTTTTTAAAGTCTTTAAAATTAGCCGTAATAACGGGTACTTTTAAGGCTTTGGTGTCCACTGCTTTAAAGTATTCATTACTTGCTAAATTTAAGAACACTTCGTTGGCTTCCAATTCGTCATTTAGAGCTTTCGTGATGGTTTTTTGCCAAAATTCATATAGGTTTTTATTTTTACCCACCGGGAATTTTGTTCCCATCTCCAAGCGGTAGGGCTGAATTAAATCTAGCGGCTTTAAGAGTCCGTACAAACCTGAAATAATTCGTATGGTATTTTGAGCCCTTTCAAGAGCATCTTCAGGAATTGTATAACTATCTAAACCTCGGTAAACTTCACCACTGAAGGCATACATTGCAGGACGTGCATTATCTGCTGAAAATGGTAACGCCCAAGACTGATTACGTTCATAATTTAATTGACCTAAGGCATCAGAAATACGCATAAGTTCGGATAAACCTTTGGCTGATTTCTTTTTAAGCAATTTATTTATACGCTCCGAATGGTTTAAAAACTGCGGTTTACTATACTGGTTTGTTGGTAACTTAGTTTCAAAATCTAAGGACTTTGCTGGCGATATTACTAACTTCATATTCTATGTATTTTTACGAAATCAAAGTTACAATTATGACGCAATAATTGAAACTATGCTAGCAATTATTTGTTGATGATGGCATAGGAATTATTAATTATGAGGGCGATTGATGCTCGTTCTTATAAGTTGCTTATTTCATTTAAAATGCTGAAAAGGCTATTTAAATCGCTATATGATTCTGTAAGGTTTCTTATTCCTTCTTCTTTAACCTCAAACTCGAATTCTCCTATTATTTTATTAAAACCCGTTACAAAAACTTCCATTTTAAATTGAACATTTAATTTCGAATAATCAATTTGGTTATTTTTAATTGCGAAATTTTCTTCTATTTCAAGACCTTTTATTGGTTTATCTTTTTTTAAATAAATAACTCTTGAATAGTTGCCATAAGAAGCATCAAATTGTTCTTCAATTTTTACAATTTGGTTTTCTGATTTCCAAACTCTTAATACAACTTGTTGGTTAATTTGACTTCCGGTTACTTTACACCAATCGTACTCAATTAACTTCAAATTAGTGCAAGAATCAATATGATCAACATATTTATTAATGTCTTCAATTGTAACTTTTTGAGAATAAGCCGTAACAGTTACAACTAAAAATAGGGGTATTAAGTTAAACCGCATATACTCATTTTTAATCTATAAACTAGTTTTATTTTTTCTTAGCATTTTAGAGGTAGTCTTTGGTAAATGTAATTAATTATCGCAAGTAAAAAATGAGAAAGAAGGTAGTTTTATTAGCAGTATAAATAAGTTGATATACCAAACGCTTTGAAAACAACTTACACATTGCATCGTTCCTTGCAATGATGTTGCAATAAACTGTATAGTTTATTTTAGGCACTAGCTGCAAACGAACACGAACCTTTTGGAAAAGAAATAATTTGACAGGTTGTGTGCGTTAGGGATTGCAGCGACATCCTTTTTAAAACTTGAATGCGAAATATATGGAATGAATTAAACATTGGAAATTAGTATCGTTTTTGCTGATAAACTGAAGTTTTAAAAAGATATAGCGGAAAGCCCGCCCCTTGTGGTAACGCCCAAAACGACACTATCCTAAAATCTGTGTAAGTTCAAAATTTCAGGGTTAGATTATTTATAGTTTAATCCTGTTTTCAAATATAGCTAAAAATTGATTTAGTATAATGCCCCAGTTCCTAATAGGCATTGTCCATTTTTTAGTACTTTCATTTAGTGCCAAAAACACGGATTTCATAACAGCTTCATCTGTTGGGAATGAGAGCTTATTTTTTGTGTATTTTCTAATCTTTCCATTAAGATTTTCTATC
>NZ_JBFHGK010000091.1:0-5587 GCF_041583155.1 Mariniflexile sp.
AGCTGCATATCAACCATTTTATTGCCTTTTATATGACCTAATTGAATCATGGTTGTTGTTGTAATCATGTTAAGTACTAGTTTTTGAGCTGTACCAGCTTTCATTCGTGAACTTCCAGTAACGAATTCAGGACCAACAATAACCTCGATAGGATACTGTGCTGTTTGCGAAAGCGGACTGTATTTATTGCAGGTAATACACCCCGTAATAATATGATGATCATTACACGCCTTTAAGGCTGCAATAACATAAGGTGTGGTTCCAGAAGCTGCAATACCTACCACCACATCTTTTTTAGAAATGTTATAGGATTTCAAATCTTCCCAACCCTGTGTTGTAGAATCTTCGGCGAATTCCACAGCTTTTCTAATAGCGGAGTCGCCTCCAGCAATAATGCCAATTACTAAATTATGTGATACGCCGAATGTTGGAGGACATTCTGAGGCGTCTAAAATGCCTAAACGTCCACTGGTTCCTGCACCCATATAAATTAAGCGACCACCGTTTTTTAATTTAGAAACAATAATGCTCACTAAAGCTTCAATTTGAGGTAATGCTTTTTCTACAGCTAGAGGTACATTTTTGTCTTCATTATTAATGTTACTTAACAATTCAGAAATGCTCATCTTTTCGAGATGATTGTAATTAGAATCTTGTTCGGTTGTTTTGGTAAAACTCATGCTTCAAAAGTATGAATTATTGCCCGATATTAATCAAAAAGAATGTTATCTACCTCTAATTTTTTGTTATTTATAAAATCATATAGAGTTAATTGTCTTAAAACATAATAATCTTGCCAAAATTTCTCAAGTGAATTTAAGTATTGTAAAACCGCCGTATCTTTTTCTTGAAGTGCAATATTTAGATCTGTTATTGTAACTTTATCTAAAACATACCTTTTTTGGGAAATATCATAACGTTTTATGGCTATTTCTTTAGCTTTTTCTGCTGTAGCTAAAAAGTCTCTTTGGTTAGACCAATTTAACACATGCAAATAAATTTCTTGTTCAAAAGCTTGTTTTTCTTGGTCAATATTGTTGTTGGTTAAGTCTAAATCGGCCTCGGCCATTTTACGTTTCGATTTTGAAACACCCCAATCGAAAATAGGTAGACTTACAGTAACAGCTACATTTTGTTGTTTATTATAGTTGTCGAAAAGGTTGTTAAAGTCATCGCCATTTTGAGAAATTCCAAAATTGGCAGCAACCCCTAACTTTAATCTATTATTACCTTTTTGATATGCTACTTCTTTTTCGGCTTCTAACCGCTTTCTTCTGAACTCTATAACCGTTTTTCTATTTGATTCGGCTTCTTCTAAAGCTTTATCTATATTCACTTCAAAAAGGGGTAATTTATCAGGAACATCTAATTGAATGTTTTCTGTTTCTAACTCTAAGTATCGAGCTAAATTTTGAGAAGTTCTTTTTAATTCTATAGTATTAGTGGTAACAATGTTTCTGGAATTTAACAAAGTTAATTCTACCTGTAATAATTCATTTTCTGCAATTTTTCCAATTTTGAATCTCCCTTGGGAAATTTTATAAAGTGTATCTTGATTTTGTAAATTTACTTTAGATATTTCTAATTGCATTTGAGCTTTAAGCAATTGAAAATACCTTTGACAGGCAGTTACAGAAATGGCTTCCATTTTTTCAATAAAATCCTTTTTGGATTCTTCATAAATTAAAGGTTCAATTTTTTTATCCCATTTAAAAGGGTTGTAAAATAATGAGTTTTGGTAATATCTTATAGAAAAAGGAATTATGGAGTAACCAATGTTATCATCGAGTCCAAATAGTTCTATTCGTTCTAAATTTGAATTTAAAGAGAGGGTACCGCCTGTATAAGGAATGTTTTGTGCTATGGATACCCCGCCTTCTATTAGCAATTGATCTTGATTAACAAATACATCCTGACCCACATCGTTAGTTATTCTACGTACAGCTTTATTGTATTCTGGCAAAGTAGCATTAAGCCTTAATTGGGGAAGAAAATTAGCTTTGTAATTCTTAAAGCGCCAATAGTTAGATTGATTCCTATTTAAAGTTGTTTTATAATCTGGCGATTGTTTCTGAGCTAATTTAATGGCTTCGTTTAATGTTATTTTTTTTGATTGAGAAAAAATTAAACATGGAATAATTATAATTAATACTAATAAAACTTTTTTCATCTCTTTGGCTTTACATTCCTAGTAGTTTTTATTTCTAGTTATATTATTCAGATCGAAGTGCTTCAATAGGCTTTTTATTAGCAGCTGCCTTTGCAGGGAATATGCCAAAAAAGAGTCCAACAATAACTGCTATGAAAAATGAAATTAATATAGAATTAAGAGATAGAATGGTTTCTATTCCAGAAACTATTTCAATAACATATGCCCCGATTATTCCAACGAAAATTCCTATAATACCACCACCAACACTTATTAGTACAGATTCTGATAAAAATTGTAAAATAACGTCTTCTTCTGTAGCTCCTATGGCGCGAATTATTCCTATTTCTTTGGTTCTTTCTAAAACCGATGCCAGCATTATATTCATAATACCAATTCCCCCAATAAGTAAGGATATACCAGCAATGATGCTTAATACTATATTGAAAATCTGTTTGGTTTTTTGTTGTTGTTTTAGGAGTTGAATAGGAATAGTAATTTCAAAATCTAAAACATCATTATGTCTTCTTTTAAGCATTTTACTTAATATTTCTGCTGTGGCTTTTAGCTCGTTTGAATTGAAAACTTGAACTGTTAGTTTATCTATTTGATGATAATTACCTCGAGATATTCTTTTTTTAGGGCCGTTTTGATTACCATTTATTATCACAAAACCACCGTTAGCCTCTTCTTGTTTATCCGTAATTATTTTTCTGTCTCTATAGCGTACCAAAAACGTTTTAATTGGAATGTATATATCTTGGTTTAAGTCGCGAATACCTAGATCCTCTTGAGCTTTATCTGAAATTAATTTTTCTTCAATTACACCAACAACTATTAACCATACATCTCTAACTTTAATCTGTTTTCCCAAAGCACTTTCTCCAGTAAATAATTTTTTTTCAACTTTTTTTCCTATAACACAAACTGGCAGTGCGTTGTTTAATTGATAATCAGAGAAAATTTTACCTTTTTCTATAGCTATGTTGGAAACTTCAAAAAATGTAGGTGAAACACCAATTAATTTAACCGCGTTTTGTTTACCATTATTAATAACATAGGTATCTAAAATGATTTCAGGGCTAACGAATTTTATACTTGGAATGGTTTTAGTGACACATTGAGCATCTAATATGTCTAATCCTTTAGAAAATTTCTTAGATTCGTTATTACTAGATTCCTCGTCGCTTTCATTTTCATTTTCTTCATCAATATCAGGAATAGGCGTAATAACAATATTATTTACTCCAACTAATTCTAGCTGTGAGAGTATTTCTTTTTCGGCACCATTACCAATGGCAAGCATTGTAATTACAGAAGCAACTCCAAAAATAATCCCTAAAGCGGTTAAAAAAGTTCGAACTTTGTTTGTTTTAATAAACCAAAAGGCCTCGTTAAAATTAGATTTTAGTTTTTCTAAAAGTATTTTGTCTATCATATTTTATTTAATAGTGTTATACTTTTTTCTTCCATATCTGCTGGCGCATTTAGATAAACAACATCATTTTCATTTAAGCCTTTTTTTATTATTACGACTTCATTATTTGCTAATCCTAGTTCAACTTGCTTCTTTTCAATAGAATATCCAGATTTTACATAAGCATAACTAATAGAATCCTTTGAGAATATAGCTTCCAAAGGCACCATTAACACATTATCCTCTTGATGTGTGAGAATTCTGTTAGAGGTGGTCATTCCAGGTCGAATATTTTTGTTTGTTTCATTAAACTTTATTAATACTTGAAAAAGCTTAATATCTGAACCTTTCTTATTTTCGCCTACATTTGCTACCTCTGTTACAATGCCATTTATTTCAATATCTGGAAAAGCGTCAAAACCAATTTTAACTTTTAATCCCTTTTTTAATTTTCTTATATCAACTTCATTACTATAGGTTCTAGATTCCATTTTTGTTAAATCAGGCAAGCTAGCCATGGCAGGTTCCCATGGAGAAATGGTTGTTCCTACCTTTTTTTTAGTTCCATTCCAGTCTTTAACATAAGTTACCATGCCTTCATCATCAGAATAAACAGTGAATTGCTTTTGTAATTCAGTTAATTCTTCTATTTGTTTTTTAATTTTTGTTACTTCTGTACCAACTTCAATCATTTTAGCGTTAGCTTGCCTCTTTTTAATTGAGTAGTCTTCTTTTTTCTCTTTTGACTCACGTTCAAATTTTTCAATTTTAATTTCTAATTGCCGTATGGTTGCCGGAGGTTCATAAATAGAACGCTTTAATTCTAATTGATTTTCTTCAATGTTAAATTGAAGGTCTTCAATCGCAGTTCGTTCTTGCTTTAAAGTAAGTGTTGTGTCTAGTTGCTGTTGTGTATATCGAGATTCGGCCTTTTCTAAATTTAAATAAGCTTCGTTAATTTTACCATTAACTTCTGATGCATCAAGTTTACCAATATAATCTCCTTTTTTAACTATGGTGCCTTCGGGAACTAAATCTTGTATTTTTATTTGATAGATATTAAATCGTCTGGCGTTAATAGGACCATTGATTTCTTTTGAACTTGTTGATTGTGCCTCTCCTGAAATTACAACTTCATTCAAAAATGAACCTTTTGCAACTTTGGTTGTTAACAAAACATCTTCATCACCGGAGGGACCAAAAAATGAATAAATAATAATTAAAATAACTATTCCACTAATAATTAAGGCTAACCTTTTCTTATTCATAATGATATGTTTTTGATTGTTGAAAGTTAATTATCTAAAAGTAGCTTTTGTAAGATTTTATTTGGTTAAAATTATCTTAAAGTTTAACTTTTAACATAAACATGATGAACTTGAAATAGAAAAATGTAGTTAATAAGGGTATTATTCGACGTCGTATCTAAAAATCGAAACTTCTGATACTCTGAAATACCCTAGCGGAAAATTGTCTGGATTAGTTTGATTAATACAATTACCTCTAATGGTAGTGGGTTGTGTTTGAAATGGATCGCCAGAGTTATTATCGTCGTTTTGTTGAAGCAAAATACTCATGTATTCAAAATGTTGTTTTGATATACCATGGTTTTTAATTATAAGTTCGTCTCCAGACTTAAGATCTTCATACGATTGAAATGCAAATATTCTATTGCCGTCTGTAAATTCATCATCATACACATCGATGTTTAATTCGTTAGCATTTGTATTTACATATTCGAATAGGTAATAATTTTTTGTGTTTGCTGGGTCTGTATAGTATGCTTTTATTTCTGTGTCTTCGCCCGAAAATCCAGCATCGTTTTTTTGTTCTACATATTCTATTGGAACCACGGGCATTAAAGTTTCAGTACCTGTATAAATTTCGTTGTTGTATAAAATTGTAAGCGTATACACACCATTTATTTCTGGTATAAAATTAAAATTTCTATAAATTCCAGTGTTTTCTTCTTCAATAAATTCAAAGGTATTGTTTTTTGTGTCGGTTACTTTCACGACAGC
>NZ_JBFHGK010000092.1:0-5288 GCF_041583155.1 Mariniflexile sp.
GCAAATCCAACAAATGTTTTGGAGTTTTCGGGTGTAGCCTATTTTTTTGCCAAAGAATTGTATAATAAGTATCAAGTACCCGTTGGTTTAATTAACGCCGCGTTAGGAGGTTCACCTGTGGAATCTTGGATGAGTGAAGATGTGCTTAAAAAATTCCCTGAATCGTATAATGAATTACAAAAATTTAAAGATGAAATCTATGTTGCTGAAATTGAAAAAAGTGATCAAAAAAGACAAGCAGATTGGTATGCTGAGTTAAATAAAAAGGATCAAGGTTTTGTAGCTGGTACTGAATGGTTTTTGAATACTACAAATGATGAAAGTTGGAAGGAAATGAGTGTGCCTGGCTATTGGAAGAATGAATCGATTGGAGCTGTTAATGGTGTGGTATGGTTTCGGAAAACAATAAACGTATCTAGCGCTATGGCTGGTAAAGAAGCTAGTTTGTGGTTGGGTAGAATTGTGGATCAAGATCACGTATATGTCAATGGAAATTTTGTTGGAACTACGGGTTATCAATATCCACCAAGAAAATATAGTGTACCAAAAGGAGTTTTGAAACAAGGAGAAAACACCATAGCAATTAGGGTTATAAATGAACAAGGAAATGGCGGTTTTGTGTTGGATAAGCCTTATTTTTTAGCTGTTGAAAATGACATCATTCATTTAAATGGAAACTGGAAATACAAGTTAGGCGCAACAATGAATCCTTTACAAAGTCCAACTTTTGTGCGTTGGCAACCAACAGGCTTGTATAATAAAATGATAGCTCCTTTATTAAATTATAAAATAAAGGGAGTTATATGGTATCAAGGGGAATCTAACGCGTCAAATGCTGCAACGTATTTTTCTACATTTCCTGCTTTAATACATAATTGGAGAAACAAATGGGGAATAGGTGATTTTCCGTTTTTATATGTGCAATTGGCTAATTATATGGATGCCGTTGAAGAACCAAAAGAAAGTGGTTGGGCACTGTTAAGACAAGCGCAATTAGAAACACTTAAAGTACCAAATACTGGGATGGCTGTTATTACAGATTTAGGTGAATGGAATGATATTCATCCATTAAACAAATTAGATGTAGGTAAAAGATTAGCGCAAGAAGCCTTTAAATTAGGGTATGCAGAAACGAAAGTTTCATTAAGTCCAATACCTAAAAGCTATAAATTTAGCAAGAAAAAAGTAAAAATAGCATTTGATTATGCAGCTGCTGGATTGCTATCAAAAAACGGAAAACCATTAACTTATTTTGAAGTGTCTAATGATGGAATTCACTTTTTTAAAGCTTCCGCAGTAATAAAAGGACAACAAGTAATTGTGTGGAATGCAGCAATAGAAAACCCTACCATAGTAAGATATGCTTGGGCAAATAATCCAGCAAAGGCAAACTTATTTTCAAAAGAAGGTTTGCCTGTAAGTCCGTTTCAAATTAAAAAATAATTAAAAATATTATATATTATGAAAGTATTTTTTTCAGTCATAGTCATTTTTATAGTTTCATTTCATCAAGTTATTTTTGCTCAAACTGTTGAAAAAAATAGGGTTATTATTTTATCGGATATAGAAGCCGATCCAGATGATACACAGTCCTTTGTTCGGTTGTTTTTATATTCAAATCAAATAGATATAAAAGGAATTGTGGCAACGACTTCTTGTTGGATGCAGACGCAGATTAATCCAACATCAATAGAAAAAATTATTGAAGCCTATGCGAAAGTGCATTCAAACTTAATACAACACGAGTCAGGATATCCTGAAGCGGAGCAGTTAAAATCACTTGTTAAAAAAGGCTTGTCAGTGTATGGAATGCAAGGCGTTGGAAAAGGAAAGGATTCAGAAGGTTCTGATTGGATTATTAAAATATTGGAAGAAGATGATGAACGCCCATTGTGGATTTCTGTTTGGGGAGGCGTAAATACCTTGGCGCAATCACTTCATAAAATTAAAGAAACAAAAACACCAAAAGAAGCAAAACGATTGATTGAAAAATTGAGAGTGTATACCATTTCCGATCAAGATGATTCAGGTATTTGGATTAGAAATAATTTTCCTAATTTATTTTACATTGTGAGTCCAGGTGATGATTATGGAAGTGCAACTTGGATTGCCATAAATAGTTTTATAAAAGGAACAGACAACCAAACGATTAGCAATAGTTGGATTGCGGAAAACATACAACAAAATCACGGTCCGTTGGGTGCTGTATATCCAGATGTTGCTTGGGGAGTTGAAGGAGATACACCTGCATTTTTATCACTTATACCAAACGGCTTAAATGTTGCTGAACACCCTGAATGGGGTGCTTGGGGCGGACGTTACGAATGGTACAAACCAGATTTTAGTAAAACTAAAAAAGGAGGTTCTCCTGTTGAAATTGCTCCGGAAACAAGAGCAATATGGACGGATGCCATTGATAATTACACACCGTATTTACAGAATGATTATGGAAGAGCTGTAAAGAAAGATACGGTGTCCTTTAACGATAATAAGGCAACACTTTGGCGCTGGAGAAACGACTTTCAAAATGATTTTGCGGCACGTATGGATTGGTGCACACAAACGTATGAAGAAGCAAACCATCCTCCGGTTGCTGTACTAAGTCATCCTTCAGAAATAACTATAAAATCCGGTGAAGGTTTTGGGTTGGATGCCCGTAACTCATACGACCCTGATGGAGATAATTTAAGTTTTTTGTGGTTTCATTATGCAGAAGTGAGTTCACTTAAAACAGAAATAACTTTTACTCCTGAAAACGCGTATGGAGCTTATTTTAAGGCTCCAAATGTTGA
The DNA here is from genome assembly GCF_041583155.1 of Mariniflexile sp. Taxonomy (GTDB): domain Bacteria; phylum Bacteroidota; class Bacteroidia; order Flavobacteriales; family Flavobacteriaceae; genus Mariniflexile. The sequence goes on from NZ_JBFHGK010000092.1 coordinate 2,793, forward strand.
TAAAAAGGAAACCTTTCATATTATATTAAAAGTGTCTGATAAGGGAACTCCGCAATTAACCCGATACAGACGTATTTTAATACATGTAATTCCATAAAAAAATACAATACAAATTTGTAATTATACTTAATAAATAAAGATATAGACCACTTGTTTAGATAAAAAAAGGAGTCAATAACAAATGTTATGACTCCTTTTTCACTAAATTCAAACTTAATTAATCCAAATAAGGTTTTAGAGGAACAATGGTTCCATCTTCGTTATATGTTATTTCTGCTACTTTTACAGATCGTAAATGCGTAACGCCTTTAGATAAAGAAGAGTCATGGTAAAATAAATACCATTTTTTATCTACTTCACAAATAGAGTGGTGACTTGTCCAACCTACAACTGGTTCTAAAATTTTACCTTTGTAAGTAAAGGGTCCGTACGGATTATCTCCAATAGCATAACAAATAAAATGAGTGTCACCAGTCGAATAAGAGAAATAATATTTTCCGTTGTATTTATGCATCCAAGACGCTTCAAAAAAACGTCGATCATTATCTCCTGCAACTAATAAATTTCCTTCTTCGTCTAAAATTTCTAATTGTTTAGGGGTTTCAGCAAATTCTAATAAATCATCCGTTAGTTTTGCAACAATAGGTAATAAAGCAGGCTCATTGTTTTCTGGTAAAAAAGCAGTTGGACTATCAGGTTGTGCAGCATTAAATTCACCTGTTCTCCAGCGTTGTAATTGTCCACCCCATAAACCACCAAAATAGATAAAGTAGCTACCATCATCGTCTTTAAAAACGGCAGGATCTATGGAAAAACTTCCTTTAATAGGTTCAGGTTGAGCTATAAACGGACCTGTTGGCGATGAACTAATTGCTACGCCAATTTTAAAGATTCCATCATAAGCTTTTGCAGGAAAAAATAAATAGTATTTACCGTCTTTTTCTTGAGCATCAGGTGCCCATAGTTGTTTTTCAGCCCAAGGCACATCATTTACGTGCAATGCTGTTCCGTTATCTACAGCTTCACTGGTTATAGAATCCATAGAAATAACATGGTAATCTTCCATAGCAAAATGACTTCCTAGGTCGTCAAATGCTTCACCAGCATCTATATCATGTGAAGGGTAAATATATATTTTTCCATTAAAAACATGTGCAGATGGATCTGCAGTATATATGTGAGATATTAATGGTTTTGAAATTGCTTTTTTGTTTAATTCGTTAAAATCAATATGATCAATAGTATCTTCTGGCATTATTTAAAATTTTAATTATTTCTTCTTTCTTTCAAATCTTTTTCAATTTGCACTTCCATTTTTTTATTTATTTCATAGAAAAACAACAATCCGGTACCAATTAAAAAAGGAATTGCTGCGTAAATACTTACAAGCATTTTAGTTCCCAAAATAGCACTGTCTGATTGTATTGGAAGATGAGCACTATATCCATAACTGCCTAAAATACCAGTAACAAGTGCACTACCAATGCTTAGTCCTCCTTTTAAACCAACCATCATTGCTGAAAATATAATAGCAGTTGCACGGTGGTTTGTTTTCCATTCAGAATAATCAGCTACATCAGCAATCATTGCCCATAAAAGTGGAATTGTAATTCCGTAGAAAAATCCGTGAAAAACTTGAGCAAGGAAAATTAAACCTATTGATGTTGATGGGATGAAATAAAACAAGATAATGAAAAGCGTAGATAAAAAAAGGAACGTTCCAAATACATCTCTTTTGCCATATTTATCGGCTAGATTTTTAGAAAACATTATTCCAACAATCATAAAGGTAATTCCACCAGCATTAAATAATCCAAATCCTGCAGAAACTGGATTTTCACCAAAAAAATTCATTCCAATATCTGATAAAAAGTTTAGTATTGGTTGTAAAAATTTAGTTAGTGCTGTTTCGTCAACAAAGTTTTCAAAATAGTACACATAAGAACCGCCTTTTAAAGCTAATGTAATAAATACCAAGGTGGTTAATGTTAGCATTATAATCCAAGGCTTATTTTTTATTAAATCGCCTATATCTTCTTTAACACTCGATTTTTGTTCTGGTTTTGGAACAATTCGTTCTTTGGTTGTAATAAATGTAATTAATAACATAATTGTTCCAATAATTGCCAACCAAGTCATTACAATTTCAATTCCTACAGCTTTGTCTCCACCACCAGCGGTTTCAATTATTGGTAACATAAATACTTGTACAAAAAATTGAGCTACCATTACAGCAACAAAACGATACGATGAAATACTATTACGTTCACTCATATCACCTGTAATTACTCCGCTTAAAGCAGAATAAGGTAAATTATTGGCAGCATATAACATTAGTAACAAGGTGTAGGTAACTACTGCATAAATAACTTTTCCTTTATAACTAAAATGTGGTGTGCTAAAAGCCAATAAAGCAACAACGCCAAGTGGAATTGCAGTCCATAATATCCAAGGGCGAAATTTACCCCATTTTGTGTGAGTTCTGTCGGCAATTGC
>NZ_JBFHGK010000093.1:0-5218 GCF_041583155.1 Mariniflexile sp.
CCTATAATTCTTCTAACACCTTTCCCTTTAAAAATAAAATTCATTTCTATTTCTGGATGAAAATGAATTGGAAAATCGAAATCATCTTTAACTCGTTCTTCTACCAAAAAACTATCTTCAGGTATAAGTCTAGTAATTTCTCTGTGTGCGTTTTGAATCATATCATTTCATATTTAGCAATTAAAGTACATAGTTAATGAAAATATACAAATAAATGACAAAATTAGATTAACATTTTTTTAACATCTATAATAACTTTGCATAAGCTACTATTCATAATAGCATGAATTTAGGCGAAAAAAAAAAAGAATCATTAAACCAAATATTTATGAAAATTCAAATTTTAAAAAAAATTATTTTTCTCGGAATCCTTATGCTGTGCGGTATTGCACATGCACAAAGTGTTTCAGGTGTTGTGTCTGACGCTAATGGTCCATTGCCAGGTGCAAACGTTATTGTAAAAGGAACAACCAATGGTACAACTACAGATTTTGATGGAAAATTCATGTTAAATGAAATTTCTAATTCATCTGTTTTACAAATTAGTTTTGTTGGATACACTACTCAAGAAATAGCTGTTAGTGGCAAAACAACAATTAATGTAGTTCTTATTGAAAATGCAAATTCTTTAGAAGAAGTTATAGTAGTTGGTTATGGTTCCAAAAAGAAAAGTTTAGTTACTGGTGCCATTTCAAGTATTAAATCAGAAGACATGCAAAACAATGGTACTACAAGGGTTGAACAAGCTATTCAAGGAAAAGTATCTGGTATTTCTGTATTAACAAACTCAGGCTCACCAGGTGCAGGTTCAAAAATTAGAATCCGTGGGACAGGATCTAATGGAAATGCAGACCCTATTTATATTGTAGATGGTATGAAAACTTATAGCATTGATAATATTGATGGTGGCGATATTGAATCTATTGAAATTTTAAAAGATGCTGCCTCTTCTGCTATTTACGGTACAGAAGGTGCAAACGGTGTTGTAATTGTAACTACAAAATCTGGTAGAAATTATGACAAACCTCTTATTTCTTACAATTCTCAATTTGGAGTTCAGTCTGAACGCTCTAAAATGGAATTAATGAATGAGTCTCAATATAGAACTTATTTAAATGAGGCTGGTGTTCAAAATATTCCTTCAAATGGAATTGACACAAATTGGTTAGATGAAGTATTTGAAGATGCTTGGATGGAAAAACATCATTTAAGTTTTGCTGGAGGAACAGAAAAATCTACCTATTTAATGTCAGGATCTTACACAAACCAAGATGGTATTGTAGGAGGAGAAAGAGCTAATTTTAAACGTTACACAGCAAGGTTAAACTCTAAACATCAAATAAATAAATGGTTAGAAGTTGGTAACAACTTAACATATTCTAATACAAGTCGTGGAGTTATTGGTGAAGATGATGAATATCGTGGAATTTTAAATAATGCCTTATTAATGGATCCATTAACACCGGTAATTTACAACAACGGTGTTCCTGCTAATGTTACAAATTTAATTAATGCTGGAAACAAAATTTTAGCTGATAGTAATGGAAATTATTATGGCTTACCTGCATATGTAACTGGTGAAATTGCAAATCCAATTGCAATGCTTTCCATTCAAAACAGAAACATAAAAACCGATAAAATATTAGGAACCTTTTTTGCAAATGTTTCTCCAATAGAAGGTTTAGTTATGACTACAAGATTAGGTATTGATGTAAATTATTCTGTAAACCATAATTGGAACCCTATATATTATGTTTCTTCAGAAAGACAGAATTCATTAACTACAGTTGATGATAATATTACCAAAAACTCATCTTGGTTGTGGGAAAATTTTGTAACGTATAAAGGTTCTTATAATAAACATAATTATAGTTTATTAGCAGGTTTATCAGCAGAAAAATATCAATCACCAAACTGGTATTTATTCTCAGGACCAATGCCAAAAGAAGGTGATAATTATGCTTTTCATGATTATACACAAGATGATGATTTAGATAAAGTTGGTGGAAATTTTATTGAAAGAAGAAAAAGATCAACTTTTGGAAGATTTTCATATGAATATGATGACAAATATCTATTAGAAGGTACTTTACGTTACGATGTTTCAAGTGCTTTTTCAGAAGCAAACAAAGGAGCTGCATTCCCTTCAATCTCTGCAGGTTGGGTAATGTCTAGCGAAGAGTTTTGGAAAAACAATAGCACTATAGATTACTTAAAAGTACGTGCTAGTTGGGGACAAGTAGGAAGCGATCAAAACCTATTAGGAAATGAAGATTTACAATTCTTTTCAAGTGCCGGAATAAAAATTCCTGATGGAAATGGAGGCTTTTTACCAGGCTACGAAGCAAGTAACATTCCTAATAAAGATTTAACTTGGGAAACTTCTGAGCAACTAGATTTAGGAATTGATTTAAGAGCTTTTGAAGGTAAACTAAAATTTACAACAGATTATTACAACAAAAAAACAAAAGATTTAATTGTTAGTGGAAACAGCTTAATTCCATTATCTGTAGGACGTAATTTTGGAAACTTTAATGGTGGTACAGTATCTAATAAAGGTTGGGAATTTGAATTAGGATATAATGATAAAATTGGAGGCTTAACCTATGGTGTAAACTTAAACTTCTCAACACTTAAAAATGAGGTTACTGATTTAGCTGTAGACTCTCCAATTGATGGCGCTGAAGTTAGAGGTTTCATGACAACTCGTTTTGAAGAAGGAGAACCTATTTGGTACTTTAGAGGCTATAAAACAAATGGAATTGATCCAGCAACTGGAAAGCCAATTATTGTTGATGTAGATAACAGTGGCGATATTACTCCAAACGATATTACTAATATTGGTGATCCTCATCCAGATTTCTTATATGGAGGACAAATTAATTTAGGTTACAAAAATTTCGATTTCAATTTAAACTTCCAAGGAACTCAAGGAAATGAAATTTATATGCTTTGGACTAGAACAGACCGTATTTACTCAAACAAACCTTCCTTCTTATTTGATGGTAGATGGACTGCCCCAGGAGACAATGCCGCTTTCCCAATGGCAGATGTTGGTAGTGATGAGTTATATAGAAGTGATTTAATGGTTGGTGATGGATCGTATATGAGAATAAAACAAATTCAGTTTGGGTACACATTCCCTTCAAAAGTATTGGAGCAAATTAAATTAGATAATTTACGCTTTTATGTTTCACTAGAAGACTACTTTACATTTACAAACTATCAAGGTTTAGATCCAGAAGCAGGTAGTACAAACAATCAAAGTCAAGGAATTGACAGAGGTGTTTATCCAATACCTGGTAAAATAATATTTGGTTTATCTTTAAACCTATAACTCATAATTTAATACAATAAAACAATGAAAAAATATATTAAAATAGTAGTTTTAGGAGTATTAATTATTTTTAATTATACTTCTTGCAGTAATGATTTTACAGAGGTTGATCCAATCGGATTAATTAATGAAGATGATTTTTTAACAACTGATGCTGAAGCAGAATCCGTAATATTTGGTATTTATGATTTAATGGCTTGGAATTACAATCGCCCTTGGAACAGTGCTTTTTTCTTAAAAGTTTTACCAGGAGATATAGCGAATGCTGGTAGCACAATTGGAGACCAACCACCTTTACAACAAATAGATGATTTTACGCATGTTGCAGACAATCCTGCAATTACAGGTGTTTGGGAAGGTTTTTATAAAACTATTGGATTAGCAAATGTTTTAATTGAAAAGTTAGAAGCTTCTGATTTAGGTTCAAAAGATAAGTTTATTGCTGAAGCAAAATTTTTAAGAGCCTATAGTTATTTAGAATTGGTAACTTTATTTGGTGATGTACCATTAAGAATAACAACACCACAATCAATTGAAGAGTTTGGTTTAGCAAGATCTCCAAAAAGTGATGTTTACATTCAAATTGAAAATGATTTAGCTGATGCAATTAGTGGATTACCTTTAAGAAGCGGTGTTGCTCAACCTTTCAGAATATCAAAAGAAGCTGCACAAGCTGTTTTAGGTAAAGTTTATTTATTTCAAAAAAAATATGATTTAGCTTCTATTGAATTTGGAAAAGTAATTTTATCAAAAGCTTTTGATTTAGAGCCTAATTTTGCAGATGTATGGAAATCAAGTACTGAAAACGGTATAGAATCATTAATTGAATTAAATTATGTAAGTACCGAAAAATACGATTGGGGAAACTTCCCTTGGGGAGGACGTCCAGAAAGTAACATTCACGCGCAACTTATGGGTCCAAGAGGTGATGCTTTTAATGTTGCAGCTATTGGCGTTGCCAACGGATGGGGATTTAATTTACCTACAAGTAAAATTGGTCAGGCATTTGTAAATGCAGGTGATGTTATCCGTAAAAAAGCAACGCTTATTTCTGAAGCAGATTTAATTGCTGCTGGAGGCTCAGTTACACCTCCTGACACAGGAATTCACGACTATGAAGGATATGTTAGATTAAAATATGTAACAAGAACAGAAGATACTGCAGGTCCAATTAACGAATTAAACTATGGTATTAACTGGAGATTATTACGATATGCCGATGTACTATTAATGGCTGCAGAAGCGTACCATAAAAACAACGAAGACGGAAAAGCACAAATTGAGTTAAACAAAGTGCGTTTTAGAGCAGGCTTACCAAATGTAACTGCAACAGGAGATGCTTTATTTAATGCAATTGTATTAGAGCGCCAATTAGAGTTAGCCTTTGAAGGTCAACGCTTTTGGGACTTAGTTCGTTGGGGATTAGCAGATACTGAACTTTCAAGTTTAGGATATACTTCAAAAAACCAAGTATTTCCTATTCCATCAAATGAAATAAGCAGAAATGTATTAATTAGTCCTGAAGATCAAAATCCTGGATATTAAGTTTTGAGTTAATAAAGTTGAAAAAGACAACGTAGTTAACTACGTTGTCTTTTTATTTTTAACTAAATTGGTATTATTTTTAAAAATATAGTCAGAATGAATTATAAAAACAAACAGTTTCAATTTATACTAATGCTCTTTTTGGCAGTTATAATCTCAAATATGAAAGCACAACAAATTGAAGATAATAATATTGAAGAAAAAATTAATAACATTATATCTCAACTTACATTAGAAGAAAAAGTTGCAATGTGCCATGCACAATCCAAATTTTCAACACCTGGAGTTGACCGTTTAGGAATTCCTGAAATTTGGATGTCGGATGGGCCACATGGA
>NZ_JBFHGK010000094.1:0-5143 GCF_041583155.1 Mariniflexile sp.
AAAAAAATAGGCGTAACAACTAAATTTAACTTTAAATTTGAGTTGAAAAAATAGATTACCAACTAACCAAAATTATTAATGAAAAATAAAAGATTTAGTATAGGTTCCGATATAGGCGGAAGCCATATAAGTTGTGCCATTATATAAGTAGATAGTGGCGAACTATTAAACAATTCTCTAGTAAGTATAAAAGTATCCAATGCAGAACAAAAGAATTATTAACATTAAATTGGACATTAATAGACAATCTAGCTAATATGAACATGCATTTGAATAAAAAGTCCATGTGAAAGATGTATTTTATTGCGAACTTTATGCAATATTATAATACAACATATTTAAATGACTAAATTATTCAATTTTATGATTAGGAAAGCATACATTTTTAAAGTAGCATTGCTATTGGTAGCAATAAGTTTAACAAGTTGCGGCAGCGCTCAGAAAGATAACACGCCATGGGTTAGTTTACAAGATGGTAATACATTAAACGGTTGGTCTATAATTGGAGGAAATGCCACTTATAAAGTTGAAGATGGCACCATAATAGGGACAACAGTAAGAAACACTCCAAATACATTTTTAAGATCGGATAAATTGTATTCAGATTTTATTTTGGAGCTAGATTATAAAGTAGATTCCTCAATGAATTCTGGTATTCAAATTCGAAGTAATAGCTTTCCTTTTTATAGAGAGGGTAGAGTACATGGGTATCAAGTGGAAATAGATCCTTCTAAACGTGCCTGGAGTGCTGGAATTTATGATGAAAGTAGAAGAGGTTGGTTAAACACTTTAGAAAATAAACCAGAAGCTCAAAAGGCATTTAAGCAAAACGATTGGAACCATTATCGTATTGAGGCTATTGGAGATACCATTAAAACATGGATTAATGATGTTCCAGCAGCGTATCTTATAGACGATAAAACGGCTTCAGGGTTTATTGGGTTGCAAGTACATAGTATAAAAGACCATCAAAAAGTAGGAACAGAAATAGCATGGAAGAACCTAAAAATACTTACCGAAAATTTAGAAAAATATTCTAAAAAATCACCATTAAAACCTGTAATTACAAAAAATAATTTAACAATTGATGAAGTTAAAAATGGCTGGAAATTGCTTTGGAATGGAGAAACTACTAAAGGTTGGAAAGGTGCTAAATTAGACACGTTTCCGGAAAAAGGATGGAAAATAGAAAACGGCGAATTATCAGTACTGTCATCAGGTGGTGCAGAGTCTGCTGCAGGAGGCGATATTGTTACCGAAGCGTTGTTTGGAGATTTTGAAATTTCAGTCGATTTTAAATTAACTAAAGGCGCAAATAGTGGTATAAAATATTATGTTGATACTAATCTTAATAAAGGAAAAGGTTCTTCAATTGGTTTAGAATATCAAATATTAGACGATGCTGTTCATCCTGATGCTAAATTAGGAAACCACGAAGGTAGTAGAACAGTAAGCTCTTTATACGATTTAATTAAGGCTGATGAGAATAAGCCTATAAATCAAATTGGAGAGTGGAATACAGCATTTATTAGTTCTATAAATAACCATGTAGAACATTGGTTAAATGGAACAAAAGTTTTGGAATATGAAAGAGGAAGTGATAAATTTCTAAAATTAGTAGCAGAAAGTAAATATGTGAAATGGCCAAAATTTGGACTTTTAGAAAAAGGGCAAATTTTATTGCAAGACCATGGCGATAATGTTTCATTTAGAAATATTAAAATTCGTTCTATTGATAATAAAAATAACAAATAAGAAATGAGTACAGATAGAAGAGGTTTTTTAAAAAAAGCAACTGCAGGAGCAGCCGGAATTGCATTTAGTGGAAGCTTAAATGCGATGTCTGCAAAAAGTTACTCCAAAATTATAGGTGCAAACGATCGTATACATATTGCTATTCAAGGCTTGGGTAGAAGATACAATGCTTATATGGGAGCTATAGCAGCTAAAGAAAGTAATGTAGAATTACTTTATTTATGTGATGTTATGAAAAGTCAAAGAGATAAGGCTGCAGCATCCGTTTCAAAAGTTTTAAATAATAAGCCTATTTTAGAAAATGATATTAGAAAGGTTATTAACGACAAAAAAGTAGACGCTATTTTTATGTCAACTCCAGACCATTGGCATGCTCCGGGAGCTTGTATGGCAATGCAAGCAGGGAAGCATGTGTTTTTAGAAAAACCATGCAGTCATAATCCGCAAGAAGGAGAACTGTTGGTGGCTTATCAAAAAAAGTATAACAAAGTTGTGCAAATGGGGAATCAGCAACGTTCATCTTTGCAATCACAAGAAATTATAAAAGATATTCACAATGGTATTATTGGTGATGTATATAATGCTATTGCATTTTATACTAGCAAAAGAGGCCCCGTTCCTCACCAAAAATTAGCAAACCCACCCGAAGGATTAGATTGGGATCTTTTTCAAGGACCAGCCCCTCGAAGAGCGTATACCGATAATACTTGGGATTATAACTGGCACTGGTACGGTTGGGATTATGGTACGGCCGAAATGGGTAATAATGCTACCCATGAGTTAGACATTGCACGTTGGGCTTTGCAAGTAAAATATCCAGAACGTGTAGAAGTTAATTCTGGTAAATTCCATTATAAAGATGATGGTTGGGAAATGTACGACACCATGGAAGCAACATTCAAGTTTTCTGACAATAGAACCATTCAATGGGATGGACGTAGCAGAAACGGCTATGATAAATACGGTGCCGGAAGAGGAACACTCATATATGGTTCAAACGGCTCGGTTTTTATAGATAGAGATGGGTATAAATTATATAATTTAAGAGGCGAAGAAATCAAACAAAACTTAGTACGTGGTCTTGAAGATGGAAATGCACTTGGCGGTGGTGGCGGACTTTCAACGCTTCACACAAAAAATTTCTTTGACGCCATTAGAGGAAAAGCTGTTTTAACATCGCCTATCGATGAAGGTGCTATTAGTCAAATGCTAACACATTATGCAAATATTTCGTCCCGAATAGAAAGTTCATTTGAAGTTGATGAAAATACAGGACGTATTTTTAACAGAGAAGCCATGAAATTATGGTCTAGAACTTACGAACCGGGTTGGGAAATTAAATCTGTATAATATTTTAAATTGAACCGATAGTTTAATTTAACGTATCCATGAAATTAGAGATGTATGAATAGAAGAGATTTTGTAATAAAAAGTGGTTTAGCATCAGTTGCCTTAGGAACATCTACCTATGCATTAGGTAATGTGCTAGGTGCTAATGATACTGTAAATATTGGAATAATAGGAACCGGCGATCGAGGTAGTGGACTTATACCAAATATAAATAATATAGAGAATTTTAATGTTGTTGGGTGTTGTGATATTCTACCTTTTCGTTTAGAAAATGGGTTAAGCAAAGTTAAAGGGAAAGCATTAGCTTATAGCGATTATAGGAAATTACTTGATAATAAAAATATAGATGCTATTCTTGTAGCTACTCCGTTTAATACACATTCTAAAATAGCCATAGATGCTTTAGATGCAGGAAAACATGTGTATTGCGAAAAAACAATGGCTAAAGACCATTCAGGTATACGTAATTTAGTAAATAAAGTAAAAAGCTCTAAAGCCATATTTCAAACAGGTCATCAATACCATAGTTCTAGGTTATATAGTCATGTCGTAGAACTTCTTAAAAATGGTGAAATTGGTAAAATACAAGCTTTTGAGTGCCAATGGAACCGAAATGGAAATTGGAGACGTCCTGTGCCTAAACCGGAACTCGAAAAAATTATTAATTGGAGAATGTATCGCGAATTTTCAGGCGGATTAGTTGCCGAATTATGTTCGCACCAAATGGACTTTGTAAACTGGGTATTAGATGCAACACCAAATAAAGTTATTGGTACAGGAGGCGTAGATTATTGGAAAGATGGTAGAGAAACGTATGATAATATACGCTTAATTTACAATTACCCCAACGGTGTTAAGGCACAATTTAGTTGTCTTACTAGTAATGCGAACGAAGGTTATCAAATTAAAGTTTTAGGAGATAAAGGCACCATTGTATTAAGCTATTCCGAAGCATGGTTCCGTCCGGAGAATAACTATGTAAAAGAGCTTGGTAATGTAGATGGCGTATCTGGTGCAACTATGACATGGGATAAAGATAGCAAGGGAATACCAATAAAAGTTGAACATATCGAGCCAAGTGAGCAGGCATTAATGGATTTTAGAATGAATATAATTGACAATAAAATGCCGCTATCTAATATCGTTACAGGAGCTAACGCTGCTACCTGTGTGCAAATGGGATTAGATGCCATGTACAATGAAACCACGGCGTTTTGGAAACCAGAGTATAATGTTTAAAAAACAGACATCTTAAAAAATTGAAGTTAAAAAGAAAGAGTGATTATTTGAGTTTGGCATGTAAAATGAATTTTTATTTATGCTTGTTTTTTGTGCTTTCAAGTATGCATGGTCAAACCGTAACCACAGATTATTATAGCGCAGAGGTACAAACAGCTGCACCACATAATTTAACGGTTGAGTTTATTAGAAACACCAGCACTGTTTTAATTCTGGATACTTTACCAGAATATGGCTGGGTAGTACCTCAGTCGGCAAAAAGTCAATTGTATTATCAAATAATTGTTGCATCTTCAGAAGAAATAATTAATAAAAATATTGGTGATGTTTGGGATAGTAAAAAGGTAAAAGGAAATCATTCTTCAAATATTACACACAAAGGAATTGAACTTAAACAAGGCGAAACTTATTTTTGGAAAGTAAGAATTTGGGATTCAAAAAAGAAACCATCAGGATTTTCTAAATATCAGACTTTTAAAACTGGCGTAAATTCAAAAACGATTACAACCCCTAATAGCTTTCTAATAGATTCTATTAAGCCTAAATTGATAAGAGAAATTTCTAAATCATCTTATTTTATCGATTTTGGTAAGGCGGCATTTGCAAATATGAGTTTTGAATATGAAGCAAAAAAGAATGATACTTTAATTGTCCGTATCGGAGAACAATTAGAAGGACAAAATATAAACCGAAACCGCCAAGGCACTATTCGTTATCAGCAAATAAAAGTTCCAGTGAAAACAGGGAAGCATAACTATATATTGCCAATAACCCCCGACAAAAGAAACACAAAAGAAGG
>NZ_JBFHGK010000095.1:0-4749 GCF_041583155.1 Mariniflexile sp.
AGTCGCATCAAAATTAGCCACACCTTGAATAACAAACTTGCTTTTATTAAAATACCAGTACATATCTTCTTCATTCACATCTACCATAAAAGCATCATAGCCTAAATCGAATCCGTTGGAAGCTTTTTCATTGGCTCCCAGAACAATTTGTCTGTGATAACCCTTTGGAGAATCATACATCAATCGAATGATAGATTTTTTCTTTTTAGATGTTTGAGTTTCTGTAACACTAGATTTTTTACTACTTGAAGATTTCATGAACACTGAAACCGGCACGTCTTCAAATTCCTCTAATTCGGTAACAAAAACACGTTGCCTATTTTTAAATATTATATTTCCTCCCAAAACACTAGAAATTGTATCTAAATTATCGTTTGGCTGTGTTTCTAATTTTGTAGACACAAAGAAGCCTTGGTTTACTGGAATATATTGCCCTGGCACTTTGGTACCTATCGCGGCACTTCCTCCATCTGAAGTGTTATTAATTCTAACATCGTTAGAAATGGCCGGAGCACCACCGGATAAATTATAAGTGGCATAACCACCAACATAATCTTTTAAATAATGTGAGTTTTCTTCACCAAAATGATCCCAGAAATACAGTGCGCCATTTATAACAGTTTGGGAATTATTACCACCTTCAGTTACACTAATATTGTCTAATATAAATTCTTCTGCATCAATGGCCGATGGGTATGGGTTACCTATTAAACGCTCTACATCGCCCGCAGTTTTATCCAACGCAAGCGTAATATCGCCATTATACGGTAAGCCTTTAAACACATAATTTTGTTTATCTGAAATTGGAACTGAACCCGCTGTCCCTTTCATGGTAAAACCTTCTCCTGGCAGCAAACTTGAGGTTTCATTTATCTTCACCCAAGCATTATAATCATCCGCAGGACCATTAAATTTATATAACCAATAAGTAAATATTTTTAATAACCCTGGAGGACCCATTAGTGGTGGTGTAAAATTATATCCAACACTTTCAAAAGCCATAGATTTAACCGATGAAGATTTTGTTCCATCGTATAGAAAGCCTTCTATTGTATTACTGGCATTGGTACTGGCAACTCCAGTCCCTCTTTCGGATGTATCGCCAGCAATTGGACCTACAGAAGACGACCAGTAATTATAATTAAACCCGTTTGCAGTACCTTGCTGATCTTTTTCAATAAACCCACCACTATCGGCATCTAGAATACTACCTTCTGTTTGAATTAATTGGGATTCGCCAACCAAATCTATAACACCATCTAATTCTAAATAATGGGTAATAGTAAGTTCTTTTCCTGCATTGTTTTCTACAGGTGACGTTACGACAGGATCCATAATTCTTAAGGTATCTTTAGTTTGAATTAAACCTAATAGTGTAATATCTCTATTTCCTAAAATATTATTTGAAATCTGTACGATGTTCCAATCTATTTCAGTTATTCCATCTAAACCAATTGAATTTGGTATGGCTTGGTCTGCACTATTACTCCATGTTGCAGGCGCATCCCAGACACCATCGACGGCAGAAAGATAAGGTAATGGTGCTGTTTGCTCATCTACAATCGATTTATTAGGCACTAAATAATTTAATCGTAAACAGTTTCTTGCATCTGTCAAACCTTCTACTGCGGTACCACAAAACGAATTAAAATCATAATAAACTGAAAGTGTACTCCAAGGTATGGAAACTATTTCGTTGCTTAAAGTAGCGCCTGGAATTACTTTACCACTTACATAATCTGTACTGCTAACGTCGAACCGCTCCACTTCCTGATTCATAAGATATCGCACCTGCCGCTCTGTCAATGCCTGATTCCAAATATAAACTTCATCTATTTCGCCCAATAATGGATTACGATTACTTACCGCATCCTTGTCTATATACAATGAACCTATTGACAAATAGTTGAAATTAGGTGTTGGCGCTTCAATATTTTGTTCAGATTTATCCAATACGCCATCGATATAAAGAAAAATAGTACCGCTGTTGTAAACAAAGGAAACCTGATGCCAGTTCCCATCAGTTATCGCCATGTTAGACGTTATTTTTGCCCCACTGACATCATCTATCCAAACCTCAACCTGGCTAGAGGTATTTAAACGCATTTGTAATTTATCTCCTTTGGCTATTATGGTTCTTGGATTGGTGGTACTTGCTGCACTTTTTATCCATGCAGACACTGTAAACGAATTGGGATTTAAATCTAGTAAATACTCGCCTACTAAATGCGTATTTTCATCTATAGTTATTGAACTATTTCGAGATACTTTAGATGCCTTTCCAAATGAAAAATATTGAGTTTCATGAAAATCATACCAAGTCTTATAAACTTCACTCTCCTTATCTAACTTTAATGGAAGAACATCAATAATATTTGCATCTGTGAAAGCAGGATCGTTGGCAACTATTAATACATATTCTTCTATAAATTCTTCTTCTTCATTAGTATCAAGAGATAAGCCACTAAACGCAGATTTGGGAATTCCAACAAACACAGTTTGCACATCAGCACCTTCAAATTCTTCTGATTCAACTATTTTCCATTTCCTATCCATTCTAGTTATGTCGATATTTAATCCAGAACCTATAGCTATTGTATTAACAGATGTACCTGTAAGAGCTCCATTATTATTTCCCCAAACTAAAAAATCACCATCTTTTTCAAATTCATTTAAGTTTTGGCTATTAGTTCCATAGATGCCTCCTAAACCAATTGTGACTGCATTTGGCGAATTTACAGATTTCGATTGTTTTTGATTTAAATCGGAATTATCATCTCTACCAATTCCTGCAACATCATAATTATAACCATTGTTATCTAATACATTCCAAACTTCATTATCAAAAGAATTTATATAATTCTTTTGAGCTTCTGTTGATCCCCCTAAAGTAACACCGTATTTTATAGCTAAATATGATTCTATTTTTTGTCTTGCAGAATCTGCTACTCTGGTTCTGAATGTAAAGATTTCAGCTATTCTGCCATTCAAATTACCAACTCCATCTCTATTTTTTCCAATCCAATACTTATTACCATCTAAATTTGCGAATGAATTTTGTTCACTTGATGTAGTAAGCGGATAAGAATTATATAAAATTTCCTGATGCGTTGGAGCTGCTTCTGTATTATTCCGAACATTAATAATTCCTGCTTTAGAATACGTTGAATTTAATTCTGCTGCACCATTAAAGGTGGCACCAACAACATCCTGATTATAAGACAACGTTTCATTGGTAAAACCAGACGAATAATCTCCAAAACCAATACCTGTAACATCGCCAGCTGTGTCTGAATCTACACCACCAAAAATGGTATTTCTAGTGGAAGCATTGGTCATGGTGGCATCTGGAATAATCACAATAAAAATATCGGCACTATAAAATCCACTTAAATTGGCATCATCATTATACATGTATTGTTCGTTGTCGGTATCATTTACAAACTTAACAACTGGATTATAATTTATGTTGGCTTCAGGAGTATCTAAATATGTAGGTTCTTTACCTGAAATAGCCTCAGCATCTTTAGGATTGGTTCCAATATCAGCCCAACGTGTAACATTATTGCTATCATCTTTAGTAATGCCACGAGTAGATTTTAACCAAATTCTAAAATCGGCTGTAATACCTCCTGGACCGGGAATTTCATAATCAAACATATCTGCACTTACATCAAAAGTAAACGTTTGATCAGTAGTATGTTCTATGCTAATGGTTGAAGTGGTTCCTGTACCATCGATTAGACCGGTAAACGTAACAGATAATATGGCGTAAGAGCCCGAATTTATACTTGCTGGCAAACTTGTATAAGTATATTTAGTTGAAGAACTAGTAACCCCTGTAATATCTACCGGACAACTTCCGGTATTAGCGATTATAAAATCTCGTGTAACCATTGCACCTTCATCGACTACTCCGTAATAGGTACCATTAGCGGCTGTAGTAGTGGTTGAACCATTAATAACATCAGCAGAAGGACTTCCTCCATAAACATTAATTGCAGGATTACCCCCCACCGAAAAGGTGAATTCAAAAGGATCAGGCTCCTGCTTTACCTCTATAAATATTCTGGTACTAGCCTCACAATCACCACTTTTATTAGTTATGGTAAAATCTACATATTTGGTTTTTCCTTTGCAACTTTCGGTATCTACATTTGTAGGTATTTTGTCTGTTGAAATAGAAAAATCGGTAGTATTTGAAATTCTAATATCTTCAATTTTTACTTTATCGCAATCATTTATTCTAGTATTAGTAATTCTAAAAGAAATAGAATTACCTGCAGTAATAGACACTGTTTCAAGAGGGTCTATGGTGTCGATGCTTCCTAAAATTTTAACTTGTATATCTTGTGTATTACCAACATAAGATGCAAGCAAAAAAACACATACAAATGCAATTTGAAAAAAACTGAGGGGTAAAAATCTTCTCATTTAAAATTTTATTTAGGGCGTTTATTTTGTTGTGAGAGACTAGCAACTGTAAAAAATCGCTGTGTAATATTACGAATAAACATCGATATAATACAAATTTATTCGTTGTAATGTAAAACAAAATATTATTTTGTAAGATTAGTGTGCTGAAATAATATTAATGAAAGATAAATAATACATATAAAAATTTTACCAGCAAGAAAGTAAATATGATAAATTAAAAAGTTTAAAAAATATCACTAACTTTATTTTTTAAAAATTCAATTAAAAAAACAGCTTTGCCCTATATGAAAAGAACTTTAACAATCTTAATAT
>NZ_JBFHGK010000096.1:0-4655 GCF_041583155.1 Mariniflexile sp.
GCGCAAGGCAGCCAAAACAACAATATCTCCCAAGCCAGAAAAAGCAATACCTGATGATACGTTAGAGGTTAAAAGACTACGTAAAGTCCTTAAAGAAAAGGAACTTGAACTTGAAATACTAAAAAAGGCCGTGCACATCTTCTCCAAGAACGATGGCAAATCTATGGATTTATAGCCAGCTACAGGCATCTATACCCCATCGAGAAGATGTGCAAAGTTTTTAAAGTAAGTAGGAGCAGTTTTTACAGGTGGTATACGGCTGGACCATCAAAACGAAGATTGGAGCTTAGCCTATTTACGGATTTGATTAAAAAGGAATTTGACCATAGCAAAAAACGATATGGCTCTACACGAATAGCTGAAAAACTTAAACGTAAAGGCTACTGTATATCTAGATGCAGAGTAGCTAAAATTATGAGGATGAACAATTGGGCAAGCAAACACAAAAGAAAATTCAAAGCTACCACTGATTCCAATCACAGTTATCCAGTTTGCAGAAATTTATTGAACAGAAACTTTACTCCCTGTAGATTAAATGAAGCTTGGGTTAGCGATATTACCTATATTCAAACCAATCAAGGTTGGTTATACCTTACCACAATTATTGATTTATTTGATAGGCAGGTAATAGGTTGGTCATTAAGCACAAGTTTATACACCAATCAAACAATAATTCCTGCCTGGAAAATGGCTGTAAGCAAGCGTACTATAAATATGGATTTAATATTTCACTCAGATCGAGGGATACAATACGCCTCAAAAACATTTAGAACATTTATTAAATCCAACCCTTTGGTAACCCAATCTATGAGTAGAAAGGGAAATTGTTGGGACAATGCCGTGGCTGAATCCTTCTTTAAAACATTAAAGGTAGAACTTATTTATAATGATGATTTTAAAACTATAGAGCAGGCTAAAACCGCAGTTTTTGAGTACATCGAAATATGGTACAATAGGAAACGTTTACATTCTTTTTTAGGGTATAAAACTCCCTATGAAGTAGAACAAGAATTTTATCAATTTAAAAATGTAGCATAGGTCTTAAAAAAAATTGTCCTACTTTTTGTTGCAAGTCCATATGCATTACGCTGTAAATAATCTACACCGTTGTTCCAATCTACGTAAATGATGTCGTAGTCTTTACCAGAATTATAAATAAGATTTTGTAAACTGTTGCTATTTGAAGATTGAACATAACTTCTAAAATTACTATAGTCATAGCTTCCGTATTTTTTTTCAGGTTCTATTATCACTCCCACATCAAACCCTTCTACTACAATTAAAGGATTGGTAATTTCATCATCATCATTAGCATCATCAACGGTTATTTTTACGGTACCATACTGTCCTAAATAAGCGGTTGTAGCAGTAATGTTTTCATAAAAACAAGGGTCTGCAGTGGTGCATTGGCTTTTACAAACTAACGTTGTAAAAAGTATAAAAAATGTTAATATATATGTTTTCATTATTTTTTGAATTTATAGTTATTATTAATACTCTCCATCAAATCGACCTTCTCTCACTTCTACTATGTTACCCTCAGAATCGATTGCATCAAACCAAAACGTACCACTTATTATGGCGTTATTAAAATCATGATGCGTTATTTTTAGCTCTCCTGTTACAGTTGCTGTCGTTTGATATTGTGTTTCACTAATTGGAAAATCTCGAATTACATATTCTCCATACTTGGAATTTTCCGCATATTCTTTAAGTTGATAAGTTTGTCCTACTTGAAGAGACTCATTTAAAGAAGCCAGATTAATAATTCTATCATTATTTGCTTTTTCATTTGCTATAAATAGACCGAAATTTAAACCATTGGTATAAAATATTTGAAAAATTAAACCAGAACCTTTTGGAAATATGGCTTCACCATTAACCAAACACCCCGCAGTATTTGCACCTATTTGGGTTGCAGGTGGTAATTGGTCTATAGGGTTTTTGGGTTCATCATCTTTTTTATCACAGCAATTAAATATTAATAGTGCTGTTAGTGCTAAAATTATATTTTTCATATTATTTAATTTTGATTACCATGTCTTTCACTCCATGGTATAGTTGTTAAACCTTCTTCTATTTTTATTCTAGACCTACTGTATAAACTAGCACTGCTTGTTAAGTTTAATTTATACGTCCAAGTTTTTACGCCTTCACTTGTGTAACTTACATTAACTATTTGATTAAATGGTACGGTTACATAACCTTGCCCGTTACCAAAATCTATTTCAATACTTTGTACTTCACTTAATACGTTTGAGTAAAAAATGCTTGAAGGTAGCTTTACTTGTATATTAAACCCTTTATGTATTTTTTCGGTTGCTGCCAAAACAAACGTTTTACGTTCTTGATATGGGTTTTGCCATACCCCATTTGTATATTTATCATAAAACTTGCCACCACTATAGGTTAATTTTCCGTTTACCGTGGCATTATCTATGAAGGTGGCATATTTAAAATATAAGCCTCCTAAGGTAATAACATTTGTTGTTCGGCTATATTTAAGGTTAGTATCAAAGGTTTGTGGTGTTACAAACCCCGTAGTTACATCTCTAATCCTGCTACTTAACAATGTGTTATAAATTTGTTTAAATGCAGTTAAGTTGGTATAAGTACTATCTGTAAGTGTGCCATTAAAAGCTGGCACATTGGTAAACTCCATTCCGTAATCTAACAAAATACCTTGTGGTACGTTATTTTTATCTAAAGGAGAAAACATAGTATTCATTTGGCTAGCAAATGATGTATTGGTTTCAGTTTGTGCTAATGCAAAGTGAGTAATAATAAAAATACATAGCAGTAATGTAAAATTCTTCATAATTTTGTTTTTAAATTAAATGATTGTGAGATATTGTTTAGTTGTTTTTGAAAGGCTGCCTACCTAGTAGATGGTCTTTCTTTTTTAGGCGTATTTCATGGCATAGGCTTATTATTTTAATTGGTGTATTTAAGGTCAAAGCGACCGTCAGTAATCTTAATTTCGTTATCATCATCATCTAAAACCGTAAACTCGAAAGTTCCTGATATGATAAAATTTTCCTGATTAAAATTTGTAATGGTTATAATTCCAGGAAGTTCATTACTAGTTGTTACAGTAATTGTGCCGATATCTCCCCCTCCTTTAATATAATTGCTGAATAATTACCACTCAATTCTGATTTAAGTTGATACGCTTGTTCTGTTATAGGGTCAACATCAACACCTTGGAGCACAATAAATTCATTTTCTCCTCCTCCTCTACTAGCAGATATAACCAATGTATATTTACCCCCAGACAATTGGTAAAAAGCATTAGGTCTTCCACTTCCAAAAGTGTCAGGTAAAAAAGCTTCGCCATTTATTAAGCAGCCAAATGTTTGTTCACCTGTTTGGGTTGCTGCTGGAAGTTGGTCTATAGGGTTTGTAGTGTTGTCATCATCATTTTTGCAACAACTTAATGTTAAAAAAAGAACAAATAGTAAAAGTAAGTTTTTCATGTTTTTTGAGGTTTTAAATTACTGAAGTAAATGTAGGAAGAATAACAAAATATAAAATACTTACTGTTGCTTATTTTTTGTTAAAAAAGACAGAATTTAACATTATTAATTACGGGAAAGCCGTAAGTTTTTAAATGGTTATTTAATTAAATTTACACTTCATATATCCTTAATTCTATTTAGACGAATTTAATGTATTATTAATCTATTCTTACTAAACTTGAATGTTATCAAATCATTAAGAATTACAATTGAGTATCATTTTTTTTGGAAAAAGTATTTATGTACATGTTAGAATAAATCTTTTATTAATATAATTTGTATCTTGTATGAAATACAAATACAATTTGCCTTTAAATAGTTCATTTTAACTTTAGTGTACAATTAGGTGAACACAAAAAGATAAAAACCGCAAAACAGCAGTGAAAATAGGGGTTTGTAGTTATTTAATTAATCCTGCCACCCCGACAAAATAGTATATCAATCAACATCAAAAACCTGTTAATCGTATGATTTGCAGGTTTTTGCATTTTTAGGGGTATCAAATAAAAACAAATAATCCCGTTAAAAAAGTCAACAAATCGGATAACAAAAATAATTTAAAAAATTTGTTGACGAATTGTTAAAATCCAGCAATATGTTGGGCAAATAAATGTATCTTTAAAGTGATTTGACTTTCGTCTGGAAATAATTTCAACATTAACAAAAGACGAAAACATGAAAACAACAAGCACGTTTAGTATTTTGTTCTGGGCAGATTTAGCAAGAACAAAAGACAACCAAGCCTCCATTTATGCAAGAATCACTGTAAATGGCAAGCGATCCACATTAAGTTTAAAACGTAAAGTTCCAGTATCGGATTGGGATGCCTATAAAGGCAGGGCACGGGGAACAAATCAAAACACCAGACTCCTTAATAATTATTTGGAAGTGGTCAATAGTGGTCTTTTCAAGAGCTATCAAGATTTACGAAATGAGCGGAAGCTTATAACGTCCCATGCCGTTAAGGCAAGGTACCCTGCTATTCCCGAGCTCATTTTAAGATAAAGTGGGATCAATCTCAATTGTTGTGTTTATGCAAAAATTGTAATTAATCTGTAAAGAAAGAATTCTACATTTTTAACACCTCTAAACTGTGCCCTAAAGGCTTTAATTTTTGCATTGAATGCTTCGGCCGAA
>NZ_JBFHGK010000097.1:0-3938 GCF_041583155.1 Mariniflexile sp.
CGAGAAAGTAAAAGGCACTACCCAAAAACAAAAAACATCTATTCTAGATGATATTGATTTTGAGTTGGAATTGATACATCGCGACCAAATTAATGTTGCCTACATTATTAAACTACTTGCAAAATTAAAAGGAGCGAAAATAAGCGACGCCAAAGCACAGAAAAAAGCCATCATCGATTTGCTTGGTGGCGATGTCATGTTGCGAAGTAAACGCGAACTTATTGAAAAATTCATTGAAGAAAACTTACCACACATTACAGATTTGGATACCATTCAAGATGAATTTGAAACCTACTGGCAAGACCAAAAAGTACTGGCATTAGGGAAGCTTTGTGAGGAAGAGAACCTGGATAAAGCACAGTTTAAATCATTAATAGATGCTTACATTTATAGTGGTCAAGAACCCATTAAAGACGATGTTTTTAAATGCTTAGACAATAGACCAAGTATTTTAAAAGCTCGAGAAATTGGTGAAAGGATACTCCAAAAAATGAAAGAATTTGTTGAGGTGTTTGTAAATGGGATGGTGGGGTAACTAATATAAAGTCATCAAAAAAAATTAATACTTAAAAAAGAAAATATAGAATTAAAAAATGGCATTATTTTAAATACCCCCAAATTTAACTACTGGATACCTAAATTAATTGAAGAAAGTAAAGAAGAATTAATATTAATTGTACCATACATTCAAGCATCAGAAAACGTCTTAAACGCTTTAAAAATAGCAGATAATAATGGTGTAGAAATTACGCTAGTTTATAGAGAGAATAAATTATCGGACCTAGAAAAAAATAAACTACTAGCTCTTAAAAACATAAACCTGTTACATCACCCAAATGTACATTGTAAATGTTACTATAATGGTGATTTACTTATTGTAGGTTCAATGAATCTGTATGAATATTCTGAGAAAAATAATAGAGAGATTGGCATGTTAATGTGGATGGGGCGGTCAAGGTGAGCTACCTGCGGCGGATTAAAGTGAGCATAGTAATAATTCATATAAACCCTTTTATAGCTTAGGTAAGAAGAGTTTTTAAGAGGTTCAAACTTTTCCGTTTTCACTGGTTTACTTTAACCGTTTTTTACAACGGATGATGAGAACCATTAAAAGCTGTAAATTTGAACCAGATCATTTACGGATTTAAACTAATGCAATACAATGAGTTATTGATAATTTAACTATGCTCACTTTTTGCCGCCAAGGGTGGTATTGTCTTGCCGTTTTTTGCAAGTTGGTTATGTAATAAAGATTAACAATTTATTTAAATTAGTGTCAAAATATTTAATTTATAAAGCTATTAACGAATAAACAACGTTTCCAGTTTCAATATCATAATAAGGTAATGCACCGTTGGGTTGTCGTTGCATGTTTTTAATAGGATGATAGCGTTTAACTAATTTTTCTGTTAGATTTTTTAAATCCCCTTTAGTAGCAGGTTTGTTTTCCGCTGATGTAAAAACGGCTTTTATACCATCAGCAATTAATGTGCCTGCGGTTGCATTTCCCATTCCAGCTACACTCATAGCTTCTACCTTGTTTTTTATGGGAATAGGGGGTACGTCGGGTACTTTAAAAACACTAACTTCTTTTGTCGTTTCTGTTAGTTGTTTGATGCTATTTTTTTTAGCATGATGGGCTTTAGAGCGACAGGTATTGCTACAAAATTTTTGTACACGTCTGCGTTTTGGTGCAAATTCAGTATAACAATAATCACAGGTATAATATTTTTTTTCTTCCATTTAGCGTCAAACAAACGTTTGTTTGACGCTAAATTAAATGAAAACTCACTTTTTGCAACGATAATAAAAAAATTTAACTAATAATTACAAGTCTACATTAAAAACCGTAGTTAATAGAAAACGATCTACCTCCTCGTTGCTTAGAACTACCTTTTTCTTTTTGGTAGTTTTAGCTATTGGTTTTAAAAGCGAATTATTTTTAGGGAATTCAGGTACATCAATTTTAAAATCAGGCTTTGAAAACTGTGTTTGAAAATGTTTTGATACACTTTCGTTTTGATGCAAAAATTCTGATTTTGTAACTTGAAAATTATCCTGTAATTCACTTAAATGTTTTTCAAAATATTCTTGTTGAAGCTTAAATAGGTTAATGGTGCTTTCTTCTACATTATTAAAAACCCTATGTATATTGTTGTACATCCAGCTGGTTACGAAGGCGTGACCTTCAACATGCAAATTGTATTTATTTAGTAAGAATATAAAGTGCTTATGTTCCAAACTTTTTTTGGCTTCAAAAAGATGTAATAGATTTCTATCTAAAATCTCTTTTTTGCTTACTAATTTGATAATGCTAAAGTTTTTAAAATTTGTTGAAACTTTTTTATCGATATCAAAGAACGCTAATTCATTGCATGCCTCCAATGGTATTGCACCTTTTAGAACAGTTGATTCTAATAGTGAAATTGCCTCGGTTGGGAAATAAAATACATAATTCCGAATTAAGTTGTCCGTTATAATTGTTGAGGTATCCATTGCTAAAAGTGATGTGAATAATCTTTAGGAAGTTCGGCATCAATATCACGTAAATATTTTTCAAGTGCATCCATTGTTGTGTGTCCTGTAATGCCCATAAGTTCACTTTTTGCGGCATAAGCTGACGAGCTTTCCACCAACGATCTGTATAATTTAGTAATAAACGTATGCCTAAAACTATATAGGTTTTGGTTTTTATCTAAATTGAAATGGTCTTTAACCGATTTTTTAAAGCGTTTCGAAAAATGGTCACGTCTGTTACTTTCCGTAGCATTCCAATCACCACCTATTTTATCTGGAGTAAATAGAAAAGCTTCGGGGTTTAGTTTAGATAAATCTGGTAATTCATTGAGCAAAATTTGAGGTATAAGCTTTGTTTTTAGTGGACTATTTTTAGCTTTAAACTGTATGGTGTTATTGGTTAAGTTAAAGTCCTTAATTTTTAATCTACAAGCTTCAATAGGGCGTAAAAAATTATAAGAAATAAATTGAATATAAAGCAGTAGGATAGGGTCTTCAACCTTTAAGTAAGCAAATATTTTTTCTTGATCTTCGGTGCTATAAGTCTTGTTTCTTTTGGGTATCGATTTTAAATTGGCAATCTTCTTCATCGGGTTTGAAACAATAATTTCGTTGTCCTCTAAAGTTTGCAATAAACTGCTTAAACTTAGCCGATAATTATTTCTACTTCTGGCACTTGAATTTAGTAAAACGGCATTTAAAAATCCGAGTGCTATTTTTTTAGAAAACTGATCGATGGTTTTTATTTCAGGATTATTTTCATCAATCCATTTCACAACGGCGTTGGATGCATATTGGTAATCTTGCAACGTCCGTTCGCTTACCGTTTTTGCTTTCAGATTTAAGCTAAAATCAAACCCTTCTCTTAAGGATAGTTTATCAGTAGTGTTTTCTTCATTTTGCGTGTCCGTTAAAGGCGAATCATTTTCAGGAGTAACAACAGGAGGAATTTTACCAGAGGGAGCTTCTACTAATTTTATAGGAGCCTTTTCTTCTGGTTTAGGATTGGTTTTAGTCTGGTAAAGTTCGGTGTTATTTAAATAGGGATTATAACCTTCTTTTAGTAAAAGAAGTAAGCGTCTCCGGTACAATGACAAAAGAGTCATCCGTTCTTCTTTGGTTTTATAGGTATTTACATTCCCATAAATATTTTTCATCCGTTTTAATTTCCCAGAGTTGGGGTCACGAAAAGTAAAATATACATACCACCTTTTGGACAAATCGCCATTAGCAATATATATTTTTGGGGTTGAAAAATCTTTTTTGTGTGCCAAATTGTGGGATCAATCCTAAAAGTTGTGTGTGAATTAAAATAAGATTACGATTTTTGTAAAAAAAGAGCACCTTGGACAATTACCTAGACTTATTAAAACTTATTCTTCCAGAATTTTTGATTAACCATTTTGACTTAGTTAAGAACA
>NZ_JBFHGK010000098.1:0-3625 GCF_041583155.1 Mariniflexile sp.
AATAATGTTGGATTTACTGGATCTGGTTTTGCCAATACGGCCAATGCAACTGGACAGGGAGTGGAATGGAAAATAGGTGGTTCAGCAGGAAATTATACGTTCAATTGGAGGTATGCAAGTACTTCCAATAGACCAGGTAATTTGATTGTAAACGGATCGGTTGTAGCAAGCAATATAGCTTTTAACTCAACAGGAATTTGGACTTCTTGGACTACGGTTTCTACAACTGTGAATTTACCCCTGGGAGTAAAAACAGTAAGATTGGAGGCAACCACAAGTTCAGGATTGGGCAATATTGATTATATGGAAGTGACTGGACCCGATGCCGTAGAATTATCATGTGCGAGCAGCGGCAAAATGGCGGGAGGTAAAGAGGTGCTTTCGATAGAACAAAACTTAGAAAACACCAAGGTTAGTATTTATCCCAATCCAAGCTCCAGTAAGATAGCCGTTGTTTTGCCTATCTCTAAATTCAATAATTATGTAATTTATGATATTAGTGGAAGGGCAACCATGAGCGGACAGTTAAAAGACAATCTTGATAAGTTGGATATTGATATTAACCATCTTTCAAAAGGGATTTATATAATCTCGTTAAAGGGAAATCAAACAACCGAAACTCATAAGTTTATAAAGAAGTAAAAGTTTTGTGTTTAAAATAGTGTACTTAACTTGATATCCAAGATAAGGCAGCACCCCTAAAGGTGCTGCCTTGTTTTATAACTAAATTGGAATAAATTTGCCGAAAACTAGTGATATTTACAGACTGTATTGGCTAACATCATTATAAACGTTCTCTTCGCTTTCAAATTTATTTCTTAGGACTTTCATGTCATCACTTACTTTTCTATCCAAAATTTTAGCATAATGTTGGGTAGTTTTTAAGGATTTATGTCCAAGCATTTTACTAACGGACTCAATGGGAACTCCATTGGATAAAGTAACAGTGGTAGCAAAAGTATGTCTGGCCAAATGGAAAGTCAGGTTTTTATTGATCCCACATAAATCTGCAATTTCTTTGAGGTAAGCGTTCATTTTTTGATTGCTTAAAACGGGAAGCAGTCTGTAGGAACTTGAATCTTCATGTTCAGGTTTGTATTTTTCTATTATTAATAAAGGCGTTGGAAGTAATGGGATGTTGCTTTTTGTGTTGGTTTTGGTTCGGTTGAATTTAATCCACATTTCGCCATCTATGCCCTTTATCAGATTGTTGTTTGTTAATTTGTTTACATCTGAATATGCCAAACCAGTATAACAACAAAAAATAAAAATATCTCTTACTTGATCCAATCTTATCATTTTTAATTTTTTATTTATCATAGATTGGATTTCAGCCTCACTCAAAAACTCTCGCTCTGTTTCTTTTGATTGGGTTTTGTAATTTCTAAATGGATCTTTGTCTATCCAATTATTGGCTAAGGCAATACCAACAATCTTTTTTAAACTTTTTAGATATCTCATTGTAGAGTTATGGTTGCAATTCCTTTCGCTTTTTAAATAAAACTCAAAGTCTGTTAAGAATTGATGGTTGATTTGTTTTATTGGGATTTCATTTACATTTAAAGAAGAAACCAAAAAGTTGGTAATATGATTTAATGTGGTTTCATATCTTTTTAAGGTGTTTAGGGCATATTCCTTGCCAACTAGTTTTTCAATTTGGTTGTTGTGGGTTTTAAAAATACCAATCAGCATCTTTTCTTTTTCTCCAATACCTAAATAGGAATTCTTTAAAGCAATGGCCGTTACTGGCTTGTCCTTTTCAATTAGCTCTTGATGATGTTTGAACACCTTGTTCTTGATAGTATCCATTAACCTATTAAGGTTCTTCACTTCCAAAGAGGTCCCTTTGACCTTTCCAGCTTTTAAATTCCAGTTCGATATTTCAATTTTCCGTTGAACACTTAATTCGCACCGTTTGCCGTTTACGGTAATCCTCATATATATTGGGGATTTGCCTTCTTTGTCAACATCGCTTTGTTTTGGATAGAAAATTATAGAGAATGTATTTTGCATAGGTGAGTACTTTTTTAGATTGTTAAATATAGAAAAAATAAATTTAACAACAACCCATAAATATTTGTTTAACAGCTTTTTATGATTGATTCGGTGAGTAAATCATTGTTTAAATTTACTCACCGAATTACTCTCCTTTTATATGATATAAATTGAATTTAAACGAAATCAGATAAAATTAAAAACCCTCATAAACATAATGTTTATAAGGGTTTGCGCTAATTTGAAGTAATTTTCGTACTCAAGGCGGGAATCGAACCCGCACTCCGAAGAACCGGATTTTGAATCCGGCGCGTCTACCAATTCCGCCACTTGAGCATCATTATCGGACTGCAAAAATATATATTTTTTTCAATAAAAATCATAAAAATAGTGTTCAATATACTTTTTAGGTTAAAATAAATGTATAAATTTGCACCTCGTTTAAAATCAGGCGTGCTTTTACGCTATAAAACAACAAGTTAACTATGCCAATTGTTATTACCGAAGCTAAAATTTTTGCATGTACACAAAGCAAAGTGCTTGGTGAAAAAATAGCTAAAGCTTTTGGGGCCGAATTGGGTAACGTAATTACGTCTACTTACAGCGATGGTGAATTTCAGCCATCCTATGAAGAATCCATCAGAGGAACACGAATTTTCATTATAGGATCTACCAATCCAGGACCTGAAAATTTAATGGAAATGTTGTTAATGATTGATGCTGCAAAACGTGCATCAGCAAGACACA
This sequence comes from Mariniflexile sp., assembly GCF_041583155.1. Lineage (GTDB taxonomy): Bacteria > Bacteroidota > Bacteroidia > Flavobacteriales > Flavobacteriaceae > Mariniflexile. Next base: position 2,743 of record NZ_JBFHGK010000098.1, read on the forward strand.
TTACCGCCGTTTTACCTTATTTTGGATGGGCAAGACAAGATAGAAAAGATAAACCTAGAGTGCCAATTGCTGCTAAATTAGTGGCAAAAATGTTAGAGGCTGCAGGCGCAACACGTATTATCACCATGGATTTGCATGCCGATCAAATACAAGGGTTTTTTGAAAAACCTGTCGATCATTTATTCGCTTCAACCATTTTTCTACCATACTTACAAAGTTTAAAATTAGATAACTTAACTATTGCTTCGCCAGATATGGGTGGTTCTAAAAGAGCCTACGCTTATTCAAAAGCATTAGGAAGTGATGTAGTAATATGTTACAAACAGCGAGCAAAAGCCAATCTTATTTCTCATATGGAATTAATTGGTGATGTTACGGGTAAAAATGTAGTACTTGTTGATGATATGGTGGATACCGCAGGTACCCTAACCAAAGCAGCCGATTTAATGATGGAGCGTGGCGCATTAAGTGTAAGAGCTATTTGTACCCACCCAGTATTGTCAGGAAAAGCATACGATAATTTAAATAATTCAAAATTAGAAGAACTTATAGTAACCGATTCCATACCAGTTAAACCTTTAAGTGATAAAATTAGAGTACTTAGTTGTGCCGATTTATTTGCCGAGGTTATGGAAAAAGTGCATAATAACAAATCTATCAGTTCAAAATTTGTAATGTAGGCCACCTTTCTTTTATAAGAAAGGCATAAAAAAGAGTATTAATTAAATTTATATATAAACAAAAATGAAATCAATTACAATCAACGGATCTCAAAGAGAAAGCGTGGGCAAAAAAGCAACAAAAGCCTTACGTAATGCTGGTCAGGTTCCTTGCGTATTATACGGAGGAGATAAGCCAGTTCATTTCAGTGCAGAAGAATTAG
>NZ_JBFHGK010000099.1:0-3394 GCF_041583155.1 Mariniflexile sp.
ATGGTGTAGCAACTGAAATACATTATTGGTTAAATGACGGAATATGTGATTGCTTGGGCGATTGTAAAGACGGAAACTCTGGAAAGAAATTGCCGTTGCAAGAATGCTATTAGTTAAGCATTTTTTATTGCACATAACACCAAAATAAGAATCGTTTTTTTTATGATTCTTATTAACTGTTATCAAATGTTCTTCCTAATTTTAAAATAAGCACTCTTTTTTTACCAAAAATTAATACCTATAAGTATATATTAATACTTATAGGTATTTTTTTATATATTTGAGTATCAAAAAACTATTTTACGTCAATTTTTGAAATATTAATCCCTGGTGAATGTCCCAAAGTATTGTACCTATTAAAGTTCGTCCGCATTTAATACCATTCTTTTATAAAGAATTTAAGGCAGATACCGATGCGCACTATTTAAAAAGCAGAGTAAAAGCCTGTAAAATAGTGATCAACTCATCATTGGGAAAAATGATACGCATAGCACTGGAGAAATGCGAGCATCCCGTAAAACCTCAAAAATTTTATATTTATTTTTCGGTAGCCAATAAAGTATCCAATAAAGCTACTGCCGAAATTTACCAAACCGTTAACGGTACCAATTCCTTTTTAAAAGTTCCCGAGCATGTGGCATCAGATATTAATGATATTTTCGAAGACCTTTTTCGTTACAGCTTTGTTACCACAGTTTACACCGCTTTAAAATACGCGCCACATTTAAAAGTAGAAAAAGTAATCTTAGATTTTATGGCAGAATACGATCTGGAAGAACATGGCTTTCGGGTAGCCTCCATGAGAAGTTTATACAATAGAGAAATTAAAGAACGTACGCCTTTATACCGTTTTCAGAGTAAAACAAGTAACCGATCCTTAAACTTTTCAAAATAATTTCATGTCTTAAAAATTGAAACGCTTTCTGTCATCTTTACAAAAAAAATAACATGTCTATTCTTAGTAAAGTTGTAGGAGCGCCTTTTATATGTAAAGTCTATTTAGACTTCAACGGCTCGTTAACGGCTTTATCTGGAGCAGAACATCAAAATTTTTATAATTCATTAGGAAACCAATACACTTGGAAACCATTGCACATTGGTTTAAAAACAGTGTCTTTTTCCGATAAGGAAAAAACATCTAGAGCAGGATCAAGTTACGAGCAACAATTAAAAGTCTCTTTTGCTAATACCGATAGCCTGCGAACCGATAGAATAGAAAAAATTAAATCGACCAAATTTGTTAGAATAGAATTATCCAACGGACAATCTATTGTTATGGGCCGAAATGATTATTTCCAAAACAAACCACTAGAAGTGACCTACGCTTCCGATGAAGTTAAAACAACCATAACCTTTAAAACAGTGTCTATATTCCCTATTGGTTTATTAGAAATTAATGATGTCTCCAGTTTTATAGACTTCCTTATACCAACAGAACAGCCTAACAATTTAATATCTATTTAAAAAATGAGCGTATTTCCATTAAATATCCCCGATAAAGAAGATCATCCAGATAAAGTAGCAAAACTAGAAGGTGTAGACTCTAAGTATTATCAAACGGCTTATGAAATAAACAGAAAAAAGAAGGCTATTGAAGAACTAAAGTGTATTTCAACCCAAATACAAAAACAAACCGAAACCCTAGAAGGACTCGAATCGCAAATAAAATCTATTAATTTAGTTCCATCCAGTGGAGAAGGTGTTTATTCTACTACAGAAATAACGGTGCCAAATGCGGGAGACCCTTACACTCTTAATAAAAATTTCAGTACCGATTTAACCGATTTTGAGGTGAGCATGCAAAGCTTAGCAAAAAATCTTCCAAACAATAAAACAATTAATTTAGTAGTAAGTTGGTTTGGTTCAGATTTAAGGATTGGTGAATGTAAAATACAGCCGAAAGCAAAAAATAATTATGATGTTTTTGAGCATCCTTATAAAAAATTTAATGCCAGTGAAAGCAGTTATGTTAATTACGACTGGTTAGTTAGTGGAATCAATCGTGCAAGTGCAGATTACGTGAGTATAACCGAAGGTGTAGTGAATTTTGGTGGCACACCTACAGATTACGGCGTGTTACAATCTATAGTCTACGCTATTAAAGTACACCAGCAGAACGTAGCTTTTTACCCTTTTTTATTAATGGATATCCCTGAAGATAACACTATGGGACAACCTGTATTTCCTTGGCGTGGCAGAATGTACTCGCCTAACGATAAAACACCTTTAGCAGAAACAGATATAAATACCTTTTTCGGAACAATATCGTCATCAGATTTCTCTTTAGACGAGGTAAACGATAAGGTTTTGTTTACAGGGAATTTAAGCGATTACACCTACCGCAGAATGATATTGCATTACGCATGGTTATATGTTTTAGCTTCTAAGCAATTAACAGAAGCCGAGAAATTAAAACTAAGCACTTTTTACATAGGCAGTGAATTAAGGGGGTTAACACAAACACGATCCACAGCTTCAAGCGTTCAAAATGCGGTTTATCCAGCTGTAGAAAAACTATCTCAGTTAGCCGACGATGTAAAAGCTGTTTTTAACGCTAATGGGTTATCCAATGTGAAAATTGGGTATGCGGCAGATTGGAGCGAATATCACTCGCATAAACCTAATGATGGCAGCGGAGATGTTTATTTCAATATGGATAAACTTTGGTCTAATCCAAACATAGCCAAAGTGAGTATAGACAACTACTTACCGCTAAGCGATTGGAGAGATAGTGAAACTCATGAGGATTTTGGCGCTGGATTGATAAGTAAATATAATGTTGATGGTGTTTTTGCTACCAATTCCTTTCCTAGAGGTAAAAACATATACGATTACAATTATTTAATGGGGCAAATAGAGGGCGGTGAATACTTTCATTACTATTATGCTTCAGAAAGTGATAGGGAACAACAGATAAGAACCATCATTGAAGATGGATTAGAAGGGAAACACTGGATTTACCGACAAAAAGATATTAGAAACTGGTGGAAAAACAAACACTACGATAGACCAGGAGGAATTCCAAAAACAACTCCTACTAATTGGACACCCGAAGCTAAACAAATTGCGTTTAGTGAATTTGGTTGCGGGGCGATAAACAAAGGAACAAACCAACCCAATGTTTTTTTAGATCCTAAATCATCCGAAAGCTTAGCACCTCACTTTAGTAATTCCAATCCAGATGTTTTAATTCAACGCGCCTATTTCGAGTGTATGATTAATTATTGGAGTTTATTTGGAGACACCATGATTAACGTTGATGATATGATTGCGTGGGCGTGGGATGCACGCGGCGATTTTTGGACTAGATCGGATATATGGGTAGATGCTGTTAATTATGATACTGGACATTGGTTAAATGGACGTGCAGGGACTATTAACACAAATCAATTGA
>NZ_JBFHGK010000100.1:0-1512 GCF_041583155.1 Mariniflexile sp.
ACAGAATATTATGAAAATCCTAAAAAGTAAATAAGCATGACTCTTTATAATTCACACATTTCAACATCAAAAAGTAATTTAATCATTGTCATTTTATTCCTCGCTATAAACATACTTAGTGCCCAAGAAATAACGTTACAAGACGCACATAATATCATGCTTCAAAATAACGGCCATATTAAAGCCTCCCTTTTTGAAGTTAGTGAAAAGCAGGAAGAACAAAAAGCAGCGAAGGGATTACGATATCCAACTCTTAGCGCTTCTGCTACGTACTTGAGCCTAGAAAATGATATTACGATGGATTTAAATTCCACCAGAAACATGGTTGGAGGTTTATTAAGTATTTCAGATCCAGCATCGGTTTTAGGTGATTGGAATTTTACACTTCAAGAAAAAGACTTAAGTTTTGGCGTGGTAGAACTTTCAATGCCGCTATTTTCAGGTGGTCAAATAAACAACTACAATAAAGCCACAAAAATAAAGGTTGATTTAGCTAAAAACGCATCTCAATTAACAGAAGACGAACTTACTATAAAACTCATCGATTATTATTTTAAATTAAAACTTGCCAAAGAATTAGAAAACGTAAGACAACTGGTGTATGAAACCGTACTGCTGCATTACAATCAAGCCACAAAATTTTATGAAAACGGTATCATTCCAGAGGTAGAAACACTAAATGCCAAAGTTGCCTTATCAAATGCCGAAACAGAACTTAAAGCTGCACAAAAAGATGTTGCATTAGCCACTACTGCTTTAGAAAATACCATTGGAATTACTAATATATCTCAAATTTCTACAAACTTTAATAAACCCACTATTATCAATTCATTTGAAGATTTTAAATCCGACGTATTAACCGGCAATACCCAACTAAAAACAATAGAAAAAAATCATGAATTGGCAGAAATCGGCGTAAAGCTAGAAAAAAGTCATTTGTACCCAAGTATCGGCTTTTTTAGTAATTATATTCCTTATACAGAGAATTTACCCTTGGCAGAAAACACCAAATGGATGGTTGGAATTGGTGCGAAATGGGAAATATTTAATGGCTTTCAAACAGAACATAAAATCAAAGCTTCCAAATTCAAAATCAATCAAGTTGAAGCCATTGAAAAGCAAGCAAAACTGGATTTGACTACCTATACTGAAAAGCTGTTTAATACCATGCAAAAGGAGTTAGAGCAATATGAAAGTTTAGATACGAACGAATCCTATGCAGAACGATTAACATTCATGCGAACACGTGCTTTTGAAGAAGGTACAGGAACTTCAATAGACGTCGTAGATGCTACATTAAAATTATCAGAAATTCAATTAAAGAAAATAAAATCACTTTACGAATATAACGTTGAATACAGTGAACTCATTGTACTCTCCGGAAAAACAGACACATTATTAAATCAATATCAATAGAAAAATGAAAAATCCAAGATTAATAAAATTAACTTTAACAATAATATGTATTGCTATTTTAGTGTTAACCGGTATTTGGCTATTGGTTAAGCCTCA